>JBGSJS010000007.1:0-41951 GCA_041741735.1 Desulfomonilaceae bacterium | reverse complement strand
GATGATGGCGCTCATGTCAAGCACTATTTACTGCATACGTGGCACCATGTTTTGAACTCTGAAAGAAACCTCACTTCCTTATTTCAACAACTTAACTCCTTCCGGACCCCGAAAAACGCCAACAACTGTAGAAGATGGGCTTGGGGCTCCGGTTAAGCCGGGCTTGTGGTGACGCTGTCGGGCCTTAGTATTCGATTTCATAAGTTCGGTCGCGCATTTCACCCTTGGCGGCGCTACCAAGGCATTTGTTCATGATCGATCCCTCGCTCCGTCATTCCTGCGGAGGCAGGAATCCAGGCTCTTTCCGAAAACTCCGGACCCGGCCTTCGCTCGGTGTGACGACTTGCGACCATTCGGGGTCATCCTGAAATCGATTGCCTTCCGGCACCGTATTTAGGAAATGAAATAATTAGAGACTAATGATCACGTGAGGGACACATCGGGAACGGCCGGTCGTTGCCGGCATGATAGACCGGACCTGCCCGAGTGTCCCGCAAAGCACTCCTGGAAAATCCCACATTCGTCGGAAATGATACTCTGATACATTTTTTGGGGGGATACCGAGTACGGGGCGGAAATACCGTCCACAAGGCCTCTTTGTCTAAATCATCCCGCGGGGGCCGGACGCAGGAAAGGGCACGGGGGGGGAGGTGGCCCCCGCCATGCCTACTATTGAGGGAGGGCGAAATCCCGATCCCCGGACCGGGATTTCGTCAGGGGTAGGAAGTGGGATACTTTGTAGGACACACGATGTCCGTACAGGTTCCGGACGAGGCGCGAGATGCAACAGTCTCATACCTGCCCCGCGCTGATATGCTTTCAGGCGGGTGATGCTTGAGGGGAAGAGAGTTCGTGATGTAGTGTAAATCTCTTCATCTACCAATAGCACCGACCGACTTCGCCTCGGAGAAATGCCGAGGCGGCGATCGACGAAGTCGCCTCTTTGAGTGAGCATGGGTACGAGACAACATGGTATACTCGGCCTTTGTGTCGGGACGAGGCATTCGATGTCGTAGTCTCGGGCGGGACAAAGGCATACGTGGTGCGACGATCGTGAGGCTCTTTCCGGAAGCCGGAAGAAGGCTCAGGTTGAGGGCAAAAGACTCGGAAACGGATTGAGTTCCATACACAGAGGAGACTCGAAGCCCCCATGGAAGAGAGACCGCCAAAACCGGATCGTTGGACGGTCAAGGCCATCCTGGAGTGGACGGCGGACTATTTCAGGGAAAAAGGAATGAGCTCCGGTCGGTTGGACGCGGAGATCCTCCTCGCCCACGCGTTGGAATTGGACAGGCTCAGGCTCTATCTCAATCTGGACAGACCGCTCCAGCCCGAGGAGCGGCAACGGTATCGCGAGCTTGTTCGCAGGCGTGCCCAACGGGAGCCGGTGGCTCTCATAACGGGCAGGAAAGAATTTTGGTCCATACCTTTCCATGTCTTGCCCGGCGTGCTCATTCCAAGACCCGATACGGAGACGCTGGTCGAGGCGGTAAACGGCGATGCGCGCGGCCGCACAACAGCCGAAGTACTGGAGATAGGAACCGGCACGGGCGCAGTGGCCGTAGCCGTGGCCAAAGAGATCCCCGATTGCCGTGTGACGGCAACGGATCTGGACATCGGTGCCCTTGGCCTTGCGGCACGCAACGCAGTGGAGGCGGGAGTCCGCGAGTCGATCTCCTTTATCGCATCGGACCTGTTTGAAGCCGTCCGTCCCGGACCTCATTTCGACGTCATCTGCTCCAATCCTCCGTACATTCCCACCGGGGACATTGCAGGCCTCCAGCCGGAGGTGAGGCTTTTCGAGCCTCTTCGGGCTCTGGATGGAGGACCGGACGGCCTTGATGTGATTCGACGGATCGTACAACAGGCAGGAGCCTTTCTGAAAGAGGGAGGTCGGCTCTTTCTCGAGGTCGGCGACGGCCAGGCCGGGACGGTCGCGGCGCTGTTCGAATCGTTGGGCGGGCTTCACGACGTTCGCTCAATTCCTGATCTTGCCGGTATTCATCGGGTAGTCGGAGGAAAGCTCTGAATGAGATATCTTATCGCCGGTTTCGGAAAATTCGGCCGCCTTGCCCTTGCCCGAATTGAGAGGTCTTTCCCCGATTCCTCGATCGAGGTGCTGGATCCCGATGCGGAAAAGTTTCCGGAAGACTCCTCCGGAAGGGCGGTTTTCCGCAATGTGGATGCAGTCCAATTCCTGGCGGAGGCCTCTTCCCGCAACGAAGACGAAGTGATCGTTCCCATGGTCCCGTTTCACCTCGTTGCCGCTTACATACTCGCAAGAGACCATCAGTGTCGCACGATTCCCGTTCCCCCCGATCTTGCCTCCAAGCTTCCCAATCCCTTTATTCTTGACGATTCCAACCTCTGTTGCAGCAGGGCGGACTTCGTTTGTCCCGACGACTGTCCCGAGGGCGATTTGTGCACCGTGACCGGCGAGCCGAGAGAACCGCTCTTCGCGTTGATCGAGCAGATCCGGTCCCCGGAATTCACCGTGCTGGTGCAGCGGAGTTTTCAGATCCTGCCCGGGGTTGGGGGATATACGCTGGGAGATGTGCGGCGGCTTCAGCGGCGCATCGAGCGCGGCAAGTACCTGGTGGCCACGTCGTGTAAGTGCCATGGGATCGTCACGGCTATTGAAGCGGGGAAGTGAATGTCGCCGGTTTAAGGGCAAAAGCTCACGATTGCGTATATACGGTCAGGCTTTCAGGATGCATCCGCCTGCGTGGCGGACTGCTCCTCTTCTTCTTCTGAAAACAGCCACTTTTCCATCACCAGAGCGTCATCGCCCGTTACTTTGTAGTAGCTCTTCCTGAATCCTATGGACCTGAATCCACACTTTCCGTAAAGATTCCGGGCCGTTCTGTTGCGCCTCGCCACATCGAGAATGATTCGTTTCAAACCGGCCTTTCGAGACAACTCCTCCAGCTTCTCCATGAGGAATTTTCCGAATCCCTGACCGCGGTTCCGCGGGTGGACGGCAATCGTCATCAGGTGCCCCTCATCGAGGATTTCCCAGTAGCACATGTACCCGATTATTCGTTCCCCCATCTTCAGAACCAGCAGCCGAGCAGACCGGTTGGCCAGTTCGTCCAGGAACATCTTTTTCGTCCAGGGATCGGCAAAAGAGTCGTGCTCTATGACGAGGATTTCGTCCACATCAGCCGGCTTCATGCGTATTGTGCGGAGGGTTCGATCCGTTTCCATTGCCCTTTTTCTCGGTGAGCCGGTCTCATACCATTTCGCGATCAAATCGATAACAATGACGCCATGTCTCTTCCGCTACGAACGGCACGACCCGGCTTCGCTCCGGATACAAGCCGTCATTATCGCCAAGTATTCGATTTCATAAGTTCGGTCGCGCATTTCACTCCTGACGGCCCTGCCAAGGTATTTGTTCATGATCGAACCCTCTCTCCGTCATTCCTGCGGAGGCAGGAATCCAGGCTCTTCCGAGCGCTCCGGACCCCGGCTTTCGCTCGGGGTGACGACTTGAGGCCATTTGGGATCATCCTGAAATCGATTGCCTTCCGGCACCGTATTTCCGCAAAGGAGTAATAAGTTATCGCCCTGATCGCTACACTGTGTGAGCTCTCTCTTAAGGGGACCGGCTGCGTTTGGAGCAGTAGGCCTCCGTTCATTCGGATTCAATTATTGCCTCGTCAGCGTCCCATTTCAACCGAAATGCGCCAGGAGCACCCCCCCGCCGAGCGCTACGGCAAAACCAACTGCAAAAATCAGGAAGTATTCCCACGTCCGGAACCCCATCATCAGATCGGCTACTCCGAGCAGGGGAACGACGTAGAACCCCGTCCTGAACGCTTTGCTCACCGACGAAGGAATCAGGGGCCACACCTTGCCTAAAACGGCTGCTCCGCAGAGAATGGCGGGGAAAAGAACAAGAAATGCCAGGGAGTACCCCAGGAGCAGAGCAAGCCCCAAATAGGGTACAATCTTGGCATCGGCGTCGAAGGCGTGACGTTGCTGCGCGGTGGAGGAAATCCTGCCGAGGCCTGTCCTGAGAAGCACATCGAGGTTCTTGCCGATGAACGCGACGGGAAAAAGAAGGAGGAAGGCGGCAAAGAGCAACGCGGCAAGATCGGCGCCCGTCTGAGACCTCACCACTGCCGAGGCCCCTGCCACCACCATCGAAGCCATGCACGCGTCGGGCGGTATATGGCCTCCCACGGGAAGCCTCTTCAGCCACAACAACTCGAAAAGGACTCCCGATGCCAGACCGCATGAAAGGTCACCGGCGGCCCATCCCACCAAGGGGGCGGCAACAATCGGCCTGGAAACCAGGAACTGGAAGACCTGAAACCTGTCCAGCCACAGCAGGCTTCCTACCGCTCCGGCCAACAGAGCTTCGTGAATCATTGGACACCCGGATTAAATCTCCGCACGCCGGATCTTTCCCCGGACCGGAGCGCTGTCCCTGAACAGCGATCCACGATCCGGTATCGAGCGGTACCATTGAGGCTCTTGAGAGCGATCTTCACACTCTCCGACGTCAAGATCTTCCGCACCTCCGGATCACCTTGAACAGGTCGACGGGCCTTTCGTACGGCACAGCCTGAAGGCTCACGTGAACCCCTTCTTCCATGATCACCCTGAGGGCCCGGAGAGTTTCATCGCCCACGGCAACGCTCCGGCTCAAGCAAACCGTTACGTCGTTGGTCCGAAGATTCCCCAGATTCAAACTGTCAAAGGGGACGCCGGCCCTCTTGAGTCGCAGGGCATCCAACGGACTTTCAACGATGATCATTCTTCTCACGTCCGAGGCATCGGACTCCATACAAAGTGATGCAATCCCGTCCACGCTGTCGATCACCAGCCCCACGCTGTAGGGGGTGGCCGACTGCATGATCATCTTCCTCAAGTCGTCTCGGGCAACAGCGTCATTGGCGACCAGCAACTCCTGGGCACGCGTGCTGGGAAGCCATCCTTCGAGAATCTGACCGTGAATCAGCCTGTCGTCCACTCTCACTAGGACTATGGGCATGGATACACCCGGTGGTAACGCGTGAAATGCCCCCTATGCAATTCATTCACCGGTGGTCCTCCTCGCCAACCGCTGGCGCAAGAACTCCCCGGCGCGGAAAATGCTCTCTTTGCCCGCGTCGGATGCGGCTTTTGCAAGAGAAGCGACGTCGCGATCGCCTCGCGAGTTTATGGCTTTTATCAACATCGGCAAGTTCAGCCCGGTTACCACCTCTATTTTTCCTTCTTCCAGGAAAGACAGCGATAGATTGGTGGGAGTTCCCCCAAAAAGGTCCGTCAGAATAAGTACGCCGTCTCCCTTGCTCAATTTCTTTATGGCTTGGGCCATTTGCTCTCTCAGACGATCCGGGGAGTCCGAGGGATCGGCAGCGAGGGAAATGAGGGATTCTTCAGAATTCAAGCCAATCATTCTGGCGGTGTTGATGAATTGTTTTCCCAAATCGCCGTGGGTCAAAACGATAATTCCAATCATGGTAACACGGTCCTAGGTTCGGCAGGCAGCTTCGTCGCCGTCTCTCCTGCAGTCCGAGTCGTTTGCAACGAGTGTGATCTTATCTCGAGTTTTCCCACTGGGGTGATGGGGATTCGCACGCGCCGGAAGGAACTCGGGCTCATGGAGCAAGCTCCCTGTGCCTCACTTCTGTGGCGCTGTAACCCTGGCCGAGCAAGAACCGGGCTACATGTTCGGCCAAAAAAACAGACCGATGCCGTCCCCCCGTACACCCTATGGCGATGGTAAGGTACTGCTTTCCCTCCCTGATGTAAAGGGGTAAAAGAAAAGCCAGCAGGTCTTCCAGTTTCTCCAGGAACGTTTGTGTGATGTCTTTGGAACGGATCCACTCGGTCACTTCCGGATCCCGGCCGTCCTTGATCTTGAGCTCCTCGACAAAATAAGGATTGGGAAGAAAGCGCACATCAAAGACGAGATCCGATTCGATGGGCACCCCTTTACCAAACCCGAAGGAATTGACCACAATTTTCATTACGTCGGTACGGAAGCTCGCATAGATTTTGTTGATTTCTTCTCTGAGCTGATGCACGGTCATGTTTGAGGTGTCGATTACTCTGTCGGCTTTCTGCTTTACTTCCTTGAGCTCTTCGCGCTCCTTTTTGATACCGTCGAGAACGTTTCCCGATGGGGCCAACGGGTGTTGTCTCCTTGTCTCACTGTAACGTCTCACCAAGGCGTCGTCCCGCGCGTCGAGGAAGAGGATTTCCAGGGTTTTGCCGGCCGCTTCCAGCGACTTGAATGTCGATGAATATCGGGGAAACAACTTCCGCTGGCGCAGGTCGATGACAAGAGCGAGGCGGGTGAGCTCTCCTCCCCGGGCATCGGCAATTTCCAGCAACTTGGGCAACAGATCCACCGGCAGGTTATCCACGCAGAAAAACCCCGCGTCCTCGAGGGTTTTTGCCACGGTGGATTTGCCCGAACCGGAAAGGCCGGTTACCACGACGATCTTCTTTTCGGTCACTGTGTTACCGTTCCGTTTCTCTTATAGAGGCCGGCCAACATTTCGATAAGGAGAGCCGGGTCGACTCCCGCGGGCACCGGGACTCTCACCGTGGGGAGATCCCGTTCCAGCAGAGTCGTCAAGGCTGTCTCCGGAGTGAGGCGACCTGCATCCCGGGCCGGATCGTACGTGTCGAGCTCGACAACCAAATCGATTCGGGATGACTCCAGAGTCCCGTTCGGAAACAAGGATCGCGCCCGAAACACACCCAATCCACGGACCTCAATTCGCACGTCCGTCTCCAGGGCTCTCCCAACAAGACTTCCGTCCGCGTCGGCGACGATCTCCACCACATCGTCGGCGATCAAGAAATGCCCGCGACGCATCAGATTCAACGCAGAAAGCGACTTTCCCGACCCGGCCCGACCGCGGATCAAGACGCCCACACCTTGAACGTTCACGAGCACGCCTTGTTTTCTGAGCGGATTCATTGTCGGACCATAACACGGGTTGGAGGGGCAATCAATTGCGATGGAAGGATAGTGAATCGGGGGGCCGTCACGAGGAGACGGCCGGATTCGGTGTGCCGGTATGCCGATACCGTTTCGCAATCAAAGACGGTACTTCACGGTAAGGACGGCATGTCTCTGAAGCGCAGTCAGGTCGGGCCGTTTCCAGCGGAAGAGACGCGCCTGTGCGACCGACCGTCTGTTCCCGCTGCAGGCAGGAGTGGAAGGAACGGGACAATCTTACGGGAATATCATCAACAGGCCCTTTCGGCTTGATTGGAGGGAGCCTCCGATGGAGGAGAGGACCGAGCCGGCAGTGGATAGTCCCACATGCGAAGCCGCACTTACCGGGTGTGTCTTGTCAGGGAAATCACCCGCACTCCACGACGCGTGCATGGCCGCGCTCCCGTCCACGTCGACGAGTCTGACCCGCACGATTCCCTTGTATGCAATTCCATTCTCGTCATGCCACTTCCCCAGAGCTTCCACCGTATCCCTGGCAAACGCCAGGCCCTGTACCAGCACCCCCTCCACGACGCTGAGCTCTCCTTGGATTGGAGGCAAAGACCCTCCGGCTTCCCAGACAAGCTCGATTCCCCGCCCGATGAACTGCTGTCCCATGAGGCCGTGGACTTTCTCGAACGCCTTCTCTATGTCGGTCTTTTCGATGCCTTGCTTGGAACCTCTGGTAAACGCTCTCAAGCTTTCCACTATCTGCGCGGCCCGGTTGACCTGGGATGACACCAGGGACAGCTTTTGCACGAGGAAAACCTTTTCCTCTTCCGTCAAACCGCTGCGATCGAGCTTCAATTGGATCACTTGGGAAGCGATCATGATGGCGTTAAGCGGTTGCGCTACTTCATGGGCAAATCCTCCAAAGACCTCTTTCATCGAGATAAGGCGGAGTATGTCTTCAAGGGACAGCGCATTGCCGTTTTTCATGATTCCTCCGAGAATGTAGCTTCAATGCAGGCTTTGAGGCTGGGGAGCTTTGCGGGTGACCGTCCGCCTTGTGCCGTCGCCGTGGAGGGCGCAGTGGAGGCTGCCTCTCTGACTTCTCATGAGGGCATTTTGCCGTAGGGGGCCCGCTCCGCGTTTTAGATGTGAGATCTGCACGGGCCGACAGTATGCCGGCCCATTCGGGTTCGGGGTACGATCTTTTCTTGGAGAGCTTCTCTTGTCACACCGCCCCGGAGCAGGCTATCGGGCGTATTCAACGGCTCGGGACTCCCGGATGGCTACGATCTTTATCTGACCCGGGTAAGAGAGCTCTTTTTCGATCTTCTTTCTGATGTCACGGGCCAGCAGCGTCAGCCCTTCATCCTTAATGTTGGCGTTTTCCACAATAATCCTGATTTCCCTGCCTGCCTGAATAGCAAAGGACTTACTCACTCCCTTGAAGGAATCCGCTATTCTTTCCAGATCTTCCAGACGCTTGACATAGTTCTCGAGCATCTCCCGTCGAGCTCCGGGCCGCGCGGCGGAGAGCGTATCCGCGGCCTGCACCAGTGCTGCGAGGGTGCTCGTGGGCTCCTCGTCACCATGATGCGCGGCAATGGCATTCACGATCAAAGGGGATTCGCCGTAGCGCCGCGCTATATCGGCGCCGATAATGGCATGGGCTCCTTCGACTTCGTGGTCGATGGCTTTGCCGATGTCGTGAAGAAGTCCCGCCCTCTTTGCTTTTCTCTGGTTCAATCCGAGCTCCGCGGCCATGATACCGCAGAGGAATGCCACCTCAATGGAGTGCTGGTACACGTTTTGGGCGAATGAAGTCCGGAACTTGAGCTTACCGATGAGCTTAATGAGCTCCCCGTTGATACCGTGGACCCCTACATCGAAGCTGGCTTGTTCCCCGGCCTCTACAATGGCTTCCTCCATCTCCTGGGTCACTTTCTTGACCACTTCCTCGATGCGGGCCGGATGGATTCGACCGTCATTCACCAGTCTTTCCAATGAGAGTCGGGCCACTTCTCTTCGGACGGAGTTATATCCGGACAATATGACGGCTTCCGGAGTATCGTCGATGATAAGATCGATACCGGTAGCCGCTTCTATAGCCCTGATGTTCCTGCCTTCCCGGCCTATGATCCGTCCTTTCATCTCCTCGTTGGGGAGGTTGACGACGGAGACGGTTCTTTCGGCGATGAAATCCGCAGCGTATCGGCCGGTTGCGGTCGCGATTATCTCTTTGGCCTTCTTATCGGCTTGAGCCTGGGTCTCTTCTTCGATTTGTCTTATGATTCTGGCGCATTCCATGCGCGTCTCATCCTCGACCTTCTTGAGGAGGATGTCCTTAGCCTCGGTCGCGGAGAGTCCGGCGAGCTGCTCCAGTTTTTCGTGTTGTTTCCGAACGAGATTCTCGGATTCCTTTTCTCGCTCCTTGGCCTTCTTATAGGCTGAATCCACTTCTTTCTCGTGCTTGATCAGAGAGGACTCTTTGGATTCGAGCTGGCCGGCCTTCTTTTCGAGATTCTCTTCTTTCTTCAGGAGCCGTGATTCCCGAGCCGAGAGCTCCCCACGAAGCTCCTTTATTTCATTTTCCAGGTCCGTCCGGGCTTGGAACAGTTTATCCTTGGCCTGGAGCAGAGCTTCCTTCTTGATTGTTTCGGCTTCTTTCTGCGAAGCCTTGATGATTTCTTCAGCATCTGTTCTTGCTGACTTAAGATGGCTCTTGTCTAGGATTCTGGTTACCGCGTATCCCGCGGCTCCCCCGACGATCACAGCGACAAGGGCAGGAATCAAAGAAAGGATCGATTCCAAAACCCCCTCCGTTATTTGATTTCACGGGATGCTTCGGGAACAGAAACCGGAACCGGAAGAGTAACGTCGGCGGAAGGATCGGAAGAAACGTACGATTGCCGTTTATGATTACCCTGCGATGCCTGTCGCGTATATCTTCACCGCCGGCCGTCCGGTGGTTTCCGTCCACATCCCGGTTATTGAGTGTGAAAACCGCGAAATCCATGAAAGGGATAATGTCCCCCGCCATCGGCCGTGGAGGCAGAACTTTTGAACCTGGTTTCCCAGGTGGGACCCAAACGACAGCTTCAGGCGTCCTGCTTCATGGCAGGCTTGCACACCACAGTCGGGGGCGGTTCCCATTTTTTGAGTGTTGGCTCAAAAAATTGCTGCCAGACACGAACCGTGCAGGGGACTCCCTACCGGTTATATTGTTCTGTCAAGGGCTTTGAGAAGCCTCTCGGTTTTTTCCTCCAGTTCTTTGACGGTCCGTTCCTGGACCTGCTTGTCTTGAAATAGCTCGTCAGTTACATTGACCAGGGTGAGTATCGCCAGATCCAGCGTCGATACCACCGTTGCCTGTTGTCGAATCCTCTCGGATCGGTCCCGGATGAATTCAGCCAGTTCTTGAATATATTTCCTGTCTCCATGCCCCTTTATACTGTAATCACGCCCGAACAGCCGCACTTTGACGGCCTCGGTCGATCCGTCCGACTCCCGGGCAACCCCCGATTCGTCATCCACGTCATGCCCGCTCAGGTAAACGCCTCCAGTTTCTCGATAATTCTGTCGAGTTTTCCCTTGGCCGCCTTGTGGTCCTTATGAAGCTTCTTCAACGTGCGGTCAAGCTCGCCGATTCTCTTGTCGCGCTTTTCGAGCTCTTTGCTGAATCGTTCCTGCTCTTTCTTGGACAGATCGTTTTGCTCGATCAGATGCATGATCTTCTCTTCGAGAAGAGCAAGCTTGTCGGAATCCATCGAGGTCTCCCCGTGCTTTTGTTGGCGCCCGTTCACCGAGACGACGGAGATCGTCGGAGCTTTGGCACTCAGACCTCCGCACCACTTATCGGGCTGATCCGGTTGGTAATTTCCGGGAGGGCTCAACACCCCAGCCCAAGATCCCGGCCCTCGGGGTGAGGCACCCCTCCTCTTCCGCCGGCTCGTACCGTGGGCGGGAGAAAACCCGCTGAACGGTTACGTTTTTTGAGATCCGCTTTGATTATATTTCTTTAGCAAAATGTGTCAAGAAATATCTTGAAGATGCCCGTATCAGAGCGGTTCCCGACATCGGGCCAAACAGCGCGCCCGATCGGGGTCGGTCCGGGCAAACCCGTTTGTTGACTGAATGTATTGGAAATCTCTCCGGTCGGATCGATGCCCCGGCCGGGTTCCCGTCAAATCGACTCAGACTTCTCCTTCGCCCTCGCCCGACAGGCCGGCTGTTTCGCCCAATTTCAGCATTTTCCTGCGGAAGGTGTTCCTGTTCATTCCTAGCCACTTCGCGGCTTGGACCTTGTTTCCCCGGCTGCGTTCAAGGACCTTGACGATCAGACGGCGCTCGACTTCGCCCATGATCAACGGATGAATATCCCTGGCATCGTTGTCGACCAAATACTCCACCAGCATGTCGATGGAGCTGCCGATATCGGCCTCCAGGACGCTTGTGTGGCTGGGAGTGCTCCCTCCGCTGCGGCGCGCACCGGCATCCGCGCTCGAATCGTCAGATTTCATCTATGAGGGCCTCCCCAAAGAATTCCCGAACGGAATGCATAACCCGCTCCGGGTCCTCTTCTCGAAAAACTCGTTGTCTGAATTCAGCGCCATTGGGGAATCCCTTCGAGTACCAACCCAGATGCTTGCGCATTCGCCGAACCCCGGTCAGCGCATCCCACCATTGCAGTTGGTACCGAAAGTGGTCCCATATTACGTCGAAAACCGTGACCGGGCGTACGCCGCGGTTGGAATCGTTGCCGGTCAGGCCGAGGACCCGTCCGGGCAACCATGGTCTGCCGAGAGCGCCTCTTCCTATCATGACGCCGTCACACCCCGTGCCGTCCATCATGGCTTCCGCGTCGCCGACGTCCAGTATCCCGCCGTTACCTATGACGGGAATGCTCACGGTCTGCTTGACCTCCCGGATCACCTGCAGAGAAACCGGACCCGAATGCATTTTGCTGCGACAGCGCGAATGGAGGATCAGCGCATCGGCACCTTCCATCTCGATGACGCGGGCCAAATCTACAGCGTTTTGTGTCTTCTCGTCCCAGCCGGATCGAATCTTCACCGTGAGGGGCACGCCGAGCACCTTGCGCACAGCCGCCACAATCTTCCCCACCAGTGACGGGTCCTTCATGAGAGCCGCTCCGGAGCCTTTCGAGACAATTTGTCTCGCGGGGCACCCCATGTTGAGATCCACTGCGGCGGCTCCCCGCTCCTGGACTATCCGGGCCGCTTCCGCCATCACCGCCGGGTCTTTGCCATAGATCTGGAAGACTGTGGGGGCGCTGTGGCCTTCCAGGTCCATGGTCCGGAACGTGCCGCGACCGCCGGCTACGCCGTGGGCACTGATCATTTCCGTCCAGAGGGCCGATACGCCGAATCGTTGCACCACCCTCCGGAACGGGGTATCCGTTATTCCCGCCATCGGTGCGAGGAAAACGTTCCCCTCGACCTCAAGGCTTCCTATCTTCATCCGATGGAACCGATCCCTGCCCCCGTCTCAACCCGTAGACTTTCTGCTTGGCCCTGGCAACCGCCAGCGATTTCGGAGGCACATCCTTGGTGATGGTACTCCCCGCGCCGATGACGCATCCCTCGCCGATCTCCACCGGAGCCACGAACTGAACGTCCGATCCCACGAAGCAACGATCGTGGATCACCGTGGTATGCTTGTGCTTCCCGTCGTAGTTGCACGTGATGGTCCCGCATCCCACGTTGACGTCTCTCCCGATCAGGCTGTCTCCAAGGTACGTCAGGTGCGAGGCCTTGGTGCCGTCACCGATCACGGATTTCTTTACCTCGACGAAATTCCCGATCCGTACGTTCTTTCCGATCCTTGCTTCCGGCCTGAGGTGGGCCATGGGGCCCACGGACGTTCCCTCGTCCACGATGACTCGGTCCAGGCGAGAACCCAGGAGAATTCGTACGCGATCGCCCAGGGTTGAATCGGATATGTATACGCCCGGCTCAATAACGCATCCGCTTCCGATTTCCGTGCGACCCGATAACGTAACTCCAGGATGGATAATGGTGTCCGGTCCCACGCGGACCTCGGCATCGACGTACACGCCGGCCGGGTCGAGCAATGTCACGCCGGAATTCATCAGGTCCTCTCGAATGCGCTCCAGGATTACTCCGGAGGCTCGGGCCAACTCCTTGCGGGTATTGATTCCGGTGGCCTGCGACGCTTCTTCGAGCACGAATCCCTCCACAGGGAGCGATTCCTTCACCGCTTCCGACACGATGTCCGTGAGGTAATACTCACCCTGGGCATTGTCCGGCCTGACTTTCTTCAGCAGAGAGAACAGATACTTCACGTCAACGAGGTACACGCCGGTATTAATCTCCTTGACCGATTTCTCCTCTTCGCCGGCGTCTCTCTCTTCAACGATACGGTCGATTCGTTGTTCGGAATTCCTGATGATTCTCCCGTACCCGAAGGGATCGTCCAGATAGGTCGTCATAACCGAAAGGACGCTCTGCTTCTCCTCGTGGAATGCAATGAAGCGACGAAGAGCTCCCGGCTCAATGAGCGGAATGTCTCCGCAGAGGATGAGCACATGCCCTTCAAAGTCCCGGAATGACTCTTCCGCGGCTGCCACCGCGTGGCCGGTACCCAGTTGAGGTTGTTGCACGGCATATGACACGCCTTGAGCGCCGACGATCTCCTTCACCTGGTCCGCGTGATGGCCCACCACGAGGACCAGCGGCGCAAGTTCCGCAGCCCGGGCCGTGTCAACCACGTAGGAAATCATCGGGCGGCCCGCAACGCGGTGCACGACCTTGCAGAGTCCCGATTTCATACGGGTCCCCTTCCCGGCGGCCAAAATGAGTGCAGCGTAATTTTGCATAATCCCGTGCGGTCACTTCCCAGGGGTCGAACCACGTGACGTTATCGTTTTGATCACGGGCTGTCAAGGCCTTTCCACTGCCTTATTCCTGCATGATACAGAGAACCCGGGCCCTACATGGGGCGACATTTTCCGGCCTGCGCAAGGGAGGAGCAAGCCGACCGCATTCTGCATGGGGAAGGCATCGTGCTTGCTTTCCGTTACTCACGAGAGCATGGTAGCTTGTGGGAACGGCCGGTCCGACGCCCGTCGGACGCGGCATCATGCACCTCGGGAGGATATCGGTGAGTGCTGTTCGAGCCTTCCAGTTTGCCGTTTTGGGATCTTCCCGTGCGACGGAAGATTCGGAGCGAGGAAGACGCGCATTTGCCGTGGGGCGGGCTGTGGCGTCAAGAGGAGGGATTCTCCTGACCGGAGGTTGTTCCGGTTTGCCCCACGCGGCGGTGCAGGGAGCGGCTTCCCTGGGCGGGTTTACCCTGGCCGTTTCTCCGGCCCCCAACGAGGAGGAGCACATCGCTGCTTACGGGTATCCGACGGATGCCGGCGCCATCGTGTGCACCGGCATGGGGACCAAGGGAAGAAACGTCGTTCTCGTACGGAGCGCGGACGCGTGCCTCTTCCTGGGCGGCGGGATGGGGACGCTCAATGAATTTACCATAGCGTTTACCGAGCTGGGACCGAAATGCGCCATAGGAATTTTGACGGGGACAGGCGGTTTCTCGGACGAGTACATGAGATTGGCATCCAAAGCCGAGCAAACCACAGCGGCGCTGCTCTTTGAGGAATCGGATCCCGATGCGTTGGTGGAAAGGGCTTGGAAGCACCTGATCGCCTGACAACCACTCCAGCTTGCCTCAATCAGGAATGAAAGTCGAAAAGTGCCGGCCGACGGGAAAGGAAGGCTGCGGCTAAGCCGCTTGCGGCAATCTCAACATTTTCTTCTTCTCTCCCGTGCATTAAAATCCTGATTTTTCAATGGCCTGGCACTGATAAACCTTGACCGTCGTGCAAAATTCTGATAAATAACAGTCTCATAATCACTGTGTACCGCATCTTACTGACATCAGACATCTCGTGTTGAACCGAAATGGGGACCGGCATGAAAAGACTCTCGATCACTGGCGCCATCGATCTGCACGTTCGATTCTTAGACGCTCAATCGCGTGAACCGGACGGAGGGGACACCATGAAACCGGGCGGTCTCTCTCCGATGGTCCGAAAGGATCGCTCCGGGCGTGTCGGGCTCCCTTCCCGGGGTAGGAGCATCCGGTGCTCGACCGCCATCATGATGCTGTTGGCGTTCCTGTGCGTAACGTGGATGGCGTTGCCGGCCTTTGCTCAGGTAGAGCCATATTTGGAAGAAGGGCTGAAGAGCCAGCGCGCAGGAAAATTGAAAGAAGCCGTGGAAATCTATACTGATTTCCTGGACAGAAACCCCCGGTCTGCCGAAGCGCTCAACTGGCGGGGCATGGCATACGACGATTTAAACGAGCCTGCCAAGGCACTCAACGACTTCAACAAGGCCATTGCCGTCAGTCCCAATTATGTCGATGCTTTTAATAACCGCGGCGAGGTTTTTAGAAAACAGAAAAAGTATAAGGAAGCTGCAAACGATTTCAGACAGGCCATAAAGCTGGACCAGAACTTTGCAGAAGCTCACTACAACTTAGGCCTTATTAACGAAATTCAACATCAGTATAAGCCCGCTGTTCAAGAATTCTCTGAATACCTCAAGCTCGTTCCCGCGGCCGAGGACGCGGAGATCATAAAGAAGAAGATCGCCGAGCTGGACAAAGCACCCGTCAGACCGCCCAGCCCGCGGCAGCGACCCGGAACCGCGGCTGAGCGGATGAAGCCCGGAGAGAAGCCCGCCGCACCTTCGGCAGCGGTCAAGCCCGGAGAGAAGCCCGGGGCAAGACCCGGACAGCGCCCCGGTTTTCATCCACCGGCAAAAGGGGTCCAGCCTCAGCAGCCTGGAATTCCCGGATTGCCGAAGGAGCTCTCCGGCTACGTTACTCCGGGCATGCTGGCCACCATTGCAGGCCTGGGAATAGCCCTGATAGCTATCCCGTTGGTCTTGTACATCTTCTTTGCCGTGATGCTCTTTCTCATTGCACGCAAGACAAACACCTCCATGGCATGGCTCGCGTTCATTCCCATTGCGAACCTTTATCTCATGGTGAGCATCGCCGGCAAGCCTATCTGGTGGTTGGTGCTGTTGCTCTTGCCTGCCATTTCACCGGCCTTCGGTCTCCTCGGGTCAATGGACCCCACCGACGGGCTGATTGTGACGATTCTCTCAGTGCTGGTTTATCTCGTGTCCTTGGTTGCGAATCTGTTGATATGCCTCGGCATTGCGTCCGCTAGGGGGAAATCCGTGATTTGGGGTATTCTCCTCTTCATTCCGTGCACGTCGCCGATAGCTCTCGCATATCTCGGTCTTTCAAAATAGCCTGGATTCCCCATGAGGGAGCCTCCGCTACCGTTTGAGCAATTCAAGAACGATCGGGTCCTTTCCCGGGAAATCATCCTGGACGGACGGGACCCGATCCGTATTTCCGGGGCAGCTCCCGCGGGTGGAGTGTGGAGCATATCCGCCATCGGCAAAGCGGCTGTTACCCTTCATCCTCCCCAAACCGACCTTTCGCGTTTCAACAGTCTTTCACTTACCCTCGAAAACTTGTCCCCGGCTGTTCTGCTCGTTGGCGTAACCATCATCCACGGGTCTGAGGCCGAATTACCCGATTCCGCGGGTACCTCCTTTTCGGGAGGACGGGAAACCGTCTTGTCCGGCTCGCCAAGAGTGCTCTTGTTTCCCCGGGAGAGCTTCGGGACATACGGCCATCCTCGCGGCTGGTCGGACGTACGAGAGATACGCCTCACCTTCGGACGGGAGAGGACGTATGAGGGCCCGGAGGAGATCGAAATCCTCTTCCACCGTTTGGAGGGCGAGATCCGGTCTGTTCCCCAGGGGCCCCGGCTTACTCAGGAGGGCCTGAAGTCTGTCTTGTGCTGCGACGTACCGGGAGTGACCGAGCTCTTCGGCACGTTTGACCGTAACGAAAGACTCGTAGCGTCCCTCGCCGCCCCCAAAAGCCTCCGATCCTTCTCGCCCGTTGATTCCGGCTTACACATCCCTCCGCCGCATCCGTACCCGCACTCCGGGCCGGAAGAGATCGTGGCAGGAACAATCATGGGACAGAACCTCGGTTATCCGATCCCCTGGGATGCCAATCCGACCGGCGAGCTGGAATGGACGCATTTTCTCAACAGGCATCATTTCCTGAGAGATCTGGCGGCATCCTTTGCACGGACCGGCGACCCGCGGTGCGTAACTGTGTTGGATAGCACCGTGGGGGATTGGATAGAGAAAAATCCCGTTCCCGTGGGCTCCAACGGTGGAGCCGGAGCTTCCTGGGAAACCCTCTCGGCGGCATGGAGACTCAGGGAATGGTTGTGGGTCATCGCAACGGTATGGCATCACTCGATGTTCCGTAAGGAGACGCGTATCGCCATGCTCTGCTCCATATGGGAGCACGCGCAGCATCTCCTCGACCATCAGGGACACCCCAACAATTGGATCATCGTGGAGTCGGCCGCTCTGACTTTGACCGGCCTTTGCTTCCCGGAATTCGCTGCTGCCGACACCTGGCTGAAGACCGGCCTATCTCGGCTGCAAGCCGAGGTTGACCGTCAGTTCTTTTCGGACGGGGTACTTTACGAGATTTCACCGATGTACCATGCCATTTGCTTCCAGGCTTTGCTGGAGGTTAAACAGGCGGCAGCGGAAACGGGAAAGGGACTATTCGAAGACTTTGACGAGCTGTTGAGAAAATCGGCGGAGTACCTTTCCGCGCTCTGCAGACCCGATTTCACGTGGCCGTCTCTCAACGATTCAGGTGGGTGTGCCGGGGATTACACGGCGCTCATGACAAAGGCGGGGGAGCTCCTCGGAAGTGATGAATTGATGTGGACAGGCTCTCGCGGCCGAGTCGGCATCGAACCGACAGAGCTCTCACATTGGTTTCGTGACGCGGGAATCGTGGCGATGCGCTCTCACCATGGGTCCGACGCGCATTTCCTCGTGTTCAGGGGAGGTCCCCCGGGTGGTTTTCACCACCATGACGACGCCTTGTCCCTGGACGTCTCGGCAGCAGGGAGGCCCGTGCTCGTCGATCCGGGAATCACGGGTTACGCGCCCGGCCCTCTCACGGATTATTACCGTTCGGCTGCCGCCCACAACATGATCCTCATCGACGGGAAAGGTCCGCTGCGGGCCGGAATGTGTTTCAAGGACAAGGTACGGCCGGCCCTCGACAGGGTTTCGTGGAGCCGGCAGCCCCCTCTGGAAATCGCCGCGGGTATTTCTTTCGGGCCTTGGGCGGGCGTCTCGGGAGAGCTCACGGTTCTCAGGACGGTCATCTTTGTGAGAAAGAGCTATTGGATCGTTCGGGATATGGTTGTCGGGTTGGGGCTCCACGAGGTCACGACGTGCTGGACGTTCGCACCGGGACGTCTCGATGTTGGGCCAAAGAATAACGCAGCAACGTTCGTGGATGGGGAAGGAACCGGGCTCCTCCTTCTCCCTCTCACCGGGGATCGGAACGCCTCGGTGGAAACGGCCGAGGGCTGGGTGGAACCCCCGATGGGCTGGGTTTCTCTCAACGGGAACGATGTGCCCGCTCCCGCGTGCAGGTATTGCGTGACTGCATCCCTGCCCCTGACCGTAGTCTGGGGGCTCTTTCCAACATCGACGACGCTTCGTGGACCCACCCACGCCACAAGTCGGGAAGGCGACGACGACGCGGTGATCCTTGAAATCGTC
Source organism: Desulfomonilaceae bacterium (assembly GCA_041741735.1). Lineage (GTDB taxonomy): Bacteria > Desulfobacterota > Desulfomonilia > Desulfomonilales > Desulfomonilaceae > JBGSJS01. The sequence continues at coordinate 23,351 of JBGSJS010000007.1, read as the reverse complement.
CTCGCGAACAATCACAGAGACGTTCTTACCCTCGTCCCTCCGGTAATCGAGCCGACGGGGCTTTTTCAAGCCCCGCTCCACGGCAGCATCGCCTTACATTGAACAGCCGCAGGAGCTCTCGGCATCCGATTCGACCGGATGGGTCAGTACTATGCCGTTCTCCGTCCGATTGATCAGCCCGGCTTGCTCGATCGCGTCCAGGATCTCATTGCATTGCGGCCACTCGGTGGATAGATAGAGGGGAAGAACTTCCTTGTACTCGTCAAGGCGATGGCTTGCATCCAAAGAGTACAGCGTCATGACGACCTGTTTGTGAACGAGGTCGAGGATCGGATTGGCCATCTTTTCTTGAATTGCCTCATCTCCCAGGACAAGATGCCCTACCCCGTCTGTGCACATGGTGAGCCTCCTTGAAAAAATCCAACCAAACAAATTTTAATTCACCCTCGGTGCGATGTCCAGGACCTGAAGCACATTAACGAGACTACTACTCCTTGGCGCCGTATTCCAAGAGCAGTCGGACCGTCTCACGGTGGCCCCGTTCCGTTGCGGCTACCAGCGGGGTGGCCCCGCTGCTGGACTTCGCGTGGACTTCCGCACCTTTTTCAAGGAGCAGCCTCACCATGTCATCGTGACCGGAGAAGCAGGCCCACATGAGCGCCGTGCTCTGATTGTTGGCCTTTACATTAACGTCCGCTCCGCGGGCAAGGAGCAATTCCGCAACCTTGTTGTGCCCTTTGGACGCTGTCCAAATGAGGGGCGTCATGCCCCACATGCCCCTGTAATCCGCGTCCGCGCCGGCTGAAAGTATGCGCTCCACCTCTTTGACGTTACCCCTCTTGGCGGCCAGGATCAGCCACTCTCCCAGCGGTTGTGAAGTTGGCGGGTTAGAGGGAGCGGCGACCTTTTCCTGAACGACAGGTTTCGGTGCCTGCCGGATTTTCTCCTGTCTCTTTTCCTTTACCAGCTTGGAGACAAGATGATATTGCGAAACGATGACTCCGCAAGCAGGGCATTCGTCGAATTCGGTCAACTGGAGAATTCCGCAAGCAGGGCATTTGAATCCAAGATCAACCGTCTTTTCCAGCATATGCGCTCGACGATCCAACGCGGACGATTCCAGATAACCCGTTTTCACCAGTTTGTTGAGAAGCTTCTGCAGGGTGAAAGCCGAAATTCCGTACTTCCGCATGAGGGCCAGATCGTCCAATCCCGCCCTGATATCGGTCACCACTTCTTTGGCCTTGAACTTCTTCCGTTCGGTGGTCGGCATGGCTGTTACCCACTATCCAAGCTGCGGTACTATAACATAGAGGGACAAAGGCCCTCCACATTAATAGCGAATCGCAACAAATCCTTTCGGATTGGGGACCGGCAACGAGGAAGGGATCTCGGGGCCGGGCGTGGTATGATATGTTGCCTGCTTTGCAGCGATAGGCCGATGCGGCTCAAGGGAAGGAGTTACCGCGTGGCGAAGAGAATTCTGGATGGAAGCATCGGGGGAGCCGTACGAACGGCATCGACCCCGTCGAAGGCACGAATATGAGCGTAACGGTTATCGGAGGCGGCCTGGCCGGATGCGAGGCGGCCCGACAACTTGCCGACAGGGGAATCCCCGTTCGCATGGTGGAGATGAAACCCCACCTTTATTCACCGGCCCATGGCTCATCCGACCTGGGGGAGCTCGTCTGTTCCAACTCGCTCAGGTCCGGGGTCCTTCATTCAGCCGCGGGGCTCCTTAAAGAAGAGCTCCGGATCTTGAGCTCGCTCATCATCGCCGCAGCGGATGCCACTTCGGTACCTGCAGGAAAGGCGCTGGCCGTGGATCGGGAGCTTTTTGCGAGGCTCATCACCGAGCGCATCACCGAGCATCCTCTGGTGACGGTGGAACGGCGGGAAGTTACGTCCATTCCTTCAGCGGAAGAGGGGACGGTGATTGTGGCCACAGGACCGCTGACATCCGACCGGTTGGCCGACGAGATTGCCAAGCTGGTGGGTGCGCAGGGACTCTCATTCTACGATGCCATAGCCCCGATCGTCACGGCGGATTCGCTGGATCCGAGCAGGATTTTTCGCGCGTCACGCTATGGAGAGGGTGAGGAAGAGGGCGATTACCTGAACTGTCCCATGGACGAAGAGACGTATCGTGCTTTCGTCACGGAAATTCTCAATGCTCGCAAGGTTGAGCCTCACCCCTTCGAGCAAATTCCCCATTTCGAGGGGTGTCTCCCTGTGGAGGAATTGGCGAGGCGTGGTCCGGACACCCTTGCTTTCGGCCCCATGAAACCGGTGGGGTTGACCGATCCCTCAACAGGAGCGCGTCCCTTTGCCGTGGTACAATTGCGTGCCGAGAACCGCGAGGGCACCTTGTACAACCTCGTGGGATTTCAGACCAAGATGGCCCGTCCCGAACAGGAGCGGGTCTTCAGAATGATTCCCGGCTTGGAGCACGCTCGGTTCGCCCGACTGGGCTCGGTGCACCGCAACACCTATCTCGACGCTCCCCATCTCCTGGACTGCTTTTCCCGATCCAAGGCGAGCCCCCACGTATTCTTCGCCGGCCAGATCACCGGGGTGGAAGGGTACATAGAGTCCACCGCGTCCGGTCTGGCAGTGGGTATCATGGCGGGGCTCCTGACCGCGGGTATCACCCCGGTCCTGCCCCCGGCCGCCACGGCCGTCGGCGCGCTCTTGAAGCACACGCAGACCGAATCTTCCCGGAAGTACGAGCCCATGAACGTGAACTTCGGAATCATGGACCCACCCCCACCCAAGACCCCGAAGAAGCGAAGAAAAGAAATCTACGCTGAACGCGCTCTCAAAGATATTCGAGCCTGGAAGGAAGAGATTGACGGACTGTGGCGTGGTGCTCGGCCATGACGTCATGACTGGCGTAACCCATGGTATTCGATTTCATAGGTTCGGTCGCGCATTTCCCCCCTGGCAGTGCCACCAAGGATCTGTTGTACAACGAGTGCTCTCCCTGTCATTCCTGCGGAGGTAGGAATCCGGGCTGTTCCCAATCCTGAACCCCGGCTTTCGCTCGGGGTGACGACCCGCGACCATTCGAGGGCATCCTGCACGTCGATTGAAAATCCTGTCAGCGAGGGCTATACTTCATCCTTGTTTTCGCGGCCTCTCGTCCCTACGGCCGGCACCTCTCCGAACGACCGGGTGGTACCATGGAGCTTCCGGAGCGCAAAATATTCACCGTGTCCGAGCTCACGGAACGGATTCGGACCCTCTTGGAAGGAGAATATCCGTCCGTCTGGGTTCAGGGAGAGATCTCCAACTTCCGGACAGCACCATCGGGGCACTCATATTTCACCCTCAAGGACGATTCGGCTCAGATCCGTTGCGTGATGTTCAAGCTTCAAAGCCGCTTTCTCAAGTTCAGGCTCGAAGAAGGGTTGAGCGTCGCGGCGTGGGGACGCCTGAGCGTTTACGCGACGAGGGGCGAATATCAACTGATTCTCGACACCATGGAACCGCTTGGGCTGGGCAGTCTCATGCTCGCATTCGAGCAGATGAAGCGGAAGCTGGCCGCAGAAGGCCTCTTTGATGAGGAGAGGAAGAAGCCGCTGCCCACATTCCCGAAGACGGTGGGGCTGGTGACGTCGGCCCGAGGCGCGGCGGTCAGAGACATGATACGGATTATCAATCGTCGTTCTCCCGGCGTACACATCCTGCTCAGCCCCGCGACGGTTCAGGGCGACCGCGCCCCCGATGAGATCGTCCGTGCGGTTCGGAGACTGTGTGACGCGGGCGACGTGGATGTCGTCATCATAGGTCGAGGCGGCGGCTCTGTTGAGGATCTTTGGGCTTTTAACGACGAGCGGGTGGTAAGGGCCGTAGCGGACTGTCCGTTGCCCATCGTGAGCGCGGTAGGGCATGAAACGGACTTTACCCTCACGGACTTTGCAGCCGACCTGAGAGCCTCCACTCCTTCGGCAGCGGCGGAGCTCGTCGTGCCGGACCGCCGGGATCTTTCGGAGGGGATTCTCCACATGACCGCGCGGTTGCGCAATGCCGTGGATTATTCGCTGCGCTCCTGCGCGGAGGCGGTGAGCGAGACGATGAAGCGGCTCTACGATCCCCGCCGCCAGATTGAGGATCGGCGCATGAGAATGGATGATCTGTCCACTCGGTTGAACACCTCCATGTCGAGAAAGCTCAACGAATGTGCCGGGGAAGTGCGGACCACGGTCGCGCGCCTCAGGCCGGATCATCTTCGCCGAGTGGTCGCTCTGGGAAGAGAACAGGCTGAAGATTTTACAGCCGATCTCTGCAGAGCCACCCGAACCGCTCTGAAGGATGCTCGGCACGCGGCTGAAACCCTTTCATCGGAGCTGGACAATCTGAGCCCCCTCGCCGTGCTGTCCAGGGGGTACTCGGTCACGGTTGGATCGGACACGGGAGCGGTTGTCACCGATTCGGAGTCCGTGCAAGTTGGGGACAATGTGCGGGTCCTTCTCCATCGCGGTCGGCTTTCCTGCACGGTGACGAACAAAGGAGATCGAACGAGCGATACCAGGTAAGCGGGAGTCGTTATGACTGATGATCTCAAGCCTGAGGAGATTCTTTCATTCCTCGATGAAGTGACCGCTTGGGCCGGTCGCGTGATTCTGAGCTATTTTCGGGGCGATTTTCGCGTGGTCCGCAAGGATTTCACCGAGGGAGGGATCGACATCGTCACCGACGCCGATCGTGCCTCCGAGGACATCATTATGGGGGCCATCGCCAGAGAATTCCCCGGGCACGACATCCTCACCGAGGAGACGGAGACCGAAGGGTCGGGTTCCCGATGGCTCTGGGTTGTGGACCCGCTGGACGGGACCATAAACTTTGCCCACGGATTCCCGCATTTTTGCGTCTCCATAGCCCTGATGGACGAGGCGAGGCTCTTTGCCGGCATGATATACGATCCTCTGAAGAAGGAGAGGTTCTGTGCAGTGCAAGGTCGGGGTGCCTTTCTCAACGGGAAGCGGATTCGTGTCTCCGGTGCTGAAAAGCTGGACGTAAGCGTGGTGGCAACGGGATTTCCGTACGATCGGGCGTACTCACCGGACAACAACGTAGCGGAGTTTTCCCGGGTGGTGACCAGGGTTCAGGGCATGCGCCGAGCCGGGTCGGCTGCTTTGGATCTTGCGTACGTGGCATGCGGGAGACTGGACGGTTTTTGGGAGCTGAAACTCAAGCCCTGGGACCAAGCCGCGGGCATGCTTCTGGTGACGGAAGCCGGAGGAAAGGTGAGCGACAGAGAAGGCCGTCCCACAGACATCCACACCCAAAGCGTTCTAGCGACTAACGGGCTCATCCATGATGCACTGGCGGCAGCGTTGGCCGGGGGATGAACAGAGCTGCACCGCTCCGATTACAAAGATTTGTTTCCCTCATGCACTTTTCGACTCCCCAATGGGATCGCGGGCTTCACTCCCCGGGTCACGGTTTGCCCATTCGCGGGAAAGCGCTTTCCGGCGCGCCATGTAACGTTCCATTTTCACACAGGCACGAATAAAAAGTGCGAACCGGTTGCGGGAAAAACGAAGGAAGGCTTTGATGGAAAGCCGCCAGAATTCCTTGCGGGTCGGGTACCGAACGCCCTGACGCCAAACGGTGAGCAACAGTATCCGTAGTTCATAGAGATCGGGGAATCGATAGGGAATCCGCATGGGCTCGGGCTGCATTGTCTCGAAATGGCGGAATGCCCGACGGAGGTAGTGCAGCGGATCGTACAAAACCTCGTGGACGTGCACAAACTCTTCCATGATGTCGCTTACGGGTCTCGTGGGAACGAAGTTCAGACCCAAGCCGTGCCACTCGTCCAGTTTGGGCCCCCCGCTTCCTCTGAGGCGACCTTCTTTCTTGAGCCGCTTCCAAAGTCTCGTACCCACCAAGGCATGGACCAGACTCACGCAGACCTCGGGGATTCCGTTCCTTGTAGCGAAGTCGATCAACTTCTCGTCCGTACCCTTGAATTCACCGTCAAATCCCATCATGGTCAACGCCACGATCTCGAGCCCCGCCCTGTTTATCTTAGCGCAGGCCTCGTTCAGATCCACGGCGGCGTTCTGGTGCTTACCGGCGGTCTTGAGCGTCTCGGCTTCCGTGGTCTCGATTCCCAGCATGACCATGGTGAAGCCGGCTCTTACCATGAGTCCCAGAAGGTCGGGAAAGCCGGCCAAATTGACGGATGCATAGGTATAGAATTCAAACGGTCTTCCGTGGTCGTCCATCCAGCGTATCAATTCATTCAAGAAAGCCTTCGATCGAACAGGTGTGCCGACGAAGTTGTCGTCCACGAAATGGACCTGACGCCTCCAGCCCAGATCGTAAAGCCGTTGCAGCTCTTCGAGCACTTGGTGGGGAGCCTTGGATCTGATGGCACGGCCGAACAGCATGGTGACGTCGCAAAATTCGCAGCGGAAGGGGCAGCCCCGGGAAAATTGGACGGTCAAGTCCACGTACGCGTCCAAATCGAGGAGGTCGAAACGAGGAATGGGGCTCTGAGTCATGTCCGCCACATCAGAAGTTTCGATTACTCTCCCGTAATCCTTCTTCTGCAACGCCTCCAGCAACGGAGGGACTGTCAGTTCGCCCTCGCCTCTTACGATGAAGTCCGCGCCGGCTTGGAGACCTTTTTCATGGAAGTGGTGAATCCCCGGCCCGCCCACCGCTACTATCTTACCTCTGCGCTTAGCCTCGGCGATCATTTCCAGGATTGAATCGAGTTGAACAATAGTCCCCGATATGAGAACAAGATCGCATTCCTCCCATTGATCGGCCGTGATCCGCTCAAACGAGCAATCAACCAGTTTGACGCACCAATCACTGGGCAAGAGCGCCGCAACGGTTATGAGGCCCAGTGGAGGAAGGTACGCTTTCTTCCCCGCGGTTTTGACGCTTCTATCATCTAACCCTATGTTTCCTCGGCTGGGCGGATTGACGAGCAACACTCTCACGGACATACCTCCAAACCCACGGCTGACAAACTCTCACCGCTGGCAAGAGTGGAGCAAACCGAACCGACATGCAGGCCTCTGCTCCAATCCTCACGAGATCGTGGCGGCGACGGACTGTTCCGGCTTCTACAGGTCAGCTACCGGGGAGGCCTTCCTCTGAGCTTGTTGACCCATGATAGGGCTCTCGTAATGCAGATAGATCCTCGCGGGCAGGTCGATACGAGGGCCGTTAACGGCGTAGGAAGCGCCTATTCAGGTCAATCTGAATAGGGGGGAAGGTGGGCGGCCGGTTTTCCGGACTTCGCCGGGAGAGAGAAATTCCGATCGCCGGTGCTTTCGTGGATGAGGACTTGTTTCGGTCAAGTCGGCCACATCAATACATCTCCCCAGATCCAAAGGGTCGATGAGATGAACGGCACGTTTATCCGGGCCTCTTTGGAGTAATTTCCCTTATGAACGACCGTGAACGACAAACAGTCTCGGATTTCGAGCGCACTCGCGGTCATTCCTCTCTGCCGACGGTACACGGGATGGGCCGTGCAACAATAGACTCATACATGGGATAGTACTCGATGCACTGGAGCAAGGTGGCAGCCATCAGCAGTTTTTTCACGTCTCTCTCCCTTTGTTAACACCCTATCAAAGGGATGGAATAATATCAGATTATCAATATGCTGCACACGTGTCAAGATCGATAGCGCCGAGCGGCAATCCGCTCAAGCGCCGCCACTATCTCCTCCGGGTCCAGGCGCTTGGTGTAGTCGGGGTCCACAAACGCCTTGAAAATCTTTGAATCCCTGTCAATCACGTATGTAGCGGGAATGGGCAGTTCAAACGTTTCATCGCCGTCGACCTCGGCAAGATTTACTCCAAGCCATGCGTAGACTTGCCTCAGCTCCACCGGCAATTGAAACACGATGCCGAACTTTCTTGCCACAAGGTTGCCTCTGTCGGAAAGTACTTCGAAGGTGAGGTCGTTCTTTTCTGTGGTTGATAGGGAATTGTCGGGAAGTTCGGGAGAGACGGCCGCCAAGTGACCGCCCAGCTTTTGTATGCGCGGCAGTTCGAGCTGCAATGACCGCAGCTCAATGTTACAATAGGGTCACCACCCACCGCGATAGAAGCTCAACACCACGGGGCCTCGCTCCAGGAGGTCGCGAAGAGCCACCTTTTTCCCAAAGGCGTTGGGCAGTACGAAGTCGGGGGCCGTGTCTCCTTCCTTGAGACAGGAGTCCGTGATTCCCGATTGCTCCAGCAGCCGGGCGGAGCGATCCATGATTTCCAATTTGTCGGCGGGAATCCTTCCATGGGACTCTTTTCGCCGAGCGGCAAGGTCGTCGGTCAGGCTCATAAGTCCTCTCTTCCGTTCAACGGTAATGGTGGCCATGGTCACAGTCGGCGTAAACTCCGCCGCATGTCTCTTCGGCAGTGGGCGGAACGTCTCACCGGATTGCTGAGACCCGTTTGCCCGGCACCGCCGCACACAGGCGATTCCAAGAAGGTGCATGTTCACGGCATGGACGGGCCGACCGATCCGACTAACGCGCTACATCGGGAATAACGAGATCCGGACACATCATCTTCATAACCGCGAGGTACGGTTTCAGCCTGTTCTTCAGAACCTTCGCCCCTCGCTCGGTTTCCGACGAAACGGTCTTGTTGCCCGATGCACCGGACGTGTCGGCCGAAGCCATGACCTTCGTCACCGAATCCACCATTTCTTTCGCAATTTTCGCAGAGTCCGAGTCGTCCGCGGTGTTCTTGAGCATCGTCGCGACAGCCTGACCCCAGACCTTTGCAAGTGCGACAATTTTTTCCGAGTCGCCCATTGATGTGGAGTTGGCCAACGACACAACCGAATCTATCTGACGCTGGAGCTGTTCACACTTTGTCTTGTCCATGCCGGCGTCGGAATTTTGGGCCCGGCCGACGTCAGCGCAGAGAAGGACGGCGACGATCGCCGGAACAACGAGTATCCGGAGGGGGCCGATAGATTTCATAAGTGAAGGTCCTTTCGGGAATATCATTGTGAATCAAATTAAACGATGGCACACCGCCGTTAAACAGTCAAGATCGCCACCCCTCCTCGCATCACGAAGGGAGCCCTTTCCTCGGTCCCGGGGCGGAGGACTGCACGCGGACAGCTCCAATTCTCGAGGTGCTTTTTCACGCAAGCATCTATACAAATCTCGGTTAAGAGCTCTCCACGGGGTGAGCCCACGTATGGGGGAGGTTTGGAGGGGGAGAAGAGTCTCCCCCTCCATAATGAAGAAGGAACAACGCATCTCATAGAAGCCTCTGATTCACCCGAAGCGCAGCCACGGGCGGCACTCTCCAAGCCTTTTATCTTTCGTTGTAGCTTCTCAGCTCTTGGAGTTGGTTATCCGGAGAATCATGCGGGGCGGTCGATCTGACTCAGCCGGGCCTGATTGCTTCGGCCCGCTCGCCGTGAAGGAACCATGGCGACTCGTGCACTCAAGTCGCCGAACGTGCAGGCCTGTTGTGAAATCGTGCTTGACTTGTCGCGTACTACCGGTTACCACTTCCCACTAAATGACCGTCTTTGCGGTCAAAACCAAGGCAAGGGTCGAGGCGGCATCCGTGCCCTGGTGCCCGAGACGGCAAGGGACGAATCGTGGTCTTTACCGAGAGAATTTGCCGACATTGTTGAGACGGTACATGGACGGATACTTACCTCCACCCCCGCCGGCAGGGGCTTTCAGGGCAATTTAGGGTCCGAATGGCCGAATAGGTCGTTATCCGCTCACTCTGTTCGTACCGTGAGCCACGCACATATGAGCTCGAGAAATCGTTTCTCCGAAATCCTCAGAATACTCACGTCTCCCCAGAGCGCCCTCCCGGGGAGTTTTGCTGCAGCCATACTTATCGGGACCATCCTCTTATGGCTTCCGTGGTGTCATGTTTCCGGCCATGTGGGGTTGGTGGACGCCCTCTTTACCGCTACATCCGCGGTTTGCATCACCGGCCTCACCGTGGTAGACACGGGAACCGACTTCACCTTCATGGGGCAGGTTGTGATTCTGGTGCTCATTCAGATGGGCGGACTCGGCATCATGACCCTGGCTGCCATAGCCGCCCAGATGACGGGTCGGCGTATGTCCTTAACGTCCCAGGCCGTGGTTGCCGATTCCATTTTCCAGCAGGATGTCGCTTCGGAATTCAGAAGCGTTTTTCGGAGCATCTTGACCATAACCTTCGTCACTGAAGGAGTAGGGTCAATCTTGTTGTTCGTCTACTTTTCGACTCGCATGGATCCGGACACGGCAGTCTTTTCTGCAGTGTTTCACTCTATCTCGGCATTTTGCAATGCCGGGTTTTCCATCTATCGAAACAATCTTATGGAATTTCGAGGGGATGAAGGAGTCCTCATTGTGGTGATGGCTCTTATCGTCCTCGGCGGATTGGGATATGTAGTTCTCCACGAGCTGTTGATCTTCGCCCGGGACGTTGCCCTGAGACGAAGGGGGCTCCATACCAAGCGGTTTTCGCTCCACACTCGTCTGGTCTTGACGATTTCAGCGATTCTCGTTGCAGGAGGGGCTGCAGCGCTCTTTTGCTTCGGCCTTTCCCCTGCGGAGCTCTACTGGCCGGATCGCATATTTCATTCCCTGTTCCAGTCGGTGACGGCCAGGACCGCGGGATTCAATACCGTGGACATCGGGAGGATTCCTTCCGCGTCGCTCTTTGTGCTGATCATGCTGATGTTCGTCGGAGGATCGCCCGGATCGTGCGCCGGAGGTGTCAAGACCACAGCCCTGGCAATATGGCTGGCTCGGCTCAACGCCAGCGTGCGAGGGAGGAAAGAGGTCCGACTTCTCGATCGCCGAGTTCCGGACGATCTTCTCCAGCGAGCCGAGCTCTTGCTCGGTCTGGCGGTCTTCTGGAATATCGTGGGCATTCTCGTGATGTTGACGACGCAGGCCCATCTCTCCGTGTCGGCTCTGGATCTGATTTTCGAGCAGGTTTCAGCCTTCGGAACCGTGGGCCTGTCCACCGGTCTTTCCGCTGATCTGTCTACCTCAGGGAAGCTGTGGCTGTGCGCCACCATGTTTGTGGGCAGACTCGGGCCCATGACGGTGGCCGTTTGGGTATTCTCTAAAGATGTTACGCACGTAAGTTATCCCAAAGGGACGGTGATGATAGGATGAAGGCTCACAGGAAATTGATTTGCGTAGTCGGTCTCGGCCAATTCGGCAGTGCCTTGGCCCGGGCTTTAGCCAAGGAGTGCGACGTGTTGGCTCTGGATTCCAGCGAGGAGCGAGTCAACGCCGTCGCGGACGAGGTCCAGCGGGCCCTCATTATTGACGCCCGTGAGTTCGCCAGTCTCCGTCTCGTGGTCAATTCGGATTTCGACGAAGCCGTGGTCAGCCTCGGTGAGAGTGTGGAAGCCAGTATCCTGTGCACCCTTCACCTCAAGAAACTGGGGCTCAAGAGCATCCGGGCCAAGGCGGCAACCGAAGATCACGCAGCAATATTGAGAGCAGTGGGAGCCACTGAGACGATCTTTCCGGAGCGGGAGACCGCTCACCGAATCGCCGCTCAAATCATCAATCCCAACCTTCTGGATTTCATCCCTTTGGCGGAGGATTTTGAGGTTATGGATGTGGCCCCGCCGGACTCTTTTCACGGTCACAGTCTTAAGGAGCTCAACATGCGGGACCGCTTCGGCGTATTTGCCATTGCGGTGAAAGAGCTCGTCCCTCAACGATTCGTCTTCCTCCCCGGACCGGATTTCGTCATTAAACCCAGCGACATTCTCGTGCTCATCGGTCGAGAAGAAGACCTCCGGCGGCTGCAACTCGAAACCGGGGAAAGTTGACAATAATGCGAGCTCAGGGCGTAGGTGCATGACGATGGAAGAGATCACTCTAACGCACCGGCTTCCGGAGCGAAGTCGGATGGTTACGTTCGGAAGGGCGGAGAGCCTGTACGGATCCTCCTTCGGGTCTCCATTCCCGATGTCGAACAAGTTGAAGAGTCGTGGGAAATTCGCGGGCTTGCCCCTTTCGGCGCTTGAAGGTACACTGAATGAGTCGGGGGCCCAAAGCGTACCCCTGCGTCACAACAATGGCATGGTAAGGGAGAACCTTCAATGATGAGTCCTCAGGACAAGGATCAGACAGGGACTGCGCACCTGGGAGGCGGCACCGCTAAGGATGGGTCGGCTCGGACTTTGCGGAAGGCCGCGGAAGGGGAGCGGTCGTATGAGGCGGGGACCGGCGGCCGGCTCTATCCTGAGGAGGAGGGAGCCAGCCTCAAGGACAATATTGCCGTCATACTGAAGAGAAAGTGGACGGTTATTTCCATATTTCTTCTTGGGGTTGCACTCGCGGCCTTCTACGCCTTCACGGCTGTACCCGTGTATCGGTCAGTGGCAATCATCGAGGTCGGAGAAGAAGGCAAGGATTCCATCAAGACGCTGGGCGAAGATCTTGCCCGGGGCGTCGTGTCTAAGGACAGCCACGAAACAGAGGCGGAAATATTCAAGAGTAGATCTCTGGCCGAAGCTCTCGTGAAACGCATGAAACTGGACAAATCCCCGCAATTTGCTCGTGAGCAAAGATCCGGTCCGTTGGGAGCGATCGCTTCATGGACCGTTTCACTGTTTCGTGGTGATTCCCGGGCAGATTCCGGTCCCCTGTCGGAAGATAAACGGCGCGCAATTATCGTGGATGCGCTCATCAAGCGTATCAGCGTCAAGCAGGAAGGAAAAACTCGATTACTCAAAGTGGGAATGGAGGCAACCGACCCCGCGTTCGCTAAGGAAATGCTTGAGAATCAGATTGAGATCTATTTCGACCGCAACCTGCGGCAACGACAGCGGGCCGTGAAAGATGCGGGAGCCTGGCTCAAGACAGAGCTGGAAGAAGTGGAACAGAAACTGATCAAGTCCTTGACGGCTCTTATCAATTTCACCAGCGAGCACGGGATGGTGTCCCTGGACGACAACTCCAACCACGTGATTACCTTTTTCAACAAGGCGGCGGAACAACTCGTCAAATCAAACGAGCAACTGACCCAGCTCGAAGCATCGACGCAGAACATGGGAAAGGGATCGCTGGCCATTCTGCCGAGCGGTGTGCACCCCATCGATTTGAGCCGGTTGCAGGAAAAGCTTACCCTGCTGGAATCCGAATACTCGGAGAAGGTCCAGATATATTCCGAGAGCTACCCCCGAGTGCAAATGCTCAAGAAGCAGATCGATCTCCTGCGCGAAAAGATTGCGGACCTGAAAAAGAACCTGGTGACCACGGCCATGGACGCGGCCAAGCAACAGGAGTCGATGGATCAGAAAAACTTCGAGCGGGCAAAAAAGGAGGCTATGAACGTCAATTCGCTGGGGGTGGATTATGCGGTGCTCAAGAAAGAGGTGGAAACCACCGAGCAGGTGTACAAGATCCTTCTTCAGAAATCCAAGGAGGTTGCTCTCAATTCCCAGTTGATCGGCAACAATCTTACCCTGATCGATCCCCCGGAGAAACCCCGTAAACCGGTAAAACCCAGAAAATTATTCATTATCATAATTGGAGCCTTCATTGGGCTGACCGGTGGAATCGCTGCGGCGTTCTTTCTCGATCATATGGACGACAAGGTCCACACCGCCGAGGATGTCGAAAGAGAGTTGAATTTGCCCAGTCTGGGGGTGGTTCCCGATATAGGCAAATTGAAGATGCGACTGCCCGCTCAAGCGACTCGCGGGGTGTACGAATTTCTCCCATACGATTTGCCGCGTTCGATCATCTCGGACGCCATAGGCAACATAACCACGTCGATGATGTTGTTGACGTCTTCGCCATCCGCCAGGAGCTTCATGTTCACCAGTGCAGTCCCCGGCGAGGGGAAATCGCTCCTCTCCGTTGCGTGTGCCGTAGCCCTGGCATCCGAAGAGAAGTCGGTCCTGGTGGTGGATACGGACCTCCGGCAGCCCTCACTCGGAGCCGTTTTCGGGGATAAAGAGAATGTTCCCGGCCTGACCACGCTGGTCAAGAAATCCGATGCAAAGTTGGGAGACGTGATTCGACGCTCAAGGGTACCGGGACTATACTACCTGCCCGCGGGTCCTTCACCGTCGAATCCAGTTGCTTTCCTCAGATCGTACCGCATGAGTCGGATAGTGGATTACCTGAAGAAGAAATTTCACGTGGTCATCTTCGACACACCGCCCTTGGTCGGTTTTCCGGATGTTCTGATCATCAAGGACTTCACGGATGCCATGATCCTGGTGACCAAGAGGGGCCTGGTGCCGATCGGGCTGCTCCAGCACGCCGGAAAATTGATTGAGAACGCCCAGGGAAAGCTGCTTGGCGTGATTCTTAACATGGCGGACGCGAGGGCTTCCCATTACGGAAAATACCGGTATTCAAATCATTATAAGTACTACGGATATGACAAATACTACTCCTCCGACCTAGGCACCGAAAAGAAACGTAGAACGGGCAGCCGGAAATCTTCAAGCTGATACCGTTTCGCAGTTAAAGATGTTATCGATGCGATCGCGAATGGCATGAGAGTGCTATCAGCCGGGACGAGCCCGGCACTCCTTGCCACGAACAGCCCCCCCCGAAGCGACCTCCTTCGGGGAGACCGGCATAACGAACGTGTGAAAAAGGGAACCGATCACCATGAGTGACGAACCGGCCATTCTCGGCAACGATCCTCTCTTCCCCGAGCTCATCCCTATGGTGCGACCGTGGCTTCCTGAGTACGAAGACATCGCCGACGGTGTGCGCGAGATGCTTCATACGGGGATGCTTACCAAGGGAGCTCGCCTGCAAGCCCTTGAGAAGGCGATGGCCGAGCATCTCGGCGTCGATCATGTTGTGGGGGTGTCGAGCTGCACGGTGGGGCTCCTACTCGTGTACATAGGCCTTGGCCTTCGAGGAGAGGTTGTCGTGCCGAGCTTCACCTTCATGGCAACGGTGAGCTCACTGGTTCTGGCCGGTCTGGAGCCTGTCTTTGCAGACGTCAACCCGGAGACGGGCAACCTCGATTCCCGTGCCGCGGAAGCGGCCGTCACCTCCCGTACCAGTGCCATCCTGGCCGTGCACAATTTCGGTAATCCTGCCGACATAGCAGCGCTCGAAGAAATTGCGGACAGAAGCGGAGTTCCACTGATCTTCGATGCCGCCCATGGATTGGGATCGCTCTATCGAGGCAAGCCTCTGGGGAATCATGGTGCAGCGGAGATTTTCAGCTTGAGCCCCACCAAACTGGTGATAGCGGGCGAGGGCGGATTGGTGGCCACCAACAACGGGGAGCTTGCCGAAAAAATCAGAATCGGCCGAGAATACGGTCATAGTACCGGCTATGACTCCGCTTTTGCGGGCATTAACGGCAGAATGCCGGAGTTCAATGCTCTGCTGGCCCTTCGAAGTCTCGATATGTTGGAGGATGCCGTTTCCCATCGGACCGCCCTGGCCACGGTTTTCCGCGAAAATCTGGAACGTCTGCCCGGTATAGGGTTCCAAGAGATTGATTTCCGAGATCGCTCCAGTTTCAAGGATTTTTCCGTCACCATCGACGGGTCGGCGTTCGGACTGACGAGAAATCAGGTGGTTGAAGCGCTCAGGGCGGAAAATATTGACAGTCGATCGTACTACGATCCCCCGGTACACCTGCAAGCAGCCTATCGATGGTACGGCTCGGGGATCGATCTTCCCCACACCGTTCGCCTTGCCGGGCAAAGCTTGAGCCTGCCCATCTGGTCCCACATGCCCCGGGAAACCGCGCTGGGAATCTGTCGCGCAATCGAGAAGTTGCATCGACGCGCCGAAGCGGTGTCAAAGCGACTTGCCGCCGAGTGAAGCGATGAAGGAGACATGCCGTCCTCGTTATCGATTTGATTGCAAAATCATATAAATATCTCGGGTAAGAGTTCTCCACCGGGGGAGCCAACGTATGGGGGAGGTTTGGAGGGGGAGAAGAGTCGCCCCCTCCATAATGAAGAAAGAACAAGAGCCTCTGATTCACCCGAGGCGCAGCCACGGGCGGCATTCTCCAAGATTTTTATCTTTCGCTGTAGCCTCTCGGCTATGGGAGTTGGTATGAGACCATGCGGGCATCGGTAGCCAATGATGTGGGAAAAAGAGTCTTCGACGTGGTGGTGGCCGCAGCGGCTTTGGTAATCTGTGCTCCACTCATGGCTGCCGTGACTTTGTTCGTCCGTTTGACTATGGGGGCGCCGGCGTTGTTCTACCAGAAGCGGCCCGGCCTTCACGGAGTGCCCTTCACTCTGATCAAGTTCAGGACCATGACCGAGGAACGGGGCCTTGACGGGACCCTCCTTGCCGACGGTTCGCGTCTGACACGGGCGGGAGCCTTCCTTCGCCGTACGAGCCTCGATGAATTGCCACAGTTGTGGAACGTCCTGAAAGGTGAGATGAGCATCGTGGGGCCGAGACCGCTCTTGATGGAATACCTGGGGCTCTATACTCCCGAGCAGATGCGGAGGCACGATGCCAAGCCGGGTCTCATCGGCTGGGCCGGCGTTAACGGTCGAAATTCCAACAGTTGGGACGAGAAGTTCCGGCTTGACGTCTGGTACGTGGACCATTGGTCGTACCTGCTGGATCTGAAGATATTTGTTATGGCCTTCGCCACGGTACTGTCGGGAGAGGGGGTTTCCGAAGAGGGGCAAGCCACTGCCCGTCCGTTCACCGGCAGCCCTCAACGTCAAGATCCCACGGATCGGGAAGAGGATTAACCTGTCCATTTCACCGGTTCGGCGGCTGACCTTACCCGTTGCGTGTAGAGGAGACGGCGACTCCGGCCGCCGTTCTGCCTCCGCAGAAATGACGGAGAGAGGGTTCGACCATGAACAAATACCGTGGCGGCGCCGTCAGGGGTGAGATGCGCGATCGAACTTATGAAATCGAATACTTGGTGAACGGGCTTTGCAGAGGATCGGATGAGGTGAACGGGTGGATTCCATAGGCTTTGTACTGAAGAAAGTGGTGAGCACGTTCTGCTATCCGGTGGGACTTGTGCTCGTACTCCTGATCGTGGGCCAAATCTTTCTCTTTTTCAAGAAGTGGCTCCTGCCGGCGAAGAGCATGATTGCGGCCGCTACGCTGGTGTTGCTCACGGCCTCGTGTCCCATAACAAGCTTCCTCCTGACGAATCATCTCGAAGCCCGGGCAGGAGGTTACGCCGACCCGGGCAAGCTCAAACGGGAAGGGGTTCGCTTCATCGTGGTCCTTGGAGGGGCATTGGTCACCGACGTCCAAACCCCCGCGGACAGGTGGGGCTGCTCCATACTTCGGGTCATGGAGGGAGTTCGACTTTGCCTGCAAATCCCCAACAGCCGTTTGGTTCTTTCGGGCGGCAGCCTTCCGGGAAGATCGAGCCAGGCAGCGGCCATGGAAGTCCTGCCGACCAGCTTGGGAATCCCCCGTTCGGCTTTGATTCTGGAGACTCGGGCGTGGGATACCGACGACGAAGCGCGCATCTTTACCGAGCTTGTCGGCAACAAGCCTTTTGCACTGGTCACTTCAGCCGTGCACATGCCCAGGGCCATGCGCCTCTTCAGGAGCAAGGGGGCTCATCCCATACCCTGTCCCTGTGATTTCCAAGCCTTGGTCATGCCGCCGTTCCGGTCGTGGTTTCTCCCCTCGGCCAATGCGCTTCAGGAAACCCAGTCAGTGGCTCACGAGTACTTGGGAATGCTTTGGCAGCGTATTCGTGGCGGAAGAGAAATTAGCGGATAAATGTGATATGCTCCATTCCTGCTTGTTTATATCACGGAGGCACAATGCGAAGAATAGTACTTTGTTTGTTGGTATGTTTCCTGTCCGCGACCGCAGCGTGTCCGATCGAAGCACGCGCCGAAAACGGGATAGTCTATCAATTATCCACCATGGCTACATTGAAAGAAGGGGGCTATAAGGGCGACAACACTTTTGGGGACCTGAAGGGGCATGGTGATTTCGGCATCGGCACCTTCAACGGCCTCGACGGTGAGATGATAGCACTTGACGGTTCATTCTTTCAGGTGAAGGCCGACGGCAAAGTCTACCCCGTCGACGATTCGGCCAGGACTCCCTTTGCCGTGGTAACGTTCCTCAAACCCGACAGGACTTTGGTAATCCATAAAGCCAAAAGCCTGAAGAAACTCATCGGGGCCCTGGACAGCATCATTCCCGATCCGGGAGTCATGTATGCCATCCGTATCGACGGACGATTCAAACACGTCAAGGCCCGAAGCGTGCCTCGTCAACGGGAGCCCTATCCTACGCTCTCAGAGGCATTGACCCATCAGAAGGTCTTCGAGCTTGCCGACGTAACAGGGACGCTGGTGGGCTTTCGATTCCCCGACTGTATGGAAGGCGTAAATGTCGCCGGGTACCATTTCCATTGCATCACCGCGGATAGGAAAGCAGGAGGTCATGTGCTCGACTGCTCGCTTGAAGACGTGAAGGTCGAATTGCAGACCATATCGAATTTTTCCATGACCGTCCTGAAAAATGTTTCGGGGGCACGGGCTCAGGGCTTCAAGAAATCCGGAGCGGGTCAGGGAGCCTCGGAATAGCAAGGTCCGGGACATACACCAGTTCGCGCTTCAACAGGTAATTCGGACAGCATATATTCGGTGATATTTTCAGCCCCTGGGATTGCTCGTCGCTCCGCTCCCGGCAATCACGCCCTGAGCCTGTCATTGCGAGCGAAACGAAGCAATCTCTGGGGCAAGAATATGCAGCCATATGAGCGCCAAGGAGTACTTGGCAGCTTGGGCCTTAATCTCAATTATGGTGGCATTGTTGGACTACACAGAGGGGGTACCATTTCTTGCGCTGAGCCATTTGTGTGTTATGTGCGGCGAGACCGCTCGGAGGGGATGGCTGCGCCGTGGTTTCTCTCTTCCGAAGTCGTCTCGCAACCTCTTCTTTGGCAGCGGCAAGTAGGCCCTCGCCGGCGAGCAAGCTGCGTTTGTCACTATCGGCAGTGAGGCGGGTGAAGTTGCGCGTGTAATAATGGAAAGGACCCAATAGGCCGAGCAGCACCAGAAAAGCCAGGGATTTCCAGGTGAGAAAAGCTTCGATGTCAAATCCATTGTTCAAGAGGTTTTGAGCCATGGTGATCAAATCGTTGAGCGAATCCATTCTGTGACCTCCTTTTCGCAATCACTATGAAACGACCTCCGGATAGAGAAAAAGTTCCACCGGATTCTTGTTTTCAATTCTTCCTATTTAAGAATACGATGCATTCAGCAGGAAGTCCTGTTGCAGACTGCAGCTATGGTGTGGTTGGAGACTCATTGGCTTTCAACTCGAAGAATGACGCATTTCGGCGCTTCTGCGTGCTCCCCCCGAGAATTGCGGCCTAATCGATCCGCTGGAGAATCAGCACGCCGTTCCATACGGTGGGATGACAATTGTGTTCTGTATTGATATCAAGGAGGGTCCTGTATTGGTAGGAGCTTTTCGCAACAAAATCCAGGGTTGCCCGTTTCGGGTCTTCCCAGTTGGTATCGTCCACCAGAATGATGCACCCCGACCCGAAAAAGGGCTCTGCAATCGATAAACCCTGCAGTTGATGCTCGTAATCGTGATCGCCGTCGTAAATGTAGAACCCGATGGGGCCCTGGTGAATGCCTGCGAAATAATCCCGGTAGTCCATGTCGTAGAATTGATGGTCCGGTCCTTTGCGGCGGTTGAATCGTTCGAGAAAGATCTCCCGGGGTCCCCCGAACTGCGAGAAATTGTCGATGCCGACGCATTTTTTGTCCCCGTTGTCCGTCATGGCGGACAAAAGGGTAAATCCGTGCCAGACCCCGACGTTCACAAACGCGTGGTCTTTGGGCATTTGTGCCACTCCCCGGTTTATCATGGCTCCTATGGCCAGAGTGGACATCTTGGGAATTCCGCAGACCTCCCACAGGCGGCGCTTCATGGCTCCGCCGTGCTCGGGAATTACCGTGTTTATGTATTCCAGGCCCATTCCGATGCGCTCCAGCAGACCGGTACGCCCCTTTTCCACGATTCGTTTGAGTCTTTCATCGTAGACGTCGGCCGGCATGGGCATGCGGACATAGGGCTTGACAAAACGGAACGAAATACCGGCAAGGTAATCCGCGTAATTCATCATGAAATCGGCCTCCTCCGGCTGTAACGCCACCTGGATCATAACCCAGGCCGGCATATCGGGCAAGAGCGGTACCACTCGGTAAGTGCCGAACCGTCGGAAAAAAAGATTCCACACCCTGGCGTCTTTTTCGGGTAAGATGGACGGCCGGAACATCATTCCGGAATCAGTGAGCGCGGCTCCCGGCAGAGCACAGAGTGCGACGATTCGTCACTCAGTGTCGTAGCGGGCCCGGATTTTCTCGGCAGGAATTGAAGAGTGAAAGTAGTCACATTGTCCCGTCAGCACAAAAAATGGTCCGATTCTATCCGAGCGGCTCTCGCAACCGCCTTCGGCTTGGGTTACTCGCCGGTGGCGCCGGGGACTTTCGGATCGTTGCTCGGCGTAGCCATATTCATCGTCATAGCCCTGACAAGTCAGACCAGAGGAATCGAAAAGGTACTCGTCGCTTTGGCTCTCACGGTAACGTGCTGCTTGTCCGTACCGATCGGAGATTGGGCGGAGAGATATTGGAAACGAAAGGACCCCCGGTTTTTCGTTCTCGACGAAGTCGCGGGTTTTCTTCTCACCGTCCTGCTGTTCCGGGGCGAAAATCTGATACTTACCGTAGCATGGGCTTTTGTCGTGACGAGGATGGCGGACATCATCAAGCCTCCGCCGGCTCGGAGCATGGAGAGGATTCCCGGGGGATGGGGCATTCTGCTGGACGACCTTGTGGCCTCCGTTTACGCGGCCCTCTTTCTGTACGTGGTGCTCTGGATAGCCCCCTGGTCCATGGGTGAATGATGTTACCAAAAGTCCGAAAAAGGGCACGAGGCTGAAAGCGGATTCGCCATGATACGGAAAAAGCGCAACACCAATCTTGAGAACGTGGGCAAAGAGCTTGCCGGGTGCACCCGTTGCCCGTTACATGCCACGCGCACCAATATCGTCGTGGGTGAAGGGGATTCCGCGGCTTCCATGGTTTTCGTGGGAGAAGGGCCCGGCGCGGACGAAGACGCGCAGGGGAGACCGTTCGTAGGAAGGGCGGGCCGCGTGCTGAACTCCCTGTTGGAAGCGGTGGGGCTCGACAGGGTTGAGGTCTACATCGCGAACATCGTCAAATGCCGGCCGCCGGGAAATCGTCCCCCTGCAGCCCTGGAGGTCGCTGCGTGCCTTCCGTTCCTGGAGGCCCAGTTGGAGGCTCTGTCACCGAAAGTTATTGTGCCCCTCGGGAGAGTCCCTGCGGGAATCCTGCTGGAGACGGACAAACCCCTGGGAAAAATGCGGGGGATTGTGCACACCCGCCGCGGGGTTGCGGTGGTTCCGACGTACCATCCGTCCTTTTTGCTTAGGAACGGCGGGTCCGGTCCCCGTTTCGATCAGGCCAAGGCAGACCTGGAGTTGGCCATAGATCAGGTCAAGCGTTCGATTTCCGTCCGCTGACGAGGCTTTCCTCTCGAAAATCCCCGACCGTATTCACGCAGTCCCGTGCCGGAGGAACCTTCCGCTAAATCGGGCCGTCGGCTTTGTACGCGCAAAGCTCTCCGCACATGGTGCAGGTTTCGTGGTCCTCGCGACAGGTCCGGGCTCGGATCTCCCTTGCGAGGTCCGGGTCCAGCGCCAACCGGATCTGCTCTTCCCAGTTCCTGTCTTTCCTTGCCCTGGACATCCGTTCGTCCCATTCCCAGGCACCCGGTCGCTTGCGAACCAGGTCCGCTGCATGGCCTGCCGCTCTGGCAGCCAGGACGCCCATACGCACATCCTCTTCGTCGGGGAGTCCCAGGTGCTCCGATGGGGTCACATAACAGAGGAAATCCGCACCGGCTGCAGCGGCTATGGCGCCTCCGATGGCAGAGGTGATGTGATCCAGCCCCGGCGCCACGTCGGTCACCAGCGGCCCCAGCACGTAGAACGGGGCGTCGTCGCACAGTTTCTTCTGGAGCATGATTTGAGCGGAGATCTGATCCAGGGGCACGTGTCCGGGGCCTTCAATGATGGCCTGCACCCCTTTCTCCCGGGCCCTGCGATTGAGCTCGCCGAGGGTGATGAGCTCCTCCACCTGTGCGCGATCCATTGAATCGGCTATGGCGCCCGGTCTCAGTCCGTCGCCGAGGCTTATGACCATCCCGTACTCTTTGCAGATGTCCAATACCTCGTCGTACCGTTCGTACAGCGGGTTTTCCTTTTTGTTGGCCCGCATCCAACGGGCGAGGAAGCTCCCGCCTCGACTCACGATGCCGCATACTCGCGGTTTACGCTCGAGGTGCTCCAGCACCGAGCGCGTGACGCCGCAATGAACGGTGACGAAGCTGATCCCGTCCTCTCCGTGCAGGCGGACGGCATCCAGCATCTCGTCGGCTTCCATCCGTTCTCCGCCGCCACGTTTGCGCACTGCGTCAACGATGGCCTCGTAAATGGGAACCGATCCCACCGGAACCGCAGATTCCCCTACGATCTTTCGGCGCACGGAGCGCAGGTTCCCGCCCGTGGAAAGGTCCATCACCGCGTCGGCGCCTGCTTTGAGGGCGGCCGCGAGCTTGCGCAGCTCCCTGTCTTCGTCGTGAAGGTCTCCGGAAGTCCCTATATTGGCATTAACCTTGACTTTGAGATTCTCTCCCGTTGCCACGGCTCTCCCTGAGGGCGGCGCTTTGAAAACCGCTACCCTTCCCCCGTGAAAGCTCTTTGCGAGCACACGTTCGTCAACGCCCTCTTCAAGGGCTATGCGTTTGAGCTGGTCGTCCAAGACGGTTCTCTCCATCGTATGTCTGTCGGTCTTTATTCGAATGCGATCGAGCGGTGTGTGTTCCGTGTGGCGAGACCTACTGAGGGCGAGCTTCACCGAGCGGAGTGCGAACACCAACCTCTTTGCCGCTCCTCACAGTATAGAAACATGGCTGGGCATTGTCCATTGTATAGTGCCCGGTCCCGTATGAATTCGAGCATTTGGGGCCTGAGATCCGGCCTGAAGGGGTCATTGAGGGCGATGCGAGGCAAAGTCAGCGGCCAAGGAATACGCAACAATATTAGAATCATGGGGCAATTCGTGCACCATTCCTCACATACGGTCCCCTATGGTACGGCAACCTCTCAGGTCACGTGCGCCTGTTGCTTCAGGGCCGGCCTTCTGGACCGGACGTAGCAACCGCGCCCTGAAGGGGCGCACTCTGAAATAGGGGTAGGAACGCTCGGTTACCCGGCGCTCCCCCCTCCGAACCGTGCAGGCGGATCTCCCGCACACGGCTCTCCGGTCGGTGGGTCACCGCCGAGCGGATTGACAGGCCGCTGCATGGGCTGCGGTTAAGGAAA
>JBGSJS010000006.1:0-88930 GCA_041741735.1 Desulfomonilaceae bacterium | reverse complement strand
AATTCATTTCAAGGACTTGACGCGATCGAGGGGAAACGGTATCACAAAAAATGTGCGGAAGGTTTTACGGGTTTCTCATGGCAGAAGGCGAACCGCTGTCCACCAAACGAGGTGACCGATGAAATTCATGGTAACCATACAGTGAGACGAGGAGGGAATGTGGGTCGTGGAATGCCCGTCCATTCCCGGGTGCGTGAGTCAGGGTGCGACCAAAGAAGAAGCCTTGAAAAACATTGAAGAGGCCATAGCGCTTTGCCTGGAAGTGAGAGCGGAACGGGGACTGCCTCTAACCATAGAAACACGTCAGTTGGAGGTTGTGGCTTAGTGGGCGCCTCGCCGGTCCCTGGCGGAAAATCCGATTCCTCCTGAACGGCGTCATCGCCACATTCCACAGGCCTCACCCTGCAAGAGAAGCGAAGCCGTACCGGATTCCTGACGCACGAGCATTTTTGGAGAGCGCCGGAGTGAAACTATGAGCACAATGACGTACAAAGGATATGCAGCCAGGATTGATTACAGCGATGAAGACGGTTGCTTTGTCGGCCACATTGCGGGAATCAAAGATATTGTGGGTTTTCACGGGGAATCCGTCAAAGAATTGCGAGCCGCCTTTGAAGAGGCCGTAGACGACTATCCGGCTACATGCGAAAGGTCCGGCCGAGCACCTCAAAAACCGTTTTCGGGCAAAATGATGCTGCGAGTGCCGCCTGAGGTTCATGCCCGTGCGGCAATGATGGCCGAAGCGCATGGAATGAGTCTAAACCAGTGGGCGGCCGAGGTTCTTTCAAGAGCCTCTTGACGAGAAACAATCCTTGGCCGGCTGCCCGCAGAACGTCGGTGCTGCCCGGTTTGGTTACGGAGACAAGAAGAAATCGTTAAAGAATCTCTACCTCACGCTCAGCGACGACGATCCGATCAAGGCCGTTGGCATGAAGAAGTGCTATATAAGCGGGACGGACATACGGGTCGGCAGGTCAAGGTGTGCATGGCGGATGGACGCGGCGCCGCCGGAATCGTCGGATTAAGTATGGTGTCCGCAGATCTCCCGCTTTCCATGAATGACTGCGAGGATCGTGATCGCATTGGGCTCCAGTCGGTAAATCAGCCTGTAGCTGTAGACAAAACGCTCGCGGAGGTTTTCGTCCCCCAGTTCCGGAACCATGCGCCCCGCAAGGGGAAAATCCTTCAGTCTTGCGGCCGTGTCAAGTATCTTGTCCACAACGGCTCCGGCGTAGAACTCCGAATCACGTGCGATGTACTCCGCCAGAGACTCGACATCTTCCAAGGCAGCCGGCGACCAGACTACTTCGTAGTCCACTTGCTCAACCGCCTCTCAACTGCTTCGTGAGTCAGTGTGCCTTGGGTGTCGGCCAACTCTATGCCTCTCCGGATCTTTTCGACTACATACAAGTGGTACTGAATATCCTCCAGAGTACAGTCATCCGGGAGTCTACTGAGCAGAGATGCGACCTCACTCTTTGCTGTGTCCATTCTCAGTCTCCTGTGGCAACGGTTTCCACGTGTCAATTCGAACACCTGGCTGCCCACTGCAGAGTCGAGCTCTTTATCATCTTGAACTCCACGACGCACACGTCGATGCAGGGCGGCTACGACCACTCGACTCGGTTCTCATCCTGACCTATGCACTCGTTGCTGTCAAGGAGCAGCGCGGATGGACGCTGCAGAGTCGGAATTGTCAGATTAAGTATGGTGTCCGCAGATCTGGAGGCTGGTGAGAGTAGGTCCGGCCACGGTTTTAGGCCGGGGTGGATGAAAACGGTATCATGTGGCCTGATTTCCAATAGTTTCCCACGATATCCGCTCCGGATTTTCTTCTGATCAATGACCCGCCCCGGGAAACTACCTTGACTTATGTATATAAAGGTAATATACAGTAAGGGAGGAGCATGATCCGGAAGGTGGGCAAGACGTGAGCCTCGACAATCTATCCCATTGCAGAGGGTTCGAGTGGGACGAGGGAAATGCGGACAAGAACCGGATCAAACACGGGGTGTCACGATCGGAGTGCGAGCAGATCTTCTTCAATCTGCCGGTTGTCGTTGGAGATGATACGAAGCACTCGCACGCGGAAGATCGATATTTTGCACTGGGGCGCACCGACACGGGTCGAGGGCTGTTCGTGGTCTTCACGGTCCGGGGCGAATCCATCCGCGTTATTTCAGCCCGGGACATGAATCGGAAAGAGAGACGGATTTACGATGAAAAAGAGAATCCCGAAATTCGAGAGTGAAGATCAGGAACGCGACTTCTGGGCGACCCATGACTCAACCGAATATGTCGGCTGGGAAAAGGCGAAAAGAGTAAGATTCCCCAATCTGAAACCATCCACGAGGACCATCTCTCTCAGGCTTCCGGAAACGATGCTCGATGACCTGAAGGTACTGGCGAACAAGAGAGACGTGCCGTACCAATCATTGCTGAAGATCTACCTCGCGGAGCGGATCAAAGAAGAGCTCGGATGAGCTTCGGCAGTCCACGATCGACGACCCGGTTTCCCCCAATCCCGCTCGAGGAACCAATTCCGGAATCGGCTGTATTCCTCGGGAGTGAGGGATTCTACCGTCATCTCCAGTTCTTCCACTGTTGTCACGTGCTCCGTTCCTTTGGTGCGAAAGGGATTGCCATTCCTTTTCACAGAGCCGTTGTGGAAACCATGTCACCTACTTTAGTGTACAAGATGACCGGAGAATTCGCAATTGTCTTTTCTCATGGCGAGAGGAACCAGCCGTTGCCGGGGCTCTACATGACCCTCAGCGACGACGATCTGACCCGGGCCGTTGGCATGAAGAAGTGCTATATAAGCGGGACGGACATACGGGTCGGCAGGTCAAGGTGTGCATGGCGGATGGACTCAGCGGCGCCGGAATCGTTGAATTAAGTATGGTGTCCCCAAATCTCTCCAGCCGACCGTTCTTTCTTTTCTCGCTAGTTGCCGACGGGGTCACATGTGTCAAGCAGAAAGCGGTCCGTTGAAAATGAACAGGGGAAAGGAAGCCCGACGACCAATATGAGTGGTCATTCTGACTTGACGATCTCGCCCTCTCGCTACCAGGCTCTCATCTTGAAGAGGCGGCCACTGTCATCTTCATCATGAAGTCGCAGGACGATTTCCGACTCATCGAATACATGCTGCGCATTATTCGGTCGGCCAGGTAGGTCAGAGTCGATTAGCGTGATAATGTGCTGGATGCCCAAGTTCGCATTGGACCGAATCACACCCAACAGGCTTTCCTTCTTACGATCATCCAATGACTCGAACACGCCGTCATGGAAAACAAAGCGAGGGAAGTGGCCATCCTTGTGCGCCTGCAAAAGCGCTGTGTCAAAAGCAATGCACAACAGCTTTCGATACGTATAGCCCAGGTCCGCGCTTGTAGCGTTGCCTGAGTCGTCGAGGATCTCGGCTTTGAACTCCAAATGACCTTGCTGGTTCGTTGACACGCTGAGCAGCGCCTTACGGTCGATGACCTCTTCTACGATTTCGTTAAACAGAACACGAATCACCGAGAATTGACTTTCCCTATCGGTATTCTCTTGCTCAACGTTGGCCTCGATTTCGTTTTGAAGTTGACTCTTCTCTTCCTTCAGAGATCGAACCTTGGCGCGAAGTTCCTGTAGTCTATGCAAATATCCCCTTTGTCGATCGAGGGTCGCGATCTCGGATTTTAGAGTGACGAGATCATTTGTTACTCGCTTATATTTGATGAATGCATCGCTGCCGCTAAGAAACGCGAGAGCCTCTGAGCGGCGCTTGCTGATCTTGTTCAGTTCCGTGTTGACGCGTTTGAGATCCGCCTCGGTCTCATTCAGGTCTTCCTTGAGATAACTCCGACGCTCCTCGGTTATCGCACGATTGAAGGCCAGCAATTGCTCGAAGTCCTTTCTTATCTGCCCCGCAAAAATGATTCCAGCCTCGTTGAAAAGTTCGCTGGCTTTTTGGGGGTCAAACAGCATCTCATCGTCGGCTATCGAGGTCATGATCTTCTTCTTGTTCATTGACAACGAATATCGTTCCGCATTGAGTCGGGCAATTGCGGCATCCAGCTCGTCCACGACGATCTTCGTCTTGTCCTTGTCGATCTGCCGAAAGTCAAAGGCGTCGAGTAGACGTTGCTTCTTGTCAGCCTCATTCTGCTTCAATAGCAGCATTCCCTCTATCCGGCTGATGTCCTCTATCGATCCACCCAGTTCCTTCTTGATGATGTCTTCTTCCGACTCCTTTTGGGCCAGTTCTGCTTCCTTCTCATAATGTTTAATGATGCTTTGAGCGCTAAAGCCGAGCAGATGGGCAAGAAACGGTTTCCAATCAGCATGTCTGGACGCAAATTTCTTGAGATGGAACACGTCACGAAAATCTTCCTGGGTCCGAACAAGATATCCTATGATCTTTCGATATGGCCAAGGCTTGAGATCACGCAAATCAAGAACGCCGTCAAGCAATTTTTTCGCATTGTCGAAAGGTAGGGCTAAATGATCCCATGAGACATCGGGTAAATCACTGAAGTCTTTGAAGGGCTGGGTATGCCGTTTGATGCTTATTTTCGTCGCTTCTTCGACGCCACGTCGCAAGGTGATGAAAGAGCCATCCAGAAGCTCGACCTCGAGAAAAAATACGAAATCCTTGAATAGGTCAAGATGTTTGAAAAGAAAAAAGGCCTTGTCTCGTTTGGAAAGCAGGCAAAAGTCGATTAATCGACCGAGGGTGGTCTTACCGAGGTTGTGCGTGTCCTTCAATTTGTTCTCAGGCAGTCTGATCTCAGCCAAGACTACATTCAGACCCGGCAAGAATTGGATCGGTGCAAATAGATTCGGCATGTTCGAGTAGAGTTTAGAAAGCCTCATTGGACCCTACGTATTCCAGAGCATCTGTCTTTGGACGATAATCTATCAAGCCGAGTAAATACAGGAGGTTTAGGGCAGGCAAGAATAGAACCTCGCCGCCCTTCACATGCTTTTTCACAAAATCTTTGAGTACACCGTATTCTTCCACTCGTCGTCCCTTCAATCGGGCGATGACAAGCGTTGCGACATAAATAACCGTGCGATCAGGGTGTGAGTGCTTGCTGGGTCTGAGCATCTGAATCCTCGCCGAGGTCGCAGTTCCAGTACATGTAAAAAACCACTGTTCTTGTCAACCTCCTGTTACCGCGCAGGAGGGCATCACGTTGGAAGAGAAGATCAAACAGATAGTTCAGCACGTCGTCGAATGTCTGATAGTCCTTCCGCTTGGCAATGACCTTGAGCTGAAACTCCTCCACAATGCACGAATAACGATCCAAGAGCTCCTCATTCTGGGGGTCCGACAAGAACTCCCGGATCTGTTGTGTTTCCTTCAGATAATGCTTCCGGAGGTTTCGAGCATATTCCTCGCTCATCTTGTTGATTCGATTCTTCTGTTCGTAGGACACCCTGTCTGTCGGCACCTTATCGAGTTTCGCACTGACGATGGGTAGGTGCTTCGACAGGACTTCCACCAGATCGGCTAACTCGTTCGGACTCACGATCAACGGCGAATCGATTGGATCTATCTCAGCTATTCTCCCGACCTCTGGGAACCGTTTGAGGTATAACTCAAGCTGTTCGACGCCGCAGAGATAGATTGATTGCTCGGGTAGGTTGCATTCTTTTGATAGGTGCGCCCGGATCGTCGATTAGCTCTCGCCGGTAAGCCTGCGATTGGAGAAAAGCATATAGTGATCAAGTTTCTTAGCCTTTCGGAGCTTCTTGATGCGCGGCAATTCCTCCGCTATGACCGTGTTAACGCTGTTTTCACCGAAAAAGTCCGAGTCCGAAAATCTCTTATTAAGGCCGTTCGTGTGCTTGGCCTGCACGATGACGGTGCCTTTCCAGGGCTCGGCCCTGCTAGGGTGCAATTCGGCCGTACCCATGAATTTCGCATCTCGTCCTCCATCAGGTCCGGCTGCAAACCCCTGTACGGCTACACCCAGCAGGAATTGGCAAACAGCGAGCACTAGGGCCTCAAACTGGTCGCTGCTCAGATCGTGATAAGCATACTTCATGCAAGAAAGCCCTTCGCTTCAAGAATCGGACGTCATGGATTAATGTCTGTGGGCCAACTCTCATGTAGACGATTTTTCAAACGAAACCCGATAGGGGGTTCGTTCCGGGATAACACGACGCGTAATGTTTGCTTTCGTCTGCGCAGTTCCATTGAGTTGCGATTGGTTCCTGGTACATGACTGTCGGCTCCGCGCTCACTTGCCCTTCTTTGGCTCGGGTTCTTTCTCCGGTTTACCCGTCCCAAGCCGTTTTCGAGAGTGACTGATGCACTCATCGCTGTCAAGGACAAGAAGCCTGCTGCCGTCCATTTCTACCTCAAGTGGAATGTCGCTGAGGCCCGCGATGAACCGTGAAAGAGGAAGTTGGAATCCAGCACCGCATTGAAGCGGCATGGCTACTGTTAGCTGCACCGCACTTGTTATTTCCCATTGTTCGTTGGCTACTCACATCATTTGACGAGAACCAATCCATAACAAAGCTTAGTGTCCCAGTGAGCGGTGGGAAATGTGACCAAAATGTCGGAGCCATCCTGCTGTGGACACCACAGTGAAAACTTCGAAGAATCGATCGCAGTCAGCAAGCTGACGTGGTAGATGGGGTCATTACGGTCTAGATTCAAATGGATCTCCGACCAAACCAGTACATTCTGTTTTTTGTTCGTGAACCACTGTTCAATATCCGCATAACCTCGAAAAACTTGCAAGCTTTGCGCAAGACCCAATTTCCGAGCAATGTCGCAAACCATACTGGTGTTGGTGACTCCGGGCATCGGATTAGGGTGCGAAGGCTGCCAATGGGGATAGGGGAAAGCAGCCAAGAAATCGTCTACGGTCATCGGCGTACCCTTGTCGGCAAGAATTTTCAAGAGACAGCGACAAGCACATCCGTATTCATTGAATGTTCCCATGTACACACCCTCCAAAGGAATTTGACTCTTTGATGAAATTTACAAAATTTGAATTGCCCCTACCGATCTCATGGTCATGCCGAGGTTAGCGCCGCATGAAGGTTATTAAGGCCCTTGACGGGCCCTACATCCTGTCCCATAACGAGAAAAGGGTTACGCTTTTCAACGTAACCCTTTGTTATCTTTTGGCGTCCCCAAGGGGATTCGAACCCCTGTCGCCGGCGTGAAAGGCCGGTGTCCTAGGCCAGGCTGGACGATGGGGACGCTGATCGACTTCCGATCGGTTGCGAGTTGCTTCGCCTCATGGGTACCGGTCGGGTTACGATTTCGGTGCCCTCTCCCTTGGGAGACTGGTGGGCCGTGTTGGACTCGAACCAACGACTCTCTGCTTAAAAGGCAGATACTCTACCGACTGAGTTAACGGCCCGTTCAGCTTCAGGCCGGTTTCCATCCGGTCGGCCCGTGCGCTTGCAACCTCAGGCCTGCTAGCACCCGCAGAAGCCTATCTAAAAAATTAAATCACAGACTCCCCCCATTGTCAAGAACCAAAAATTCGCGGCATCGAGAGCGAGCGTTCCCGCGCTCGCGAGTTGTTCCGAAGTGGAACGATCCGGCCCGGTCGGTTTTCAGCCCCGCTGCATGGATGCTGCTGCAGTTGGGCATGATGGCCCTTCCAGTCATTGGCTTGATGCGGGTGGAGCGCTTTCAGTCGTTCCGGCTCTTGGGGGTGATCGTCATGAACGCGTACCTCACGTCAACCCGTTCGTGCGGGCTTCTGCTTTATTGCACAGGCCGGACTCCTTCCCTACATGATCGCTCTCTCTCACAGAGTGTGGATGACTACGGCGGACCACTTCGTTGACTCGCCCAGGAAGCTTGGATATGGTGACATTCCGGTCCGGAGCAGCCGGTCGAACGATGCGACGGGTCAAGAGAGGATGCTATGGATCTTATTCCCGGAGTGCTTGAAATACACGACGAAATGATTAGATGGCGCCAAGACTTTCATGAGCATCCGGAAATGTGCTTCAGCGAGGTCAGGACCGCAGCAAAAGTGGCGGAATTGTTAAGATCCTTCGGAGTGGACGAGGTGCTGGAGGGTGTGGGGAGAACCGGGGTGGTAGGGGTTTTGAAGACCGGCGAAGGCCCTGTAATAGCGCTGAGGGCCGACATGGACGCCCTCGCCCTTTCGGATCAGGGCCGACACGACCACAGGTCCGCCGTGGACGGCATCACTCATGCTTGCGGCCATGACGGGCATATTTCAATGCTCCTTGGTGCGGCAAAGTATCTCTCCTCGTCGCGAAAGTTCACAGGAACCGTGGTCTTCATCTTTCAGCCGGCCGAGGAAATAGCTGCCGGTGCTAAGGCCATGATCGAGCATGGATTCCTCGAACATTACGGGGTGCAGTCCATTTACGCTCTGCACGCCTTTCCGGGATTGGCGGTGGGACGCATGGGCATCACTCCCGGAGGCGCATTGGCTGCGGTGAACAACTTCGATATCACTGTTTCCGGTCGCAGTGGGCACGCCGGAGCTCCGCACCTGGCACGGGACCCGATCGTGGCGGCCGCCGCGATGATCTCGGGCCTTCAGACAATCGTTTCACGCACGGTGGACCCGATCGATTCGGTTGTGGTGTCGATAACGAGCGTTCAGTCGAGCTCCAACATGAACAATGTGATTCCCGAAAGCGTCAGGCTCCTGGGGACGGTGCGCTATCTCAACGTCGCACATGGTGACTCGGCTCCCGTTGCAATGAAGGCAATCGTGGACGGTGTGGCCGCTGCACATGGAGTGACCGCTTCCATCCAATACGAACGGAACTGCCCGCCCCTTGTCAACGCATCTCCCGCAGTAGAGCTCGCTACCGGCGTGGCACGGTCCTTCCTGGGCGATGATGGGGTGGTCCAACTCCCTCCAATGATGGGGGGCGAAGACTTCTCCTACTTCCTGCAAAGAATTCCCGGAGCCCTTGCGTTCATCGGAAACGGCGAGGACTCTGTGTCCCTTCACAATGCTGCCTTTGATTTCAACGATGAAGTGCTGCCCATAGGCGCGAGTTACTTCGTTCGGATGGTCGAGGCCACCCTCATAACCTGAAGGGGCCGCTAAGTCGCCCGCAGCTTTTGGGTGTGCCCCACTCATCCCTGACGAGTGATCTCTGCACCCGATCATGATGTGTTTCCTGTACATGGTTTCCCCGGTTGCGACGCTACCCCGTCCCACCGGGCGGGGTGGCGAGGAACGTGGACAAGAGGCCGGTAAGAGGCAGGACGACTTCTTCCAAAACGATGGATATGGAGAGACCGTTCTTGCCCTGGCGCTGCAATCTTCCCTTTACCGTGAGCACTTCGCTGGTAAGGATGGCTTTGGCTGAGCCGGCCAGGGCTTTGGGGAAAGCCACCACGTCCAGCAGACCCGTTTCATCCTCCATAGTGATGAACATGACCCGCTTGCCGGATCGGGTGGGCGGTGTGTGAACGATGACGAGAATACCCGTTACCATAACGGTGGTGTCCGTGGGAAGTCGGCGCAAATCTCTCCCGGTAACCACACCCTGTCCCTCCAATTGGGGTCTGAGGGCCGCCAGAGGATGGCTCCGACAGAAGACGCTCATGGAAGCGGCCTCCTTGTAGGCCGTTGTTGCGGGGTCGTCCATTTTCAACCGCCGACGACTTCCCGGATAAGGGTCCACTCCTCATCGAGCCCGTCCAGTGCTCCGGCAAGGGAGAGCACCTGCACGATGCGCTCGGGAAGAGGGAGACGGGCGTCGAAATCCGCCCTGCTGCGAAAAGGGCCTCTCTGCCGGCGATCGGCTACAATCCTCCGGGCCATTGCCGGTCCCACTCCGTTCACCGCGGTCAACGGCACGCGGATGCCCGAGCCGTCCGCCTCATAGTCAATGCCGCTCGCGTTCACATGGGGAGGGTGGATCGGTATGCCGCGCCTGCGGGCCTCGTTGAGGAGTATGGACGGGGGATAAGAGCCCACATGGCCTGCATTGAGGAGCCCCAGATAAAAGGCCTGGGGATGGTGGGCCTTGAGAAAGGCGCTCTGATAGGTGATATGGGCAAAAGAGGCGGCATGGGCCTTGCAAAAACCATAAGAGGCGAGAGTCGCTGCCTGTCGAAACACGGACTCCGCCAAGGCCCGAGTATGCCCCTTGGCAACGGCTCCCTCGATGAATTGCTGCTTGAGGAGATCCATTTTCTTGGATTTACGGTCCTTGGTCATGGCACGGCGGAACGCATCGGCCTCGGCATAAGGGAGCCCCGCAAATACGTGCACAATGCGCAGCACCTGCTCCTGGAAGAGGATCACCCCATACGTCTCGGCCAGCACGGGGATGAGGTCGTTGTGCGGAATCCGGACCGGCTCCTCTCCGTTGCGCCTTTTCAAAAAGACATCCACCATGTTTCCTTCCACCGGTCCGGGGCGGAAGAGGGAGATCTCGGATATGAGATCGCTGAACCGCCTGGGCTGGAGATGTCCCAGCAGGCCGCGCTGGCCCGGGGATTCGAGCTGAAAAACTCCCACACTCTCCGTGCTGCGAAGGAGGGCGTAGGTCTTGCGGTCGTTGAGGGGCATCCTGTCCAAATCGAGGACGATTCCCTTATCGAGGAGAATCTCCACGGCTTTCCGAATTGCCGTGTGCATTCGCAGCCCCAGGAGATCGAGCTTGAGGAGCCCCAGGGCGTCCACATCGTCCTTGTCCAACTGTCCCACGGGGAGGCCTTTGGGGGAGACGCCCAAAGGGGTCCACTCCTTGATGTCGCCGGGCGCGACGATGACCCCGCCGAGATGAACGGAGCTCTGAAAGGGGAGGCCGGTCAATTGTGCAGCCAAATGGAGCAGCCGGGGCTCGCCCTTGATGGGGGAATCCTTCAGTTCAGGGAGATGTTCCAGGGCTTCGTGGAGATCCCGCCCGCGGAGGGACCAGGGGAGGCAGGTGGCAAGGCGCTCGATCTCGTTCAGGGGATACCCGAGTGCTCTCGCGGTCAAACGTACCGCGCTGCGCACCTTGAACGTGTGGATGGTGGAGACCATGGCCGTTCGACGGGGTAAAAGCTCCATGGTGTAACGGATGACCTCGTCCCGGCGATCGGAGTCGAAATCGATGTCGATATCGGGCATGTCGCCCCGACCTTCGTTGATAAAACGCTCGAAGAGGAGGTTGTGGGCCACCGGATCCACGCCGCCCAGCAGAAGGTGCACCACGAGACTTCCCGCGGCCGATCCCCGCACGCTGTGACGGATGCCGGCCTTGCGAGCGAACTCAACCACTTCTCTGACGAGGAGGAAAAAATCGTCGAGGTGCATCTGATGGATAACCTCTATCTCTCTGTCGAATCTACGGAGGTAAGCCATGGGAAGAGGTCGGTACCGTACAGCGGCTTCCCGGAGACAGAGGGTGGTGAGCTTTCGAGACGCTTCTTCCGGAGGATGCAGCGACGGCGGGTGCAGATCCCCCACCGGCAGGGCGAAAGAAGCGCAAAGTGACGCGATGCGCCGGGTTTCGGCAAGCGCGGGAGGGTACGGGACGCGGCGCTCCATCTCCTCGCCCGACGCCAGGGAAAAACGATCGTTGGGGAGCGGCTTCACCTCCCTGTGGTGATGACGTTGTTGTATGCCGACCAGCGTCCGGTGGAGGATATAATCTTCGGGTCTGATGAACGTGACGGCATTGGTGGCGACCGTGGGAAGTCCCAGGTCGGAAGCCGACGTTACGGTCCGCTCTATGAGCCTGAGGGCCTCGTCGGGAAAGGTGCCGTCTTCCGCCGGGCTATGGTGGTTTTGCAGCACCACGAAGAGTCGCTCCGGGTCGCTCAACACCCCTTGCAGCTCCTGAAGGAGGAACTTTGCTGCGTCCATTCTCCCCTTTTGGAGGGCGGATCGTATCCGGGAGCCTCTTCCGCCGGCCAGACATATCAATCCGCGAGACCAATGCTTCAAATCCTGCCTCATGACGGGATGGCGGGGAGACGTCGCATCCTGGAGGGCAAGAGAGACAAGTCGGCAGAGGTTGCCGTATCCTTGGAAATTCGAGGCGAGAAGCGTTACGGGAGAACCGTCCCAGAGCGAGAGGACCGCGCCCACGATCGGTTGCATGCCTGCCGCGACCGCAGCCTTGTAGAATCTGACCGTTCCATGGAGACCGTCATCGGTGAGAGCCACGGCCTTCTGACCCAGGGACAGGGCTTCCCGGACCAGCTCCTCGGGGGTGAAGGTTCCCCAGAGGAAAGAGTAGGCACTGCGGACCTCGAGATGTACAAAGTTATCCATGGATCTCCTCGGCTCATATTCAGCTCCGGTACGTCTCATACCATTTCGCGGTTCAACAGGTAATTCGGACGGCATGTCTCTGCCGCTGCGAACGGCGAGCCTGACTTCGCTTCAGAAACATGCCGTCCGTGTCATGAAATCACATTGTTAATTGCGAAATGGTATTACGGTCTCCGGCGTATGACCCCGACAAGCCTCCCAAGAATCGTCACCCTGGATCGTTCCGCCCCTTGGAAAACCAGCGGCTGGTACTCCGCGTTGGCCGGGTGAAGCTCCACCGTGCCATTTCGTCGTCGGAGGATTTTGAGGGTGGCTTCCGGTTCGATCCCCTCTATTTGGACGGCCACAATCTGCCCGTCTTCGGCTTCTTCCTGGGGTCGCAGGATTGCCAGGTCTCCGTCCCGGATGTGGGCTTCTATCATGGAGTCACCCCGAACGCGGACGGCAAAGGCATCCTCGGCCCCGAAAAGCCGCGGATCTATCGGGAGATCGTCTTCCCTGTTCTGTTCGGCCAGAATGGGAGTCCCTGCTGCAATGCGCCCGACGAGGGGAATGGAGGGAGCCGAGGGTTTGCCGATGAGATCCCAAGCACGGGGGGTGAGCTGCCACGTGCGGCTCTTCCCGGGGATTCTTTCCAGAAAACCGCTCTTTTCAAGGCCTTCCAGATCCTTGTGCATACTCCCGGCAGAGGAGCGCCCCAGGTGATTGCAGATATCACGTACGGTGGGGGAGAATCCTTCACGGGCTTGAAGTGCGGCGATGGACTGGAGGATGTCCTTTTTTGGCTTGGTTGGTTTCATGTCCCTAGTATAGGGAACGTTTGTTCTCTTGGCAAGAAAAAAGAGAACAAACGTTCCCTTTTTTCTCCATAGAACCGCCGGCACGACGGTCCTTCCACGCTGAAAGCTTCCTTATTTCCCTGCGCTAAGAGAGATGCCTCGCCGCCTTATCAGCCCTGAGAACACCCGATCGAAGTCTTCTGCCGTCGCGTCCCAGCTCACCCCGGCTCGAACGAGAAAGTCGTGGCCCGCCTTGCCCATTCTTGCCCGCAACTCGGGCGAAAGGGCGAGCGTTCGCAGGCATTCACGCAGCTCCTCGACATTGCCCGGATCGAAAAGGAGTGCGGTCTCCCCTTCCTCCACCATGTCGGGGATACCTCCCACTCTGGTGGCAATCACCGCCAGACCCGAGGCCATTGCTTCGTTGACCACGTTCGGGCGGCCCTCCGTGTAGCTGGGGAGGCAGAGCAGATCGCAGGAGCGCATTACGTCCGCCACAGCGGCAGGGGGGAGGGGGCCCTTGAATTCCGAGCGCTTTTCGAGCCCCTGCCGTGCGCA
The DNA here is from genome assembly GCA_041741735.1 of Desulfomonilaceae bacterium. GTDB lineage: Bacteria > Desulfobacterota > Desulfomonilia > Desulfomonilales > Desulfomonilaceae > JBGSJS01. The sequence goes on along the minus strand of JBGSJS010000006.1, from coordinate 75,357 downwards.
TTGGGCAATCAGCTCGGCTTCCAAAATGCCTTCTCCCACCACCACGAGTCTCACCTGTTTCAAAGCGGGGTCTGCCAGGGCTTCCACGAGATCCTGAACCCCCTTTTTGGCAACCAGGCTCCCCACGTACAGGAGCCGCACTTCACCGTCCTGTGGACGAGCCTCCGCCGGCGGATGAAACATCTCGCGGTCCACCCCGAACCGAAAGAGCCGGCATTTCTCTTCAGGGACCCCGAGGTCCAGCATGATCCTGGTCAATTCACCACTCACCGGAGCCACCATTCCCGAGCGTTTGGCCACCCATGTGGTGAAGAATCGCCAGATGAGCCGGTCTCTGGCGAGGTACCCGTCGTCCCCCCGGAATGTCACCACCAACGGCTTGCCCGTCAGCAGATTCACCAGAGCCCCCACCACGCCCGATCCGATCCAATTTGCGTAAATCAGGTCGCAGCCGCGACTCTCCCGGAGAGCTACCCAGAGGAACGCAATCATCATGGGCAAGACTTGAAGCCTCGCCAGCCTGCTTTGGGCCATGTTCTCCGGTATGCCGCCCCCGCGTGCGGTCAGCCTCTCCCAGGATCGAGGGAAGAAATACCCGAATCGAACGGCCTCCATTCCGTGTACCGTCCCCCGTCCGTGGAAGGTTCCGTCCGAGGGAGCGACAACCCTCACGTCATAGCCTCTCTTCGCGATGGCACGAAGAAGCTTGGCGATGAAGATGCCCGACGGATCGTCGTCGTGGGAGGGGTACGTCGTGGTGAGAACCAGTATTCTGGGATTTGCAGATCTATCCTGAGCGCTTGCCGTGCCGGTCACCGCTTATTTCCACTTCAGTCCGATGGGAGCACCTTTGCCGATTTGCAGCCGTCCGGCAGCGTCCCTTCGGTTCATGGCTATCTCCAGGTACCCGAAACTGTTGATCAATGCCAGGGTTTTGCCCTCGGGGACCTCACCGAAGGAGCGGCTCAGGCCTGAAAGGGTTTTGTGGCCCACCGATACCGTCCCCACCTCCCGGGTGAGCATGCGGGCTTCCACATTGGAGGTAAGATTGCCGAACCGGTCAACGTAAATGATTTCTCCTTTGATCCCTTCCGAGGTGATCTCAGGCGCGGGTATGGTGAGCATAACCGGATCGTGTACCACATTGCCCACCGATTCAAATGCCTTTCCTGCTGCCAGGTGCGCCGCTACGGGAGCGAAGACGTCCCTGCCGTGAAAGGTGGGATGCGGCAAAGGGAGCACAAATTCCGGATTATGGATTTCCCTGATTTCCCGGGACGGCTCATCTGCGAGGATGAGAGAGAAGATCCCGTTGTCGGGACCGACGTAGATCTGATTGCCCGCGCGAAGGGCTATGCCTCGTCGGGCAGTTCCCACACCGGGATCGACCACCGCGACGTGAATGGTTCCCTCGGGGAAGTACCTGACCAGTCCTTTCAGCACGAGGGCCCCTTCCAACACGCAAAAGGCTGCGATGTCATTGGTGACGTCCACGATCCGGACGGTGTCGGCTATCGATAGGATCACACCTTTCATCTGGGCCGTGAATCCGTCGCGAGTGCCGAAATCGGTTGTCAGCGTGATCACGGGAGTCGCCATGCTCAAAATCCTCATCGCGGGATATTACCGGCCGGTTCAATTCTACCCGAAACTTCCAACCGAATGCAAAGGCATCCGAAGCGGGCGAAGAGTCTTCGGCTCCAGGATCTTTACAATGGCTTCTCAAAGCAGAATAATAGAGGAACGACTTTCACGGGTACGTGGAGGAGGGGCGCAATCACCTTTTCATCAAAGGCTAACCGCTTCCTCGCACAAAATGGCTGAAGATCGGATACCATAGCCCCGGCTTCCGTCCTACAAGGGGGGCAAATGAGCGGGAAGGAGACACGGCAATGGATAAAATGTTCGAGCAGACGACAAAAATGATGGAGCAGGCCTACGAACAGTGGCGGACAATGATCGGCGACAGCCCTTTTTTTCCCAAAGCCGGAGGGGCGGTTTTTCAGAACAACATGGGCAAATGGGTGGAGTCCATGAATTCCACGTACGCTTCCAATATGGAGGCCTGGAACAACTTCATCCAACAGAATGAAGAGCTCCTTTTCAAAATGTTCAGAGAATCTCCCCTGTACAACGAAACAGCCGAGAATAGAATGCGAGACGCATGGTCCGCAATCGTGAAGGCCCAAAAGACCTATCAGGATATCGTGCGGGAGAGCCTTGCGACGATCGAGAATTCCGTGAAAGAGTCCCAGGAAAAAGAATGATCCACGGCCACCGCTGCCCACACCCCGAAAACACACGTTTACCGTTCGCTTATGTCTGACATACCCGGGGGAGCTTGATTTCTTAGACTCCCCCGGGGACCGGAGATCCGCGACGATCGAGCCCCCCAATTATTCAATTTTCCGAAATACGGTCCCGTAATATGTAGCCACCTTTGAGGCCACTTGCTTCGGATGATCTAGGGGTGACCAGCCGGAGCGGACGCAGCAACCGCTCCCTGGAGGAGCGCACTCTGAATAGCCACAGGTTTCAGAAACTGTCTCAAAACCCAGGGTTCGACCCTATCGTCTGTAGGGGCGGTTCGTGAACCGACCGAAATCACGGCGCTTCTCGAAGCGCCCCTACACAAGAATTCCCGCACGGCAGAGCTTTGAGACAGTTTCTTCAGCCTGCGGGACACAAGTCAACCTATTCACTAACGAAAACGAGCCTGGAGGGGTCGTCCAACATGCTTTTTCCCGAACGACCGTTGGTGGACCCCTCCAGGGTCCAAACTCGTTTTGTTGATGCCCGTTTCCGTCGGTTGAAACCGACGTCTATTGTTGGTCTGCCCTTTCAGGGCATGAGCTTCTCGCGCCTCGAGACCGTTTTGCCGACGAGCCGACTGCGGATACTTCCAGGCACATCAGGTCCCGCCGGTACACGTGACCTGTCGCAACCGAATCTGCAACCAAATTCATGAAATCGAATTACCGATTTTTGTAATCTTCCGATCTGACGTCTCCCTGCATGCCGGCTGGAGAGATCGAGCCGTTGCACGTGGTCCCTTCCCTGCAAAACAGCCCCTCCGCCCGGGATCTCATCTCATGGGAAGTTTCCAATTGGATGGTGGTGTGGGTAATCCGAAACTTCTCCGCGAGGATGTCGTTGAGCCCCGCGAGAATTTCATCCTGGTCCGATTGCGGCTCGGAGAGGACCACGTGTGCAGAAAGTGCTGTCTGATTGCTGGATATGCTCCAAACGTGCAGATCGTACACGCAGCATACGCCGGCATGGCCTACGAGGGCCTCTTCAATGGCCGGCAGCTCAACGTCCGGGGGGACCCCCTCCATCAGGATATGCACCGATTCCTTTACCAACCCCCATGAAGAGTAGAGAATTAGAAGGCAGATCAGAACGCTGACGACAGGGTCCGCAAGGTAGAAACCCGTCCCCAGAATGATGATAGCGGCCACGATGGCGCCTACGGACCCGAGTGCGTCCGAGACTACGTGCAGGAACGCGCCCCGAATGTTGAGATTGGTCTTCCTGTCCCGAAAGAGGAGCGCGGCCATGACCAGGTTGACGACCAGACCCACCACGGCAACGGCCAGCATGCCTCCACCCGCAACGGGGCTGGGGGTCAAGAATCTCTGCACGGCCTCGTACACGATGATGCCCGCGATTGCCCAAAGGGCCAGGCCGTTGAAGAGAGCTACGAGGATCTCTGTTCGCTTAAACCCGAAGGTATGCTTCTCCGTGGGTGAGCGCTTTCCGATGCGCATGGCCACCCAGGAAAGTCCCAAAGCCATGGTGTCCGAGAGCATATGGCCGGCGTCGGCCAGGAGAGCCAAAGAATTGAAGGCGAGCCCTCCGACGACTTCGGCAATCATGTACGCTGCCGTAATCAGGAGGGCGATGCCGAGGTGAGTCTCAGCCGCGCTGTGGTAATGACCCGAATGATCGTGGTGGTGTGTGCAGCCCATTATGTCCCTTGGCCTGTACGATCGAGACGTTCCTCGGCCGGGCCGAGTCGGTCGGGATTTCATGAAGATTTTGGCGATACATCCCCGCGCTTGTGCGACGATAACCGTGGACAGGTCTCAATCGGTAAACGCGCGGTCGGTGATTGCTATAGTGCCGTTCATTGAAATTCACGGCATTCTTCGAGTTGAAGGCCAATGAGCCTTCGATGACATTGTCGCCCGAGATCGGCGCGGTCTTTCCAAGAGCAGCGGCGCCTCTTCGAGACTTATGGCAGACCCGATAGCGGAGCGCAGGATGCCGTCCGTAGGCCTTCTAATGACTCCAGGGCTCTCTTTGTTTTTCGCAGGATTCAAGGCACTCCGCTATAACCATCTTCATACAAGAGATAATCAAACGGTGAGTATTTTGCAAGCTTGCCAACGGCGAAGGGAAGTCGGTATGGTAATATGTGCCGCCAAAGGGGCACGTTGAGGTGCCGGCCGGCATGGAGCCTTGCGACGGCAATGACCTTGGGATAACGGTGACCTGTATTGGACACGATCACGCTTCTCATCACGGCGATTGCTCTGGGTATGGACACATTCGCCGTCTCAACCGCGGTGGCGGCAACCCTGGCCACGATGACGTTCAGGCATACCTTCCGCCTTACGTGGCATTTCGGCTTGTTCCAGGCGCTGATGACCGCCATCGGCTGGTACGGTGGTGAAGGGCTGTCGGCTCTTATGTACGGGATCAACCATTGGATCGCATTCGGGTTGCTCGTCTTCCTCGGGGTGAAGATGATCTATGAATCCCGGCACCCGGAATCGCGTGCCGAATCGTTCGATCCCACCAGAGGTTGGAGCCTCGTTGCCTTGTCCGTGGCCACGAGCCTCGATGCGCTGGCAGTCGGGGTGTCCATGAGCCTGATCGGCATGGCCATATTCACGCCGGCCCTCATCATTGGCGTTGCCGCTTTTGTCATGACGTTCATCGGGACTCGAATAGGCAAGACCGCGGGAAGCCATCTCGGTCAATGGGCCGAGCGAATAGGGGGAGGAGTGCTGATCGCCATTGGGGTGAAGATCCTGATGGAGTATCTTAACCGTTAGGGAGGAATTCCCCCCGGCCGAGACAGGGAATTGTCCGACGAGCGTGGGTGATGTTTGCGGGAGGCGTGGACCCGCTGTAGTGCTGATTCGCCCTGGGTGGCACGAGGATCCCGGGGCTGAGGAGGTCGATCCGTCTATGCTGCCGACCATACGAAAGTATCAAATGGACCGTGCGGACCTTCTGATCAATACCGAATGGGGGCTGCCGGAAGATGCTATCCAGTCGGAGGAGGCTCTCGGCAGGGATCTGGTTCTCGTCCCGACAAGGGAAGGGGAGAAGAGGACCCGGCGCTGGGTTCTCGCCGACGAGAAAAAGCTGCTGGAGAAGCAGGCATTCGTCTACAATTACATTAGGGCCTACGGCTTCTGTCTTATCATTATAGGAATTGCCGCTGCGGTGGTTGTAGCCCTTCTGCACACGACATGGTCGGCCGCCAACTATTTGGCGGTCTATTCGGCCCTCTTCTGTCCGCTCTATTTTGTGACCGGCGTGGCGTTGTTCTTCTACCTGCCGAGAGCCTGGATCTTGATGGAATTAATCGTCATTACCCACGTGTCGGCTCTGTTGATCGATGCCTTCTATTTTACGGACCTGACGCTCCACGTGTACCTCCTCCTCGGACTTGCCATCTCCACACCGATGCGAGTGACGTTCTTCTTTGCCGTGCCGTCGATGGTCTTGTTGCCGAGCAGGACGGCCAAACGGATACTCAAAAGCCCCGGCGACGGAGAGAGCGGGACTGCACGCGAAAAGCGGCGGGGACTGAACCCTGCGATCCGAGCACTCATTCAGGCGTTGACCCTCCCCGGAGTGGTCTTCACCATAGTCGATGTCATAAGCAGGAAACTCGATTGGTCGGCGTACAGTGCGATCTTCTGGCTGGACAAGAAGCTTCGGGAATCGAGAATTACCGAGATTGCGGCAAGAGTGGAGCCGCGAAGGGCTTTGGAATGGATACGCGGACTGTTCCGGTGAATATGCCTTCGTCGGTTCACGAGGCGTGCGCCTTCGTGGTCTTGCGATCAGATGGCTGAACAACTGCGGTTCGACTCCTGATTGAACAAGTGTTTTGTACGGGTTGACACTTGACATTGTGTCCCAATTGTACCACAGTGCTATAGTTATTATCGTTCCGGTCGCTGGACTCGTGCTCCTCGATCGGTAACCCCTGCACTAAGAAAGCGAGGTTCCCTTGATTCTCGATTTTCAGACGAACAGCCTAACCATGGTGGAATCCATCGGAAAGGGCTTGTGGAGGATCGTTGCCAGGACGGACGACAACCTGTTTTCCGCGGAAGTGACGCTTGAAGTGAAGACCCCTTCCTTGGACATTCGACAGGCACGGCTAGAAGTGAAGCGTGACGTCCTTGGCGTGGTCCCGGATCTCACCGAGCCGGCAAGCCGGTTGATCGGCGTTCGGGTGGGCCCGGGCATGACCAAGATCGTACGACAGCTTGTGGGAGGCAACGACGGCTCCCCGCGTGTGGCCGGAATGGTCCTGGATGCCATGGAAATGCTCGTGAACGCCATGACCGTCCCGGAACTGAGAAAGGCGGCAGAGCAGGGCGGTGTTCCCATAAGGGCCCAAAACGACGGTCCCAAAGTCTATCTTAACGACGTGACCATCGGAGAAGAGACGGTGAGACTTATGGCGGCCAACCCACGGCTGAAGGACAGTTGCGCCGCATTTCAGGACCTCTGACGGTTCCGGGATCTTAAGCCGCTATTGTCTCAACATTTCTCTTGTTTACGGAGGTGTCATGCTGGCTTACTCACGGTGCAAATCCGTCGGCGTTCAGGCGAGAGGAGATGACTTTCGGGTGGTGAGCGGTGTTCTCGAGGACGAGCTCTATGCCATGCAATGCGAGATCGTCATCAATCGTTCCACGCTTACCCTGGAGGCCGTTCAAACGAAAATGAAGCGGTTCACCACGTGCCGCTGTCTTCGTGCCGAAGACGTTTTCACCCGGGCCGAGGGGTGGAAGATCGACTCGTCTCTCAATGGAAAGATCAAGAAGGAGTTGGGCCGCAATGGTTGCCGTCATATGGCGGGCTTGATGGTCGAGTGCATCCGCTCCTTTGCCGGCGCCGAGCTGGCCGGGGATTTACGTGCCGCGATGGAGGCGGACCCGGAGCTGGAAAAGAGCCGATTCCTGGACGAATTTTCCGCAAATAAACCCGAATTGGCATCTTACCTCGGGCTCCGGTCCGAATAGGGAGTGACCGGAATGTACCTCGATCTCCATTTGCACACCACTGCGTTCTCCCCCTGCAGCACCATGACTCCGGACGAGCTTATGAAGGCGGCCAAAGAAGCCGGTTTGGACGGAGTCTGCATCACCGAGCACAATCACATCTGGAAAGCCGAGGACGCCGCAGCCCTGAGCCGCGAGTACGGCCTTGCGGTGCTCCGGGGAGTCGAGGTCACCACCATCGGCGGAGACATCCTGGTTTACGGTGTTGATGAAGATTTCTACGAAGGGATCTGGACCCCGGCAAAGCTCAAGGCAAAGGTGGATGCAGCCGGAGGCATAGCCATCGCCGCACATCCGTTCAGAGGGTTTCTCGTGTTCGGATTCGGCGAGCTCCAATTGGACATGCAGGAGGCTATCGACAATCCCGTATTTCATGAGGTTCACGGGCTGGAAGTCTGTAACAGCATGGTGACGGATCAGGAGAACGAATTCGCACGTCAGGTGGCCGAAGAGCTGGGACTCCTGACGGTAGGGGGGAGCGACGCGCATAAACCGGAGGCGGTGGGCACCTGCGTCACCCGTTTTCATGAGGTTCTTGCCGACGAAAGGGAGCTGGTGGAAGCCCTGCGCAATCGCCGGTACACCCTTGAACGGAGAAAATAGAGCCGGTTCGGCGTCACCGATGAGGCGGGCGCGGCCTCCTTTTGTTCGCAACCCGGGCGAACCCCGCACAATGAAAAGGATAGTCAATGACCGGACAAGACATTAAGTGGTCCACGTGGACCAGGAGCATGGAGCATTTCCTCAGACTCAAGACATTTCCCGTGGGCCTGAAAATGCTCGAGGACCCGGAAGAGCTGGCCAAGAGCCCATGGATTCGGAGACCGACGGAAAAACTCTCGTTGTGCCAGATGATAACCATTGTACGGACCTTCGACTGGACTGTGGGAGGAACTGCCGAAGACCTGGTCACGCCGGGATGCGCAAGTGTTCTCGGATTGTCCGAGCTTCCCGATTACGTCACCGACGGGACCATGCGCAGCAGGGTGTGGCTGGAGAAAAAAGAGGACGCGGCCGCCTGCGAGTCGGTGATGCAGAGGATTCCCGTAGGCAAATACAAGGCTTTCCTGCTTGCCCCCACCGCTTACGATCCCTTTGTGCCGGATATCGTCTTGCTGTACGGAAATCCCGCGCAGATGTCGCTGCTGATCAATGCCATACAGTTCGACCGGTACGAGCGTATGGTGATCTACTCGGTGGGAGAGTCGTCCTGTTCCGATGTGATAGGGCGTTGCTTCGTGGACCGCGTGACGGCAATATCGATCCCCTGTTACGGTGAGAGACGTTTCGGTCACGCTGCGGACGATGAAATGGCCGTGGGAATTCCCCGGGAGGAGTGCGCTCGGATTCTGACCAACCTCGAGACCCTGTACAAACGCGGCATACGCTATCCGATCTCCTGTTACGGATCTCAGGTAAGTCCTTTTGAAGCTTTGAACGCCGTGTACAAATTCACGGAGCTTGAAGGCAAGTAGGGAAACAATCTTTGCGGCCCGCACGCCAAGGGCCGGCAGGGGCAGGTTTAAAACCTGCCCCTACGGCTTGGTTGCCTCGGGATTCAACATTCCGGGTGCGACCTCACAGATTGCAGGGTTGCATCCGGGAATTACGGTCATCTCGCTTCAACCGTACCGACTCCGCCCCGATCAACCCCGCACGCACATCATGATTTGGATTCTTCCTCTTTCTCCGGCTCCTTGTCCTTGAGCTTGAGAGTCCTCTTGACCAGCTCCTTTTCGTGGTCGAACTTCACCACCCTCTGAAGCATAATCTTCTGTGCCATGACCGGACCCGCACCGTGCCAAGTGCCTACTCCGTGCTGTCCGGCGGTCCAGTGCTGGAGAAGCTTGTGCACTTTGAGGATATTCTCTGTGGGCTCATCCGAGCCGAAACTGAAGAATTCCTCGACATAGGCACGGGTCTCGGGATTCTTGAGCTCTTTGAGGGAAGGCATGGTCACCACCAGGCCGCCTCCGATGTCTCCCGCAAGGGCCATGGTTCTCCAAAATGAGTTGCAGATGTTGAGCTTGGCCACATTTCCCATCACCTCGTCGGGAAGGAACACGCCCGATCCCGGCGGCTCCTCGCTCCCCAGCCTCGCCGCGGCCTGGCCGCAGGCCCGCCCGGTCTCTCTCAGCACTACCATCTCCGTCATCTGCTCGTTGATGTGGGAGATCTTCTCCAGACCCTTGTACTCCTGAATGAGCCTGCACGCGCCGATGATCTGGTTCATGAATCCGACCTTGCACGTGCCGCCGCATGTCATGCGGTGGGTCCTGCCGAAACGAGCCACCATCTTTCCCGAATACTTGGTCTCGCCGCAGTGGAAGACCCGCTCCCAGGGGACGAAGACATTGTCGAATACCACCATGGACGTTTCCCGCTGGCCGTACAGTGGGTTACCCAATTCATAAATGTCCTCGGCCTGGTCCCGTTCCGCAGAGTACGCGGAATACTGACAGATGAAGGTGATTCCCTCGGCGTCCACGGGCGTGGCAAACGCCACCGAATAGGCCTCTTCTTCCTGCGAATGTGACGACTGGGGCAGCACCACCAGCTCGTGGCTGGCAAATGCTCCGCTGATGTTGATCTTTGCCCCTCGAACGACAATGCCGTCATCCCGTTTTTCCACAACCTTGAGCGAAAGATAAGGGTCAGCCCAATCGAGGGTTCGTTTCTTGCGACTCCCTCTCGGCTCCGTCAAAGCGCCGGCAACGGAAAGATCCTTGCGCTGCACCATCTTGAGATACTCCAGGAATCGGGGATGATAAGAAGTCCCCAGGTCCCGGTCCATTTCCCAGGTCGTTGAGGCCAAGGCGTGAAACGAATCGTATCCCACGCACCGATAGATGCACGTGCCGAGCATTTCCGCGGTAAAGGTCCCCGCGGAGGCTTTTGCCACGAGATCTTCTATGCTTCCGCTGACATGGGTGTATCGGTTGACCACCTCTCCGATCAGCGGAGACTGACACGTCATGATGTCCCGGTATTCAGGATCGAGGGCCCATTCGTAACTGGCCTTGTTGGCCTCCACCACGGTACGGGTGTTCGGATTGGTTAGAACGTTCTCCACGCGCTTACCGTTCATGAACACGCGCGGTTTGACGCTTTTCAAGCTTTCCTCAAATGCCTGAGGAGTCATCAAAGCCATGACAAGCCTCCTGTATCTTCATTCTTGGATTGCGACGGGTTTTAAGAAGACTAAAAACAATAACATGATTCCTTTCCCCGGGATTCGCTTCGGGCGTGCCCCGAGGTAATCTGCGAAAAGCCGCTGCCGCTTGAGCGGCAATGACGCTTTCGGAAATGGGGAGTAATTGCTCCCGGGGAGCCACTCCGGTAACGGGGTGTGACATAGCTTCCGCACCACCGGTGACCGGCCCCCAGTCTATCTCTCGTCAAGCACCGGGGTCCCTACAATTGCCACGTCCGGACCCGATCTAAAGGAAAGCACCAAAACGCAGACTCGCGCCGCACCGGCCCTCAAGACGGTCTTTGAAGCCTCCTCCACGGTGGAGCCCGTGGTGGCCACGTCGTCAATCAGGAGGACATTTTTTCCGCGAACGGCCCCGGAGTCGGGTACGGCGAAGGAGCCCCGAACGTTCGTCATCCTCTCTCGTTTGGTCAGTCCCACCTGAGGCGGGGTATCCCGTTTCTTCACCAGCGAGAATCGATCCAACGGCATGCCTATCTCAGCGGCAAGCCTCTCGCCGAGGACAACCGTTTGATTGTATCCTCTCGAAACAAGTCTCCGGCGATGGATCGGCACGGGCACGATCACATCGACCTCTCCGGGATCAAAGTGCCGGAAGAATGCCGTCGCCATGATATGCGACAGGGCTCGTCCCAGGTGCAATGCACCGTAATACTTGAAACGGATCGTCGCTTGTCGGACTCTTTCCGAATAGAGCACTGCGTAGCGTGCCTTATCGTAAGCGGGCGGACGGGTGAGACAACCGCCGCAGATCAGGAGAGGCTCCGAGGACCGGCCGGGCAATGGGCGCCCGCACTTCTCGCACGTCCGATGCCCGATCCATTGGAGCTCATGGGCACAGGAATCGCACAGCAATGCGTGCGGGTCGGAACCGACGGATTCACAGAAACTGCAGAATCGCGGGAAAAGAAGGCTCGACAGCGCCTCAGATGCAAAGGAAAACCATCTCGATGCAGACAAGTGATCCAGCCTTGTTAGGAAGATCGTTTCCGGAGCATTTTCCCATAAAAGACAGTAAATCAGGTCGTGTCACCGCTGTCAACTCGAATTGCCTTTCCGTCTTCAGTGAGAACGGAGTGCAACCAGGCCTCGACATATTCGACTATCTCCTGCCGGCCCGGTTCACCTAAAACCCAATGCGCGTGATTGGGGAATTCGCGGTATGTGGCCCGCTTGCCGTACTTCAATGCAACCTTACGAACCACCGATGCAGGAGTAATCCTGTCCTCCGCGCCGGCTACCACAAGGACCGGGCACCCGATGCGCGACTCATCCACCCGCGCGGCTCCCCGTGGGTCGAGAAGCCAAAAGCCTATCTCAAAGGCGGCTCTTCCCGACTCAAAGACGAGCTGCTCGTACGTTTGCCGCCGCTCGTCCTCGGGCAACAGGTGCATCATGGAATAGACCGCTTCTTCATATGTGAGACGGGTAGGCCTTTTCCAGAATGCCCATGTGGTCATGATCCGGAAAAAGGTTCGGAGCACCGACGGTGTGATGCTGAAAACCCCTGCGGGTGCGGCAGGCGTCAAGAGTACCAGGGCTTTGGCCTTTACGCGGCTCCCGACGATCTGCGCAAGCAGTCCTCCCATGGAATGCCCCATGATGATGGGGGCCGTGGCGAGACCGGAAAGCTCCCGTTCCAGATCGTCCGCGTACTCCAGGAGGCTTGTGGAGCCCAGATTCGGATGGGGAGGAGAATCAGGGGCAACGTCGTGATGGCGTAATGTGGGGGTAATGCACTGATATCCCCTGCTTTCAAAGAAAGCCTTATAGTTTTCCCAACACCAGGGCCGTCCCCACATGCCGTGGATCATGAAGATGGTTTCGGGCATCCCGATCTCCTCCTTTCAGGGGTTCGGTCGGAGCTCGTCATTCGAGGACAGGTTTGTGCACAACCCGGTGTGTTAAAGCGGAGCGAGCCCCGGGTAATCTCCACCGTTTCTGACGTGGAGCCTGACTGTAGTCGGGAAACGTGCCCACGGCCGGGCACCATATTCACTTTTTGAAGGGGCATCCGTATAATGCCCCAATGAGCGCGGAACTGAAAGAGAACAATCAGGAGGGTCCGACCCAAAGTGTGGCGCAGTGGCGAGCCCCGCTCGTCAAGCTGCTCCTGGCGTTGGCGGCGGTCTTCATCTGGCGGCGATTTTTCGTCGGTTACGTCAATCTCATTCCCGACGAATGCAGTTATTGGGCCTGGTCTCGAAGGCTTGACTGGTCCTATTTCGACAACTCGGGGATGGCGGCCTATCTCATTCGGTTGTCCACCACGATTTGGGGTGAGTCGTCTCCCTTCTCGGTGCGTTTTCCCTTCCTCATTCTCTCGGGACTGACCACGTGGCTGATCTATCTGGTGAGTAGGGACATCTTCGGGTCCAAATCCAGAGCCTTAATTGCCGCAGCGGTCTTCAACCTTACCCCCGCGGGGCTGTTGGGCGGGGCTCTGGCAATGCACGACAATGCCCTGACCTTCTTCTGGATGCTGGTGCTCTGGGCCGCGGTGCGATTCGTCAAAACGGAAGACGGACGCTGGTTCTACCTCATGGGGCCGGCAGCCGGGCTCTGTATGCAAAGTAAATATACAGGCGTGCTGGCCGTACTGAGCATCTTTCTCTTCCTCCTCTGGAGCAGGCCCCATCGCGGCCGTTTGTTGACCAAGGAGCCTTGGATAGGAGCGTTCTTGGCCTTTCTCTTCACGGTGCCCATTCTCTGGTGGAACATGGCCCATGACTGGGCTTCCTTGTACCACATCCTCTTCATAGGGACCGGCTCTCCCTCAATCACGCGGCGCATCACCGACGGTCTGGGCTATCATGCCGCGCAATTCCTTCTTGTGTCACCCCTGTTTTACGTGGCTCTGGTTACGGCTTGCTTGTCTTCGGCGGCCCGCAACCTCTTCAAACCCGATCCGGCTCGGGCATTGCTCCTGTCGTTCGCTTTTCCCCTGCTCTTGTTCGGCCTGCTTGCGTTCAAAGGACATGTGGAGGCCAACTGGGCCTTCATGGGCTACCTTTCCGCGGGCATTCTCGCGGTAGAAGTCCTTTTCCGGGAAAAGGGCGAGGCGCCGCGGCTTGTCGATCGATTCGGGCCGAGATACTACCGGTGGGCCGTTCTCATTGCCGTGGTGCCCGTCGTTCTGGTGGTTCTCCACGCCTGGATCGGGCTACTCCCCGCATCTCTTGAAAAGAAGCTGGGGAAGGATGACAGGATAATTTGGGAAACAAGGGGATGGGCAGGACTTGGACGGCACGTTGGCGGCCTGCTGACCGATGGGGATGTCATTGCCGCGGATAGCTACCAGTTGTGTGCGATTCTCGAATTTAACGTGCCCGGCCGGCCGAAGGTTCGGTACCTCGCGCCGTGGAGGCGTCCCACGCAGTTTGACGTATGGGACCCGTCATTCGACGATCTGGCAGGCAAGTCAATTCTCTATGTTTCGTCACGGAGGCTTGAGCCGACCTCCAACGTGCTCACCACCATATTTGAAAACTTCGAGAAGGTGGAGCCCCTGGCTCCGTACCAGGTGATGTATCACGGCAGCTCAATCCGGGAGGTCTATGTCTGCCGAGGCCGGAGCTTTAATCCCTTCAAACCTCGCCGTCTGGGGCCGCGCTCACTGTTCTACCGGGAGTGACAGGTGAGACCCTGCTCCAGGAATGGGATCGAGGACGGCCTCATTTAAACGTAGCGTTGACAGCGCCACGGTCTGGGCCCACGTTGACTCGTCCTGGAGACCGTGGTACGCTGGCCCCAATTTGCTGGCGTATAGTGCTGCTCTTTGAAATTCGCGGCAGCGTCAAATTGAAGGCCGATGGGCTTTCAACGCATGGTAGCCGGAGACGTGATCGGCCCTTCCATGAGTAGGGCTATCTCCTTGAGGTTTGTGACCGATCGGATGGTGGAGCTCGGGTACTCTGAGCTGGTTTCCCCTTGAGAGAATGGCTCGGCCTCACGTTCCCGTAGATCTCAAGGCATCTGACTATGGCTCGACGATAGAGAGCTGAGAGCATATTCCTGGCTTCCACCGAATAATACTATCCGCTTTTAAGAACAACCGGAGCGCCGCGAATCCGATATCTTTGATAAATGCCTTTATTGGAGCGTGAAGGTGATTCATTATTGTTGTCTCAATCCGGTTTCTTGCATCGCCCACGGGTTGCCGGGCTTTTCACGTCGAAAGGGGTGAGCAATAGATGTGGATAGCTCGGCTTGCACTTCGCCGTCCTTAGACCGTGGCGGTCATGTGTTTCCTCATCCTCGTCCAGGGAATACTCTCACTGTCGAGAATGACCGTCGATATTCTTCCGGCCATTCACATTCCGGTGGTAATCGTCGTCTGGAACTATCCCGGCCTCGCACCCGAGGACATGGAAAGGCGTGTGGTCCTCATCGCCGAGCGAGCCTATTCTACGACGGTCAACGGTATATCGCGCATCGAGTCCCAATGCATTCAGGGCATCGGGGTGATGAAGGTGTACTTTCAGCCGGGGTCTGACCTGGGCACGGGGATTGCGCAAATCGGTGCGGTTTCGAATATCTTGCTCCGCATCGCGCCCCCGGGGATACAACCGCCGGCAATTCTCCAGTTCGATGCATCAAACGTCCCCGTGGCCCAGTTGACCGTATCGAGCAAGAACCTGCCGGAGCAGGCTCTGTTCGACTATGGACTGAACTTCATCAGGGTGCGGCTTTTCACCATCCCGGGCCTTTCCACTCCGGCACCGTTCGGCGGCAAGAACCGGCAGATCATGGTGAGCATCGACCCCGCGGCATTGGCACTCCCTATTGCCACTCTGTCTCAAACCGATCGTCTGAGGGTCTATTTCTATCCCGATCAGAAGACGGCAAGCTCCGTGAAGGTGGGCGATCGAGTGGAGATCGCGGACGTGACGAGGCCGGATGTGAAGCTTTCCGCCGCGGTGAGCCGGACCAGCGGAGAGCTGGACCCGAAGACCAGGACTCTTCTCGTGGAGATCGATCTGGACAATCGAGAGGGGAAGATCCTGGCAGGCAGTTTCGTCCAGGTCACGTTGTTTATCCGCTCAACCGCGGTCGCTCAGATCCCGGCTCAATGCCTGGTGATGCGGGGAGACAATCCCTGGGTGGCTGTTGTAGGTGGCGACAATAAGGTCCAATTTCGGCCGGTAAACATCTATGAGTCCGACGGTCGCAAGATACAACTGGCCTCGGGTGTCACCGAAGGAGAGCGCGTCGTTTTCAATCCCCTGTCTACCCTGACTGACGGAGAACACGTGCAACCGGTGGACGGTTAGTCCCGGGACCTGCCGCGAACAAAGTCTGCAAGCCCAAATCATCTAATTCATACCTTCGGTCGCTCGTTCCCGCCAAACGGCGCGCCAAGGCATTTCTTCGGCATTGAGCCCTGCGTCGGTCATTCCTGCGGAGGCAGGAATCCAGGCTCTTCAGAAGAGCTCTGGACCCCGGCTTTCGCCCGGGGTGACGACTTGAGACTGTTTTGGGCCATCCTGAAATCGATTGACTTCCGGCAGCGTATTTCACGAGATGAAGTTCCGGACACTATAATCCGAAATCTCCGGGGAATCGGCGCGTTTTGTCCGCGCGTTGAACGGTTACGGAGTCTCGCTCAGGCGATGAGACGATACGGATAAGCCCTCTTGGTCCATTCGTCGTCGGGGTATTCGGAGCTCAATAAATCATAGGCTTTCCTGAGATGATTCGGCTAGCCGGTGTTCTTGTATAGCGATACCCCCCTGAGGTAAATCGCTTCTGTGGCCGAAGAGCTGCCGTCATACTCGTCAACCACCTTGTCGAAAGCTGCGATCGCCTTGTCGAAAACGCCGGCTTCAAAAAATGTTTTGCCAATTCCCAGCATCACTGAGGGTATGAGCTCGTCGGGCGCCAGGAAACCGAGCGTCCGGTGGCATTCTTTGCCTTCGGAATCGAGAGTGGCGAGGGTGGGAGTCCATTTGACTTTGAATTCCGCGGCGAGTCTGGAATCGGCCGGCACTTGGAGAGGAACGACGTTATCTTTAACAAATGCTATAACCTTCTCGTCCGGGTACGTGACCGCACCCATCTGTTGACATCCGATTCATCCGGGGTTGAAAAAGTCCAGGAGTATAGGTTTCCCTTCCGCCTTGGCCTTGATAAGGGCCGCTTCCATACTGTTTTCCCAATGGATACCATTCGCCATCGTTCACCTCCCGGGGCGCATCTCTTCCCGTGCGCTCCTCATAACGTATTCTGTGGTAGTATAAGCATTGACCGGTCAAGATCAAAAATACCCGGGAACGTTTCAGCACAGGAAAGGAGTGACCCTGCGTGTCCGAGAACGAATACAAGTACAGACGAGAAG
The DNA here is from genome assembly GCA_041741735.1 of Desulfomonilaceae bacterium. Taxonomy (GTDB): domain Bacteria; phylum Desulfobacterota; class Desulfomonilia; order Desulfomonilales; family Desulfomonilaceae; genus JBGSJS01. The sequence goes on along the minus strand of JBGSJS010000006.1, from coordinate 58,487 downwards.
ACTTTCCGCCGCTACCGATAACGTTGAACCACCTCACGCTCTCTCTCAACTTCATCCACGACCGGGTTGAGGTTACCAATCTCCTGGACATCACGGCCGAACAGGAGCTGCAAAGGATTGAGCTGGATGCCAAGGGCCTGGAGATTCTTGCGGTGGAATGGGTGGACACGCACGATGTTGAGGCCCGGGAAGCCGTTGAGCTCCCTTACCGTTTCCTTGAGGACAAGTGCAAGCTCATCGTGGAAACGCCTCGACCGATCCCACAGGGTCAACGCTTTCTGATCCGGTCAAGAACTCGCTGTGTGCCCTCGGACAATATCCTTGAAGGGATCTACAAGGACACCACTCCCCCCGGGGCCCCCCAGCAGTACATATCCCAATGCCAGCAATGGGGATTCCAGAGGATAGCCCCCATTTTCGACGATTGTCGGGCAAAGTGTACCATGACCACCACCATCGAGGCGGATGCCCGGTACACGCACCTGATCAGTAACGGCAACATCAGCAAAGAGCTTAACCCCGAGGGGAAGCCCGTTCCCAAACCGGGAGACCCGACCAGGCAGATCATCAGGTACGAAAACTCCATACCCATGGCTCCCTACCTCTTTCTCGTATGCGCGGGGACATGGGATGTTCTGGCGGACGAGGTGACGTACCCGTCGGGTCGGTCGGTGAGACTCGAATACCTCGTTCCTCCGGGCCGTACCGAGCATGTCAAGATCCCGATGGAGATTCTCAAGCAGTCGGTCCTCTGGGTCGGAGAGACTCAAGGGTACGAGTACACCGCGGATACGTACCGCACCATATGCATGAACAAGTCCAATTTCGGCGGCATGGAAAACGTGGGGAATACCACCATCGTGACCGATGCCGCGCTCATCGACGAGCATACCCTGGACCAATCCCTGCTCTACGCACATGGGGTGATCGTGCATGAATTCGAGCACAACCAGTGCGGCAGCGAAACCACGATGGAGACGCCCTTCGACGTATGGCTCAACGAGGCGTACACCGTTGACGTTGAAAGACGTTTTATGGAGGACCTGTTCGACCCCGCGTTTATTCGGTTGAATCAGGTCGATAGCATCCGAAGTCCGTTGCTTGGGCCGTTGGCCATAGAGGACGGCGGCAGGGCAGGTCGAATCGTGCGTGAAGGATTTAACGATCCGGACGAGCTTATCGACGGCGTGACGTACGTCAAGGCCGCGGAAGTGATCCGCATGCTTCGGCTCATAGTGGGCACGAAGAATTTTGAAGCGGGTAAGGCGTTGTACTTCTCCCGGTACAAGCACGGCAACGCCAACACGGATCAGTTCTTTCGTTGTTTCGAAGAAGTTTCGGGAAGATCCCTGGATCACTTTAAAGAAAAGTGGCTCTACACCATAGGGTACCCCAAAGTGACCGCTTCCGCGCGGTTCGATGCGGCACGAAAAGAGCTTACGGTCCAATTTCGCCAGGAGACCCCCGATTCAACAGGGCCGTTTCACATACCCATTAAGCTGGCTCTTGTCGATTCTGAAGGCAACGTGATGCCGGAGACCGAGCGGGTGTTCGAATTGCGGGAAGTGTCCGCAGCCCTGACCTTTGAGGGCATTGACAAGGAACCGGCTTTTGCCTCGATCAACCGGGATTACTCGTTTTACGGTACCTTCTCCCAGGGAGACACATCCCACAAGATTCTCACCATGCAGGCACGGAGAGATACGAACCCGTTCAACCGTGTGGAGGCGATGAGGCAGCTTACGGACCTTCAGAGGATAGGACTCCTTCTGGAGCCGAATCGGGAAGTAGATCCGGAATGGCTGGATCTGTACGGCGAGATGATGGAGGACGAGACCCTGCCTCCCGGAATCAAGGCGTACCTCTTGAGGATCGACGAACAACCCCTCGATCGTCGGTACGCCGTCTGGTACCCCGAGCTGGCCGCTGCGCGGGAACGGCTCGTGCGTGAGGTAAACAGCGCGTATCGGGATCAACTATTACTCAAATTCTACGGCGTTGATACGTACGGCCCCATCCAGTCGCCCAAAGACGGGATCGAAGAACGGATCTTGAAACATATTCTCCTCGACCTCATTGCTGCGGACGATACTCCGGATAGTCACCGCGTCGTGGTTGACCACCTGCATCTTGCCGCCACGGCCTCGGATCGAGTGAGCGCGCTTCTTGCCCTGAATCGAAGCTCCTGCGGACAACGTCGTGACATCCTGGAAAAAACCTATGAAGAATGGCACGGTCATCTCAGCGCCTATGCCAACTATCTGAGAGTGGTCTCCTCGGGTACGCGTCCCGACGTTTTTGACATGATAGAGGAAGAGAAGCGGCGTACAACGTTCGATCTGAGCCATCCGACCTGGTCCCGTGCACTCCTGCTGCCGATGGCCGTCAACAACAAGATGGTCTGGACGGAGAGAGGCGTGACATGGGTGGCCGAATCCGTGATCGAGCTCGCTCCCATCAACGGGTACGTCGCGTCCCGACTGCTCAACACGTTCCAGCACGCTCGGAAACTGAGGCCGGAGCTGCAGACGCGGGTGCTGCCCGCCCTCGAACGGATAGCGAGGGAAGTCCCCGCGGACGTCAGTCCGACGGTTCACGGACAGGCCAAAGGTTACTTCGGATAAAAAGGACGGAATAAGAGGAGCGCGCCACGGGAAGACGCCGTGAAGTCACAACTTTGAACGGGCAACGGTGCGAGAGCGCTTATCCATCCGGGCGCGAGCGAAATGACCGTTGCCGTGGTCGATTCCATTCTTCCGGCCGGCAGCAGGGGCTGTTCGCGGACAGAGGAGGTTCGTGGGTGCGCATTGCAGCGGTGATCGTATTAATCCTTACGGTCGGTTTGTGGCCCGCGTGGAGCGATCCGGGAGCCGAAAGACCCGAGGCCCTCAAGAAGAAAATTATCACACGGGACAAGGTCTCCGATTATGTTCGAGCCGCGGGAAAAAGACAGAAGTATCAAATGTGTATTCAAGCCGGGGGGGCGGAGTGTCGCAAGAGATACCGCGAGGCATACCAGTGGTGCTTGAAGAACCCCGATGAATGTTTTCTCCTGACAGAAGGGGCGGGGGCATCGGCGCGACAGTACGCCGGTCAGGAAGCCGCCAAGTGCAAAGGAGAGCTCGATAGAAAATGTCGGAGCCAGGCAGGGCTGTGAGCACCCGATCTCCGACCGGCTCCCCTGACCGATCAAGGGACAAGCCTTGCTCCGAGGGTGCGCGGAGCTCGCCGGCGCCGTCTATCAGTGATTTTCGCGGGGGAAGAGACGTGCCGGAAACCTCAACCTTGCGATCCCCACGCACCCCGCGCTCGAGCGCGCATCGACAAGACAACCGGTTGGACGAAGGATGATCGTTCTTGACAACATCAGTTTTTCATATTCCCCCTCGCAATCTCCGGTAATCAACGGCTTGAGTCTCACGATCGAGCCGGGTTTGTGGGTGGCGCTCACCGGCCCTGACGGCGCGGGTAAAACCACCATGGGAAGGCTCATCAAAGGGCTGCTTGAGCCCGACTCGGGAGGGGTCCGCTTGGAGGGCGTTGAGGGCGATGATGGAAGAGCGACCGTGGGATACCTTGGCGGGGATCCCTATGATTCCATGGTAGGCCTCTCCGTAGTCGAGGACATCGCTTTCGGACTTGAAAACAGATCGCTTCCCCAATCGGAGATGAGGGAGAGGGTTGAGCGGGCGCTCCAGTGGGTCGGCCTGTGCGGCATGGAGCAACGGCTCGTGCACACGCTTTCGGGAGGAGAGCAGCAGAAGGTGGCGTTGGCCGGCGCACTTGCCTTGGGAACCCGGACGCTCATCCTTGACGACGCTTTGAGCATGATGGACAAGCCCACACGCGCGGGTCTTCGTCTGTTGCTAAACAGGCTGCGCTCCGAGTTGGGCCTCACCGTGATCGAATCCACTCACGATTTTGACGAGATCCTGAGCGCAGACCGAGTGGTCTTCCTGTCTCGGGGGAAAATCCTTTTTGACGGAGACCCTCGAGAGTTTGCCATGGGCCGTTTGGGCGGCGATTGGTTCTCCGGCCGAGGCGGAATGGCAGGGCTTATGGCGGCGCTGGAGCAGCGGGGGGTGAAGTGGGAGCTCGCGCATCGGGCATTGAAAAATCTTATGAATCGAACTGTTATAACGGAGGCCAAAGGCACTATTTAAAGAAAATAGTTGAGAAAAACGGCAAAATACACTATAAGCAGGGTGTTAACCTAGACAGGTAAGTGGAGATAACGGTGGCAGCCCTGGAAAAAAAAGACTTCTCCGTGAAACCTATCCTCACCAAGGCTGTCAAATACCTACAATTTACCATTCTGTTTACCGCGGTGGCCACTGCGGGCATTTTGATGGGCGAAAAAAGCCTCATACACAAGAACAAGCTTGACGTAAAACGTCTGTTCCTCGAGAAGGAGAACAGATCCATCGAAGCAGAGATAAAGTCCCTCGAACGGAGGGTCACGCTCCTCGGGTCAGACCCCAAGACCATAGCAAGAGCTGCCCAGCGGAAGCTTGGAATGGCCGGACCGGACGAAAGAGTGTACATCTTCGAGCGGAGCAAGGGTTCAAGCGGCGGCATCGCCGAGTCGGAATGAGCTTGAAGAAATGAGGGTAACTATCTTGAATTGGCAATTTTTTTGATTGACAAACCCCTCTATTTTCGGTAAGCTGATCCTGCGGCCCGAGAGCCTTGGAAGTTCCGCCTAGTAAGGAAGCAACATGGCTGTAGCAAAAATCATGGGACTGGACATCGGCACAAGCTCTGTGAAAATGGTAGAAATCGACCGGTCCAAGAAGGGTTTTGATCTTTCCTACGTAGGGCTGGCACCTTTGCCGGACGGCGCAATTGTGGAGAAATCCATCAAGAAGCCTGACGTCGTCGGGGCGGCCATAAATGCTCTCCATCGCAATTCCAAGAGCCGCACGAAGCACGTGGGGACGTCTCTTGCGGGTAAGGCCGTGATCATCAAGCAGGTGACCATGACCTCAATGAGCGACACTCAACTGGAGAAACAGATCCAGATGGAGGCGGAGCCGTATATCCCCTTTGACATCAAGGACGTGAGCCTGGACTTCTTCATCATGGGCGACAGGCCCGAGAAGGAAGGAGCGATGGAGGTGGTCCTCGTCGCGGCCAAACAGGATTACATGGCCGAGTACACGGACCTCATCACGTCGCTGAATCTGATTCCCGTGGTCGTGGATGTGGACCCGTTTGCTTTGGAGGTTATGTACGAATTCTGTTATCCCAACGTCCAGGAAGAGATCGTGGCATTGGTCAACGTGGGGGCCAGTACGATCAATATCAATATCCTGAAATCGGGGGCGTCCCAGTACACGAGAGATTTGCCGCTGGGCGGCGATTCCATCACTCGTGAAATCATGAGGTTCTTCGATGTGGGCTACGGCAGGGCGGAGAACATCAAACGGGGCGCTGAGCTGGAAAACGTAAATCCGAGGAATCTTCGGAAGATTTTCCAACGTTCCGTGGACTACTTCGTTTCGGAGCTCCAGAAGATTCTTGATTTCTTCTCCACCAATGTCTCGTACGATCCCATCCAGAAAATTTATCTATCGGGGGGAGCTGCCCACACGTATGGGTTGGTCTCCAGCATGGAAGGGGAGTTGAACATACCGGTGGAGGTGATCGACCCGTTCCGCAGTCTCAGGGTTAACGAGAAGTTCTTCGACGTGGATTATCTCAACAGCGTCGGGCCGTCGATGGCTGTAGCCGTCGGGTTGGCTTTAAGGGACGAAAGGGATAAGCAAGTATAATGGTAAGAATAAACCTTCTTCCAATCAGGGAAATCCTTCGCAAGCGAGAGCTGAAGCAATTCATCATCCTCGCCTGCGCGATAGTAGCCTCAACCGTGGGTATCATGGGGCTGACGTTCCTCTATTTCACGTGGGTGAAGGATGGCCTGGTAGCGCAAAAGAAGTCCCAGGAAGCAAAGCTGAGCAAGCTGCGCCAGGACAATAAGGCGATCGAGGTCCTGAAGAAGGAAGTAGCCAGATTGCGGACCCAGGTGGACAACATCCAGAAGCTCACCAAGGTACGCATCACGCCGGCGCCCTTCATGTCAGCCGTGTCCGTGGCCATTCCCGAGGAGGTCTGGATCGATGCCATCCAGAAAAGCGGTCCGAGCTTCTCTCTCGACGGAACGGGGATTGACAGCACAGTGGTTGTCAATTTCGTCGAACGGTTGCAGCGCCTCAGGAAGAATTTCACGGAGACCGATCCGTGGTTGCACGCAATTCCCGGCAAGGTTGCCGCAAAGCCCGAGGAAAAGCAGGCGCCGCCGCCTCCACCTGCCGTAAAGAAAAAACAGCCCGCCCCCCCTGCCAAGGGAGCACTTAAGCGTCCCGCGGGCAAGCCCGAACCCCGGAAGGCGGCACAGAAACCACCACAGAAACCACCAACCGAACAGAGCTTCTTTTCCAACGTGAAACTCGTCCAGATAGTTGCTGCATCGACCAAGGGCGGGCTCTCCACAATGAAGTTCAAAATAACCGGCTCGGTGAGGTGAGGGAGATCGAACCATGGAAGATCTGTTTTATAAACTCACCAAACTGCAGCGAACGCTGATAGTAGTGGCCGTCTGTCTTCTCCTGCTCGTGGGATTCTACTTTCTGTTCATCTCGGACATCCGTGATGAAATCAGCGGTCTGGAACAGCAACTCGGCAAGCTGAAGATTGAGATCGACAACCAGGAGAGGATTCGGCAACAGGGTCCCAGGCTCAAGAAGCAGATCGAAGGCTTGAGGGACAGACTGAAGACCATGGTCGCATCGTTGCCGGAGAAACAGGATATCGAATCGCTGCTGAAGGACATCACCAACCTGCTGAGCGAGAGTCGCCTGGAAAACTCGAGGTTTGTGCCCGGACACGAACAGATCAACGAGGAGCTTTACTACGCGAGGATCCCGATTTCGATGAACGTCAAGGGCGATTACCAGAAACAGGGAGCTTTTCTGACCGCCCTGAACGAGTTACCGAGAATCGTGAACGTGCCCTCCATCAAGCTGTCAAAGGCAGGCCCTTCGGCACGGGAGAAGAACCTTGTGTCGGCACTGGATGTGGTGCTCCTGAACGGGACGATCAGCGGAATGACGTACCGACGTCTGACGCAGGATGAGATCAAGAACATCGCCCAGAAAAAAGCCAGTGCCAAGCGTAGATAAGGGCAGATCAGGACAGAAAGATTAGAGGTGTCTGAATGAAACACCTGAACGATATGTGCGGTGTCAAGAGGATTGGATCGTTGGCGGTTGCGGTCGGTATGATTGCACTCATGTCCGGATGCGAGGAGGCCAATGTGGCCATAGACAACCTGCTTGGGAAGAAGCCCCAGGTGTTGTCGTCGCAGTCCGATCGCCCCCTTGCTCCGCAATTCGTGATTCCGGTGAAAAAACGGGAAGTGGGAGCAACGGTACCCCAACCTGCCGCTCCGTCTTCGGCGCCGGGCAAAGCCGCTCCAACTCCCCCATCACCTGCTCTTGCAAAGGGCAAGAGGAGTGAACCGGGTAGACTGGCCCCGGCCGGCCCTGCAGGCCCGGCTGAGCCGCAAGACAAGGGCAAGTACTTGCCTTTCGCTGCAAAAAGGGATCCATTCAAAGCACCCACGGAGATCCTTCCCACCGAATGTCCGCCCTCTATGCCGCTGTGCCGATTCGATCCTTCTCAGCTCAAGCTGGTGGGGGTACTCCAGGTGGCGGAAGGCCAGTTCAAAGGCTTGGTGGAGGACCCGGACGGCCGCGGCTATTTCATCACTTCGGGGATGCAAATAGGAGGGGCCACCGTGACCCAGGTGACCAACAAGAATGTCGTGCTAAGAGCCTCAAAGACGAAGCAGGACATTCTCATGCCCCTGTTCAAGGGGACCCACGAACCGAGAGAATTCTAGTTGGGGAGAAGCACGTCTCAATTGAAGCAACCCAACTGGCACGAATGAATTTTGATTCCCATTTCGTCAAGTAGCCGTCCGATCTTCATACGGGGTACTCCCGCCTCTTCGGCCACATCAAGGGCCGACTTACATGAGATACGTTGATCGGACTGCTTCTTCATTATGAGCTCCTTGATCTGATCTTCTTCCATTAGCCATCCTCTTTCCAATCCGTTTTCGTCGGAAGCCGCGTGAGAGATTGCGCGAATTCATCGGTATAAGATACATTCCAGAGACAAGCATCGCAAGGGGGTGCCGGGCGTGTGCCGTCGAAAGAGGCTCCCGCTCTTCCCTCCCTGTCTGCAAGGGAGGGACCGTCCGGCCCCTTGGCGCTTTTGCTATAAACGCAGCGGCCCGCGCGCCGAAGAGCCGTCAGTGCCGCAACAATTGAGGAGGTTCGAGATGAACGAATTTAAACCTATCGAATTAGACGACAAGGCCGTTATTGACGATCTACTCTCCCAGGATCCTCCGGAGACGTCGGAATTGACATTCACCAATCTCTATATATGGCGTCGATGTTACACCCCTGTGTGGAGCGTGCGGGAAGGAGTGCTCCTTGTTATCCTCCGGAACAGTGAAGGCAGTCCCTTTGGACTTCCGCCGGTCGGACCGGGGGACAAGAGAGCCGCGCTGGAATACCTTTCAAGCTACCTGGGAGAATTCCATCCCGGAGCCAAGATTAGTCGTGTCGGCCGCCGATTCGTGGATGCGTACGTGTCTCCCGAGAGTTTCCGAATCCTGGAGGATCCCGACAACAGCGACTATGTCTATTTGTCGGAGAACCTCATCAAATTATCGGGAAACAAATTTCACAAGAAGAAGAATCATCTGAACAAATTCATCAAGAATTATCAGTTCGACTATCGCACCATGGACCAGGATTTGGCCGAGACGTGTCTCCAGCTTCAGGCAGACTGGTGCGAGCTGAAGGACTGCTCCGAGGACGAGAGTCTCTCCGACGAGGACAATGCCGTGTTCGAGGCACTCACTCATTTTCGGGAGCTTAAGTTGTCGGGTGGTGCGATCCTGATCGATTCCCGGGTCGAGGCGTTCGGATTCGGTGAAAAACTTAACCCGGACACGGCGGTGATCCACGTGGAGAAGGCCAACCCTTCAATCCCGGGACTGTACGTGGCCGTCAATCAACGTTTCTGTCAGGACGCGTGGTCGGAAATCGAGTACATCAATCGGGAACAGGATTTGGGCATCGAGGGTTTACGGAAGGCCAAGCAGTCTTACCATCCTCATCACATGATCGACAAGTTTACCATCGTCCCCGCCTGACGGAAAACGCGCTGGAATGGCGGCCGAAGGCGCACTCGACGGTCGTCGTTAGCCGCCTGCGATGGGAGGAAAGACCGCGACCCGATCGCCGTCGGTCAGCTCCTGGTTCACCAGCGCATGTCGGCCATTGAGGAAGATGATCCGGGGCGCGTCCTCGGGAACTCTGACCAAGGCCAGGAGGTCTCCAATGGAGGCTCCGTCCTCGATCTCCATCGTGGAGGCGTTGCCGGAACCTTGTGGGGGGAGGAGTTTGGCCAGCGACGCGTAGAGAAGGAGTTGCACTTTCATTTCAGGCCCCTTATCCATGAACGGCTTTGCCTGATTTCACCGTCGGGACGTGTTCGAGACACCTTCCGCGGCCCTTGACGATTATTGGGGAGCGCCACGACGTCGCACAGGTCCCCGTCCGGTATCCGAATCGGGGGGAACCCTTCAGACGGCTCAGTTCTCACAATCATGGTATAGCTGGGGGGGCAGACAGTCAATCTCTCGGTCCGGGCTCGGGAGAGGGTGAATAGGAAGTGAAGCGCAACCGTACCCGGCCGTCACAACGCCATGATGCCGCTCATTGAAATGCGCGGCATTCTTCGATGACTATCACCTGGTTCTGGAGCGCGCACTCCTCTGGTAAAGGTCTACGGCCTTATTGTGCGCTTTGAGATTGCTTGTAAACTCGTGGGTGCCGTCGTTCTTGGCCACAAAATAGAGATAGTCCTTGTCGGCCGGGTGCACGGCCGCAACGAGGGAAGCCTTCCCCGGATTGGCAATGGGGCCGGGAGGGAGACCTGCCACCTGGTACGTGTTGTACGGTTGCTTGCGGTCAAGATCTTGCCGGGTGATCTTCGATCCCATGGGCTTGATGCCGTAGATGACCGTGGGATCCGATTGAAGTCTCATGTTCCGGCGCAGCCGGTTGTGAAACACGGCTGAAACCAGGGCGTGCTCGGAGCTGCGGGCTTCTTTCTCAATGAGGGATGCAAGGGTAACCACCTGAGTTGTCGTCCATCCGTACTTGGCGGCGACGGGCCCCACTTCGCGATCGTACACCTCATGGAACCGTTGCACCATCCGGCGTATGACCAGCTTGGGATTGTCCTTTTCCGAAGATCTGAGAAAATAGGTGTCCGGGAAGAGGTATCCTTCCAGAGAGGAGCCCTCAATTCCCAACTCCTGAATGAGAGCCTTGTCTCGAGCCAGCGCGAGAAAATCTTCCCGTGAAGCAATTCCCATACGCTGAAATACATCCGCGATCTGGTATATGGTATAGCCCTCGGGAATCGTTACGGGAAACATGTACGTCTTTCCCGAAATGAGCAGATCCAGCACGTTACCGGCATCGCTACCGGTCTTCAGGGCATATTCCCCCGCCTTGATCTTCCGCTGCTCCCCACGGATCAGTGCCACCAGTTTGAACACCAACCGGCTTGAAATAATCCCCTTCTGCTGAAGTATCGTTCCCACCTGGGAGAGCGATGCCCCCTTGGGGACGGTGACAATAACCTCTTGCCCTGCCGGCGCCGTCTCTCCGGAGCGCGTACCGCTCAATTCCTCGAGGAACGCCGGAAGGCGGGAATATGCGGCGTATCCCGCCACTCCCACCGTTACCAGGGCCGCTGTAAGAACCAGACTCCTCAGAACAGCCAGAACCGAAACCCTCATGGCATCGAACAACCTTTGAGATAGAGACTATCCAGGTAACCCTGGAGAATGATTACCGCTGCAACTTTGTCGATCACCTTACGGCGCTTGGCCCGGCTCATGTCGGCTTCCAACAGAGCACGCTCCGCGGCGCAGGTCGACAAACGTTCGTCCCACTCTCGAATGGGGACATCTACGCTCTTGCTGATTCGATCGATCAGGCCCCGAACTTTTTCAACCTGGGGGCCTTCGGTACCGTTCATATTAAAGGGAATTCCCACCACGATCGCTTCCACGTGGTACTCGTCCGCCAAATTCGCGATACGTTTCACGTCAGCATCGGGATTCTTGCAGGTTACGGTCTCGAGACCTTGTGCGGTGATGCCGAGCTCATCGCTCACGGCAACTCCGATTCTCTTCGATCCGACGTCCAATCCAAGAATGCGCACCGGCAGTGCTGTACCTCGCTTTTCAATCGCTTACGCCGCTTGGCGCGTAATTCACGTTAAGCTAAACACGGACCCGAGTCAAGTCTTGCGATTGAAAGAGCGGCCTGTATGGGAGATTCAGCGGGTACTAAGCGTTCTGTTCGGGAGACTTGCCGGCGACCGTCCATGCGGCGACTTCGAGGATATAATCCACGTCGTCCTTGTCCGCATAGGGAATGCAGTAGCTCGCATCGATCGGTAATTTGATTTCCGTCAGATGCTGGGGAACGCGCCTGATCTTCTTGCGCTTGGCGAGGACTGCGGGCAACGTCTCAAGGATCTCCGGGGAAACGAGCAGAACGTTCTCGTCGTCCGCAACCAGGGATATGGCCGGCGGTTCCGCACCGCGCCTGCCGAGAACTTCCTTGAGACCCTTCTTGAGCATCGCGGTGAGCCCGGGAAGCTGCGATCTTATCTGCCCGATGGTCGAGATGCCGTCCAAGGCTTGTCGGCGTTGGACGTCGGTCCCCATGAGCAGCGCCTCTTCAAAGGATTCCAGAGCCTCCATCAGATGTTTCCTGGCGAGATTGGCGTGAGCTTCGATCAGCATACTCCGAGCCTCGGTTTCATCCAAGGCATCGGGATCGTGAACCTTTTCGTAGCATTGTACCGCCGAGGACACATCCCCCTCTTCCAGGAACTGCCTTCCCCTTGCTACCAAAGAGAGCTCCAACGTGTCTGCATTTGTCTCAACCATGAGTTGCCCGTCGCGTAGTGATTCGGGAGGATGCGATTTCTTTCCTCCGAGAAGGAACGTTTGATTCCGGCCTCGGTTGAAGAGAGGCTCTGACGGATGACGCATGAATTCTTATGCGACATTCATCGCTTCACCTCATTTGCTGATGTATTGCTTAACACATTTACCGCAAGTTTTCAACTTTTTTAAGTAGGGCTCAAGCCCTCAGAATCATCACGTGCTCCGGAATCTGCATTGGGCGTCAAGCCTCGGCCGGAGGGCCTTCCCAAGAGTCCTCGAGCATTCTCAAGCCTTCTCGCCGCGATTGTGCCTGTTCCTCGGTTGCCTTCGGGGGGGATGCGGGGCCGGCGACGATTACGGCTTGAAGCTTTGCCGTGAAGGTGGTAGGAGTTCATAGGCAAATCCCTTTCCCGACCCAGGCTCAAGGGTCTCTTTGTCGGGACGGGAAGCGAGAGGAAGAGCGCGCTCATTTTTCGACCGGGTTGTAGGGCGCGCGCCGGACGGGAGTCGGCGGAAAAGACGGCGACCCGAATTGGGATCGATTGGCATGAGCATCAAATCATTGTTGAAGTATCTTCCGGTCTTGTCCATCGTGCTGGTGGCCGCGACTCTTCTCGTGATAGTGATTCTCTTCACCCTACGCAACATCAACGCCCAGAACGAGCGCATGGAGGAATTTACCACCCGGCAGGGACTCTCCGTGGGCCGTACGTTGGAGGCAGGCACCCGGACCGGATTCATGGAGGGTGACTGGGGGGTCGAAAAGCTTCAGATGCTCATCGAGGAGGCGGCCAAAGACCCCGAGGTCGAGTGGGTCGGTCTCATCACCAGTGACGGTTTGATCGTGGCCCACAGCGAGCCGTCCAAGATCGGCCTGAGGCTTCTCATGGGCAGGGAGATGGAAACGGTAAAGAAGGTGATTCGGACCGGAGAGTTCCTTTCCTCCAAAGAGGAGATGCCCGACGGAAGAACCATCTTCGAGATCTGGAAGCCGTTCACTCCCTTTCCCGACCAGATTGCACAGTCCGAGATTATTGCCCGTCAGACCCATATCGGGAAAGAGCTCTTGGACGTCTTCGATCGAGAGAACAAGCAGGTGCTCTTTCTAGGCCTCAAGATGGATCGGTTCAAGCAGATTCGGCAGCAGGACATTGTCTTTGCCATTTTCATGGGTGCCGTTCTTTTCATTATTGGATCTGCGGGAGTCTATTTCGTCTTTGTGGTCCAGAATTCGTTCCTTGTGCGCAAGACACTCGATGAGATGCGCACCTATACCCGCAACGTTCAAGAGAGTATGGCCAACGGCCTGATCACCGTGGACCGATCTCTCCGGGTAGCCACTTTCAACAACACGGCGCTCGAGATCCTGCGCAAGTCCAAGGAAGAAGTTGACGGAAGTCCGATCAGAGAGCTGCTGCCCCTGGAAGACGAGATCAAGCAAGTACTCTCGGATTCCGAATCGATTCTGGAGAAGGAAGTCAAGATTTCCAACGACGGTAAGTCCAAGACTTTTCTCGCCTTGTCGGTTTCACCACTCAAAGAGCCGGATTCCCAGGTGGCCCGTGGAGCCGTCATCATAGCACGTGACCTGACCCTGATCCGAGAACTGGAGCAGAAGATCATCCTCAGCGAGAAATTCGCCGCGCTTGGGCGTCTCTCCGCCGGAGTGGCCCACGAAATACGTAATCCGTTAAATTCCGTACGAGGGTTCATCCAGTATTTTCAGAAGAAGCTCAAGCTGGACGAGCAGGATTACCGTTACACAGATCTCATGCTCACCGAGGTGGATCGTCTCAACAGGGTGGTGTCTAAGCTTCTCGCCTATTCCAAACCGAGGGAGCCGCGTCTGAGCGTCCGATCGCCGGAAGAGATCCTCGATCACTGCATCCGGGTCATGGAGCGGGAGGCAGCCGAAGCAGGCGTGGAGATCGTGCAGTCGCAGCCGTCGGAGGATCTTCCCCTTGTGCTCATGGATACGGACCAGATGACCCAGGTCTTCATCAACATCCTCATCAACGCCATCGAAGCCACCCCTCGGAACGGTACGATAACCGTTCGGTATGAAACGGACGGTCAGGATCTGCTGAAGATTGTGGTGGAAGACTCGGGAGAAGGCATTCCGCGAGAAAACCTCGACAAGCTCTTTGATCCCTTCTTCTCCACAAAGAAAAAAGGGACCGGTCTGGGTCTGGCGATTGTCAAAAGCATTGTGGAGGGGCACGGCGGAGACATTGAGGCGGAATCCGAGGAGGGGAAGGGTACCCGCGTGGTGGTCACCCTGAGCACCTATAAATTTCCCGACGAGAAGATCGGCGAAGAGCAGGCTTCATCCAACGATCTCAATCGGACGGCAAGTCCTTCCCAAAGCTGAAGTCTCCGGACGAGAACCTCTCCATTCGGTCCCCCAAGAGGGAACGCCTATCTCGAACACTGTATGCAGGATTGAGCATGACGACTCCCAAGGCAAAAATTCTCGTCGTAGATGACGAGCCTTCGCAAAGAAAGATGCTCCAGGCAAATCTGTCACTTGACGGCTACCAGGTATTGGAAGCCGACGACGGAGCTGCCGCCATAGCCCGCGTTTCGGAGGAATTTTTCGATCTGATCCTCATGGACAATCGCATGTCGCAGATGGACGGCATTGAGGCGCTCAAGGAGATAAAGAAGATCTCCCCGGGAATTCCCGTCATTATCGTCACTGCGTACGCGTCGATTGAAACCGCTGTCGAAGCCCTTCAAGCAGGGGCGCACGATTACCTCACCAAGCCGCTGGATATCGATGAGCTTCGGTTCAAGGTCCAGCAAACTCTTGAATTCTGGAGACTCAAAGAGGAGAACATCCTCCAGCGCAGGCGTATCGAGAACCTCTTCGACGCATCCCGGATCGTGGGACGATCCCAGAAGATGAGAGACGTCCTGGAGACCGTTGCCATGGTTGCGCCCTCCGAGGCCTCCGTGCTCATTCTGGGGGAATCGGGAACGGGCAAGGAGCTTATCGCCAACGCTCTCCATCAGGGGTCCAACCGTACCGACAAGCGCTTCATCAAGCTGAACTGTGCGGCCCTGCCGGAAACTCTTCTCGAAAGCGAGCTCTTCGGCCACGAGAAAGGGGCGTTTACCGGCGCGGTGGGCCGTCGTCCCGGTCGTTTCGAGCTTGCCGACGGCGGCACGATCTTTCTCGATGAGATCAGCGAAATGACCCCCGCAACGCAGGCCAAACTCTTGCGGGTGCTCCAGGAGCGTGAGTTCGAGCCATTGGGCTCGACCAAAACCGTGCGGGTGGACATCCGCATCATTGCCGCTTCCAACAGGATTCTCCTGGACGAGGTGAAAAAGGGAAAGTTTCGAGAGGACCTCTTTTACCGACTCAATGTGGTGCCGATCAACCTGCCGCCGCTGAGAGAGCGGAGAGAGGACATCCCTCTGCTCATAGAGCATTTTCTCAAGATCTACAACGACAAGAACGGACGCAATCTCCTCGGTTTTCATCCCCGGGCTTTGGACGCTCTCATGCGTTATTCGTGGCCCGGCAATATCAGAGAGCTGGAGAACATCGTGGAGCGGGCGGTGATCCTCACCCGTGACGACTATGTCCCCTTTTCGGAGCTTCCCGAGACCATTCGTGAGGCAACGGGCGATCCCCTCTCCCAGGAGATTCGGGAGGGCATTCGTCCCGGAATGACCATCAAAGAGATGGAGCGGGAGCTCATCATCAAGACGTTGGAAGAGAACGACGCCAATCGAACGCACACCTCAAAGGTGCTCGGGATTACCCGACGGACCCTGCAGCATAAGCTGAAGGAATACGGGATCGATCTCCAGTCCGGCGACGTAGCGACCGACTGACGGCGACTGCCGCAGTGCCGGCGGAGTGCTTGGTACATCGTTTCACAAGGACGGTCGCATGTTGCGGATGCCCGGCTCTGATTGACCGTATCGGTCGTCTCTACAGGACCCCCCCCCCCGTCCACGGGGGAAGCTCTCCCTTCCCCTTGGCCGGGGTGAGGCTTTCTGATTCGTCCGTATCTATGCCATGAAGTACCAAGCATCCGCCGAGTACAGACCCCCGTCTTTGTCAGGTCTTTCAGGCTAGGAATATCTTGCGGCCCGTTCCCGCGACGGTCCGCCTTTCGGATGGCATGCACCCTCTGCCTTCCGTCCCTTCCGGCACAATTCATTCCGGCCACACACAAAGGTCCACCATGCCGATCTTTTCTCTTGATTTCATGCCAAGATGTTTATAAACATATTAGTACGCTATTCAGGAGGAGTGTCATGGCAGCAGGATTTGGAGCCAAAGCGGTCAAAGAAATAACCGGAGTCTCTCGCATGCAACTCCAGCACTGGGACAGAACCGGCATACTCAGGCCTTCGATAAGAATTGGAGCCGGTAGGGGATCGAGAAGAGAATACTCCTTCAAGGATCTGGTGCAGCTC
Source organism: Desulfomonilaceae bacterium (assembly GCA_041741735.1). Taxonomy (GTDB): domain Bacteria; phylum Desulfobacterota; class Desulfomonilia; order Desulfomonilales; family Desulfomonilaceae; genus JBGSJS01. Next base: position 41,995 of record JBGSJS010000006.1, on the reverse strand, counting down.
AAGGTTGCCAAACGGCTCAGAGACGAGGGGATATCTCTGCAAAAGATACGGAAGGCTCTGGAATACCTCAGAAAAAATTTTCCCGACGTGAAGGCCCCATTGGCCGAGCTTCGATTTCTCACCGACGGAGCCGACATCTTCGTGCTAACGGAGAACGCACAGGTTATCCTCGATGCCCTAAAAGGGCAGTTCGTTTTTTCCTTCGCCATTGGGGAGCTGATCCAAACGCTCAGGGGCTCGATAAAGAACCTGGAACGGCCCGGGGAGGAGACGGTATTAGTGCGGGAACGGAGGTTCACGGCCGTGTTGATACCGGATTTGGAGGACGGAGGTTACACGGTTTCCTGCAAAGAGATCCCGGCGGCAATTTCTCAGGGAGAAACGGTTCAAGAAGCCCTGGACAACCTCGCTGATGCCATCGAGCTTTGTCTTGAAACTGAAGCGGAACTAAAAGGCGGCAAGGTCAGGGCAAGATCAACCTGACCGCCAAGCAATAAAGAAGGTCGCCCTCAAGCTCGGCTACGGGGTCAAGGAAGGGAAGAAGCACCTCATCGTCTTCACCGAATCCGGGCTAGTGACGACCGTCCCCAGGGGGCGAATTAAGCCGGGGACTCTCGCTGCGATAGTGAAACAGATGGGTATCGATAAAGATGAGCTGGTCAAGTTGCTCTGATGATTTTGATGGCGATCATCATGGATTCACATAATGAAGCTGGGGTAAGCCGCTTTCTGCTGAAACCACGGGGGCAGGGATATTATTCCTTCACCTGCAGATTGTGGTGGAAGCAGATTCACGGGGGCCAAGAGGAAACTCGACCCGCCGGTAGATCTGCTGGCCACTCACCTCCCATATTCTCACTTGACACGGCTCAGACCAGCGGCTACGTTATTTCTCGCATAGGCGCCGGCTCCACAAGGCACTTTTGGTCTGAGGACGAGCGGCGGTGCCGAGAACTCATTCGATTCCCCACTTAGGGGATGGAAATCGACAAGCACGCGTATCCCTTCACATAGTCAGTCGCACATAAGGGCACGGGGGGATAACCGCTCTTGCGGCCGGGAGATTTTCGATGAAGGCTCGACGCATTCCCGTGATAATGAAGTCGTGGGCGGCTTTGGTGGTGGTCTTGGTCTTGCTGCCATTTACCGCGGCCTTGGGAGGTGGAACCTCACAGAAGGAGGCCACTTTGAATGAGCAACTAGGAGAAGCAGCGGAGCGGGGTGACTTTCCAGCGGCAAAATCCCTCCTGGCAAAGGGCGTGGATATCAACGCAAGCGACTTGAAAGGGACACCTTTGATGAGGGCTGCCAAGGCAGGGCAACTTGAGATGGTGAAGGTTCTCCTGGAGTACGGCGCGGATGTGGGTGGTCGCAGGGGCATAAACGCGCTTAGGGCCGCCGCGCGCTCGGGGAGCCTTGAAATAGTAAGACTCCTATTAGACAAGGGCGCGAAGGCAAATGAAACAATGCCAAGAGTGGATTCCCCGCTCATGAAGGCAGCGGAGAACGGAAATCTTGACGTGATCAGACTGTTTTTGCAGAAGGGCGCTATAGTTAACTATAAGGGACCGGGAAACCGGACGGCTCTGATGTATGCCGCATGGTCCGGGCACCTCCAGGCGGTGAGACTACTTCTAAATAAAGGTGCAAATGTCAATGCCAAAGACGTTGAGGGTCGAACCGCACTGATGGGTGCAGCTCGAAGGGGACACAAAGAGGTAGTGCAACGCCTTCTGGAAAAGGGTGCAGATGTCAACGCTGTGTTCCGAGGGGCCACCTTTGCCAGCAGGGTGGTAGGTCGTCGCACGTATAGCCGGACAGCCTTGAATGCCGCGCTGGAGAATGGATACAAAGAGATAGCGGACCTGCTCAGAGTGCACGGCGCCCTCGAGTACAAGGAAGAATAGGCTTGGAGCTGTAACAAGCCATTTCGGTTTCGGAGGACAACGCCCTTGATGCTCGCTGCGAGCGTCGGGGACACAAGAATCGTCGAGTATCTCCTCGCCGTTGGCGACTAGTTCCCTGGCAGTTCATTCGGGTGGAAGCGTCGACAAATTTCAGGGTCGTTCCGTGAAGCTCCCCCAATTGGTCCTGCCTCGTACGTAGGTCTGCACTTCAACCGACGGAAGTTCGACGTTGGTGCTCCACAGCGCAAATATGGAAATTCTTTCGAACGGATGGCTTCTTGCAGCTCTCTGTCTTCTAATTTCTGCGCTTGAAACAAGTGCTCGCTTGTCGGCCATTGTTTACCGGCCGGCCACACCGGATAATGCGCAAAGTTCGAGAAAGCGCCGAACGCGTCCCGGACCCGGTAGAATTTGATTTCGTCCTTGGGGGTCATGTCAGCACCTCAAATGCATCCTGATAAAATTGCAGATCTCTTCCATTGCCGCGGTGGCTTCCGGAAAGAGGGGCGCACACACCGGATAGCAATGGAACATTCCTTCCCCGACCCTCAAAGTGACATCGACCCCTGCTTCCTTTGCCTTTTCAGCAAACCGTATCGAGTCATCGCAAAGGATTTCATCTTCTCCGACATGGATAAGAATGGGGGGAAGACCGTGAAGGTCTCCGTACAGCGGAGATATCCACGGCAGGCAAGGATCGTCATCGGCCACGTAATGCCTGCTGAAAGCGGTCCATGTGCCCTCGGGAGACAGGCAGACCTTGGCTTTGGTTCGATAAGACTCGCCGGTACACTTCAGGTCGGTCCACGGGGACATGACCGTCGCTGCCGCGGGAAGCGGCATACCTCGATCTCTGAGGGCAAGCAACAGAGCCAAAGCTAAACCCCCACCCGCGGAATCTCCGGCGAACACTATGTCGGAAGAGGAGATCCTCTGGTCCAGCAACCATTGATACGCAGCGAGGGAGTCCTCGATTGCCGCAGGATAAGCATGCTCGGGGGCCAATCGGTACTCGAAGAGCAGCGCAGCCAAGCCGGTGCCTTTGACAAACTTGGCCACATGTATCCGGTGATCGGAGCACGATCCCGAAACATATCCTCCGCCGTGCAGGAAGAATATTGTTTTATCTCTTGTCGCCCCGGAAGGTTGAATCCATTCGGCCGGGATGCCGTCTATCGTCACGGGGGAAACGTCGATTCCTGCCGGTATCTTACCGAACCGTCGAGCCCCATCTTCACATTCCTGGCGAAAACGCACGATCGACTCATGCAAATTCCAGTCAACGGTCTCCCTTCTCAAGCGAAAACGCAACAAATGACGATGTTTCAAGACGAAAGAAAACAGTCTGCTTCGTATACTCGGCATTTCTCAATTACCTATTGTGTGACTTTCGTTTAGACGTAATCCAAACAAAGCTGCTGAAATACCTTGCCTTGGCAATACATCTCCTTCGATGTCCCTCACCGCGGTTCGGCCGGTCGGTCATACCTGCTCGGATCAATTCCGCTCCGGCATCGGCCACAAGCACCCTATAGTCCCCGGCAGCTTTCTGCAACAGATGAAAAGGAGTCTTCAGATAGGTTCGCGATTCAACTGCCAACACGGACGGCATGTCTCTTCCGCTGCGAACGGCGAGCGTGACTTTGCTTCAGCGGTATGCTGTCCTTGCAGGAGGTTCGCACCCTTGCTTCGACGGTCAGATGCGGTTGGGGTCTACGCTGCGGATATAGGCGAGCAAGGCTTCAGCCGGTTCCGAGGCTGTCCTGATCTTTCCGTACTCGATGGGCACATTGTTCAGGTACTGGAGGATCAGCGCATCTCCAGGGAGGATTCCCGGCAAAATCCCCGCAAAAAAGAATCCCATGAACTCGAATTGCTTGGCCATTACGCCGGTTAATGCGTCAGAGAGATCCAGGTAGAGATGTATGATCTCGATCCGCTTGAGCCTGAATTGGGAGAGGGCTGCCCGGACCTCGGCCGCGACGTCCTCGCCGTATCGTTTCACATCGATGCGGGCGTACCCCATTGACCCGTAAACGGCCGATTCAACAACTGCTTTACCTCCGAGGAGGGAGGGCCCTTCCCCCGCGGGAGACCTGAGCTCGGGCACGGCCCCCAAACCCTCGTACAATCGTCCTATCATTTCCGCATGATGGGGCGGTGGAAAGAGAACCGGCCGAGGCGGCTCCACGAGGTATTTGAAGTGGAATACCAACGTCTCGCGCTGGGATAGCCTCTCGGTTATTCCTCTGAAGCTTGCCGTCTGTGGGACCAATCCGAGTGCCATGGCGCAATCGTTCATGCCGAAGCGGTGGCCGGTCTTCTGGGAATAGGGATGATTGGTAACGGCTCGACCGAAAAGACCGGTGAGCCCCTCGGACCTAGCCGCTGCCATCAAATATTCCGTGAGACGATTGAGAATTCCCTGTGATCTGAATTGCGGCTTCACCGCTCCGAGGCCGATTTCGGCCACCCGTGCTCTGGGGTCGCTTTTCATGAGCGCACAATGTCCGGCCAGCTCATCCTTCGCGGTGACGGCAACCGCGGAATGGAGACGACCGCTTGCGTTGAGCCGGACGAGTCGCTCGGGGAAGTAGATATCCTCGTACGTGTGGGAGTATCCGTAGGTTCGGTACACGCATCGGGAGACCTCCAGAGCTTCCGACGGTATCATGTCCCGAATGGTGAGCTCCACAGGTTCGGCCGACGCGGGTTGGGAAGTCTCATGAGGGGGATACAGCCCGAGATCGCAGGCTTCAAAATGGTCGACAAGATTCGAGTTCCGAAAGTATTTGACGAGGACGGCTTCTTTTCCTTCCAGACCGAGATTCCGAAAATGGACCTCATCCATGACTCGGCTCATGGCCAAAATGCCGCATCCCGACCCCGGTTTTTCATCGGTGCTCGGTTGGGGGGTGCATTGCGGAATCCGATCGGGGTCGAACGGCAAGCCCATATCGCGGACCGAGACTTGCATCCCCAGAGGCACACGTTCGCACGTCACGTCAAAGGTTGCCGTTTCTCCGGGCTCGTACGCATGCTCCACCACATTGGAGACCGCTTCCTTAACGGCCAGCTCAATGTCTTCGCGATCCTCGTCGTCAAACCCGAGCTTCCGAGCAACTTCGCCCACGTATGCAGCCGCCACTTCGACATAAGAGCGATCGTTGGGGAGAGTCAACTTCGAATAATCGCATGGTGACTCCATTGTTACCTCTCAGCACTCCCGTTCTGTCTCATATTTTTGCCTGTGGAGGCGCTCCCAAGACATCTCTTAATGGCCGAGCTTTCTCGTCGTCATTCATGTGGATACAGGAATCCGGGTTCTTCAGAATGCGCCGGACTCCGGCTTTCGCTCGGGGTGACCACTTAAGACTGCTCGGAGAAATTCTGAAATCGGTTGCCTTTCGGAGCCGTATTTTCGAAAAGATTGCTTAAAGGTTGCTCCATTACGCCTCAGAGTCCGAGGCATCTTCCCCGTGATCGGTCCCTCGACCGCACAAGAGAACATAGGCCATGAAGGATGAAAAAGAAACGCAGGCGAAAGAGAACTTCAACCAGGGGGGAAGTCCCGAGGGCGAGAAAAAGGCCTCTATGAGTCCGGCCAGGACAAGGAGGGGCACACACCCGAGGGCCAGAATACCGACGTACCGGCTTTGCTCGGCGAGGTATTCGGATCGCCTGTACCGCCCCGGATCGATAAGGGCATGCCCGAGGACCAATCCTGCCCCGCCCGCGATGAACAAGGCCGTCAGCTCAAGGCTCCCGTGCGGCAGCACAAAGGACCAGAACTCTATGGAGAGGTCGTGCTTGAAGCACAGCGCGGCCACGGTGCCGATAAGCAGCCCGTTCAAGGCCAACAGGTACACGGTCCCGATCCCGAAGGTGATTCCTGCGGCCACCATCAGGAAGGTCACCGATATATTGTGAGTCATGAGTCCGCTGGAAGCCATAGGAGCCACGGTGTGGAGGTCTTTGAACCAGACCTGTCCTCTTTCAACCGTCTTGATAATATGTGGGGGCACGACGAGGCTGATGAAATTCGGCTCGGCAAGTCCCAGGAGGAATCCCACCACACCCAGTGAGATAAAGAGGCCTGCGGAAACCATGATATAGGGTAACATCCGCACAAAGGTCCTCGGAAAGGTTGCGGTGAAAAAGCTTGCCAGAGAGGACCATCTGAACGGCGGCTTCCTGTAGATTATGCCGTGAACCCGAATAACAAGGTCGTTCAGGTAGGCTATGACGTGGCTTTCCGTGTCCACGGCCAATTCGGAGGACTTGAGCACCGCGAGGTCGGAAACGGCTCCATTGTATAACCCTGCCAATTCCCACAGCTCGTCCCGGCTCAACTCCCCGGAGCGTCCGGGACGAAATTTGCCCGCTATGGCCTCAAGCCTTTCCCATTCTCCTTTACGTTCCCCTATAAACTCGTTTATATTCAAGTCGGCACCCGTGATTTGCAAGAACCGGAGCAAAGCCTGTCAACTAAATCATAACACGGGTGAGGGAGACGTTGAAACAAAACCGGCAGACCGTCAAGATTGAGACTCCCGAGCACATCGAGCTGCAGTTCACTCTTGCCGGGATCGGTACGAGGTTCCTTGCCTGGCTGGTGGACAAGATGGTGCAATTGGGGGGCATATTGGCCTTGGTGCTCCTGGTGAGCAGCATCCTCTTTCTCATGGAATACACCCTGCAAGCGGCCGACCTCATGAGCAAACCTATCAAGATGACGCGACCGTGGATTCTTGCCTTGGCCTTGCTCGTGCTGGGTATTATCATGAGCGGTTATTTTATCCTCTTCGAATATTTCTGGAGCGGCTCCTCCCCCGGCAAGAGGTCGATGAACATCAGGGTGGTGAGAAAAGACGGCCGTCCGATCACCTTGTTCGATTCGGCGGTCCGTAACATTCTCAGGGTTGTGGACATACTCTTCATGACCTATCCTGTCGGTTTGGTCGTCATGTTTATCGATTCCAAGAACAGGCGGCTCGGAGATCTTGCCGCAGGCACGCTGGTGATCGTGGAAAACGCGCATCACGCGGCTCTTTTCAGGAAGCCGACTGAAGATAACCCCGAATTGGGGCCGGAGATACGCGACGCCGCGGCTCGCATAAGCCGCGACGGGTACCGCCTCATTTCAAAGTTTCTTTCGCGCAGAGAAGGGTTGGATTCCGAGCACAGGGAGGAGATCGCCCGGGAGATTTTCAGACGAGCCTTTGGTGACTCGGCATATCGGGGCAAGGGCCTCCCGGAAATGGAGCGCTCCCTTGAACAGATAGAGAGCGCGTACCGGGAGCGCACAAGAATCCTTTGAGTGAGCTCCGGGAGAAAGAACGCTCCGGCCCCATGCGATCGCGAATGAGACGCCCTTTGGTGACGACAGGTCGTAGCCGTCAAACGAGCACGAGGGCATTTTGCGTTTTAAACCGGCGGGTTGTGGCTACGTCTCATCAGCCCGGACCGCGAATGGTGAGCCATGAAGACGTTCGCTTCGGACGGCACGCCATTGAATTGTACGGATCACATTCGTGTTAAGGAGTTGCAATGGTCGAGGAGTCTTCGGAAACCACGTACACCGTCACGATCCAGCGAGTGAAAAACGAGGCGGCCAGAGCAGTTGTGACTCGTACCCTCGCCGGCGTGACGAAGAACGCTCCTCTCGAACAGATTCAGGTGAAGATGCAGAAGCTTCCGTGGACCATCTCACGTCGGGCCTCGGAGCAGAAAGCACGAAGACTGGTGCAGCTTCTCGGCAAGCTCGGTGCGGTCGTGGAGGTGCAGCCGCCGCTCTCCGGAGTAGCCACGCCCCAGGACGTTTCCCAGACGCAAATCCTCTCCCGAGACGGTCTCGGTTCGGAGCCCGGAGTCACGGCTCCTCCCTCAATTTCGGATACTTCCGAAGATCGGGAGAAGGCCCTGCGTCCAATAGAGCTGATCCCGAAACCTTCTCTAACCCCCCTGACCTTGGAGCCGGTGCAACCTGCCGTCGAAGAGGAAACCCGGGGCAGGGACGATGTGGAGCTGGAACTGGAGCCGCTTACATTGGGGGGAATCCTCGATCGATCCTTTCAGATTTGCCGCGGACATTTTTGGAAGCTTTTCACCATCGTGGTGATTCCGTGGCTACTGACCGCTATTATCGCACTGATCGGAGGGGCAGGGGCAGTCTTCCTCGGTGTCACCCGGCAGTATCTCGAGGGGATTCCCTTCTGGGTATTGATTCTCCTCGGGGTGACAGTGGTGCCGGCAATCGTCATCGTGTGGAGCCTGGCATTCTTCGTTGCCCAAGGAGCCCTGATTCATGCTGTTTCTTCCATATATCTCGGCCGATCGGTGATGATCGGTCAAGCGTATCGCTTTGTTATGGGGCGACTCGGGAAGTTCGTGGGCACTTCGTTTCTCATGATCCCCATTATGTTGGGCCTGACCGCTATTCTTGGGCTGGCAGGGGGGCTTCTGGCTTTGGTGGGCTACGGCTTCTTCCTCCTGTTCAAAGAGCTGACCTCGTCCGGGTGGTGGTCAGCCTTCACTTGGCCCCTCCTGACGTGGATACTGCTGGGGTGCACGCTGGTCTACACGTACGTGCTCACCAAACTGTTTCTTGCCGATAAGGTCGTAATCATGGAAGATATCGGTTACACAAAGGCTTTCAGGCGAAGTTGGAATTTGTTGACGGTGGTGTCCAAGGATACCCCGCCACTGGATTACGTGCTGAGATTTGTCCTGCTCCTTCAGATATTTATTCTCCTCAATCTTGCCATAGGTTTTCTTTTCCAAGTACCGGCCTTGCTATTCGCCTTGTTTGTCCCGGAGCCCAAGATCGTTGCGACAATCATCAAACATGTGTTGAACAACCTCGGGGGTGTCATTGCCGGCCTCTACGGAACCGTGGCCGGTGTGCTGTTCTATTACGATCTGCGTAATCGCAAGGAGGGCTTTGACCTCAAGATGCTTGCCTCGGTCACGGATAGAGGGGCGGAGCACGATTGATATTTTGGTGCGGCAAGGGACCCGACCGACGGCCGCAAAGCATCCAACGATGCGTTTTTATTTTCTTCTCTTGGAATACAGTTGAACTCTGCGGGCATTTTGTTCATAATCGGATTCCATTGCATGGCGTAATACGCCTTCAGGAGGAGAAATGGCCGGAAAGAAGAAGGAACAGAAAGAAAAGAAGGAAAAACCGCTGGAAAGGTGGACGATCAAGGAGTTGCGGGACGAAGCCCTCAAGATCCCCGACATCCAAGGCGTCTCCGGTATGAACAAAGAGGAGATTGTCGTAATCCTCAGAGAAGTCAAAGGAATCGCACCGCCGGAAACAAAGAAGAAAGCGGTCAACGTCCGAGAGGTCAAGGTCAAAATTGCCGGACTGAAACAGGTTAGAGATGAAGAACGGGGTCAGGATGCCACGCGGCAGCGCTTGAATATACTCAGGCGGAAGATCTCCAGACTGAAGAAGAAGACTCGGGTCTAGCTCGTCTAAAAGTCATGATCTCGGGGACCTGTCTGACCGGTGTCGCTCAACTAATCCGGATGACCTCACGAAACCTCACCTGACGGAATAGGGTCGGCAGTAGTGGAGCATGTTAAGAGTGCGAGGGAACACGAGCCATCCTTTGGATCGTAGGCAGGCCTGCCTGTCGGCGGCCTGCGCTCCACTATGGGATCGGTCGCATGCCTCAGGCCGACGGGGCTTTTCGGTAGGACCGAGCCGATCTTCGGCAATGACACGATCGAAGGCTCATCGGCTTTCAACGGGAATGGCGCCGCGTATTGCACAGAGCGGCACCAAGGTGTTTCCCCCGCCGAATTGGTAACACTCGTGAAATTCTTGATCCTGTCCTAACCGTCGAGGGTCCGGACCGAGGAGTCATCGACCGCAGGTACGGCCGGACCCGGTGGAGCGCACCACACAATCTTCATGGATGCACATCAAAAGCAATCCGCTCCGCAGCGACCATCCTTGCTAAGGCGTGTCGCTGTGGCGCTTTTTGTGATTATTCTGGGGGTAAGCTCCTTCTGTGCAGGGGTACTTGCCTTTGTCCGATTCGGCTTGGACGGGCCTCTGGCCGCTCGCCTCATCATTTCCCACCTGGAACGAATGAGCGGCCGGACAATATCCTATTCGTCCGCCCACCTCGGTTGGTTCTCCCTTGCAGACGGGGTAATGGATTTCGCAAACCTGGAGGTGAGGGATCGACCAAATGAACGACCCTGGCTCTCCGTTAGACGCATCGTTCTTGAAGTGAACCTGGCGGCCGTGTTGAGGGGAACCCTCCTCATCAATCGTGCCGTGCTTTCGGAACCGGCGTTGGCTCTCTCGTGCAGGTCACGTGAGGAGAGCCCCTCGCTCCTGACTTTTCCCTTTGAATCTTCGCGCCTCCTGCTTTACCCGATTGTTCGTAGTCTCGAGATTTCCGACGGCACACTCGCTTTCAAGAAGCCAGACGGTAGCTCGTGGGCCGGTGAAACGCTCTTTTCCCACACCCGGATAGCAATCGAAAACGTGACCCTGAAAGGCGCGGAACGATTTAGTGCCAAGGGGACGGCAATCGGCTCACAACAGAAGGGGTCGTTTGAGGTGAGCGGCCGATTGAAGGCATCCAGGACGTCACGACCGCATTGGACGGGCAAGATCAATGCGGCACTGGTCCGCTGTCCCCTGGCGCCTTTTCTGCACGTTTCCTCCTGCCTCGGTTATGAGGCCCCCCTGAACGGGGGAACGGCCGACATGAACGTGGAGATCTCCGGTGGTCCCCGGAACTGTAAGGCACGGGGGGAAGTAACGATCAGCCGGACGGTCGTGGTCAAAGGGGATCTGTTCGGTCGGTCGGTCAATGTGGATCGGCTCCGAGTAAGATTTGCCGCCGAGCGCGTTGACGATAACCTCCACGTGGATCTGTCGGACGCGGTTCTTCCCGGATTGGCAATCTCCATGGAGGCAAGAGCCGGCAAAATATTCACCCCCGATGCCTCTCTTACCCTTGCCGTCAGAAGCGCGGCGCTGGATTTGGCGAAAATCTTCCCGCTTATTCCGCTCAGCCTGCTGAACAATGAAGACAGAAAACGGCTGGCCGAGGCGGGTCTTAAAGGGAGGATTCTGATTGGGGGGGGAGCCTGGAGCGGCAAGGTGTCGGACTTCTCCGCCGGCGCGGCCCTCCAAGGTACCCTTGCGCTGGAAGCAGATCTGGAGCAGGTGTCAGGGTTCATCCCCCGGTTAGGTCTGCCCGTGAGCGACGCCACGGGCCGCATCCATCTGGTGTCGGACGAGATCCAGTTCAAAGGAGTCGGTCTTACTCTGGGAAGCTCGCCCATTGTGCTGAACGGATGGATACGGGACCTGAAGAAGTCTCCACGGACGGATCTGTTCGTTTCCACCACAGCCCGGGCCCAAGACCTCAAACCGATACTGGAAAACCGGGTGTTCGCTCCCTACGTGGGGGGCAGGCTCGGTTTGCTCGTGGAGCCTCAGGGGGGGATTGCCATTACCCTCGATCTCAAGGGGAAGCTCAGCCATCCGGTGATGAAAGGGAAAATTACGCTCGATGGTTTTCAATGCGGACTGAGTGGTTTCCCCCTCCCGCTGCGGAAGGTTTCCGGTTCCGTGAGATTTCGGGGTGCGAGCGTGACGATCTCCCAGCTTAAGGGAATGATCGGCGAAAGTACTGCCACGCTGCAGGGAGAAGTGGCTTCGACGAAGCTGGATCTGGCCGGGGATCTCAAGCTCTCTCATGCGGACATCAAGAAACTGAGGGTATTGCCGAAGGGGTGGAGCTTTTCCGGGAGCGTTCCCATAGCCTTCAAACTGAGGGGCAAGCCTACAGATGTCGGCTTTTCGGTTACTGCAGACTTCAAACCGGCCGGTTTTACCGATGGGGCATACATTGCCAAGAAGCCCGGTGTGCCCTTGAAGCTCGAAGCCTCCGGCAGCCGAAATCCCGACGGGATAAACGTGGAAGAGGCCTATGCAGTGGTCGAATCGAGCAGAATTGCCGCAAAAGCCTCCTTCAAAAGCGACGGAAAGGTTTTCGTGTCAATAAATCTGCCGCCCAAGGGGATACCGACCCAGGTGCTGGCTCCTTTCGCTCACCCGACTCTTGAGCTTCAGCAAGGCGGGAGAGTCGAAGGAGACGCGATCGTGAGAAAGGAGCCTTCCGGAAGACCGGCGGTCGAAATGAATCTTGCCCTCAGTCACGTGTCGCTAAATATTCCGGGCTTTTACAAGCGGACTGAGGGGATGGTGGGGAAGATCCGTCTCGGGGCCAAGACGCTGCAAGTGGATGTGGAAAGGGCGAAACAGGGGAGCTCGCATTTTTTCGGGACGTGCTCCATAAGCGACTTCGATCGGCCCAAGGTTGACCTGGTCCTGGAATACTCATTTCTGGACACTACCGACTATACGGCTCCACCCGGTCATGTGAGCAGCCTCACCTGGGGTGACTGGATACGGAACAACCGGGTTGTCCGATTTCTAGCCCGAGCGAAGGCTACCGGTTTTATCAAAGCCTCCAAGGGAAGGACGGGAGTGAGAACCTTTTCGGACTTCAAGGCCTCCATCGAGGGGACACGGGGACTGCTCCGGGTTCCGAGCTGGCAGCTTCGAGTGGCCGATGGGATTCTCAGGGGCACGGGGCTCTTTGACATCAGAAAGGAGACCACCAGATTCTTTGTGATGGACTTTCAGGGCGACCAGTTGAAAATGGAGCAGCTCCTGATGTCCGACCAGGACTGGATGCGCATATCCGGGAATGTCCTGCTGGAAGGAAAGATGGAGTGGAAACTTGGGACCAGCCCGGAAAATAACGGTCTCGACAAGATAGGGAGTCTGGAGCTTCGCATGCAGGAAGGGATCGTGAACCGCTTCGACATTTTGTCCAAACTCTTTTCTCTTGTTAATCTGGGATCGATTTTGAGCGGTCGCCTCCCGGACATCACGGCAAACGGACTCCCTTTCCGACGTTTGACCTGCCGGATGACGGTCTTTGACACCAAATGGCTGATCAAGGACCTCACGGTCCTCTCCGATGCGGCCCGAATTGACGCCTCGGGCATGTACTTCGGCGGTCAGGAACGGATCGACTTCAAAGTCAACCTTTCACCTCTGGTAGGATTCGACAGGATCTTTGGGGGGATTTTCGGCAACACGCTCACCAAGAACGGAAAGCTCCTCACGACAACCTTCAGAGTCAGGGGCCTCTACAAATCTCCCGACGTGCGCCTCGAGCCCTTCGAGGGGTTCAGATCCCGGGAATAGTAGCGCCTTGGCTCCGTTGCAGGACACGGTGACACACGAGATGCCGTCGAGATGCCGAGTGGACACGACGAAACAACTGCCGATAATCACTTGAAAATGGTCACTTGTTGAAGCGGACTGCCGCGTGAGGTGGTTCCGATGAAGCTGCAAGATATTGGGGAGTTCGGGTTCATAGAGCGAATCGCGCCCCTGGGGATGATCAGACCCGAGGGAGTCGTCAAAGGAATTGGCGACGATTGCGCGGTGATCGACATGGGGGGACCTGACTATCTCCTGGTAACCACGGACCTCGTGGTGGAGCGCGTCCATTTCCTGAAGGACCTAGCTTCTCCTGAAACTATCGGGGCCAAAGCCGTCACCGTCAATCTCTCGGACATCGCTGCATGCGGCGGTCTCCCCCGCGACGCGTTCGTGAGCCTGGCAATTCCCCAGGATGTGGAGCTCGATTGGCTCGACGGCCTCTACCGGGGGATGACCGCGTGCGCACGAGAATATGGGGTCAACATTCTCGGGGGGGATACCACCGGTTCCAAAACCGACATCGTTATCAACATCACCCTGACGGGGACCGTTCCTCGGGACCGGGTTCTCTTTCGGCACACGGCAATGCCGGGCAATGTGGTGGTTTTAACCGGCCCCACGGGGGAGTCGGGGGCCGGATGTGAGATCCTGTTGACCGGGGCGGATCTCCCGCAAGACGTGTCTTCCCCCCTGATCCGCTCACACATGGAACCGCGGCCTCACGTCACGGAAGGTCGTTTGCTGGCCGAGTCCGGAGCATGTACGGCCGGCATCGATGTGTCCGACGGCCTTTCTTCGGACCTGGGACATCTCTGTCACGATTCCGGGGTGGGCGCGGTCATTTACGAAGAGCGACTGCCAATAAGCCCGGACCTCATGCGCGCCGCGGCCGCGATGGGGAAGAACCCCTTGGAATGGATACTCAACGGCGGAGAGGACTACGTTCTCCTGGCTGCGATCCGGGCCGACCGATTGGAAGGATTGTCCTCAATAGCCCGCGCCGCGGGATGTGCTCTCTATCCCATTGGCGAATTCGTGGACCGGAAAGAGATGATTCTCCGAACCAGGGACGGCAGGGACGCGGTGCTTGCATCGCGCGGATGGGATCATTTCAGGTAATGGGCCGTGCCGTCACTTCGACGCGCTCTTTACCTCTCACCAACACCAATCTTCCCATGATCGGGACTCTTACGGATTTTTTCCTCGTATGCCGGTGTACCGGCAACAACCCCGAAATCGGGCGACTGTAGTCACAGTCCTTTATTACAGAGCCTTTCTCGTCATGCCTCATTTGAGAGGGAGAACTTTTTTTTGGGTTGTTTCAAAAACGTCTTGACAGGATAATAATATAGAGATATTTATATATACAAGATTCTGATCCCCGTCGGAGGGAACATGAAAAAGAGCAGTATTACGCGGAGAAACTTTCTCATCGGGTCGGCAGCCGGTGGAGCTTCCTTGCTGGCTACATCCTATCTCCAATTCGACGCGTGGGCGACCAAAGAAAAGGTCGCCGCAGAGATTAAGGTGACTCCAACAACCTGCGATGCTTGCGGAAACTGGTGCGCCATCAAAGTCTACACCCGGGGGGACCGCATATGGAAGGCTGAAGGCAATCCTTTGGCCGGCAACAATGCCGGGAGAATGTGCGCCAAGGGCCATGGTTTCCTCCACGAGGTCTACAATCCGGACCGGATTAAATCGCCCCTCAAGCGGGTCGGACCGAACCGGTTCGAGAAGATTTCCTGGGAGCAGGCGTACAAGGAGATCGGGGCCAAGATCAAAGAGATCTCGGAGAAGCACGGCCCGCAATCCCTCTTCTGGTTGAGTCACCCCCAGGCCAACGCGCATCTGGCGAGTCGTCTCATGACCTCCCTTGGGTCTCCCAACGTTTTCTCTCACGGGAGCACCTGCTTCATGCCGAGGAACATAGGATGGTGGTTGACCGTGGGCAAAACCAAGCCGTCCATGGACTTCGAGAACAGCCGCATGATCGTCATGGTGGGCCGCAATCCGGCCGGCGGGCTTGAATTGGGCCAGCTCAGGACCATGGCCAAGGGACGGGACAAGGGAGCCCGCATCGTGGTCATCGACCCTCGGTACAGCGAAGCCGCCGCGTTTGCACATGAGTGGATACGGATCAGACCGGGGACCGACTTGGCACTCATGCTTGCGGTAGCCCACGTCATGATTGCGGAAGGCACGTACCAGAAAGACTTCGTGGAAAAATACACCGAAGGCTTCAACGAGCTCGCCGACGAGGTGAAGAAATACTCTCCCCAATGGGCCGAGTCGAAGACCGGCATTCCCGCAGCCGTTATCGTGAAGCTCGCCCGGGATTTAGCCCAAGCCGCTCCCCGAGCCGTCATTCACCGGGGATACCACGGCGCCATGGGGACTGCCTACAAGAACTCGCTCCAACTGGTGCGGGCTGTGGGATGCGTCAACGGCCTCATGGGGAACTTCAACCAGCTTGGCGGGATGTTCTTCTCTCCCAAGCCCAAGTTGGGAAAGCTCGACAAGGCCAAGCATCCGGATCCCCCCAAAGTCAAAGGTCCCATGGTTGACGGTTCCGGAGACCCCGAGAGGTATCCATTGCTCCCCAGGGGCCACGGCATGACCCAGGCCATCCCGGAATTGGCCATCAAGGGAATACTCAAAGCGGGGTTCGTCTACCACTCCAATCCGTTACGAACCGCTCCCAACCCTGCCCGGGTCATCGAAGGGTACAAGAAGCTCGACCTACTCGTGGGATTCGATTACGTCCTGTCCGAGACCGCTTCGGTGTGCCACTACATCCTGCCCGAGTCTTTCTATCTCGAGCGGGACGACGTCATCTACACCAATCAGTCGCTCAAGACCAAACAGGTTGCCATCAGACAGCCGGTGGTCAAGCCTCTGTACGACACCAAACCGCTGGCGCAGATCCTCCAGGAATTGGCGCCGCACATGGGCGTGGGACAGTACTTCAACTTCACCCTCGAAGAGCTCAACCGGGCTGCTCTCGCCCCGCTGGGGGTTACGCTGGAAGCGTTGCGCCAGACAGGGATAGTCGATCTCGGAGGGGAATGGAAGCCGGGGGAGCCTCACTTTGCCACGCCGAGCGGCAAGCTGGAGCTCGCTTCGTCCATCATGAAGGACGTCGATCTCCCCGCGGTGCCCCATTGGGAAGAACCGCTGGTGATGCCCGATCCCAAAGACCCTCACTCGTTCAGACTCATTCACGGCAAGCAGGCCCATCACACCCACACGCGGACGGGAAATCAGCCCTATCTTACCGAAATAACGGCACTCAACGACTGGGCCCGTGTCTGGATTCATCCGGATCGAGCCAAGAAGCTCGGACTGAAAGACGGTGAGTGCATGACCATCAGTTCGGTGGTCGGTAAAGGGAGGGCTCGTTGTCGGATCACCGAAGGAGTGCACCCTGACTGCATTTTTCTCCCCAGTGCATACGGGATCTTCTCCAAAAGGCTGACCTTTGCGAAGAAGAACGGCGGAAGGGGAGGCTTTGGTTACGGTATCTCGTACAACGATTTTCTCCCGACGTACTTCGATCCCGTCCTGGGCCACGTCATGTCCAACGAGATCGTCGTCAAGGTGGAAAAGACGTTCACGTAGACCGTTCACCGGCGATGGGGACCGACTAGGTTCGCTCCGGCCGTTTTCTAGAGGGCCGTATGAATCGTGTGAACCGAAGAGCGAACCCCGGCCCGGGCACGGAGTAGTTCCGAGGAGCTCAAAATGGCGCGTTACGGAATAGCGATCGACACTACCAAGTGCATAGGATGCCACGCGTGTCGGGTGGCTTGCCAAAATCAGAACGACCTCCCCTACAACGAGGAGTTCAACAGGATAAAGGAGAAGGAGCGCGGACGGTTTCCGAGCTTCTCCAAGGAGTTCATTCCCCTGCAGTGCAACCATTGCGAAAATGCCCCTTGCCAACGCGTATGTCCCACCAAGGCCACCTATACGACCAAGGAAGGCGTGGTCCTGGTGGACGAGAAGCTGTGCGTGGGATGCAAGTACTGCATAGAGGCGTGTCCGTACAAAATGCGCATCCTGGACCATAAGAAAGGCATTGTGGAAAAGTGCCGATTCTGCATCGAATTGGTTCGCGCCGGCGGCACACCGGCCTGCGTTGCCACTTGCCCTCTCCAGGTACGAATTTTCGGCGATCTGGACGACCCCGACAGCGAAATATCACGCTTCATAGCGAAAACCGGGGCGCAGCCTTTGAGACCGGACCTCAACACACGTCCCAAAATTTTCTATAAAAGGAGCTGACCATGCCTGAGAGCGCGTGGGGATGGCTGATCGTTACTTACCTGTTTCTGGCCGGAGCCGGAGCCGGGGCGTTCATTGCGGCGGTGGCATGCGACCTCTTGGCTCCTGACTGGTCCAAGTCCTTGGCCCGCGCCGGATCCCTAGCCGCCGGTCCGTTGGTGGCAATCGGCACGGCGTGTCTCGTCTTTGACCTTGAGGCGGGATTAAGGGAGCCCTGGCGACAGATTTACCTGGTGGGCAACTTGAGCAGCATGATCGCCTGGGGCGTGATAGTCCTCTCCGGATTCATACCGGTGGCATTTCTCTATGCCCTCGGGCTCAATGAGATCACCTTCGTAGGCAAGCTGGCAAAGAAGTACCTGATCCATCTGGAAATCCTGGGCAGCTTCCTGGCCGTGGGGACAGCCGGATACACGGGAATACTGATTGCCGTGGTCAACGGCGTTCCCTTCTGGAACACGCCTTTGATGCCGGTACTCTTCACCGCTTCCGCCATGTCCACCGGTCTGGCGGTTGCCATGATCGGCGCGGCCATCCTCGACATCAGTACGATCAAGACTCTTTCCAATTTTGCACTCGGCCACGTGATATTCCTGGCCCTGGAGGGCGTGGTGCTGGGTCTGCTCATCTTCATGTCCCTAACCAAGTCCGTCGAGGCCTCGGCCTCGGCCATGACTCTGATTTCCGGACCCCTGAGCCCGTATTTCTGGACTCTGGTGGTGGCACTGGGCATTCTTATCCCGTTCGTGCTGAGTATTGTGGAATATTACGAGTATGGTGAGATGCCTAAATTCCTTGTAGTGGGAGCCGACCTTCTCGTCTTGGTGGGAGGCATGAGCTTGAGGGCGTTAATCATCTTTTCGGGCAAACCGCCGATCATCGTGTAACCCTTGCCGGAGACGTTTTGGTAAGGGCTCGTTCACCGGCGATTCACATTGGAAGAAGGAAAGATCATGTCCCAACTCACCGCCCTGGATACCGGCTTCAGTCAACGGCCTGACGAGCCGACCTGCACGACCGGGCACCTAGAAGCTCCTGAGGCTGCGCATGCGGCACGTATCCTTGCCGGCCTCTTCGGCTCCACCGAGCCTCTGGAGGAAGAGGAAGCTCGAGAGGTGGTAGAGGTGCTCTCAGGAATTCCGGGCGGATCGGACTTCTTTTCGGCCGATGCGGAAGGTTTTCGTCGGGCTTGGAATGACAAGAGACACCTGTATTGCAATTCTCAGGAGTCTTTGTCACTGGAAGAATCGGTGTACAAGAGCTGGACTACCGACAAATCCCATCCCCTGGCGGGCAAGAAGGGTTTCTCATGGGGCGAGCCTGCTGTCCACATGGCAGAGGCACTTTCCGGGTTCGGGATGGCCTTCGATCCGGAAACCATGACCTCTCCGGATCACTTGTCGGTGCTGTTGGAATTTCTGGCCTTTCTCATCGAAAACAGACCCCGAAAGGAAATTGCGGCGTTTTGCGCCGATCATCTGGACTGGCTGGCCGACCTGAAGAGGGAAGCGCGTCTCAACGACCTCGGCACAGCCTTCGTGGAAACCCTTGAGACGGCTGAACGCCTGATAACAATGGTCACCTCGCAATAAACGACCACGGGAGATAACCAATGGGCGAAGAGGAAAAGAAAGAGCTCCGGGAATCTGAAGGGACCGAGACCCAGGATCGAACCGCACCCGGGATTGAATCCGAGCAGCAGATGTCCGATGCAGCTCCGGAAGCTGAATCGAAAGAGGCCTATAACAACCACATAGCGGAAAAACGCGGCCGGATGATCGCTTCGGGGATGGTGGTCGCGGTTGTTGTGGGTGTGATTGCCGTGGCGGTGGCTGCCATTTTTCAGTTGACCTCCACATGGCTCATCAAATGTCCCCAGGATCTGTCCGTGAATGACCCCGCACCCATCCTGTGGAGTGACGTGGTAAGCGCCAAGAGCAAGGAAGCGCCCCTCGGCGTGCCGAAGAAGCTGGCCAAGGAGAGCTCCCTGAAGCTTCCGTCCAACTCAAAGGAATGATTGATCCGGATGCGAATAGATAGATATTCTTGTCCGGTTTTACGAAAGGAAACGTAACAATGAGCGAACCTGAATATGCCAAGGGATTCTGGAATCCCTATGTAGCCGGGATCGCATTGGGCCTAGTACTCCTGGCGTGCTTCTATCTTCTGGGAAGCGGTCTTGGAGCTTCGGGCGCAGTGGCAAGAACCGCGGCCGTGGTGGCGCACGGCGTGGCCCCTCAAGCGGTTGAGCATAACGGTTATTTCAAGAATTTTTTCAAACCGAACGCGAAAAGTCCGTTCATGAACCAGATCGTCTTTATGGTGGTCGGCGTTTTCATCGGAGGTATCGTTGCCGTCGTGACCGCGGGGCGATTCAAGCCGGAGATCGGTAAGGGGCCTACCGCAAGCTCGGGGCTCAGGCTCTCCATGGCTCTCATAGGCGGGATTCTCGGCGGCATTGGAACCCGTTTCGCAATGGGATGTACCAGCGGCCAGGCTTTGAGTGGAGGCGCCACCATGGTTGCGGGCAGCTGGGCGTTTATGATGGTGGTTTTTGCAACAGCGTTCGCAGCCGCCTACTTCGTAAGGAGGGAGTGGTCATGACCGGTCCGCTGTATCTCTTTGGTGCGTTCAGCTATCAGACGAGCCTCTTGATAGCCGTGATCATCGGCTTCTTTTTCGGATTTGTGCTGGAAAGGGCCGGTTTCGGAGATGCTCGCAATTTGACCAACATCTTCTATTTCAGGGACATGCGAGTGCTCCGCGTCATGTTTTCGGCCATGGTCACCGCGGGCCTGGGGCTCATCGTATTGAGCTGGGTGGGCCTGTTCGACTATCAGGCCTTTGTGGCCAACGCTTTGCTGAAAACGTATCTTTGGCCCCAGATCGTGGGAGGGGTCCTCTTCGGTCTGGGCTTCATCATAGGCGGGTACTGCCCCGGGACCTCCGCAGTGGGGGTAGTTTCCGGTAAGCTCGATGCCATCGTGTTTCTCGTGGGCATGGTCGTGGGCATCTGGGTATTCGCCGCGGGTTTTCCCGTGTGGGGAGCTTTCTACAAGAGCTCCGCTCTCGGCAGGCTCACCCTTTGGGAGGTCTTCCACCTCCCCAAAGAGGTTATGGCCGTACTCATTCTCGTCATGGCTCTCATAGCGTTTTGGCTCTCCGGTTTGGCCGAAAAATGGGCCCCGTACGACAAATAGGTCGTTGACGTGGGAATTCTGTGATAAGGAAGAAAACAATTACCACAAGGCAGGAGGTAAGGTGATGCAGAAGATTTTGAGATTGTTGGTGGTCCTGGTGACGTTGATTGCGTTTGCCGCCGTACCCATGGCTGCAATCGCCGCGGACACCGGGGACAAGGCCCCCGCAGCGGACAAGGCCAAGAAGGACGACAAGGCCAAGAAGGACGACAAGGCAAAAAAACCGGAGAAGAAACCCATTAAGCCGCCTGACGAAGGCTGCTAGAACATCTTAATCTTTACCCCATAATCAAACGACGGCGCGCAGAATCCGGTTCTCGCGTCGTCGTTTGTTTCACACGTTCCGCATTCGAGCCGCGGTCCGGGCCCAAATTCTCGGGTTCACAAGTTCGGTCGAGCATTTCACCTGTGGCGGCGCTCCCAAGATATCTGTTAATGGTCGAACGCTCCCTCGGTTATTCCTGCGGAGGTAGGAATCCAGGCTCTCCCGAATGCTCCGGACCCCGGCTTTCGCTCGGAGTGACGACTTGAGACCATTCGGGGCAATCCTGAAATCGGTTGCCTCCGGCACCATATTTCCGAAAACGAATCCCAAGGTAAAGCCTGATGGATCAGAGAGCACAGCAGAATACCCCCGACCAATCGAAACGCTCGTTCTTGAAACAGTCTCTGATCTTCATCGGCGGAGCGGTAGCTCTCGCGGTCTCATGGGGAATGGGGCGTTTCGCTCTGTTCAGCAATGAGAAGAAGAAGCTGCGAGAGGTTCCTTCCGAGGTACTTGCCAAGCTTCAGCCGGACGTTCCGGTTCACGTTCCCGGCGCAGAGGCGTGGATTGTCAAACGCAAGAGTGACGGAAGCGTCGTGGCGTTCGACGACCGGTGTACCCACCTGGGATGTCGTCCCAACTGGAATCCTCAACGGAATCTCTTCGAATGCCCGTGCCACGGCAGTGAGTTCGACATGGAAGGAGTTGTCAAGAGAGGTCCGGCAAAGCTCCCCATGGCGCGTCTCACCATCAGCACGAAAGAAGGAGAGAAGCCCCGCCTCTTGGATCGGCCTCTCGCCTCCTGAGTAACTTTTCCTTCGGAATGCTCGGCAGGGGCGACTCGCTGCTCCTCGGGTCACAGACCACGGTCGGTCTTTTTCCGGCGTAGAGAGCTTTCCCCGGACGGTCGCTCCAAAAAGCCTCCGGCCGTGTTCCCTTACGAGATCGGACTCTTACAACTCATGCAGAAAAAAAGCTTGGGAGACGGGATGACAAATCCTTCTCTGGTGCACAAATATATGGATTGACCGAGTGGATACGTTTCACCGGTGTCAACCGCCAAGAGTTCCGGGTTGTTTCAATGACCAAGCGTGACTATTATGAAGTGCTTCAGGTAACCAAGACCGCCACCGGAGAAGAGATCAAGAAATCCTACCGTAAACTTGCCCTCCAGTACCATCCGGACCGCAACAAGGGCGACAAGGAAGCAGAAGAAAAATTCAAGGAGGCGGCCGAGGCCTACGAGGTATTGAGCGACGCGGAAAAACGCGAGCTCTACGATCGGTTCGGCCACGCAGGACTCCAACAAAGCGGCTTCTCGGGGTTTCAAAATTTCGACGACATCTTCTCCTCTTTCGGCGACATATTTCAAGAATTTTTCGGGTTCAGGGGAGGCGGCAGAGGCGGCCAGTCCCGTAGAGGCGCGGACCTGCGCTATGACCTGACCATCGATTTCATGGACGCGGCGTTCGGCATGGAGAAGGAAATAGATGTCTCCCGCCACGAGCTCTGTGACAAATGCAATGGATTGGGGACCAAAGACGGAGCCCAGCCCACCGTCTGCTCCATGTGCGGCGGTCGCGGCCAGGTAACCCGATCCCAAGGCTTCTTTTCCATCAGCACAACGTGCCCCCGCTGCCAGGGAAGCGGCACCATGATCACCGACCCGTGCGAGGAGTGCGGGGGAGTAGGTCGGGTGCTCATTACCAAGAAGCTCACCCTGAAGATACCGGCCGGTGTGGAGACCGGGTCTCGGTTAAGACTCCAGGGGGAAGGCGAGCCGGGTGAACCGGGGGGCCATCCCGGAGATCTCTACGTATTTATCGGCGTAAGACCCCACGAAGTATTTCAGCGCCGTGACGACGATGTTCTGGTTGCTGTTCCCGTCACGTACACCCAGGCCGCTCTGGGCGGAGAGATCGAGATCCCCACATTGGAAGGGCCGGAGAAGTTCCAGGTTCCGCGTGGCACCCAGACAGGTCAGGACTTCAGACTCGTAGGGAAGGGGATACCTCACCTTCGATCGAGGAAAGATCGCGGTGATCTGATCGTTGTCGTCTTCATCAAGACGCCCAAGAAACTCTCAACGGAAGAAGAAGAGCTCCTGCGTCGTCTCGCCGAAATCGAAGGATCAACGGTGGCGGCGAAGAAGAAGAGGTTCTTCTCAAGGGGCACGTAAATGGCGGGCGCCGCTCCTCCGTGGCAAGGGTCGCAGGAAATCCTCCGGCACCCGTTCAAAAGCAAGAAGAACGAAGAGAGATCATGAATCAAGAGAGAGTTATCGTGTTGGGAGTAGGCAACATCCTCCTCAAAGACGAAGGTGTCGGCGTGCGCGTCGTGGAAGAACTGGAACGGAGATATGACGTTCCGGAGAACGTCCGTCTCGTGGACGGCGGAACCCAGGGATTGTGGCTCATGTCCACCATTCAGGAAGCCGATCGGCTCATCGTGGTGGACGCGGTTCTGGGACGTAAGGAACCGGGGACGATCTACCGACTGGAGCGGGACGATCTTCCCAAGGGACTCCGCGCCAAACAATCGGCGCATGACAGCGATCTGGTGGAATCGCTCAACCTCTGCACGCTTCTCGATACCGGTCCCCGGAGTGTGGTGGTGGTGGGAATCGAGCCGGAGGACATTCAGCCGTACGGATTGGAGCTCACCGACACCGTAGCCTCAAAGATCGAGGACCTCATAGCACGGGTTATTGAGGAGCTGGCGGCCATGGGCGTCGAGCTCCAAGAAAAAGTTTGATCCCACTCCGACGCTGTGCTAATGTAACAGACCTTTACAAGGGCAGCTTTGCCGAAACATGCCGTTCGTAGAGAATAGGAGGCCGGATCATGAAGCAGAGAGGGAGAGTGCTCGTAGCGCTGATAGTGGGTGTGGCGGTTTTGGCCGCTTTCACTCTGGCGTACGCTGCCACGAAAGCACCCGAAAATGACATCGTTATCGAGAGCAAAGACGTCTTCAAGGAACACAAGAAGACCCCGGTGGTCTTCCCCCACGCGAAGCATAAGGCCTTGAAATGCACGGACTGTCATCACGAATACAAGGACGGCAAGAATGTGTGGAAGGAAGGCCAGGAAGTCAAGAAATGCTCCGCCTGTCACAAATTGAAGGCTGAGGGCAAGGTCGAAAAGTTGGAGTCGGCCTATCACAAGAAGTGCGTTGACTGCCATAAGAAGCTCAAGAAAGAGAAGAAACCGACCGGTCCCACCGCATGCACGAAGTGCCATCCTAAAAAGAAGTAACGTCGGCTGTATGTGAGTTTAAGAGATCAAGCAAGCCCCCTCCACCCGGAGGGGGCTTTTTTGCTGCCCGATTCTTCTTGACCTGACCCCATCCCGGCATGTAATAATTTTGGCGATTGTCCCTTCTTGACAGTGGATTTATTTCAAGAAAACCCTCGAGCGTAGTCTCAGATCGTGGTTCGTTGAAGGAGTTTCCCATGAGAAGAAGACCCTCCTTTTTCCGTTCTTGGAGAAGGACGATTCTTTCCCTGATAGCGGTGGCGGCCGTGTTGCTGGTCATGCAGTATTCGGCTGTAACCGTTGAAGCCGAGAATCAAAGCCCCGCTCCGTCGCAAGCCCAAACAACACCTCAACCAGCGGCTCAACCTGCTCCGACAGGTCCTGCCACAAAACCCTCCGAGGCCTCCCCCGCAAAGGGCGAGCAGGTTCAGAAACCCGCAGAAGTGCCTGCCCAGACTGTTCCGCAAACAGCGCAGCCCGCCGCACCCCCTGCAGGGGAGCCCGCAAAGACTCCCGAGCCAGCTCCCGCGGTAAAACCTGAGGCAGCCGACGAGAAACCTGCCGCCGAAGAAAAGGAAGAAGAGGAAAAAGAGGAGGGGGCAAAGAAGGATGAGGGAGAAGCTCTGGACAATCAATCCTGCTTGGATTGCCATAATCCGGATATTCTCAAGAAATCGAAAGAGGAGCGTGCAGACGACGTAGTCGTGGAAGAGAAGGCTCAACCTGCGCCTTCCAAGCCGCCGTACGTGTTCGGTAAACTGAATCTCTCCATAAATGATGAAGCATACAAAGCCGGTGTCCACGCGGACACCACCTGCGTGGATTGCCATAAGGATATAGCCGAAGTCCCTCACAATCAGCGCTTGCAACCCGTCAACTGCAAGGAATGTCATGAGGAGTCCGTGGAGACCGTAAAAGCGAGTGCTCATGGAGAAAAGGCCGGACCGAAGGCTGTGGCTTGCATCTCCTGTCACGACGTCCATTACGGCAAGGGCAAGGATGAGTACGGCAAAGATTTCAAAGGCAAAATCTGTGTGGATTGCCATAAAGTTTACGGAATGGATGTGCTCAAGGGCCACGCGAAGATGTACGAACCGGCTCTTCACATGAAACTTGAGTGCATGGTCTGCCATGCCGGCAAAGAACCCGGTGTGCACAACATTCCCCAGGTGAAGACCAAAGTAGTCGGGTGCGAGGCCTGTCACACCAAGTTCACCGTCCTTGCGAAAGAAAAACCCAAACCGATGGGGCTGCTCGCCTATATCAAGCAGACGAGCTTCATCAACGGGGACGTTCTCAAGAAGTTCGGCTATGTGCTGGGAGCCAACCGTATTCCCGCTTTGGATGCACTCCTCATCCTCGTGGTGGTGGGCACGTTCGGACTCCCCATCGTACATGGCGGACTGAGAATCCTTACCAGGCGCAAAGAGCCGCTTCATCTACCCGAGGAAAAGATCCTCCTCCATCCTTTGTTTGAGAGGATCTGGCACTGGTTCCAGGCATTGTGCATTGTCATGCTCTGCATCACGGGAATCATGCTCCACTGGCCCGAGCTCTTTCCGGGATGGTTCCACTGGGCCGTGTCGGTTCACAACTGGTTCGGGATAGGAGCGGTGGCGGCCTTTATCTTCTGGCTCCTGTACAATCTCATTACCGGACGCATCTCCCACTACATTCCCAAGAAAGGGGAGATCCCCGGAGGCATGATCTGCCAAGCGAAGTTCTACGGTTACGGTATTTTCAAACATGAGCCGCATCCGTATGCTCCCACGGAAGACAACAAGTTTAACCCGCTCCAGAAGATTGCGTACCTGAAATTCCAGCTTCTGCTCTTCCCGCTTCTTCTCCTTTCCGGAATCCTGTACATGTTCCCGGAAGGCTTTAAGGGAATCATCAGTGCCCTTGGCGGGATGGCGGTCCTGGGGACGATCCACCTTATCTTGGGCGGCCTTTTTGCGGCCTTCCTCGTAGCTCACCTGTACCTTGCCACTACCGGCGAGACAGTGGGCGAGAATTTCAAGGCGATTATACTTGGTTACGGAATCAAGTCCGATCACGACGAGCACCACGGATAATGAAAGAAACCGTGGTGCTTTGACCACTTCCTGGTCGGCGGCACAACCGAAAAGGCGCCGCCGACCCGCCCCCCATGACCATACCATTTCGCTATTAAGATTGTGACTTCCCGGCAATGACGGCTTGTCTCTGAAGCGAAGTCAGGTCGCGCCGTTCGTAGCGGAAGAGACATACCGTCATTGTTATCGATGGGATCGCGAAGTGGCATCAACGGAAAGAGGCTTCCGGCCTTGTCGGACTCACGATCTTCAAGCCTTATGGCGAGCCGGCACCGGGAACCGGTCCCGAAGTCTCGACCGCTTCTCCATCCTCGCAGTCCCCACCGCGCTACGACAACGTTGTGAAGGCCGGCTACCACGCGCTTGAATTGTATCGGAAAGGGCTGCGGTCAGAGAAACGGAAGGAATCGTCCGGTATGCTTGCGGTATTCTCCGTACTCGGGGAATCGGTCGGCGATGATGCGTTCTTCCTTGAGAGCCTTAATGACGTAGAGGGTCGAGAAGGCAAGCCAGAGCGGCACGCTCACGAGGCTTCCGAAAAAGATGATGTATCCCGAAAACATCGCGATAACAGCGGAATACATGGGATGTCGTACACTTGCGTAGATTCCTGTGGTAACGAGAGATCCGCTCCGTCGGGGTGCAGCGAAGACACGGAAGTTTCGGCCCAATGCGCGATAGCTCATGATCGCCGCAGTGAGACCTGCAAGTCCCAGGACGGCACCGACTATCTGCTGGGCCGAGGAAACGGCCACCTGCCTGAGAGCATTCTCCAGGGGGGAAATGATGAGGATGAGAGCCTGAAGGGTGACGTACCCGATGGAGATCCCCCGCAGGTCTTCGCCCCGTCGGCCGGGATCGCGGTGGGGCCTGGTAAGCGCAAAGGGGCCATCCTTTTTTCGGCCGCGCTCCAGGAGGATCAGGTAGAGAAGACCCCAGTTGAGATTGTAGACCGTCTTAAACCCCACCTTCCTGAGCATCACCGCCACCGTGGGGGAACGATGCCCGGACAGGCAGGTCACGAGCACAGGCCGATCCCTCGGCATGTCCTTTGCCGCCTCGATGACTCCGGCGCCCCAGGGGAAACTTTCGGCACCCTGGAGTCTGTTCCAGTAAAACTCAGGCTTGGTGCGAACGTCCACAATCCAGGTGTCTTCAGGTAAGGTGTCGATCCGCCACGGGGCCAGGGGTTTGGCGCCCGCTGCCACGGTGACGATCTCGGTTCCGAAAATCAAGTTGAGTACAAGCAGAAACGTGCCTGACCTCTCTCCGTCCAGACCGTTCATGAGATGGTCCTTTCGGACTTTTCGCAAGATCAGCCAGGTCTGGAACAGAAAGACCGCGGCCAAGACGAGCCACATCGCTCCGCCCAAGGTGCTGCCGGTAAAGATGCACAGTCCGGCGAGCCCCAGAACCAGAGAGGTGGTCAAAGGATGAATAAGGTGCGATCCGTGAACTGCTGAAAAGAGGTGGCCGTCGTGGGTGATGGACGGAATGAAGATGAAGTAACACAGGAGGTCGGCAAGCGACACGAAGAGGAGAAACCCTGCGGGAATTGCCAGGAGCAAGGCCGCAACGACTTCGTACGTCGCAAGTTGCCGCCCGTTGAAACCGGTTTGCAATCCTGTGGCGACCACTACGGCCATCGCCGCAAGGTATGCCGCAACGGACGGCAATCGACTCTCTTCGAGCCTTTCCCATATGGGGCTTGAGTTATTGACCATGTCTTTGGTGACCGGGCTTGCCTTCTCCCCTTACAGTTCCCGCGTACTGCACGCACCAAGGCCCCAGTCCCCGTCGGAGCCCGCGTTTCAGCGGCAAGGAGATTTGCCTTTCCCCCGGTTGTAAGCGAGTCGCCTCTATAGGCCGTAAACGGTTATCGAGACCGCATTCTTCGTAATTTTTTCAGAAGTCTCTTGCGCGCTGCCATGGCCTTTCTCTTCTTCTTGACGCTCGGCTTTTCATAGGCGCGGCGCTTCTTGGTTTCGGTCAAAACCCCGGACTTCTGGACCTGTTTCTTGAATCTCCGTAAGGCATTCTCAAAAGGCTCGTCTTCCTTGACATATACTCCCGGCATGCAGATGAATCTCCTTTCGTGCATACGCGTTGTTGGGATCGTCGTCGAGCCGACGACCCTGCCGATGGTACGCGAAGGTACTCTCTGGGAGGGCTTCTCCCTCAAGTATATCGCTGTTCCCCTTACGAGGAAACCTATAGTGTAGCTGGATTCGGTCGCATCAACCCCTTGAGGATTGGCGGCACTGCAGTGCATCAGAAAATGACTATCTCGGCTGGAAGTATCAGATCCCTTCTCTCAAACGCCTCCAGGCTTAAGAGCCTTTCCGAGGGGAGACGCCACGAAAAGTAAACCCCGGGCTTTCATGCTCCGGTCGTGCGAATGAACGCTGAAGAGACGCGTTTACTGCATCTCATAAGATTAGAACAGGAAGGCAATCCCGTCAAGACAAAATCGTAGAAAATTCGCGTCAACGCTCCGATCCCGGAGTGCCCCGTTCTCCTTCCAACTTCATGCTGGAAACGCAGGAGGGCTTATGCCATAATCATCCCACCTCGGCGGCGTCAAAGTCTTCATAGCCAAAACATTCTCTCTTCTCGATTTCTCACAACACGGCGAGGGCTCTCCTTGTTTGATTCGCGATTGCCGGAGCATCGATGCCGAGAAACAGGAATGTCCTCTTAGTTCACGTGGGTGAAAAGAAAAAGAGAGCCACCGGCTGGAAAGGGGGAAGGGGAGAGCAGCAATAACCGATCTGAACGAAAAAGTGACCGTCATGGAGGGGCACCTCAAGAATTCCGGGGAGCGAAGAAGGTCTTGTGGTCGTCACGAAGTCTAAGGACAGCCTCCTGCGCTTCGCTGTCGGGTCGGCCGTAAATCTCGGTCAGGCGCGGCCACTCCGGGAAAGACGGCTCCGATCTCCGGGAGGAAGGG
Organism: Desulfomonilaceae bacterium; assembly: GCA_041741735.1. Classification (GTDB taxonomy): domain Bacteria; phylum Desulfobacterota; class Desulfomonilia; order Desulfomonilales; family Desulfomonilaceae; genus JBGSJS01. The sequence continues at coordinate 12,776 of JBGSJS010000006.1, read as the reverse complement.
ATGTGTGGAGAACCGGTACTTGGTGCGCCTTCGGGTCTCTCCGGATGCACGGCGGTGTGGGAAGGAAAGTGGATCGTATCATATCCGGAAAGATGGGACGGTTCGGTCAAATGTCTTGCAGTTACCATATGAGAGGAGGCAGATCATGAAGAGGATGTTGGTTGTTTCTTTTGGATTACTCCTGGCTGTGGCATTGTGTGGTGCGGTGCATGCCGACGAGCAACCGATAAAGCTGGGAGCACTGTTCATCAGCTCCGGACCGCTCGGGGGGTATGGTATCAACGGCAAGAGGGCGATCGACATGGCCGTCGAGGAGATCAATGCTGCGGGAGGCATACTGGGAAGAAAGCTCGTCGCCTTTTCGGGCGACACAAAACTCAAGCCGGACATCACGGCTCAGCTTGCCGAGAAATACATCACCGGGGACAAAGTGGATTTTCTCATGGGCCCCACTTCCAGCGGCATAGCCATGGGCCTGTCGGAGATTGCCCGAAAGAACAAGAAGATCCTTATCGTCACGCAAGCGGCCACCGATGCTCTCACCGGGGCAAAATTCAATCCCTATGTGTTCAGTACGCTCAGCAACGCCATGATGCACTCGCGAGCCGGTGCCTACTACATGGCCGGCAGACCTTACAAGCGCTGGATGTGTATCGGACCGGACTACAACTACGGCCATGCGTCGTGGGCCATGTTCAAAGAAAAGCTCAAAGAGTTAAGACCCGATGTGGAATTCGTGGGGGAGACCTTCCCCAAGCTCATGACCAAGGACTTTTCCGCACACATCGAGGAGATCCGAAAAGTCAAACCTGAGGCCGTATGGTGCCCGCTGTGGGGACAGGACGCCGTGAATTTCATCAAACAGGCGAAGAAGGCCAACTTGTTTGAAAACATCAAGTTCGCGTTTCCCGTGGGTGCGGCTTTGGAGACCCTTGTCCCTCTGGGGAAAGAGACCCCTGCAGGTCTCTTCATGTCTTCGCGGTATTTCTTCACCAGCCCCGATTCACCTGAGAACAAGGACTTTGTGAAGAAATACTACGAGAAGTACAAAGAGTATCCCGACTATATGGCCGAAGAAACCTATGCCGGCGTCTACTTCATCAAAGCGGCCGTTGAACGGGCCGGTTCCACGCAAGCCGAGGCAGTCATTAAAGCCGTGGAAAAGGAGCCCCTCGCATGGATGACGCCGGAGGGCTGGAAGGTTATGCGGGGTCAAGATCATCAGGTGGTCGAGGACGTGGTGTGGGGAGAGACCGCGTTTAGCGATAAACACGGGTTCGCCGTTCTTTCAAACATTCAGTCCATCCAGGGCGAGCAGATAGGTCGCACACCCGACGAGCTTAAGAAAGTGAATAGAGGGAAGTGATTCCGGCTGCGCCACTAACAAGCAAACGCTGTTCCGGGCCGGCCTCTGAATCGAAGTCACCGGATGTTCTTCACGGCGGAAGAGAACGGCCTGGAACGGCAACCTTTTTAACCCTCACCGACCACAAGCTTGGACGCACTTAGGTGCCGAACGGCAAGCAGACCCCTCTATTCCTCGCTATCCATCACTGCCGGGAAGATGAATATTCTTCCTTACCAGTGACCTTGACAGGAATCCCCTCTTTTTCATGAGCCGTTCAACCCGTCAGAGAAGAGTGCTATACTAATCAGCCGCTACGAAGGCGAAAATTGTTGCAACCTTTGAGCGGAGCTCTCGCCCGGAGAAATTTGACGAGGGCCTTGAATGGTAAAGGAGATTATTCGTGAATTCCCATAGCCTGCATCAAAGAAGCCTTAATCTCAAGATGCTGCTCGTTTTGTCTTTCGGGCATCTGGCTACGGATGTTTGTCAGAGTGCCCTCCCGGCAATTCTTCCTTTTCTGAAAGCCAAATTGCTGCTCTCCTACGCGATGACGGGCGTCATCATGATGGCTTCCAATATCACGTCTTCGGTCATTCAGCCTCTTTTCGGATACTGGTCGGATCAGAGGGAAAAGGCGTTCCTGCTCCCGCTGGGGTGCTTGTTCGCCGGTCTCGGGCTTTCCCTGCTGGCGGTACCGAACAACTTTGAATTGGTTCTTCTCCTGGTCGTCGTCAGTGGACTCGGAATCGCATCCTACCACCCGGAAGGATTCAAGACCGCGCGTTTCTTCACCGGGGACAAGCCGGCTACGGGATTGGCCGTCTTCACTGTGGGCGGCAATGTGGGGCTGGCGATAGGACCCTTGGCGGCGACTTTCGTGATCAGCTACTTCGGATTGAGCTCCCTCCCGATGATGCTCGCGTTTGCCGTGGTATTTCTGGTTCTGCTGCTGTTCTCCTGGGGATCCATTACCCAGGCCCGACCCTCGGCAGCCTCAAAAGGAGCACGCGAGCAGGCCCGCGTGTCGTCGAAAGCCTACCGTTCCCTGGGATTGCTGGTGGCAACGGTGATAATGAGGTCCTGGACCCATTTCGGCCTCATGGCATACATCCCCTTCTACTACATAGATTATGAAAAGGGCTATCCGCTGTACGCGGGAACCCTGGTCTCGGTTTTCCTGGCCGGAGGTGCGGTGGGTACGATCTTGGGATCGCCGTTGGCCGATCGATGGGGACACAAGAAATTCTTAATACTATCTCTGGTGGTGACGAGTCTTTGCTTGCCTCTGATATTAATGACACATGGCGTTCTTTTGGGGGCCGCCCTCGCGCTCATCGGCATGGTGTTGATTTCGAGCTTCACGGTTACCATGGTGATGGCCCAGGAGATGCTCCCGCTGAATCTCGGCATCGCTTCCGGCATCATGGCAGGTTTTGCCATAGGAACCGGCGGAATAGGGGTGACCCTGCTCGGCCTGGTGGCCGACCGCTTCGGCGTTCCCGCCGCTCTGAAATGTATTATGGTGCTTCCGATGGTGGGACTGCTCATCAGTCTCTTCATAAAGTACCCGCTGCCCGTGGAGAGAGCTGAATAGCAGACTTTCACGACGGCATGACCGCGGCAAAAAAATGACCGAGCACAACACCTCAGGTGGATACTCGGTCAATTAAAGGAGCAATTCAGCCGACAGTCGGCTCTCGTAAGTTTCCGAAGCGAAGCCGGGCCGTACCGTAAGCAACGGAGGAGACGTGCTCGAAACGGCAAACCTTTCGATCCACGAGTCTCACCCGCACCAACGGACAGCGGCAGTTCACGTCTTGTGTGGAATAGAGGTTTTCGCCAACGGTCAGGAACTGCGGGAAATCCCGCGGGCGGATTCCCGAGGAGTCAACGGGCGGCTGCTCGACTCGTGTCCTGACTGATTTGCATAGGCTTGTAGTACCCAACTCCGACGTACATGTTGTGCATGGCTATGAATTTGATGAAGGTCGTTTTCGGGAATTCGCCCTTTTCGCCGGGTTTGGGCCACCAATAGTCCACCCAGCCGGAGCCTCTCTGCCGGGCGATCTCTTGGAATGCCCGAAAGATCTGTTTTCCTTTGACATCTTCAAAGTCGTTGACGCTTTGCCCGATCAGATTTCTCTTGTACGGATGGGCGAGCAGTTTGTTGTCAATTGTGCAGGCAAACACGTAGAGCTCCTGGTTAATGAACGGGCCCTTCGATGCCGAGAACACCTTGCACGCATAGTCTTGGCCCTTTTCCAGCACAAAAGCCTCGGCCTTTTCAACCAGTTCCACGCATATCAAGGACTTGTCCGATGCAAAAGCACTCGCCCGGAAACTAGCAAGCGCGACAACCGCAAGCAGCAGAAACAGTCTCTTTGCCGTCATGTTCATGTCCAGTCCCTTTCCTGCTCAGAGTCGATGGAGATTTCTCAGGATGAGCCTGCGACCCGTCCGTTAGGGGAAGATGAGGCAGTCATAAGTTTTTGTAGAATTGAGTAGGTTCGGAAGGCAGCCACTTGGATCGGCCCGGAAACATCTTCTTTGCTTAGGGGAAGTGCATCGGAATGGTTGATGAAGCGGACGAAAAGCTAGAGGTGCGGACGATCGCGAACCCCGGAGCAGAAGGATTGCAATTTGACAGGAGAATCGGCGGTAAGGTACGGTCACTCACGGGTTACCCTGTGCCTTTTATGGGCTATGACAGCAATGTTGCCGTAGTGACAAGGAGGGATTCCCATGGCTCGTTTCATAGCGTTTCTCGCCGTATGCACCTTTGCATTAGTTGGAGTCGCCGGAGCGGAGCAACCGCCGGGCCCGGCCACGACGCCTCCGCTGTCCGCACTTGGTGCGGCATCAAACGGCCGATCCTTGGCCACCGTAGATTTCCCGATGCCCTCAAGGCTCCTGCCTTTTCCTGCACCTTCCAAAGCGCTCGACTATTACACCGGCCAAACAATTTTCTAACCGAATCCTGGAATACTTGTGGTGCAATGTCGAAAAAGGCCCTGAAGAGAGCCGCGAGGCCCTCGGGTCATGCGGAGCCCGTCCGGGAGGCCCCGGCGCCAACGCGATCGAGGGCTTATGGCTCCTTCGCGTGAATGGTACCGAGAATGGTAAAGAGCGGTACGATCCTGTTCCGGAAGACTATAGTCGGTGTCAACTATGAATGAGAACGGCAGCGGAACGAAAGAAGCGAACCATCGCCATAGACCGCGTATGCGTCTGAACCCCATTCTCATCCTCACCGGGAGCTGGCTGCTCAGCCTCTTACTTCTGCCTGTAGCGGGGTTTATCGTGTGGAGCATGTACGAATCGTACATTCAAGTTGCCACCCGGGAGTTCAGGCTTCAGCAACTGGTCGGGGATGTTGTGTACTTCAACGAGATGCTCACGCAGGCCGCCCGCATGGCGGCAACCACGGGCAAGACGTCGTGGGAGGATAAATACCGGGAAGTCGAGCCCAAGCTGGACAATGCCATCGTAGACATCGCCGGCCTTGCCCGAACATCGTACGAGACGAGCTACACGGCCACGACGAAGCGCGCCTATTCCAGGCTCATCGAAATGGAAAATCTCGCCCTGGCCCTTGTGCGCAAAGGAAGGCCGGCGGAAGCAAACGCAATCCTCTTCGGCGATGATTATGAGGCACAAAAAAGGGAGTATTCCAGAGGCATTCAAGCCATGGCCGAGGCGATCCAGGACAACGTGCAGAAGAATCTGACCTCGCTGCAGAGGAGAATGATCACCGTCGGGGTCCTGGGATTGCTGATCATTCTGGTGCTCCTCGGCGTGTGGCTCGGCGCGGTGCTTATTGTCCGGATGCAGCTTGCCAAGCGCAAGAGGGCCGAAGTAGCCTTGGCCCAAAGCGAGAGCAAGTTCCGTAACCTGGTGGAGAGCGCACCCCTGGGCATTTTCCTGTGCGATGCCGAGGGCAAATTGATCCAGACCAACCCTGCGCTCGGACAAATCATTCCGACCGGGTCTCCGGAACAGGTCTCGGAATCGTCAAACTTGCCGGCTTCGCCCTTTTTCACGAGAGCCGGTGTGGACGAAGCAGTTTCCCATTGCATGCGAACCGGGGAAACCATCGTCTCCGAAGTCCCTTACACGGCGGGGAACGGGGATTACCGATACGTCAGGATACATTTGAGCCCGTTCGTGGACGACCGAGGACAGATCCACGGTGTGCAGGGCCTAGTCGAGGATTTCACGGAGCGCAAGAACGCAGAGATCAACTTGAGCCGGGCCCACGCTCTGGCCTCCGCCGAGGCTCAGAAGCTCAGGTCGCTCATCGAGGGGATCGAAGAAGGGGTCGTCTTTGCGGGGCCCGATGACCTGGTTACCGAGGCCAATACCTGGTTCTTGCAGCGTATGGGTCTCACCAGAGAACAGGTCACGGGAAAGAGCCTCTGGGCAGTCGGTATCGATCGACATTTCGGATCTGACTTCGCCGTGGTCATCAAGGACTACCAACTGGGGAAACGGACCGATGCTCAGGAGTTCCAGTTGCACTGGCAGGACATGCATGTCTCCTTTCGACTCTATCCGATGTTCAGTCGCGGGTCGTACGCCGGTGTCATCCTCAACGTCATCGATGTCACCGAGCTGGCCCGCTCACGCGAACGCGCGGAACAGGCCGACCGGAGCAAAGGCCAATTCCTTGCCAACATGAGCCACGAGATCCGGACCCCCATGAATGCCGTCATCGGCATGGCCGAGCTGGCCCTCAACACGTCACTCACCCCGGCACAGCGGGAGTACCTCGAAACCATCGAGATGTCCGCACACTCTTTGCTGGCATTGATCAACGACATCCTGGATTTCTCCAAAATAGAGGCCGGAAAGCTCCAATTGCATCCTGCGCCGATGGATTTACGGGACCATGTATGTAGCACGGTGCAGACTCTGGCGCCCCAGGCACATTCCAAAGGATTGGAGCTTGCCTGCCGCATCGCGCCCGCCATACCGGACCACCTGATCGGCGATCAGGACAGAATACGGCAAATCATCATGAACCTGATGGGGAACGCCGTAAAGTTCACGTCACAAGGCGAAATAGTGCTTCAACTGGAGATGGAATCCCGAAGCGAAGAGAGCGTGTACCTTCGCATGACGGTCTGCGATTCGGGGATAGGCATTCCCTTCGAGAAGCAGAAGGTCATCTTTTCCGCGTTCGAGCAGGCCGACGGATCGACCTCACGGCATTACGGCGGCACCGGTCTGGGACTGGCCATCACGGCACAACTGGTGGAATTGATGGGGGGACGGATCTGGGTTGAGAGCATCGTCGGCAAGGGGAGCACCTTTTACGTCACCTTTCCCCTCGGCATACAACAGGAGCCTGACCGGACGACTGAGCTGGCGGTTCAGGCAGAGCTGAAAGGATTACAGGTCCTCGTGGTTGACGACAATGCCACCAACAGGCGTATCCTCGAGGAGCTCATCACGCAATGGGATATGATTCCCACCGTCGTGGCAGGGGGGCAGGAAGCATTGGCCGCATTGGAGATCGCTTCCAATCGGAACGAGCCCTTTGCCGTGGCAATGATCGATTGCATGATGCCGGTCATGGACGGTTTTGAGCTGGCAAGGCGCATCCGACAATCGGATCGGTTCACGTCGTTAAAGCTCCTGATGCTTACCTCCGCCGGCCCGGACGCGGGCATGGATACCATCCGGAACCTCGGTATCGATGCGTGCCTGCTCAAGCCCATCCACCAGTCGAACCTCTACAACACCCTGGTACGGCTCATGAGCAGCCCGGGCCGCCAGCCGTTCCAGCCCTCCGAAACAATCGCCGCACGCATACCGACCACCCCGCGGCCGTTGAAGATCCTCCTGGCCGAAGACAATGCCTTCAACCAGAAAGTTGCCATGGGAATGCTTTCACACATGGGGCATGCCGTAACTGTTGTGAACAACGGCCACGAAGCTGTTAACGCATGCGGCGGCGATCGATTCGATCTTGTCCTTATGGATGTCCAGATGCCGTACATGGACGGATTCGAGGCCACCAAACGCATCCGGGCAATGGAAGCGCTCAACGACGGCAAGCGGCTCCCCATAATCGCCATGACCGCATACGCCATGAAAGGGGATCGGGAGAAATGCCTCGACGCGGGCATGGACGGATATCTGGCAAAACCCGTCAATAGCCGTGAGCTCGCATCCGTCATCGAAAACGTCTCATCTCATTTCACCGCGGATGAACGTCCCGACCTTCGAGGACCCCAAATCAAAGCGGTTGTCAATCTGACGGGGCTTCTGGAAAGCGTCGGCGGCGACCGGGCGTTGCTCGACGAAATGCTGGCGATATTTAGTGAAGATTCACCCAAATTAATGTCGGAGATCGCTCTGGCCATCGGGAATCAAGACCCGGACGGGCTGCGAATCGCCGCCCACTCTCTCAAATCAATGGTGGCGGGACTCGGCGCAAGCTCCGCAGTTGAAGCGGCTCTCCGTCTCGAAAACATGGGGCGAAGCCTTGACATGGCCTATGCACGGGAAGCCCTGGTAATCCTGGAAAATGAGCTCAACGTCGTGCACGAGGCCCTGGAAGGCAACGGAAGGGACGCTGATATATGAGAATCCTGATAGCTGAGGACAATCGCTTTTTTCGGCGATTGATCGAGGTGAATCTCAAACAGTGGGGCCATGAGGTTATACCCTGCGAGGACGGAGCCGAGGCCTGGGAAGTGCTCCGGAGAGACGACTGCCCCCATTTGGCCATCCTCGATTGGGAAATGCCCAAGATGCTCGGCATAGAAATATGCAAGGCCGTTCGTGACTTGAAGAATCATCCGTACATCTACATCATCATACTCACCGCGAAGAGCAACAAAGACGACCTCGTAATAGGACTCGACTCGGGCGCCGACGACTACATCACCAAACCCTTCGAGCCGCTTGAGCTTCAGGTGCGGCTCAGAGCAGGCACCCGGATCGTGCAGCTTCAGGAGGACCTGACTTCGGCCCTGAAAGCCGCTGAAGTGAGAGCCAGAGAAGATTCCCTGACAGGGCTTTGGAACCATGCCGCCATTATCGAGATCCTCAAGAACGAAATGGATCGAGCCTCGCGTCAGCGCCGACCCGTGGGCGTTGTCATGGCCGATGTGGACCATTTCAAGCGCATCAACGATACCTCCGGACACATGGAAGGGGATCGGGTCCTCAAACGAGTGGCGGAAGTGGTCTGTGCGAACATCCGTCCGTATGATTCGGTCGGCCGGTACGGCGGAGAGGAGTTCCTTATCGTATTCCCCGAGTGCGACCTGCAGCGGGCCGCGGACCTTGCCGAACGGCTGCGCACGGCCACCGAGTCCGATACCAAGCTTGCCCTTCAAGACGGCACCAGGATCACCATGAGCTTCGGCGTTACCTCGGCCGCAACTTTGGCCAGGGACCATTGGGAAGCGGTGGTGAAGGCAGCGGACAAGGCGCTGTACGAAGCAAAGGGGACCGGCCGCAACAGAGTGGCCCTGGGGTCCGTGGCCGAACCGCCGCTCGTTCCGCCCTCAACGCCTGTCCCGGAGGCCGCTGTGCAGTAAATCCCCTTCATCTTGATCGAGGGGGGCGGGCGGCAACGACCTTGCTCATGTGGCCGTGTTAGTGACAAATGCCATTGAGGAGCCACGATTCCGCCGTGGCCGACCATTCCACACTCACTTGTCCCCGTATTCCTTTCAATAACCGCGCCGATGACGGCATCCGATCTATCCTCCTCCAGGTGGAAAGCTCTTTCTCCACCACAACCGTTCCGTTTACGGGTCGGGTCATTCTCGAAGAAACGCTGTAACCGAAATTTCCCAAGCTTGTCACTTTTTCTCAACCACAATCCAAAACCAAACCTGAAGATGCTCTCTCATTCCAGCCACAGATGATTGTCGCGTTGCTCCTGACAGATGGCCACCGTGTCTCGGCTCTCAATTTCAGGCACCGTTCCATGGCCGTGAAGTTGTGCGACGAGGTTTTTCATCGAATGGTTTACTCAAGAAATGAGAATGGTATACTAAAAAGAGAGTTGTCTAATATCATGAGGATCTTCTGACATCACGTTTCCCGGGACCACGTCCATCTTAGTTCCTTCGTCTTTACAAAAGCATATCGGTGACTCGAAACATCAGAACCGGGGGAGCGGTCCATCGCTGAGCCTCCGATGCTTTTTTTCTACGTTGGATGGGGAAAGGAGTGTACTGTATGATCGAAACCGAGGCCCAGCGGCGCTGGTGGTTCGCCACTCATCCTGAGCTCAGCGGCGGCCGCCGGGGCGATAGAGTCGGCAAGCACAAGAAGGGGAAGGGGGAATCGGACGAGGTCTCACCCGAAGTAGTCGACGCGTATGTGGAACAGGCTCTGGAGCACGAGACCGACGATGTCGTAATCGAGATGTTGAAACGAACCAAATTTTGGTTCGGGTCGGAATTCGATTCAAAGACCGCTGAAGAACAGCGTGCCCTGTTGTGGGGGGATGACGACGGAGACGGCAGCCCGGATGAGCCGGCGAACAAAGGCGGCAATCACCAAACGTCTCGGGCTCCTAAAGGTCATCCTGCTGCGTCGAAAGCCGGGTACACACAGTACGAAGATGTCTTGGACAGGGTAGAGGACTATCAACAGGAGATCTTCGAGAGGGCCATAGAGCAAGACAAGAAGGGACTGGAGCCGGACCCTCACACGTTCTTGGATCTCTTTCCCTGGCGGCGGCTTGTGACCTCCCCGGTGGGATTTGTCAGGGGCTTGGTTAGAGGAGCCGCACGGGGCACGGTCGTCCACGCAGTAAAGAAGGCGGGATCGAAAGGTCCGGGAACATGGGTTGAGGTGCCTCGGGGCCCGAATGGAATGGCACACCAATCGAAAATGTCCGGTCAGCAGATCCGCGAAAGCGGCGGCAGGCTCTACATTAAGGAGTACGAGGTCAACGGAGTAAAGTTTGACGATTACAAGAACGGCAAGCTGTATGAGTACAAGGGACCGCACGGACACTTGTTTGACAAGAACAATGACCTTCGCCCTTGGGTCAAGGATCCCGGGGAAATGCGCAAGCAAGCAGTCAGACAGGCGAAGGCTGCTAAAGGCATCCCGGTTATTTGGCGAGTCGGCGCCCATCAAGTGAAAGCCTTCAAGAATGCAGTGGGAAAAGTTCGCGGAGTGGAGATCGTTCCGTAGAGGAGGTTGGTTTATGAACAGTTATTTATTTTCTCAGAATTGCAGGCCTCGCGGGGATTTCCGGATCGACGAGATTCTGGAATACTTCGATTTGATGAAAGAGGCTTTTCGATGTTCGGAGATCTACGGCAGCAACAGCAAGCCTCTTGAACTCACGCGCGAGAATCTTGAGAGAATTTTCAGGAAGAAGATTGACAAGCTCTTTCCCGGGATTGGAGTGAATGTCGATTGGTTCAGCATTCCTCCGCGCAAGAGGGACGACAACACTGTACGATTTGAAATCCACACAGGGACCTTCCCGGATGAGGTTTTCATCGACACTTACGACATTTCGATCGGTGAAGCGAAAAAAGTGCCCGATCTTTCCTATTTCGAGAAATCGATTCAAATATTTGAGCCGTTTGAGGCTTATCTGGGCGAATCCGAGAACGAGTATGCACTGGACTCGTACAATCGACAACAGGAGATCCCGTTTGACAGGCCAGCCATCATACGGGGATTCCACTACATGGACGAATCTCTGATACGGAATATCGGCGGGATGAAGCATTGCCTGAAAGCGCCCGCGTGGAAGGTGGAGCGCTTCTGCAAGGGGGTGTTGATCGAGTTGGTTCCTGGGCTATTTGACCACGAGAACCCGGAGCATCTAAAGATTCAGCAAGAGGCCATGGAGCATTTCGGGATACCTGTTGTGTGGACCGCTCCGGAGATCGATTACTGAAACAGGATATCATAACATTCAACTGAAGATCGTTCAGAGCTGCAAGGTCAGTGGAATGAACAGCTATACGTGGCATCAAAGGTGCAGGCCTCAAGGAGATTTCCGGATCGACGAGATTCTGGAATACTTCGATTTGATGAAAGAGGCCTTTCGATGTCCGGAAATCTACGGCAGCAACAGCAAGCCTCTCGAGCTTACACGAGAGAATCTTGAGAGAATTTTCAGGAAGAAAATTGACAAGCTCTTTCCGGGCATAGGAGTGAATGTCGATTGGTTCAGCATACCGCCTCGTAATCGTGACGACAACACCGTACGGTTTGAAATCCACACGGGAACCCACCCGGACGAGATCTTCATCGACACGTACCACATTTCGATTGGTGAAGCGAAGAAAGTGCCCGATCTTTCCTGTTTCGAGAAATCCATTGAAATATTTCAGCCGTTTGAGGCCTATCTTTCCGAATTCAAGAACGAGGGGTACTGGGACTCATTCAATCGACAACAGGAGATCCCCAAATTCGACAGGCCCGCTATCATACGGGGATTCCACTACATGGATGAATCTCTGATACGGAATATCGGCGGGATGAAGCACTGCCTGAAAGCGCCCGCGTGGAAGGTGGAGCGCTTCTGCAAGGGGGTGCTGATCGAGTTGGTTCCTGGGCTATTTGACCACGAGAACCCGGAGCATCTGAAGATTCAGCAAGAGGCCATGGAGCATTTCGGGATACCTGTTGTGTGGACCGCTCCGGAGATCGATTACTGAAACAGGATATCATAACATTCGACTGAAGATCGCTCAGCGCAGCAAGGTCATCGACATGAATAGCTATTCATTCTCTCAGAACTGCAGGCCTCGAGGAGACTTCCGGATCGACGAGATTCTGGAATACTTCGATTTGATGAAGGAGGCCTTTCGATGTCCGGAAATCTACGGCAGCAACAGCAAGGCTCTTGAGCTCTCACGCGAGAATCTCGAGAGAATTTTCAGGAAGAAGATTGACAAGCTCTTTCCCGGGATTGGAGTGGACGTCGATTGGTTCACCATACCGCCTCGCAATCGTGATGACAACACCGTACGGTTTGAAATCCACACTGGAGCTCACCCGGAGAAAATCTTCATCGATACGTACGACATTTCGATCGGTGAGGCGAAGAAAGTACCCGATCTTTCCTATTTCGAGAAATCCATCCAAATATTTGAACCGTTTGAGGCCTATCTTTCCGAATTCAAGAACGAGGCGCATTGGGACTGGTACGACCGACAACAGGAAATCGAGAATTTCGACAGACCCGCCATAATCCGGGGATTCCACTACATGGACGAATCTCTGATACGGAATATCGGCGGGATGAAGCATTGCCTGAAAGCGCCGGCGTGGAAGGTGGAGCGCTTTTGCAAGGGGGTGTTGATCGAGTTGGTTCCTGGGCTATTTGACCACGAGAACCCGGAGCATCTGAAGATTCAGGAGGAGGCCATGGAGCATTTCGGGATACCGGTCGTGTGGACCGCTCCGGAAATCGATTACTGAAACC
>JBGSJS010000005.1:0-10385 GCA_041741735.1 Desulfomonilaceae bacterium | reverse complement strand
CCATAAAACCTATCTTGTCAAGCATTATTTACTATAGCGTGGCACCATGTTTTCGGCTTCGGGAAAACTCACTCCTCGTTATTTCAACTACATAAACCCTTTCATACCCCCAAAAACCCCGACAACTGTAGAAGATGGGTTTTAGTATATCGTTCAGTCTCCTTGGCACTGCAACGTCACTCATTGTTCCTTCTCCCTCTTTGGGCCTCGGCGACCGGAATTTTCGGGCAACATGTTTTGAACGAAATCCGACCCATGCACCGCTTTCATGCGATTATCGGCCCTTTGAAACGAGCCGGGACGACGAAGCCGTCAATCGCCGCCATGAGTATAATCACAGCCATTATGAGGCTGGGTTCCATGTGATGTCACCTTCTCTATTGAAACTCCTCCGGAGCCTGCTGCAGTTGCCGCACTTGGCCCGGAGCTTCATCATGCGTTTCAGATTATCGAGTGGAGATGTTTTTAGCCGTTGCACTCAGGTCTAGCATTTTTCGTGCCAATTGGGGCAAACAGGAACCTTCTCCTGGAAGAGCTACACTATCGGATGGTTAGCCACGGTCACGGAGTTTCGGGTAAGATACCGGAAGTCGGCAAGCAAGGGGCAAGTGTCCTGATAACGGGCCACGGAATTCCCGGTCCCTGTTTTTTTAAAGGGTTATCAATTCGCCGGGTGTCTTAATGTAGGTCAACCGGGTTTGTTTTCACTCCGATCTTGGTGCCCAATCCCGAAGCGCTTCATGTGTCCATAAAGAGATTCACGGGAGGCAGAATGAGTCCTTTTCAGGCTATGAATTCTGGTGAACGGCTCTAGATGAGGTCATGGAAGGCCCGTCGGAATTACCCGCAGAGCTTGCCATCTTGGAGGTCTTCCGGGTTTACCTCGATCACTCCACTCTCGCTTCCAACGTCCACCATCGCGATTCCGGCCGGGTGTCCGTCCGGGTACCCGTCCCCCACCGCGTGAACTAGAGGGCGGCGACCGGCCGGCGGTTTTCCGGCACTTCAGACGTGGTACAAGGCCGAGTCGAACCGGTCTCCCGTGCAAGACGCACTGCTGTCTCTTGCAACCGTTTGAACACAGCTTTGTACATTTCACAGTACGGGTCTTTGACAAAAAGGTCGCCGCTGGTACTGTACGCTCGTATTGCGCAACCGCCGTGGCAGACGGTCAGGTATTCACATTCGACGCACTCCCCCTTTTCCATCACCTTCACCGGCCGATCGCTAAACAACCCGCGAGGACGGCTGTTCATGATATCCACGAGACTGTCGCACTCAAAGACGTTTCCGAAATGAAACTCAGGGTAGCTAGCGACCCAGCAGTCGCACTGGGAAACGTTACCGTCAGGGCCTATGGAGAAGAATTCTCTGCTGCAGTCATGCCGCATCCCGCAGAGGAGATCGCTTTTGTTTCCGGTCAGGAAATAATCCAGCATACCCCAATAGGGAGAAATGCGGACCCCGCGGGAATACCCCTGCTCCATCCAGACATCAATGAGCTCGCGAGCAAAAATGCTACACTCTTCAATGTCTACGGGCAGCCGAGGTTTTGAGGGATCGACGGAGATGCCCGGAAAAGGTACATTCACCTGGAAGCCACCCAGGCCGATTGTCTCCGTGTAATAGGAATAGAATGCCCGCGCTCCTAATTTGAATGTCGCACTATTGGGAAGGGAAATGACTCCCACACCAATGCCGTGTGAAGCCGCTTCTCGATAACGACGGAGCCACAATTCGTTGAACTGATCCGGAGGCAGGCCGGAGACTTTTCTGTACAGGTTCGGATAATCCAACGAGGACCCGCACTCGTTGTTGAACATCTCTTTTATAATTCTGTTCCACTTCTTGCCGTACCCGATCAGATTGGTCTGCAACTCATTCTCGATATTCTTTCCCGAAGATTGTGCGGACTTATCTATGATCTCCATCGCCCGCATGAACCAATCGGGCTCCATAGTGAGAACCTCGCCCCCCTGCCAATAGATGGTCAGGTCAGTGACGTGCACGTGGTTCATATAATCGGTCACCTTGTCGAGAATGATCTTGAATTGGTCCGGACTCATCACATAGGACGATTTGTTTTCAAAACAGTACTCGCAATCCGCATTACATCTTAGCGTCGGTAACAGTATGAGCGAAAGACGTCCTCCGTTCATGGAGTGCGACCTCCTTCCGTCCGAAGACTCGCGTCGTAATCTTTGCGCAGGTCCCGCGCCGCCTCCTGGATGAGCCGGAGGAGCCGGACAATTTCACGGCATTGGTAGGACGTGTCCGGCAGTTTGAAGTACCCCTGACAGCGCGTCAGGAAACGGCAGGAGACACATTCAGGATTCCACGTCGGCACCAGGGCTTTGATGTCATCCATGGAGTCGGCATCCGACAACTCCGGCAGGAGGCTCAGACGCTTGGAGAGCGCCACCGTACCATCGTCGGTAATGTATCGCCAGACAGCCGGGTCCTCATCCTGAATCTCCCACAGAGTCGCCGGCTCGTCTGCAAAATAGGCCATGAGCAGGCTGTGAAAGAATTCCACAGGCGCAGCCATTGTGGTCTGATGGAGATATGTGTCGAGCATCGTCATCATCTCTTCCACGGTCGTCCGGTCGGGTTGCCCGGCCTCGAGAATCACAGCAAACTCGACGGCCGTCGCAACCTTGACAACCTTCATGAACCCTGGCTGAACGGGCACCCGCACGCGAATCGGCCGCGTTTTCAGCAAATCCGCATAGCGGTAGAGCAATGCGTATTGGGTGGCGACGTCTTCCACTACGAGCTCCAAAGGGATGGGCTCCGCAAGTTCTCGCAGGATCCGGGGCTCTCGGTCCAAAGAGAGAAGCTGCAAATGGACGATCCTTTCCGGGGCCACTTCCACGACGCATTCCACCAATTCGGCCGGATCGTGGGAACGGATTACCACGCCTGCATCCTCGACAGGATCCAAACGATCGGCCGGAACGTTGTATATTGCCGTCATGCCAAAATCCTCTCCGTGCAACAACCGCCCATGCACCCTTACCGTTCATCTATGAAATGCTCCGTCGAACAGGTACGGGGAAGCTGAGGGGCGGCTCTTGCAACCGCCCTTCCTCCTCAGCTTGCGGAAAACCAACGAATCAGCAGCGAACCGTCAATCCGTTGACGGCTTCGATTGCCCGGAGGCTCCCGAGACACAGAACGCCAACCATCAAAGCGGAGCCCGGGACAACCGGCGATCGTGCGATCAATTGGCTCCTCCGCCACCGGGCGGCGGTCCGCTTGACCCGCTGGGCGGGGCACTCTGCGATCCGCCGTCGGCGCAGTTGCACCAGCACTTATTGGACCAGACTCCGCCCTTGTTAGACCAGTCGCCGCCGCCGTAGTTGTACCATTTGTTATACCATTTGTCGTAGTTCCACCACTTGTTGTGCCACTTGCCGCCGTTGTGCCACCCTCCGTTGTGCCAGCCGCCGCTCTTGTTATGCCAGCCTCCCCCTCCGCTCTTGTTGGACCAGCCTCCCCCTCCGCTCTTGTTGGACCAGCCTCCCCCTCCGCTCTTGTTGGACCAGCCTCCCCCTCCGCTCTTATTGGACCAACCTCCCCCTCCGCTCTTATTGGACCAACCGCCGCCTCCGCTGCCACCGTTATGCCAGCCGCCACCTCCTCCTCCGCCACCACTGCCTCCGCCGCCACTGCCTCCGCCGCCGCCTCCGCCACCTCCTCCTCCGCCGCCGCTTTTCGCCTCAGAATCGCCGGGCAGTGTGAGGCTTCCGCCGAGGAGAGCGGCTCCTATCACAATTTGAGACCATTTGCTGAGACCGACAAGGAAGTCTCGCCTCGTTTCTTTAGACCCGTCCTGGTCCATCGACTCCGATTGATCCATCGAGGTCGGGTTTTCACGCGGGTCCTTCGGATCGCAATCCATCTTCTTGCCTCCTAACATTGTGGTGCGCCATGTTTACACGGCGGTGGTTGTAAGGGGATCTGCATTTCTCGGATTCGGCAATTGCGCTCTGTGCACTGGGACTTTCTTGACCGCTGTTGTCCGGGAAACGGTCGCAATTTAACGCGGCCGGAAGTCATTTGGTGTAATAGCATCTCTGAGACACTCCGTCCGATTTGGGTCCGAACTTGGCATGTTGCATACGACCCCGGGAAGTGGCTGTGCGTCCATATCCACGACGTGTGGCGGCCCCACGGCTAGTCCCAAGCCAAGGGGTCGTTAGGCGGCTCCTTGTCATCCGCTTCCGGTTGCTCGCCGGTGACAAGCTCTTTGGCTTTGCGTTCCGTAATCCGGTCTTTGAGTTTCTGACGCTCTTCGATCCGCTTCTTGATCAGTTCCACTTGTTTTTCGAGGTCCGCCAATGCCGACTTCATGTTTTTTTGCCTGATCTCAAACAGGTCCCCCACCAACTTCTTCAGTTCGGCCTGGTTGATCGGTTTTTGAGTCAGTACAATTTGAATCTCAATTTCTTTGGCTTTCTCTTGACGAAACTCCTTTTCTTGCTCCGGACTCGCGAACTCAATTTCATCCATTTCATCCTGAATCTCTGCAATGGTGGTAAGGAGTCGATCGTTCACTTTGAAGTCACATTTGAGCAGGATCGGCCGGACCTTGAGCACGAGCTCCGGTGACAATTGACCCACGAATTTCGCCATAGCCAAGATCTGCTTGTCGGAATAATCAGGGGAACAGGCCGCAAACTCTTCGCCGGTACCCGCTGAAGTGGTCGCCACAGGTGGCGCCTTTTTCTCCGGCGCTCCTTTCCTCTCTGCTGCCGTGGCAGGCCCACAGACAAAGAGCAATGCAGTTACAGCGGCTACTATCGCAAAGAACTGCCCCGTCTTCGTGACAAATTTCGTCACCTTGTGCCTCCTTTTGATTTGGTTAATTCAAGTTCTAGGGCTGCTTCTCCCCACAACACCGTTCTTTCAGGACCCCCTTCCTTTTCCGGAGCCTCACATACTCGCGGGGCCGTCACAAAGAACACGAACCCACCTGCTTTATACCCCCTTTCTTGCCCCTGCACGTGAGAGCGGAAGAGGCCTTCAGAGCAATCGGCGTCTTCTGACTTTCAAAATTGTGAACGCGCCACTAAACCGTACTGCTGCTCCTGGTCCATGGACATTTGCAACTATGCTCATGACCATTTTGGTGAAAAGCTTAGTTTAGAGCCTCATCAAGCGTTTCAGATCATCGAATGCCGGTGCTTTTATCCGTTGCCGCAAGACTGGCAGTTTTCGTGCCAATTGCTCCCAGCGCAGAGAGTTTTCCGGAAAAGCTTAACTATCGGAGGGTTAGCTATGGTCACGGAGGTTCGGGTGAGATAGGAGAGGTAGGCAAAAGAGAGGCGAGTGTCTTGATAACGGACCGCTGAATTTCTGGGCCCTGTTTTTCTAAAGGGTTACAGATTCATCGGGTGTCTTAATGTCGGTCAATCGGGTTTGTTTTCACTCCGGTCTTGGTGCCCAATCCCGAAGCGCTTCATATGCCGATAGAGAGAGTCTCGGGCTATGCCAAGCGTCCGAGCGGCGGATCTTCGATTCCCCTTGCTGCGCCGTAGGGCCTCCAAACAGAGGGATTCGATCACCTCATCCGTCACATCGTGAAGCGTGCGCTCGTCCTCCGGAAAAGTTGACAGGTGACACCAGCTCCGGCGGCTTGAGTCGATCGAGGGGAGCGCAATGTTCAGACAGTGCCCATCGGACAACATCAACGATCGTTCGAGCACGTTTCGCAATTCCCTGACATTTCCGGGCCAATAATACCCGGAAAGTGCAATGAGAGACGCGGGGTCGATAGCGGGGAGAGAAGTCAGATGCAGCTCCAGCGCCAGCCTTGACACGATCTCTTCCACCAGTACGGGAATGTCCTCAATCCTGTCACGCAGCGGCGGCAAGTGTATCGCAAACACGTTCAGACGGTATAGAAGGGGAGAAAGAAACCTGCCTTTCGTCACTTCCGTCTCGAGACTCCTGTTCGTCGCTGCAATGATCCTGGCATTTACGGTAACGTTCTTTTCACCGCCTACGCGAAGGAAGGACCTTGTGTCCAGAAAGGTCAGGAGCTTGGACTGCATGGGGAGTGCAAGCTCTCCAATTTCATTGAGCAGGAGGGTTCCCCCCTCGGCCAACTCCAGGAGTCCTCTCTTCCTGCCGTGCGCTCCCGTGAATGAGCCCCGCTCGTGCCCGAAAAGCTCCGACTCCGCCAAATCCCTGGCTATGGCCGCGCAATTCACCGCAAAATAGGGTCCCGGAGCACGTCTGGAATGGTCGTGAATCCAACGTGCCAAGTAGTCCTTTCCGCTCCCGCTCTCACCCTGGAGCAGAACGATGCTGTCAGTGGCCGCTGCGAGACGAGCCTCGTGCAGAGTAGCCCTCATGGCCTGCGACGGGTACGCCTCGGCGATCGGTCTTTGGGCGGGTACGGTTCTCTTGCGCTCCGTGACATCACGAGAAATGCCATAGATGCCGACGATCGCTCCCTCCGCGTCGCGAAGCGATGTGAGAACAGTATTCAGGGTAAACGAAACGCCCTTGATGGAGGCGGTATATTCCTCTTCGATGGATTCTCCCTGAAGCACGCGCAGATCCACTTGTTTGATATGGCTCCCGGTTGCCTTCCCGTATAGATCCTCATCCTTGCGGCCGATGATTTCCGACACCTCTCTTCCGAACATTCTTGCCATGGCAGGGTTCGCGTGGGTGTACGTGAGATGCAGATCCTTCATGAAAATAAGGTCTTGCGCACCTTCGACGAGTGCCCGATATCGTTCCTCGCTGAGACGCAAAGCTTGCTCGGCCACTTTGCGTTGCGTGATATCGAGATGGGTGCCGGCAGCCCGCAATGGTTTACCGTCCTCATCCAGCTCAACGACCTTGCCGCGCGCCAGGATCCACTTCCATCGTCCGGACTTTGTCCGGAGCCGGTATTCGACCTCGTACAAAGGCGTGCGGCCTTCCCGGTGAGCATTCCAGGCCGCAATTACCCGAGTCTTGTCCTCCGGATGGATCAGCCCCACCCACGCGCTCAAATGAGTGCCGATTTCCTCAAAAGAAAACCCCAGCATCTCGACCCAACGTCGGTCAAAAACAGTCTCCCCGGTTTGAATATTGTAGTCCCACGTCCCGAGTGCCGCTCCGCTCAATGCCAGGCTCAGCCTCCGCTCACTCTCTCTCAGCGCCTCTTCCGCTTTCCTCCGTTCGGTGATGTCATGGACGATCGAATAAAGCAGCTCTCGATCCTGGATATCCAGTGGACCGGAGTGAACCTCTACGTCCCGTATCTCACCTGAGCTCAGCCTGTGCCGGAAAATAAAGGAGGTTTTGTCTTCCATCTTTGCTGCGGTCATTGCTGCCGCAACCTCCTCCGTGGGAAGGATGTTGATGTCGGTGATTTTCAGTTGCTTCATCTCATCCAGGGTGTATCCATAGAACTTCAAGGCTGCCGGATTGGCGTCCACAATGGCCCCTGTCAGCGGATCCACCAGGAGTTTAATGGCCTGATTCCTTTCAAACATCTGACGATAGCGCTCTTCACTGCTCCGCAGAGCCTCCTCGCTTCTTTTGCGCTCCGCAATTTCCTTCTTGAATAGCTCATTCATCCTCAGCAGTTCGGACGTGCGTTCTACGACCCGGAGCTCAAGCTCGTCGTGAGCCCTCCGTACTGACTCCTCTGCGAGCTTGCGGTCGGTGATGTCCGCCAAGATTGTTCTCAATCGGCTGAATCCACCGACAGAATCCCCTATTCCGACGCTTTCCAGTTGAGCGTGGAACCAACCGCCATCAGGTTTTACCAATTTGACTTCGCACATGTGCCGGGCTCCGGTTTGTAGGACCCGGTTGCGGTGGAAGTAGAATTGGTCCTGGCTCTCCTTGTGGACAAAATTCATCAGCGGTTTGCCGATGAGAGAATCTCTCTCAATACCCAGGAGGCCGGCACCTGAAAGATTGGCTTCCAAAACAAGCGCATTCTTGTCCAACGTAAGATATCCAACCGGTGCGTAGTCGTACAAATCCAGATAGTTGTCCTTTGACTCTTCCAGTGCAATTTGCGCCGTGCGGAGCTCCTCATTCTGCATCTCAAGTTCGATCTGATAGACCTGTAATTCATGCAGGAGCTTCCGAACATCGTCCGACAAGGGGCCGGATATGTTTTCTACATACGCAACCTTGCCACGGAGCGATTCCTCTGCTCGCTTCCGTAAACTCTCCGATTTCTCATTGAGATTCCCGTCTCGCGTCATGCCTGACTCCGTTGCATCCGCACTCATCGGACCGGCGATCCCGGCCCGTGTTTCGCAAAATTGCTCCCCGTTTCGCCCGGTCGACCCTTTGGAGCCCCGTTGACGCCCCACCGGCAACGTTCAAATCATTTACCGATCAGGAACGTCCTCGACGGCCGGGAGTATCTTTTCCGGTTTTCCGGCATCCGTCCGCAACTGCCGAGCGTCCAGCGCAATTGTCCGGTACTCGATACTCCTGAACCCAGGTATTCTTTGCGAACCAGCCGGCTTTTCCGGACCCGGAAGCGGTTCGGTCTTTACGGGCACCCTCGGATCTTTTCCTCGGCATTTTCGGTCTCTCCCGTCTTGGTTCGGACGTTTCGGGTAACGGAACAGTCAAACTCCGGCAGGGTAATGGCTACAGCTTTCTTGCCCTTCAGTTCCTCGGATAGAAGTCCCTTTTCCCGACTCTCAGGAGCTGGAAGGAGAAGGCAATCCAGTACTAGGAGGCTGTCGGACTGGGAATTGGAATCATCCAGAATTCCCGCCCGGATTTTTTCAAAAGACTGTTTCAGTGGACCCGTTCGTGTCAGTTGAGCGTTGAACGGGCCGAGGTTCTAGCCAGAAAGGACGTACGGAGTGTCTGTCTTTGCCTCTTCCGGCTGTTCTTGCTCTTTTCCAACCTATTTGGCCAAGGCGTAGAGCCTTTTGAGGTTAAAGGCAATACACACGAGATTCCATTCGCCTTTCACTGCGTCCAATCCGCGTAAGAGGAATTGGCGAAAGCCCATGACCGACTTTATGATGCCAAAGACAGGCTCGATAGTGCTCTTGCGCGTTGCATAGACAGCCTTCCCTGATTGTGTTTTGAGCCGATGCTTCATGGTGTCTACGGCATTGGCGTCGTCAGGCAAGGGCGCAGGTTCCTGGAACCTCTCCATGAGCGGCGCATGGTGCTTTTCACGCTTGACGGCTATGTAAGGGGTGACCGTGTTCTCGTCGCAGAGAGTTACATTGCCTTCACTGAAATAGCCGTTATCTGCCAGGATGTCTGTGACGGTTCCCAACTCTTGAGGTAACTGCTTCAGGTTGGTCAAGGCAGGTTCCAACTCCTTTTTGTCGTTGGTAGCCTGGCTGACGTGGGTGGTAACAATCAGCATAGTTTCCGTGTCCACACCGGCCTGGGCGTTGTAGGCCTGCTCGAAGCTGCCGCCGGATGTCGGCATGATGCGTGATTCGCTGTCGTTCAGATTAACCTGGTCCTTTTCCGTTGGGCCGGCTGTTGGCGGCTGCGGTGTTTTACCTCCGGTCTTTCTACCGGTCTCTTGTTCTTTCTTGGCTCGCTCGGCCAGTTTTGCCTCATATGCCTTTCGTTCCTCGGCATACCGTTCTGCCGCACGTCGCTCGATTTCGGCCTTGGCTTCCTTGATTGCCTCGATACGCTCCCGGCGGATCGAAAGTTCAGCAGGTACGTCCATGCCGTCGGGAATATCGGTGTTGTCGGCGGATTCAGCCTTTTGCAGCAATTCAGCCACCTCTGCCTCGAGCCGTTTTTCAAGCTTGCAGGCATGGCCGTAGCTTAACGCCTTGTGTTTGGATGCATTGGCTTCAATCTTGGTTCCATCGATACTCACCTTGCCCAGCTTGAAAACCTTCATCTCGCGGGCAATAGCAAGTATCTCCACAAATATCTTCGCCAATTGCGGTAAGAATCGCTTACGGAAAGTTGCAATCGTATCGTGGTCGGGATGCGTGTTGGCGGCGATATAACGGAAAGCCACCGAGTCATAGGTGCTGCGCTCCAGATTCCGACTTGAAAAGACGCCCGTGGCATACCCGTAAAACAGAAGCGCCACCAGCATCTCCGGGTTGTACGGCTGTGAGCCGCGGCCCGAATAGGATGCCTTCAAAGGTCGCAGGTCGATTTGCTCCACCATTTCCACCACAAAGCGGGCCAGATGCTTTTCCGGCAGCCAGTCCTGAATCGAGGGAGGCAGCAGGTACAGCGTCTCCCTATCAACCTCAACAAATGTTACCTTCATGTGGTGCCCCTTGAATAAGCATCTGATTTGAAAATAGAATGTAGCACGCCATGCCTCCGCAATGCAAGAACCAAATGCCATTAACCTCCATAATATCCAATCCTTGTCCTAATATCTCTCTCCACAATTAGGACACTGC
>JBGSJS010000004.1:0-105332 GCA_041741735.1 Desulfomonilaceae bacterium | reverse complement strand
TCCTCAAGATGCTGAAAGGAAATCACCTTTCGCTGGTGGTCACCGGAGAAAAAGGCTTCGTGGGCATCATCAGGCTGAGCGACATCTTCAGGGAGGTTTGCGATGAGATCAAAACGTGTGGTACGGACTGACCCCGCCAACCTGATCCATCGCACGTGAATCCTTTTTTCCGATACATCTGTCGAGCCTGAAAGATTTGTGAAGGATTTTTTTCCCGATATTTCGCGCTGAAAACGCGGACGGCGATTTTCGGCGCGTGAGACAAGAGTCGGTTTTCATCTCTGTTTGGGCATCGCTGTTACGGTCGGGTAAGACCATTTCGCCATCAAGGTGAATGGGGCCGACCGGCGGACGGTGTGTGCTCGCATGTCGAAACATGGCTTGAGGAGCCGCAATTGTA
Organism: Desulfomonilaceae bacterium; assembly: GCA_041741735.1. Taxonomy (GTDB): domain Bacteria; phylum Desulfobacterota; class Desulfomonilia; order Desulfomonilales; family Desulfomonilaceae; genus JBGSJS01. The sequence continues at coordinate 104,932 of JBGSJS010000004.1, read as the reverse complement.
GGCCTCGATGGAAGGAGACGGGTCGAGGCCTGGACTCGGATGGAGAAGGGCTGTATATCTGTTTACCGAGTCTTTCGGCTCACAGATGAAAGGCTGGTAACAGGAGCGCCCGGAAAATGATAGATCTCGTAGACTCCCTCGCCATCACGATAGGATTCGTCGTGATATTGGTCGTACTGCTGGGGCCTTCAATTTACAGCGGGTACCGCAATCGGAAGCTGAGGCGCAGTCTGGACGCTACGGACAGCTCCGGAGACGCCAAGGCGAACGGCAGCCATCGCGAGGAGGAAAAGCGTTCCCGATCGTAACCGATAACGCCCCATGTTCAGTGAAGAGATGCTTCATCCCCTGTCAAGAAGTCATGCGATCCACCGTGGGCCGGACTTGCGACTTGTGCTCCGTTCCGTCGGTTCCCATGCTGCGCGCATGGGTCCTCCCACCCTCAAGCGCGTCGGACTATTCCGGCTCTCCCACCACTTTGAGCCTTGCCGGATCTTGGGAGCCGGGCCGTGTGCGGTACCATTCCGGATTGCTCGCCGTCAGCAAACCCATGGCCATCTCTCCTTCCAGGGCTTCGAGCCGATCCCAAACGGCCTTCAACGAATCGTTCGGCTGGTCCTGGATATAGAGGGGGGCAATCTGTCTGAAGAGCTGCAGTATGGCTCCTAAACGGTCGAACGCTATTCTCGTCTGCCTTATGGGGACGGGGGTATCGGCCAAAGTTATAGAGCTGAGCAGTTTTCGGCTAAATTCGTCTATCATAATTTTTTTGATCCTTTGAAAAGGTCCGCGTGCCCTCACTTCAGGTGCACGCCGGCCGTAAATTCGACGGTCCCCTAGCCCGTACGCGCGGGGTGAGGGGGGTAGCATACCACAAGCACAACTCTTTTTCATAAATCATCCGCGCGGTCTGAACCGGGTTCGGCGAGGAATCTTATTGGGGATGCGGTAAAACGGCCCAGGGTCGAGGGTGCGTCACCGGCCCTCGGAAGAACGTTAGGACTTGTCTCAAAGGAAATCTCGGTGATAATATCTAGATACTTATGATGAGCGCACTGCATTGGTTGAAATGGATTGCCCCCCGGCTAATTCGAGACACTCCATGAACGACCGAGACAAGACACGGAAGCAACTCCTCGACGAAGTGGTCGAGCTCCGAGAACGCCTCTCCAGGCAGGAATTGGAAGAGATCCGGAGACGTGAAGCGGAGAACGCGCTGCGGAAAAGCGAGGAGCGTTATCGCACCGTGGCCGACTTGACGTACGACTGGGAATATTGGCTTGACCACCGTGGGACCTTTCGGTACGTGTCCCCCTCCTGCGAACGGATTACCGGCTACGGCGCGGAAGAATTTCTGCGTGATCCAGGGCTCCTGGAACGAATAATCCATCCGGACGATCGAGCGAAGACAGTTGCACATCTGCATGATGAGGCCGCAAGAGGCGGCACGGACGAGTCGTGTGGTCTGGATTTCAGAATCGTTCGCCGGGACGGCGGTATTCGTTGGATCGGCCATGAGTGCAGGCCTGTCAGAGCGGATGACGGCAGGAAACTCGGGACACGGGGATCTCACAGAGATATCACCGAGAGGAAGGAGGCGGAGGCCGTTGTCACCGCGCAACGCGATCTCGGAGTAGCGCTTAACGGCGCGAAGGATTTCGATGAAGCCTTCAGGCTGTGCGTCGACACCGCGTTGGAGATCTCGGGCATGGACGCTGCAGGCGTCTATTTGGTCACCGAGGAGGAAGGTCTGCAACTGGCCGTCCACCGAGGCGTATCTCGGGAGTTCGTCTCCGGCGTCTCTTCTTTTGCACCGGGCTCGGAGCAAGCGCGATTGATGATTTCGGGCAAGCCCACCTATTCCAAGGATCGCGGTTTCACTCCCTCATTGGTTGACCTCATGGATCGGGAAGGACTGAGGAGCGTCGCGATTTTGCCCGTCACGCACGAGGGCGAGATACTGGCCTGCTTTTGTCTGGCCTCGCATGTGTACGAGGAAGTTCCGAGTCGGTCCCGGCATGCCCTGGAGGCCGTGGTTGCCCAACTCGGTAATGTCGTTGCCCGCCTGCGGTCCGAAAAAGCCCTCCTGGAGAGTAGAGAGCAGTATAGAAGCCTGTATGAGAGGGCCAAGAAAGAGGAGGAGCTCTTCCGGTCACTGCTGAACTCTTCTCCGGATGCCATCGTCATCTACGACATGGTCGGCCATGTGAGGTACCTTAACCGAGCCCACACCGAGATATTCGGCTGGACGTTAGAAGAGATCCACGGCAAAAAGATACCCTATCTGCCCGATTGGGACCGCGAAACGACCAGATCGATCATCGACCGAATCATGAGACAGGAAGATCCGAGCAGTAGGTTTGAAACGCAGAGACTGACCAAAGACGGCCGCGTGGTTGATGTCAGCCTCTCGGCCTCCCGCTGTCACGACCACGAGGGAAATCCCGCGGGAATGCTCGTCATCCTGACCGATATCACCGAGCGGAAACGATCGGAAGCAAAACTGCTCCAGATGTCCAAAGTCTTCATGGAGGCAATCGATCCCATCCTGATCCGGGACCTCGACGGTATCCTCGTCGATTTCAACGAAGCCTCGGAAGCAACCTACGGGTGGACTCGCGAGGAGCTCCTGGGCAAATCGTTCAAGGCTACCGTGCCCCCGGAACGGCACGAGCGGGCCGATGAGCTCCAACGGCGGTGCAAGAGTGGTGAGAAGGTGCGCAACGTAGAAGCGATGCGCCTGACCAAGTCGGGCGAGATGGTACCCGTGCTGCTCAGTCTCTCCCTTCTCACCGACGGCAACGGAAAACCGGTGGGCATTGCTTCCATCACCCAGAATTTGACGGAGCTGAAACGAACCGAAGAAATGCTCCGAGAGCGGACCATCGCGTTGGAGGAGAGCAATCGGGATCTGGAGCAGTTTGCCTACATCGCCGCCCATGATTTGCGGGAGCCCCTCATAGCCGTGGCAGCGTACGTAAAGATCTTGCAGAGGCGTTACAAGGGAAGACTGGACGAGGACGCGGACAAGTTCATCGCTCTGGCAGTGGATGCCACAATCAGGATGGACCGGCTCATTCGAAGCCTGCTGGAGTACTCTCGTTTGGGTGCCGAGTCGCCGAAGGCGATCCCTACCGATTGCGGAGACGCTCTCAATCGCGCCCTCTCCAACCTTCATGCGGTTGCAGAAGAAAGCGGTGCTCGCGTGCAGGCAGGACCGCTGCCCACAGTCATGGGCAACGGGGAGCAACTGGCTCAACTATTCCAGAACTTGGTCAGTAACGCGATGAAGTTTGCCCGGAACGAGCGGCCTGAGATAGAAATCGGGGCCATATTGGAGAACGGCGAGCACAGGTTTTGGGTCAAGGACAACGGCATCGGGATAGAGCCTCAGGAAACCGAGAAGATCTTTCGCATATTCCAGCGGGTTCAGGCCTCATCCTCGCGACCGGGCTCCGGAATCGGACTGGCTAACTGTAAGAAGATCGTGGAACGACACGGCGGCCGGATATGGGTCGAATCGGAATTAGGCACGGGCTCGACGTTCTTCTTCACCGTCCCTGACCGCGTGTCGGGCAAGGATTGACGTCCGCTCCCACCGGCTCAGTATCGACATCTCGGGGAGACTCCGCAACGTACATTGCAGGACTAATCCACCCCGGTGGGCCCATCTCCTCGAAGAATCGTCAAGAGGCCCCGGAGCGAAGGGTCTACTTTCGGCGGCCTTTCTTGGGCATCTCCCGCCCGATCTCTTCCAGTTCATAGGGTTCCAGCTCGAAAGGTCCGAATGCGTTACGATACAAGTAGTCCCCGGTCAGGTACGTCGCTCCCGTAAAGCAGGACGTGACGAAGATAGTGTTACTTACCGCGGAGCCGGCGAGGAGTGCTCCGATCAATGAACCGCCAAGGCTCCCTTTCTCATCCCTCTTCTCTTCTTTCTTCTGTTCTTTCCCGCGTTCGCAACAATCTTTCCGCCGTTCACAGACGTCCCGCGATTGGGCCTTGGGAGTGACGGAGGCCGAATCGGAAGTCTTCTTGGTCGAGAAGATCGTGTCGGTCAATCTGCCCGGAGTCGTCCATCGCCTTCCCTGGGGCGTGCGTCTCACCTCTGCGACGGTGTCGGGGCTGGTCCATGCACGTTTCACCCCGTCCGACCGAAGACGCGTCGCTTGGAGGGCTGCCCGACTCTTCGCTGTGGGCAGGTCGATGGGATTCTTCCCGGAAAAGATCTTCTCCAGGCAAAAGGGGACCGTCAGAGAGCAGCCGACGGCATAGTATCCCGGATTCCTGCTGTCCTGTCCGTATTCGTAAGTGAGGGCGACCAAACGCCCCGGGGACGAGATCTGCACCCCCGCCTTGGAGCCGAGGATGAACTCCCCATCGAAAAATCGGTACTTCTCTGCATACAGGCGCATGTCGAGGGATTCTTCCATGATGGGCACGGTGACACCGCCCTTGAGATCGATGCCTCCCCCGCGGTACATATTAAATGTTAAATCCCAGATGCTGCGGGAGGTTGCTACGGCGAATTCCATGCCGAACCCCGGGGAAGAATACCACTCTCCGTCGAGCCGGGTGGTATCCAAGAAGCCATTGACTCCAAACATCACCCGGTCGCTCCAGACATTCCGCCACCCTCCCCCGATGCCCAGATCAAACCGGCGGTTTGAATCATTCGCGGGTCGGAGCAACGGGTCCCGGTACTCTGCTCTCGATTCGAAAAAGAGCAAAGAGCCGCCCCTCGTGCGTGCAGGCAATACCAGGTCCATACTGAAACGGCTTCCGGTCTCCTCGGCTCCCGAGCGGTAGCCGACTCCTCCCACCAACGTCATCCCGAGCGGCACTTCCTGCCGGAGAGATTCCGTCCTCGTCCAGGAACCCCTTCGCGTAATGACGCTCGGCCCCGAGCCGCCCTCGAGAGGAACCAACGGCTTCATCAGATAGCGGTCTGCCCTGAGACTTTTTTTGCAGGTCCTCGCGAGCGAAGCACGGCCCGGAAAGCGGATGGACGGTGCTTCACCCTGGAGCGTCTTCCAGGAGGTCATGGGACGCGTGAGGAAGTTGTCGGGATCGCGGGGGGTCGTAAGGCTTGGGACACGTTGAGCTCGGCGGTGTCGTCCGATGCGGTCGGCTCGCATCGCACCCGGTGCTTCGATTCCTCCCGGGCTCACGATAGGTCCTTGTTCCGACGGTCCGCCTGCCTGAGCATCGTGAATGAAGGAGAAAGAGAGAATGAAGAAAAAGGCAAGTATGATGACTAGCTGTAAATAGACCGGGCCTTTTGAGGCGTCCGAGCGCGATGGGGACATGGTGCACCTCGAATTCTGTACTCCATATGCGTCCCACATCCGATCAAACGCGACGGCCCGCTCAGTGTCGGAGCCCCGCAAAAGGAAATGCTCACATGAGCAGACCTATTATAGTCAATGGCCGTTCCTATGCAAGAAAAAAGTGGACATTCGCCCGCATTCTCTCTTCTCCCGGGGCAGCCGGCACGAAGAGGACCCGGAAGGCAGCAGAATATCCCACTAGATCGGGAGCCGTTGGGTCCGAGGTTCCTGCACTTTGCGGACGCTCATTGGGGGAACGATCGCACCGCTTCGTACAGGCCGGGAAAATGAGGGAACGCTTCCATGTACGGCTCGGTCAATGCCTTGAAGCCCTCGCTGTTGATGGCCGCCTGAAAGTCATCCGCTGATTGCCACTCGGCAACGTTGATAAGCTGAAACCGAGCCCACGACACAGTCGCCTTGTGGAGACGAGTCGAGACAAACCCCGGCTGTTTGCGCATGAATTCGGCCACCCGTTCCCAGAAGGCCAATGCTTCCTCTTCTTTGCCCTCGGGAACTTCGAATGGATTGATGAGCGTGACGGACATCTGTCACCTCCTGAGACCCGGTGAAATCGGGCATTGAGCAGACCGTTTTTGCAGCAACTCGGGAAGAATACGGAACGGCTGCCGAGACCATATTATTCTGCCGTTGAACGTAGTCACCGGGAGACCGGCGGTCAAGCGGAATTGTCCTCCCCGCTCGTCTGATGAAGACTATCGAACAGTCGCAATGGAGTGTGCAATTCCACAGAGGGAACTTGAAGCCCCTTCAGTGCCTCTACCGATTGGACGGACCGGACGTCATGAGTCCGAATAATTGTATCCAGTATCCAAGCAAAAGAATAAATAGTAATATTGAATAGATGTAACGCGAGGTAAAATAATCCAAAAGGTCCCACACCTTGTTCTCGGCCTTCGCTTTCCTTCTTTCTTTCTCACAGGTGACGATGGCTCCTATAGACAGGATGGTAAATATTACCAGTATCGTAATGAGAAACGGGGAAAAGGATACTTCCCAAAACATGACAGTCACTCCACCGACGTGGCCGCAACCGCGCGGCAGCTACATTACCCAGTGCTTTGCTTCAAGATCCAGGATCAGTTGACTGCCCGTTGCCCTTGCGCAAATCCACCCAAAGGTGAATGAGTTTGAATTTTCGGGGCAGCACATTCTTCCGATCGAGATCATGACCGTACCGTTGAACCCCTTCACCAACGCCATCAAATGCTATGGGAGGATTGTTGGGGCAATGTTTCTTCTGGTGAGTATTGACTTCTTTCAATATCCTCTCAGGACTCATACTGATGATGTACCCGAGCATCATACCGGAAGGAGCTCGTTTCCCGTATTCGTGCGAAGCACAGTCAAAACGTTTAATGCCTTCTGTTACATAATTCTCATTCAAGTTCCAGCTCTTACTGGTTGGATGACCCAATCGCTTGCATTCAACGTGGAATGCTATTTCATGATCATCCGCGCAGCTTGCGTACGTGTTAACGAGATTGCGGGTAAAATCAGGGCGTTTTTTGCTTTTTCCGCCCTTCAATTCAGTCTCATTCGCTGGTGGGATTGGTTCGTCCCAAGCCGGTGTAGGAATTTCGCAGTGCCTCCTTCGGGTTTCTTCACGACAAATCTGCCTCATGAGAAGGTAAAGCTTCTCTGAGATGCGGTCCTCGTGATTTGTATCGCATCCAGTTTCTGACAGTCTTCTCAAAGCCATCATGAAGACAGCGACATAAAGCGTTTCATGCTTCAGCCACAAATCCGCAAAGGAAGGGATGCCATGTCGGCCCATCAGTCCTGCCCTCCCGTTTCCGTTTCGCTCATGAGCATGCGTTTACATAAGGTAGAATCCGCATCTTCCCTAGCCAGACTACGCGTCCAGAATCTTCGTTCATTGCGTTTCATGACTATTACGGCGTGGTCGGACACTGCGTGAACAACTCCATCCACGACAATTTGGGAGACTCCCATCGGTTGGGGCAAGGCGTCGCCGATCTGGTCGAGTACGTTCGACCATGAATCTATCTTCGGGGATAGATCCCATGGATCTGTCTTATCCGCCGGAAAGAATTCGAGAGCAACCATGTTGTCATGAGAGCCGACATGCAGTGATGCCCTCATCTCCATGCCCTCATCAAGGTAAGCATTCCATCTTCGGGCAAATATGCGTGCGTAGGTTTCCATCCAGCACACATCGGCACCTTCGACGGCCCGCTCGGGTTCAATGCTGGCTGCCGTTCTGTAGAAGAAGGGGAGCGTGACCTCACAGCAATCTCGAATCAGGTCCTTTTGCTCGTCATCGAGACCATAGAGTTTAAAAACCGCCTCATCCAACTCTTTCTCCCAGAGTCTCCGCCGAGCGTTGATTTCGGCTTCGGAAAGACCATCAGGATGCTCTAAATCATGCTTTGGGGGATGGAAGTTCCGTAGATTGTCCACGATTGCGATGATCTCGCTCGTTGAGGGATTGTCTCGTTCCAATACAACAGGGAGCTGAAGAAGCTCATCATCTAGATGAATTTCATGATGCCACAATCCCCAGTTGGATGAAGTCATAAACAAATAGTAGCGAGAAAATGAAGACCAAAGGATACCAAGGAAGACCTTGTATAGCGACTCTTCTGTCGTTGCTAATTTTATTCCGTGAACTGCATTTGAGAAGCAGAAGTCAGCCTCTTCATATCGAGCTACGAGGCGGCCTTGGGCGTTTTCCTTTTCATATATTCCGCGCTCAACAAGTAAGCGCTTTCCTGAATAGACGTCAAGGATCCCACGTCGGTGGACTCTTTCTGGCGGTTCACCTAAATCTAGGATATCGTATCTGGAAAACGAATCGATATCCAGAGCACGGTATGTTGCCAGTCTGTCGGCAGGATAGTCTCGTGAAACTATTTTATAGCCCTGTCCGGATCTCTTCCTGTCAACGAAATTACTTAGTCGCGTCCTGACTTGCAGTTGTTTCAAGAATCTGGCGTCTGCTGTTCTACCGAACCAGTAGGTCTTCCATAACACGCCCGATGTAAGAGTTTCGTCGCGTATCACATGCATATCATTTCTTGAAAAAAGCACGGCCTGGGCCTTTTTCACTACTTCAATCTTCTTAGCCGACCAGTAATTGACGGCAGAGCCGCTTTGTTCGCCCTTCTCGAAGCAAATCAGTACAAATGGAGAATCAGCGCCCTTGAAAAAAGACTTCCTGACCTCCGAGAAATTGAATACTTCCCTGATTCTGACAGACCCCATCCACTGCTCGCGAAAAGATTGGGCAGTGGGGCTATGCTTGAAGAGCACCCCGGCAGAAACCAACATGCCCACCCTGCCGCCGTCTCTTAAGAAATCGAGGGACCTCCAGAGAAACGCTTGCGAACGTTCCTTATCGCCGATGGGTTTGTTGTTCCGTTTACGCCATCCGAGCATAACCTTTTCGCGTTCTTTCGTTGTTGGGTCCGACTTCGTATCGGGCGCCCCCCAAGGAGGGTTACCGACAACCAAGTCTGCACACCCTTTCCCAAAACGGAACGACAGCGTCTGATCTGCCTCAATCGTTTCCGTGTCAAAAACGTTTCCTACCCAAATGCTTTGATAGTGGTTCGTTGATGCGCCGCAAGTGACCAACAAGTTGGGCAAGGCATTCCCTAACCTAATTTGTTCTGTAATCGCGCGAGGTTCTAAATAATGAAGCATCGCAAGATAGAGACTGAACGCTGTAATCCCGGCGGCCTCTTCATTCACCTCGATACCGGCGATTTGATCGCGCAGAATTTGCTTAAGCTCATCGAAACCGAGCCGTCTCCCTTTCTTACCCCACTCATGCCGCACAATTCGCCTGAAGGATTCGACGAGAAAGGTCCCCGACCCGCATGCAGGATCAAGGACTCGAGGTTTTCTGTTCAGTTCTCCGGCGGTCAATACACGTGATAACACGAATTCGACCAACACCGGCGGCGTGTAGTAAGCGCCATCCTGTTTTGCCTTGCCCTTCTTCTCGGCATCGACAGTCGATAAATGATAGAACACTTCATAAATCGAGCTTATGAGGTCAAGCGGGACTATGTCAAAACGGTAGGCGTGGAAGAATAATCGCCTCTGGGACCCAACATCTCCATAGAGAAGACCTTGAATTAACGTTAGATGTTCCTGCGCAACGGTGCGCTCCTCATTATCTACACGAGGAAACATGTCTCCGTTGAAATCCCGGGCAAGGGATTTGAACAAGGCATAGGCAAATTCTTTGTTTGCCAGAACTCTCGAGTATAACGACCGACATTCTGAAAAATCAACACCGGTATGAGGTGGTAAGCTCTCCAGCAGCTCTTCCCAATGAGGGTTCTTTGCTGCAACCTCAAGGAAGTAATCCTTTGTCAAAATTCCTCGGTCTTCGAGGTAGCGTATAAAGATCGACCGCCCAATCAGTGCGTGCGCATGCCTCGCCTTTTCACCGGTCAAACCGGCCCGGATTAATTCTGCGCGGACTGTTCTCAGGTCACGAATGAGGGCCTTGTCCGCTCTGTTGCCTAAGCCGCCGAACCGCTTGTCTCCAAAGACAGTGCCGGCCTCGACATTATCACGATGATATTTTCGAAGTTTTTGGGCGGCCTTTTCGATTGTCTTGAGTGTATAGAGCGCTTTGACCTCCGTGCTTTTGGAAGCCACCGCCTTTCTCATTTCGGCAATGTTGATAGGTTTCTGCGCCAGATCCAAGACGGTAATTTCACCCGGGGAAGCCAAGAACAAAAGTCTAGGGCGGGCCAGGCTCCAGATACGATTGAAGGCTTTTGCTTTTTCTTCAAGAAGATCGGAATCGCAATTGGCAAAGACGACCATGGGGTTGTTTTCGACGAAGAATACCTTATCGGCACCTGCCCGCTTTCCGGCAGCCAGCCACTCGCCTTTTTCGAGCCAGTCCTGCTCTCTGATGCCGTGTGTCGGCTGATCAACAGTCGGCAGCAATGAACCGCTCTGGAAATCCAGTGCTTCATAAAGCGTGTCCAGGGCATTGTTCACCACGCACCTCCATCTCCATCAATCCTGTTCAATCAGGCGAGTCTGTTCCGGCAACCGATCTTTCTTCGGAGACTAGCATGTCTTCACTCTCTTGGGGACACAATTGTTGACAAAGTGTCCGAAACCTCTTCATGCAGCATTGTACCTTCCCCAACCTCACTCTCGCTCAAGCACTCCGACCTACTTCTTTCTTCAGCGAAGTCCATCATCGGGTTCCTCGCGGATAGATCACGTCGCTCCGCAAGACATCCGCAGCGAACCCGAGCGCAGCCTGAATTGCTTCCCGGGTAAGGCGAGGATGCGCATCGAGGATTTGTTCCGGAGTCTCACCTGCAGCAAGCTTGTCGAGAATCGACTCGACCGTGATTCGCGTTCCGGCTATGACGGGCTTCCCCATCATGATTTCCGGGTTTGATTCGATCAGATTTCGGTACATGGCTTAAGAATCCTTATCACTTTTCCAGCGAGATTTCCCAAACCCCGTGATCGGACAGCCCGAACGGTTGCAGAGAACCGAATGGCCTACGATTACCGAAGCTCTCCCGCGATGTCCACGACAAAGATGTCGGGCTGACAGTAAATCCTGAACCTCGGACTTGCTGCCCCGATGCCTGCCGGCACAAACAGGTGAGTCCCATTGACCTTGAAATGACCGTGATCGAACCGTCTGCCGTACACGGAAGGGACAACGATTGCACCGAGGAAGGGCAGCCTGATCTGACCGGCGTGGTAATGTCCCGAAAAAACAATGTCGGCCGATGATTGCACAATCTTGTAGATGTTGTCCGGATTGTGGGAAAGCACGAGATGCAGCGTCCCGTTTTGGGTCTCAGGAAAAGGCATCTCTTTTCCATTCCACGGGTAATCCCATCCGGTCACGACCACATCTCGTCCATCCACAGAGAGGGTCGCCGACTCGTTGGTAAGAAGCCGAAGACCCGTGTCGATCACGGCCGAGCTGACGGCGTGCGGACCGATCCAGTAGTCATGATTGCCCAGGACGGCGAAAGTTCCTAACCCGGCAATCGGGCGAAGCACCTTGCGAAGTTTCGGCAACGAGTCGATTCCACTGATGTAATCGCCTGTGAGAAACGCCAGGTCCGGCTGAGTCGCCTCTGCCAGGTCGAAGACGTGCCGGAAATAGTCGAGGGGCAGCGACCGAGAAACATGCAGGTCCGTAAGGTGGACAATGCGCAACGGTGCGCCGCTCCAGTGCGGATGTCGTACTTCATACCGATGGATCGTCACGTCGGTTGTCGTAACGGGATTGGCAAGACCGACAACATGCGGCGTTGAACCGATAGGTGAGGTCCCGGCACAGGAGCGCCGGATAAAGTAACGCCGTGCTTCACCTGTGAGGATCAAGCACAGAACCGCCAAGGGCAACAATATCCAAGGAGGTCGGTACAAGAGGAACCCGGCAACAGCGGAGCCGCCCATAATCGCGACCAAGACCGACAAAATGACGGCGGACTTGGCTTTGCCGTCCGGCATCAAAATGAGACGACGGTTGAGCAGCACAAGAAAAATGCACAGACCCGCGCCTGAGTAAATGAGGATCGAGCCAAGCTGGTACGCAACACTGTTCATTACTTCGTATCTTAATTGGCTGCGGCTCTTCTCGACACTCCGGACTTCACCTTGATCGAGGAGGCTTCTTCACCTCAAACCGGCACATCCAACACCTGAAGCGCTTCGTTGACCAGGATGAAGAGCACTGCGTCGCCCCCTCCTTTGACGCCCGGTTTGTCCAAATAGTTCCCTGATAGGATGTTGAGGACGATGACGTCCACGCCTTCGCGATCCAGGCCGGTGAGGTCCACGACCGCAATCTCTTCAAGAGGTTCGAGGGATGCAGGATCGAGGGTATGGAGAGAGGGTTCGTCTCCTTCGGTGAGGCCCATTGCTCCGAAGGGAGTTTGCGCCCACTGTCCGGGCACATTCTTGCCTTTGGGATTCCGGATTGTCCCTCTGAAGAATGCAACCTTCATGGGGGTCCCGCATGGAGGCGGTTCGTCCCGCCGGCTCTCGCCCTTTCCGATCTGCCCGGCGTCAACCGGCCTCCTCCAGCCCGTGCTTCCGAATCTTGCTGTAGAGCGTGCTCCTGCTTATCCCCATCATGCGGGCCGCCTTGAACTTGTTCCAACCGCATTTCTCCAGGACGCCCCGCACGTGGTCCCTTTCCATCCTCTCCAGGTTGGTGGGCTCGTCGGCCTCGGCGGTCTTCGACCCGCCCGTGCGAAGCTCGGCAGGCAAATCCTCGGCCGCGATGACGTCCCCTTTCGCCATGACCATGGATCGTTCCACGGCGTTTTCCAACTGCCGCACGTTGCCCGGCCAATGGTGGCCGAACATCAGGTCCATGGCCTCGGGAGAGCATCCCTGGATGGATTTTCCCAGGCTCCGGTTGTACCGGTCGATGAAATTGGTCACGAGCTGGGGAATATCTTCTCTGCGCTCCCTCAGCGGCGGCACGTTCACGGAAATGACGTTGAGCCGCCAGTAGAGATCCTCACGGAAAATCCCCAGAGTCATGGCCTTCTTGAGCTCTCGGTTTGTCGCGGCAACGATCCGAGCATCCGTGGTCAGGGTTTCCTCGCCGCCCACACGCTCGAATTGACGGTCCTGAATGACCCGTAGGAGGATAACCTGGGTTGGGAGACTTATCTCGCCGATCTCATCCAAAAAAATCGTGCCGCCGTCGGCCTGCTCGAACCGGCCGGGCTTACGGCGAATCGCACCGGTGAAAGCCCCTTTTTCGTGACCGAACAGCTCCGAATGCAGCAGCGTCTCGGCATAGGCCGCACAGTTCACCACCACGAAGGGCCCTCCTGCCCGGCGGCTCTCTTCGTGGATGGTCCTGGCAACAACCTCTTTCCCGGTTCCGGATTCCCCTTGAATGAGCACGTGGGAGTCGCTGTCCGAAATGTCCATGATCAGCTCGGCGATCTTCCGCATGGGAGACGATCTGCCGAGCAGGTTGCTCAACCGCTCGCCCACGTCCAACGATCTTGCAAGTCGCCGGTTTTCCAGCCGTTCGTGTTTGAGGCTGCGGTAGAGGTGCCGTATCCGCAGCATGGCATTCACACGGGCGATAAGCTCGTCGGGCTCGTACGGTTTGATGAGATAGTCGTCCCCTCCCCTGTTGAGTCCCTCGATCTTGTACTCCAGGGTGTCGTGAACGGTGAAGATGATTATGGGGATGTACTGAAATTCCGGGTGGGCCTTCATCTTGGAGGCCATCTCGAGGCCGTCCATACCAGGGAGATTCACATCGAGAAGGATCACGTCGGGACCGCCGTCCCGTGCAAGCTCCATCAGAGCAAGGCCGTCCTCTGCCGATATGGCCAAGTCAGCCCTGAAACCCGCTCCTTGCAGAAGCTGCTGAGTGAACGGACCGTTGTAGGGATCGTCTTCGATGACCAAGACGTGTCCCGAATGAGGATGTCCCTCCATGGATCAAACTCTGCTCAAACGAAGTGGTATGCCATGCCCTGGGCTACGGCCACCTTTTCTCCCTTGTCGGTTCGTACCTCAATATTCCACAAACTTACCCGCTTCCGAATGTCTATGGGAGTGGCCTCGGCAACCACCACATCTCCCGGACGGGTCGCCTGAAAGTAATTGATCTTCATCTCCAAACCGAACGCCATGTATCCCCGGGAGTTGATCGCCACAGCAAAGGCCTGGTCCGCCAACGTGAAGAGAACCCCTCCATGGGTCCGGATGTCGGCGTTGCAGTAATCCTCTTTGATGGTTAGGCTTACCCTGGCATAGGAATCTCGCGCCTCATCAACTCGTATGCCCATAAACTTTGCGAACGGATCGCCCCCCACCACTTGCACGGCGTATCCGACGGGGTCCTCGTTTCGATCGATGGTCAATCCTCTTTACCTCACTTTTCACTATTGGCGAGCTTCAGCTTTAGGGAGCGATCACGCTCCGTCAATTGCGGGACATTCCCGGGAGATGCATCCTACCGCTTCGTGCTCCGGTCGGTTTTACCAAAGATGCCGTTGAGCCGTTTCCCCCGGTTTACGGGCGTTGCTTGCAGCCCGTCTGTCCTGGATGGCTTGTGCATTGCGGGCGATGCGGTTATGGGTCTTGGCGATGTGGAGAAAATTCCTCAGGAGCATCCCGCCGTCCGGCCTGCTCTGGAGATAGTACTCGGTGTGGGCCTGCACTCCGTATGCGGGTCGATCCGGATGGCGGATGATCTGGTGCGCACACATTTTGTTGGAGGCAAGATTGACGAATCCCGGCGGCAATCTCTTCACTTCGTCGTAATGATTCTGCACCAGATTGAGGGTCGGCCCCATGCCGAGAAACAACGGGTCCCGTCGATCGACCTTCACGTCGTGGCGCCCGCGCTCGGTGGGGTTCTTCCCGTAGGGGAAGCAATCGTCTTCACTCCCGAGAATCGGTCCCACTTTGCCGCCAAAGGCAATGGCTATTGCCTGATGGCCCCCGCAAATGCCTACCACGGGAATTTCCATTTCTTCGACTATGACTCGTAAGGCCTTGAAGAAGTTCTGTAGGTCGGTTCCATTCCTGCCCTTGTACCGGCACCACGGCACGCCGTTGGGACTGAGAGCCAGGAACGCGGGACGCAATTTCTTCATATTCTCGACGGTAATGTCCCGGTAAGGGAGCACAATTCCCCGACCGCCCGCGCCCAGGCGCTCCAAGGTATCGCGGACGATGACCGCCTGCTTGGAGGTCTGGCCTGTGAAGAGATTCACCACGACCCACACGGAAGATGCTTCCACCGGACCTACCTCGGGAAGAGGAGCCTTTTCGGCAGGAGGCTCGGTCGTGCTTCCCGTGGCGAGAACCTGTCCTGGAATAACTAATATAACCAGCATCATAACCATAAAGCGCAGATATCGTGTCAGACTCATATCCGTTAACCTTTCCGCGAGCTTGGTCAATCCCTCTCCATGTGCCGAAATTGACACCAAATCAGTTCGAAAGTAAAGATAATTTTCAGTGCGTCACCTGTATTGGTAAGCCTGGGAGTTATGATAGGGAGTTAACGTGCTGTAATTGCTGATCCAGATCATTCACTAAGCCTTGAAGGATAGACTACAAGCTGCCAAAGACACGGACAAGTCTCGGATTCTCTCGGTCAAGATCCCTCGTTCATCGCTTTCTGACGTATGTCAAGTCTCACCCGGCGACCGCTGGGCGCGATCGCAATGACCTTTACTTCCGTGCCGTCCACATTCAGGCTCTCTCCGGGCTTGAGCTTCTCTCCTTTCGACGCTTTGCCGTCATTGTCCACGTCTATGACGAGAGGGTCGTTGGAGTAGTCTCCATCAGCGTTTCCGTCAAAGAGAACCATGTGGTAACTCCCGCCGTTGAGGTCCAGCATGCGGTGCCAATGGCATTTAGGATAGAATCGCACACCGCCCATGCGACTCGAGAACAGCCACATCCGATAGGGAACCCCTTCCTTTTCGCCCTTGTACGGCAACAACACGGTGAGATGATTCGGCAGGATCCGCGGGCCTTCTGCAGCAAACGGACCGGGGTCGTCCGTGAGATCGCCGTTGTTGTTGGCATCCAGATACATCTTGGGAGGATCGGACCCCTCGGTGATCACCAGGTACTTCCCGCCGGCGATGGAGAATTCGTCATAGTACCTCTTCGCACCGGATTCGGGGGGGAACTTCTTGAATCCCTGATTTGGGCTCGGCGTCTCGAACAGGTGAAGGGCGAATCCCTGGGAAACGGATAGTCCGAGGGGGAATCCTTCTTCCGAGTACCCCAGCTCATGGAAGCGGCCCGTAAGAGGTCTGGATTGAGTGACGGTCTTGCGCTGAGGCTTGGCTTGGGTGGTTACGCTCTTAGTCTTGTTCTCCTCCGTGGTCGATTTCTTGGGCCAGAGCATCAACCCTATTCCAATAACAAGACAGGCTGCAACAGCAGCGGCAATGGCGATGCGGCGGTTCGGCGACGAGGACGTACGTATGGTCATCTCTGTGGGCGGTCGGCTCTCATGTTCCCGGCGAGCAAGGAATTTCGCCACCACAATACCGCAGGCGGGACACTCGGCCATTTCCGACGCTTGAGCTACACCGCAAGCGGGGCATTGCCATCGGGAAGATTGCGGCTCTCGTGGTGAAGGCTCGTCCACAGGCTTGCCTGATCGGCCGAGATTGAGAATCTCTTTTTCGGTCAAGGCGCCTGCGGCAACCAGTTTGCGGTATACCGATTCCAGAGACCGCTCGGATAACCGGTGCTTGTTCCTTAGTTGCGACCCATCCATTCCAGAGCGAATATCCGACAGGATTTCACGGGCGCTCACTTTTCGCTTCCCGGACTCGGGCATGACGCATCCTCCAGACCTCATCGTCCCGCGGCCGGCCTATCGTTCCCCCGCGATCAGGTTGAGCGACAGGCAGTTCAGCTCATTCCAACGGTGCCGAATCGGCGGTTGCCGCAACGGGTATCAATGGGGCCATTTCCAGCCGAATGCACTTGAGTCATCCTATGAAACCGCGCCTCGGGGTACTACGCGCTTCGGCCACCAATCGTACACGATCTCCATAGTACCCGAAGGAGGCAGTTCCTTCAAGAAGGTGGGATTGCCTGCTGCCACACCATCGAAAACAGGTCTCCTCATGTTGACCTTGCCTCTCCCTCCGGTTATGCTCTTTTCGTCCGCTGCCGGCGTTCACACAGGGGGGGCATGGGTGGATTCCGGAAAGCATGTGCGGGCCGGTGCCGACTCGTGGAACGCTTGAAAAGTCTCATAGAAAGAAAAGGTTACATGGCCGACGAAGAGACACGGGAACAGTTCCCCACAAAATGTCCGGAGCACCCTTGCCCTGCGCCGGGGAAGCCGGTTCCCGGCAGGAAAAAGTCCATGGCCGGAGTCCGGGAATTCGGGTACGGTCAGCGGGAATGGGAAATCACGTTTAACGCAATTCCCGATCCCATCATGATCCTGGATACCCGTCACCGCATCGTGCGTCTGAACAGGGCTATGCAGACGGCGCTCGGTGAGGAGTCTCAGGAGATTGCGGGCAGAGCCTGCTACGAAATCATCCATTGCTCCTCTTCGCCCATTGCGTGCTGCCCGCACTCGCAGCTTTTGGCCGACGGCCGGGAGCATTTCTCCGAAGTGCAGGACGAAAGACTGGGCGGCACGTTCCGCGTGAGCGTTTCCCCATTGCATGACGAGGAGGGCCGACTCATCGGGAGCGTCCACGTTGCCCGGGACATCACTGCCCTCAAACAGGCGGAAGAGGACCTGCGCCAGGCCGGTAAAGAGCTGGAGCGCCGGGTGGAGGAGAGGACTTCCGAGCTGTCGGCCGCCAATGAGCAACTCCGACTGGAGATCGGGGACCGGGAAGTCGCCGAACAAGCCTTGCGTCTCAGTGAAGAGCGGTTCAGGGCCATCTGCGAAGGCGCGAAGGATCTCATTTTCATCAAGGACCTCAACCGGCGATATACCCATGTGAACCCGGCAATGGAGCGTTTCTTCTCCAGGCCCGGGTCCGGCATGATCGGCCTCAGGGCGCAAGATCTCTACGGCGAGAGAGCGGCAAGGCATATTCAGGAGGTGGATCTGCGGGTCTTGAGCGGGGATTCCGTTAAAGAGGAGCACACCCGGCCGGTCAACGGCGTGGACTTCACATTTCACGACGTACGGGTCCCTATGCGTGATTCCGCGGGCTCCATCATAGGCATTTGCGGAATGTCGAGAGACATCACGGATCGCAAGCACGTCATTCAGCCCGCACTCCCCTCTTATCCGGATTACCCTTCCGAAGCCATGAGAAGAACCGCGGAAGCGGCCCGTCTGGCCGCGGCAACGGACAGCCTCGTGCTCTTGACGGGTGAGAGCGGAACAGGCAAAGACTACTTGGCCCGGTACATTCACGATCATTCGGAACGAGCCGGAGGGCCGTTCTTTTCCCTCAATTGCGCCGGTGTGCCGCTGGAATTGGCCGAATCCGAGCTTTTCGGGCACGAGCCCGGAGCCTTCACCGGTGCGGGCGCACGTTCCCGAGGCCTCGTGGAGCTGGCCGAAGGAGGGACACTCCTTCTCAACGAGATAGGCGAATTGTCGCTCCAGCTTCAGGCCAAGCTGCTCACATTCCTGGAAACCAAGACCTTCACCCGACTCGGAGGCCGAAAACCCGTCAAGGTCAACGCCCGAATTGTTGCGGCAACCAACAGGGATCTGCAGGTGGAAGTCTCTCAGGGGCGGTTCCGACTGGACCTCTTCCACCGTCTCAACGTCGTTTGGGTGAAAGTGCCGCCTTTGAGGGAGCGCTCGGAAGACATCCCAATCCTTGCCCGAAGGATTCTGGACGCCCTTAAGGTAGAGATGCAATTGCAGACCGGACCTGAGCTTGACGAAGAGACCCTGGACAGGCTCTGCGGTTACTCGTGGCCCGGTAACGTGCGGGAGCTTCGCAACTTCCTGGAGCGGTCGATCATCATGTCGGGCGGAAAGAGGATAGACAGCGCGCATCTCGATTCCGACGATAGCTGTGCAACCGACCGCTGCTGGACGGTGACCTTCCCGCCCGCGCCCTCTCTGGATGAGCTTGTCCGCAGAATCAGAAAGGATATGGTGACGGAGAGCCTGCGGCGGACAGGGGGCAACAGGCAGGCGGCTTCGGACCTTTTGGGTATTTCTCGTTTCAGTTTGCGGCGGTTGCTGCAAGGGTTGGGGGAAGACGTGCGCAATAGCACGTAGCGGAATCGCCCTCGTGCGAATCCGCACACTCCCTCTTCACTCAAAGCCCGTCCATTTCTACACTTTTTAACCGACCTTTCAGGACCGTGCGATCACGCACCTTTTGAAGCGAACAGCGTCATGAGGCCACGCGTCTTCGCTTCCCCTCGGCTCCGTAAGATCCCAATTTCTCTCGGGCGACCGTAGTACGGAAGTCTCCCCGTACATGGCACGGATCGTGCTTTAAAGGAGGCAAGATCATGCGTCGCGGTTTCGTTGCTTGTTCACGAACCGTGGTATAACGTTCCCACATGGCCCACGGAGAACATGTCAGGACATGCGGTTCACCGGGGCCTCAGCGGGGTCGATGTGGAGACGGCAAGAGTACGACCGATGCGCTCAAGACTGCCGAATCCGTCGGAATCATGACTAAATTTTCCAACAGGGGGTTGGACGCACTATGGATGTCATCACACTTTCTCGGGTGCAGTTTGCAGTCGCAACCTATTTCCACTTCTTGTTCGTACCCTTGACTCTAGGACTTTCCATCCTCGTCGCCATTATGGAAACCCTTTACGTCAAGACCGGTGACGAAGAGTACAAGAGAATGACCAAGTTCT
The DNA here is from genome assembly GCA_041741735.1 of Desulfomonilaceae bacterium. Lineage (GTDB taxonomy): Bacteria > Desulfobacterota > Desulfomonilia > Desulfomonilales > Desulfomonilaceae > JBGSJS01. Next base: position 85,277 of record JBGSJS010000004.1, on the reverse strand, counting down.
GGGGCAAGCTGTTCGTGATCAATTTTGCCCTGGGCGTTGTCACGGGGATCACGCTGGAATTCCAGTTCGGCACCAACTGGTCCCGGTATTCCAAGTACGTGGGGGACATCTTCGGCTCACTGCTTGCAATCGAGGCGACGGTAGCATTCTTTCTGGAATCCACCTTTATCGGCGTCTGGATTTTCGGGTGGAACAAGCTTTCCCCCAGGGCTCACGCAATCTGCATCTGGCTGGTCGCGGGCGCATCCAATATGTCCGCTTACTGGATTCTCGTGGCCAATTCCTGGATGCAGCACCCGGTGGGCTACGTGATCCGGAACGGGCGTGCCGAGCTTACCGATTTCTGGGCCGTGGTGACCCAGCCGTACGCAATCTTGATGTTTCTGCACACACTCAGCGGCGCGTACCTGCTCGCGGGATTCTTTGTCATGGGTGTGAGCGCTTACCATCTTCTTCGTCGGCAGGAGGTTCCCTTCTTCAAGAGATCCTTCGCCATGGCGGCTACCTTTGCGGCGATCTTTTCTCTGGCTCAAATCGGTATCGGCGATCTCCACGGCAAGGAGATGGTGAAGGCCCAACCCTCCAAGGCAGCGGCCTCCGAGGCGGTCTGGAACACGACCAAGGGTGCGCCCATGTATCTCTTTGTGATCCCCGACGAGGCCAACGAGCGCAACAGCGTTGAGCTTATCGGCATTCCCAAGCTGTTGAGCTGGGTTGCGACCGGCGACAGCAATGGAGTGTACAAGGGGCTCAAAGACTGGCCTAAGGCAGAGAGGCCGCCGGTGGCCGTTACTTTCTGGTCCTTCAGGCTCATGGTAGGGCTCGGTCTTCTCATGGCGCTCCTGAGCGTAATCGCCTGGATCAAACGCCACAAGATAGAAGAGAATCGAACTTTGCTCGGGCTGATGATGCTTGCCATTCCACTTCCGTACCTTGCGTTGGAGCTGGGCTGGACGGTCACCGAGGTCGGCCGGCAGCCCTGGATCGTCTACGGCGTCATGAAGACCGCGGACGCTGCATCGAAAGTCGCGGGGAGCCAGGTGGGATTGTCGCTGGCGGCCTTTGTCATTGTCTATACTCTCCTGGGTATAGGCTGCTTCTATCTCATCGCCAAATACGCCCGCAAGGGACCGGAGCCCGTGCACTAGGCAAGGCTATAGGAAAGGGGTGAATCGATCATGTTGGAGACTATCTGGTTCGTGCTGTGGGGAGTCCTTTGGGCGGTCTATTTTATGCTGGACGGTTTTGACCTCGGCCTGGGGACTCTTGCCCCGTTCGTGGCAAAAAGCGATACCGACCGCCGGGTGATCTACAATTCCATGGGTCCTTTTTGGGACGGAAACGAAGTGTGGCTCATCACCGCGGGAGGCGTTACCTTTGCGGCGTTTCCCACCACATATGCCGTGATGTTCAGCGCCTTGTATACTCCGCTGCTGCTTCTCCTCTTCGCCTTGATACTCAGGGGGGTCAGCATGGAATTCAGGGGCAAGCTCGAAGGCGAAGGCTGGCGCAAGCTCTGGGATGTCTGCCACTTCCTGGGGAGCTTCCTTCCCGCTCTCTTGCTGGGTGTTGCGTTTGCAAACATTTTCAAGGGGATACCCATCGACGGTGAAGGCATCTTCCACGGCAATCTGTTGACCCTGCTCAATCCGTACGGCCTCCTGGGTGGTATCCTGTTCGTCCTCCTCTTCCTGGTCCACGGGGCAGTGTGGCTGACGATCAAGTCTGACGGCGCTCTTGCGGAGAGGGCGGCAAAGGCGGCCGGAGCTCTCTGGACGGTCTTGCTGGTGGTGGCTGCGCTCTTCCTTGTTGCCACCTGGTTTGCGACGAATCTGTACGCGAACTACTTCACCTATCCTGCTCTTTGGATTCTCGTGCTGCTCACCCTGGCCGGATTGCTGGGCTCACGTTTCTTTATGGCGCAAGGGGCATGGTGGAAGGCATGGTTCGCATCGAGCCTCACCATCGTGGGAGCCACCCTGTTCGGTGTGGCGGGACTCTATCCCAATCTCTTTCCGTCGAGTCTCGACCCGGCGTACAGCCTGACGATCTTCAACTCATCCTCAAGCCCCCTGACTCTTAAGATCATGCTGGGAGTGGCCCTCACCTTTGTGCCGATCGTAATCGCCTATCAGGTATGGAGCTATTATTTCTTCAGAGACAAGGTGAGCGAGGAGGATCTTGCTTCGGACGAGGCCTATTAAAATAGTGCATCGGTAATTTTTCCAATGGCCTTATTCGTCCTAGACTTCATGCACTGCGGAATTGTGATCCCGCCCCCAAACCTCGGCCTCCCATGCCACCCGGGAGGCTGAGGACTATTGACACAGCTTGCTTCGTATCAATGTTCGACCCCGACGGGGGGTAGCTGACGCTTGCCGAGCACATGGCCGGAGGCACTCATGAAGAGTGACCAAGTATTTGATTGCAGGTTAGCTGAACGATAAAACCACCGCACGAACCTGAGACGAATGTGGCGGGGATACGCATTCACTCGCGGTGGGAAGAAACCGATTGAGCGTCATCGCGGGGAACGACATTCCGTGACAATCTGAGACTCTACGTCTCCCGATCCGATGAGATCGCTTAGCTCCGGTCTCTTTGACGGAGCGGGAAGGACCGGCTTCCGCCGTGTGAGTGACCGGTTGCGGAAAGAGGTCGTGATGGGGGATAACTACATCGTTTGGAATCAGAAGCTGTCGGTCAATGTGAACAAGATTGACGGACAGCACCGGGAGCTCTTTGAGCAACTCAATCGTTTCCTGGCGGCGGTGCTTCGGGGAGAAGGACGAGAGACGACGAAAAGTCTCGTGGAGTTTCTTCTCTGTTACGTCGATTTGCACTTCAGTACTGAAGAGTATTTCATGTCTAAATACCAGTACCCCGCCTATCTTGCCCACAAGAAAGAGCACGAGCGGCTGACCGAAGGGGTTCGGAAGGCCGCATCCCGGATCAGGACAGGGCAACCGACTCGGGACGTGGTGGTGCAACTCGGCACCCAGATGGGCCTTTGGGTGGCAGAGCACATCCAGAAGATGGATAAGCGGCTCGGAGCATTTCTCAAGTCGCTGGGCGAGAGGTTGGATGAAGAGGTCCCCGGCAACCTGAAGACTCAGCTTGCCACGGCTCGTGCCGGCGGGAGACTGGAGCAGCAGTCTGAGCACATCTGTCCCTACTTCGAGGGGTGTCTCGAAATGTTTAACAAATTCCAAGACAGCGAATGCATGCAGTTTTGGGTTGAGCGCTTCTGCCGGGCCTTTGGGAACGACCAATGCCATCGGAAACGCATTCTCGTTACAGGGGTCAGCTCGGACGAGGTTCCTCTTTCCCTTCTTCCAAATGGCGACTACCTGCTTCATCTACGATAGGGAAGATGGAGAGATTCATTAGAAGGCCGCTACGGATGATGGGAATTAGGCGTCAAGCCTTCTCTTGACTCATGCATCCCTTCATCGCATTAACTTTCGTTCTCAAGATGCCGTCGTTAGCAATTCTCTATTTCATGGGACAAACCACCCCCTTCACTTTGCCGTAATGCTCCCGACCAGGACCGTTCTGCACGGTTGCCGGGATCTGAGTCATGCATAACGTCGCAACCCTGACACTCCAGATAGTGGAGGCTTCTTGCAGGAGACCCTGGAACTGCCGGCAATTCTCCAGCCGGGGAATGTCGCCTCGTCGCGTCTGTCCCTATTCATGGTATGGTGCAACACGTCCGGATATTGAATGCGTAATGGCCGTGTCATGTACCAACTACATCGTCATGTCACGGTTAAACCAAGAGCACGCTTGACCCCATTTTGTCATTTCATTTCATGAACGATTGGATGAACTTTTTCACTTCCCTTTTCGTGGTGAAGATGCCGTAGTGGCCTTCCAGGAGCAGATCCGCGTCCAATGCCGCAAGTCTTGCCAGAGAGGCCTGATACTGTTTCTCGTCCGAGAGCAACGACGGATGAATCGGCCCGTGGACATCCTGGCCGAACACTACAAGCTCACCATCCATGCGTGCGGCATAAATCACGGAACCGGGTGAGTGCCCGGGCCAGTGAATGGCTCTCAGGCTCCCGTCACCTATTGAGATCTCTGATTCTTCGCCCCGTAACTTGACGTCTATGATCAACGGTTCCATGCGGGCTCCGTACCATGAGGCCGCAGTGACCTTGCTATCTCCCTCTTCGAGGTAAGCGGCGTCCAACTCGTGGGCTGCCACGAGACAGCCGAATTCATCTCTCACCGCCTGAGCGCCCCCCGTGTGATCGTAATGGCAGTGGGTAAGGAGGAGATATTCCAGCCGATCGGTCGGAAGAAGGCATTCCCCTATATTTCTCTTCAGTCGAGAGTGCCCTTCCCCGCATCCGGCATCGATAAGGGCCGCTTTGTCTCCAAAGCGTACGAGATAGATTGCGGCATCAGCGTGGTCGGTTAGCCCACTGCCGCCGACCTGCCAGAGATTTTCCTTGATCCTCTTGATCATTCAGGCCTCCGCTCGTGGTGCCGAAGCATACCACAATCCACTGTCCTGCCGTAAGCCCGTTAAGAGATTGCCAAGCCTTTCCATTGCTCGTAACGGAACATTGAAGCCAGCACCCGGACTCCGCCCTCCAGGCTTGGCACGGCGAGTGCCCTGCCACGCTGCTCCCCTCTTCGGGCTGCATCCGCATGATGCGAACCGTAAAACCAGACAACCACCGGCTTGTCGAACTCCATGGAGAGCTGTTGGATGACCTCCTCTGCCCCGAGATGCTCCTGTTCCTCATCTGCCAGGCCCAAGGCAACGCAAAGGACGCCGTCTACCCGGGGATCGGCCAAAGTGTCTCTCAGGGCCGTTCCATAGGCTTTTGCCATTCCATGCTTCATCACTGCGGGCCAGATGTCCACGGGATTGGACAGCCCCATCCATTCGGGCGACATGCCCTGGGCGCGGTCGATGGTTCCTCGAGAAAACCCGGCAAGTTGGAGTCCGTGTCTATCTATCGCGTCCAGGAGAATGATACCACCCGCGCCCGTCAGGGTTACCACCGCAACCCTTGGGCCTCTCATGGGCGGCAGTCGAACAAATCCTCGAACCAGGAGCATGTGATCCTGGGTCTCGTCCACTCTCAGGACTCCTGCCTTTGCAAAGGCAGCCTCCACTATCCTGTCGTCGCTCGCCATGGAGCCGCTGTGGGATGCCGCGGCCCTGGCACCCTGATCCGATCTGCCCGTCTTGAGGGCAACAACGGGAGTGCGCCGCCCAACGCTCTCCGCGACTGCCAGGAAACGCCTTCCCTCGGGAATCTCCTCAGCGTGGACGGCTATGACGCGAACCCGCTCATCTTCTCCCAGCCATTCCAGGCCGTCTACCAAGTTGACGTCGCACGCGTTTCCCACGTCTATGCCGATGCCCATGCCTCCGACGAGCTGCTTCACGCCCACGAAGAAAATCCCGGACTGGCAGACGACCCCGATAGGCACTTCCTCCCGCACCAGCGGCATGAACGACGAATTGAACCGATGGAATGCGTTGGAGACCCCCAGGGTGTTGGGGCCGAGAATCCTCATTCCCCATCTGTCCGCTTCAGCAAGCATGTCTTTCTGTAGCTCGCCTCCTCGCGGGTCGGCTTCGGCAAAACCCTGATTGGTGACAATGGCCGCCTTGATGCCCTTTTGACCGCATTCACCGATAATGCGGGGGACCGTCTCCCTCGGGGTTGAGATTACGGCAAGCTCAACGGCACCGGTCAACTCCGATACACTCGCCAGAACGGGAAGGCCTGCGATTTCTTTCACGTGAGGGTGAACGAGATGTACCTGTCCGGTGTATTTCCAATTCCGGAGATTGTCCACGGGATTCAATGCGCCGGGGCCGCTCTTGCGGGGAGCTCCGACGAAAACCACCGAGTGTGGATACAAAAAGAGTTGACTAAAGGGACGATTATCCAAGATTTCCTCCTGGTCGACTCACTGGCGTTCACGCCGTTGAAAACCGAGATATATAAGGGGATGCCGCCTGCTTGCCACGGCATCGGCCGACCTGTTCTCGTCCGGCCGACCGGTACCGCGTCACGGTGCCGCACTCCATAACCGTGCGATCGGTTCTTCGGGACCTTTCAGCCCCTCATTGCAGCCCTAGTCCGATGAGACGGTCGGATTCGACAGTTTCTTGTAATACGAATGGTTGAGATAGATCGGTGCCAGGGGGTTATGACCGGTGACGCGATCTTTCACCGCAAGGACCGTCGTGTAAGCCTCGGCATGCTTGAAAAAGAGGGAATCGTGGCCGACGCAAAGCCCCAGCAGAATATTGAAATCCGTCTCCTCTTCGTTGAGCACCATTGCTTGGAAGACGGGATTGCACATTGCTTCATCCGTGCCCTGGAAGATCTTGTCGGCGTCCTCTATACCGATGAGGTCCTTCGATGTTCGGCCCGCTTTGCAACACACCGACACCACATCGAAACCTCGCTTCTTCAGTATGTCTTCCACCACGGCGGCCTCTCTCTTCAATCCAACGCAGAAGGCGAGACCCAACCTCTGGTAGTCCATGCGCCGGGCAAATTCGCAAATCTCCACGATACGTGATTTGGTGGGCTGCAGGAAATAGGGACGCTCGTGGCGGTTTGCATAGCATGCAGCCTCCTGGATTGAGGCTTGGCCGGCGAATGTGCGAGTTTCCGCATCTTCATACTCCCGGTTGGCCTCCTCCAGGAGACTCTTCCGGGTTGAGGTCGGACAACCTTTGTGGCCGGCTCCCCCCTCGGTCATGCACAACGTGTTGGGCAGCTCGCTTTGACAGCTCGCGCATTCGGGAGTTGGTCTCTTCTTCTGCTCAGGCATGGGGTGCTCCTTGAATTTGCTGGACGCTTATCCTGGGGTCGCTGCCGGCACCACGGATGCACGCCTGTGAATCTCTCACCAGCCCTTGCCGGCACTCCTTCTTCCGACCCTGTGGGAAGGATGTGGCTCTCACATTGACTTCCAACATACTCTCCTTCCCCGCGTCTTTGCAAGTGCAACTCTGCGTCAGGTCGGATCGGACCGCATCCGGTCAATCCACGAATCCAAGACCAAGGGGAGTGGACTATGGCGCCATTCTTTTGCAGTTTTATCCCAATATTCGCCACGGCGGGAGCATGTTCGCACGTCGCACAAGCCAAGGCTCACCGGGCGATTGGGTTTGAAATTTTCTCTGCTTTGTGCTCAGGTACATGAGTGAACGATCGGCCGTACCGATGATGGACGCGCAATCGGCTTCACTGTTAACTTTCATATTCCGGGAGCGATCTCATGAAAACATCCATCGGAGCGAAGACAATCCTGTATCCGACACCCGTGCTGATCGTCGGGACGTACGACAAGTCGGGCAAGCCCAACGTCATGACCGTCGCCTGGGGCGGGATTTGCTGCTCGGCGCCGCCGTGCGTCTCCATCTCGGTCAGAGAGGCTACGCACTCGTACGGCAATCTCATGGAGCAAAAGGCATTCACCATCAGCATTCCATCAGAGAAGTTCGTGGAGGAGGCCGATTTCTTCGGTATTGCCTCGGGCACAGCCACAGACAAGTTCGCGGCCACCGGCCTTACGCCGGTGAAGAGCGACCTGGTCAATGCACCGTATGTGGGAGAATTCCCCCTGGTATTGGAGTGCAAGGTTATCCATACGCACAAGATTGGCCTTCACACCCAATTCATCGGAGAAATTCTCGACATTAAGGCAGACGAATCGGTTCTGGGAGAGAAAGGACCCGAAATAGAGAAGCTGATGCCCGTCCTGTGGGCTCCGGATCAGGGCCGGGGATATTACGGTGTCGGCAAGTTTCTCGGCAAAGCATTCTCCGTGGGAAGAGAGCGAGCACTGACTTCCCCGAGTGCTTCAGAAGGTAAATGAGCTCCTTCTACGGACGAGGTGCCACTTGACGATGATTTCTCGAGACTTGATCCAAGAAATCAAGGGACAATATCGACTGCCTTGGAACGGAATCCACGGCATCGCGCACTTCCTCCGAGTGCGTGACATCGGTCTCCGTCTTGCCGAGACGACCGGTGCGAATCCCCGCGTGGTCGAACTGTTCGCCTTTCTCCACGATTCCAGGCGCCACAATGACGAGGACGATCCGGGACACGGAAGGCGGGCGGCCGAATTCGTCAAATCGTTGCAGGGGACGTTTCTTGAGCTCGATCCGGGAGATCTGGACCTCCTGGCTTTCGCTTGCGAGTTTCACACCGACGGCCTGGTGGACGGTGACGAGACGGTGCAGACATGCTGGGATTCGGATCGCCTGGACTTGGGACGGGTGGGAATACGCCCCCAGGCAACCAAACTGTGCACCGCAGCAGCAAGAGCTCCTGAGATGATCGCCTGGGCTTACGCCCGGAGCATCTCAACCTAAGTATTCGATTTCATAAGTTCCGTCGCACATTTGATGCTTGGCGGAGGTACCAAGGTATCTGTTCACAATCGAACGCTCTCTCCGTCGTTACTGCGGAAGCAGGAACCCAGGCCCTTCCGAACGCTCTGGACCCGGCTTTCGCTCGGGGTGACGATTTGTGGCCGTACGAGGTCATCCTGAAATCGATTGCCTTCCGGAAGCATATTTCCCAAAGGAAATACTGAGGACAGCGGTTCCCGAGTACGGTCGCCAGTACAGGACAAAGGATGAGGGCAATGCCCCAGGCCGACTTTCGAAACCGGTTGCTAAACAACCCGGGTAATTATTACTTCTCTCGATGTTTCCCCTTGTCTTTTCCGGAACGCTTCCCAAGCTTCCTCTGGATCCACAGACGACATAATCGCGTGTAGATTGCTCGCACATGTTGACCCCTCACCTCATAAAGGTCCGCGAGTGAATCAAGTATCGAGTTTTCCGTGGCCGGATCTCCGATTGATCGGCACAGAGTTAGGCTTTCTTTGTAACTTTCCAGAGATTTGTCCAGCCTGCCGAGGGCTTTGCACGCTCCCGCCACATAGAGTAGGCCCGCCACCTGATCCTTGGTGTCTCCCTGTGAACGCGAAAGTGCCAGGAATCGCTCGGCACATTCCAAGGCCTCTCCATGCTCCCCTAACGATTGACACGCCTTGATCATGCCGCGGAGCGCGGCTAGTTCACTGTAATCGTCCATGCGCCCGCGTGAAATCTCGATGGATTGTTTGAAGAAGTCCCTGGCCTCCTGGTGCTTTCCACACGATTCGAGGGCAGCGCCCGCGCCGAAAAGCGCCTCTGCTTCGGACTCTTCGTCTCCCACTCGGTGAAGAATGTTAAGCGCCAGGTCGAAAGACTCCCTGGCCTCTTCGGGCCGACCTTGCGCCAAGGCTATGACTCCCATGCCCAGGAGCACTTTGCCTTCCGCCTCTTCAGGTCCCATTTCCCGGAGAATGGGGAGAGCAGTCGAGAATGACTGCATCGCCTGATCGTACTCGTTGCGATCTATTAACACCCATCCCAGTCCCCCGGCCGCAATCCCCACGCCCTGTCGCAAACCGGCATTCTCGAAGATGCGAAGTGCATGCTGGAATCCCTGAACGGCACGTGAGAGATCTTTGGGGCGCCCCAAACCGACGTGAAACTCATGAGCCTCCTGCAAGATCCGCAACCCATCATCCGGTGTCTCCGAAGCTGCAAGAGCGGCCGCACATCCCGCTGCAAAACAAATCGTAACTATCGCGACAAGTCGCTTCATGCCGCCTCCCCTTGGGGGTCGGCTATTGTTTCGAGGGCACATCGCGCAGACCTTCGGTTACATCGCTTCATTGAATTCCTCCCTGTATAGGCCGATGCACCGAGCTCCCCTCACGGAACACTCTTTCCGGCCCAACTCAGAGGGAGACACCGTAAGCTTCGGTAAAGGCTTCTGATGCATAAGAATTTGACGCGTATGCGAAGCCTTTGTCCCCCCAGTGGGTACCCCAACTGTTGCGCACGATGAATCGGTCGGATGTATACCCGACGAGCGCAACAGCGTGCCCGCCGCGTCTAGTCTCTCGCTGGTACTTGTCCAGTTTTCCCTGAGTCGAACTTGCGTTGTCCCACGTCGCGTCTACGTCCAGACGCGTGAGAATGGGACCGCTGAGCGCAATCCATTTGCGCCACTCGGTCAAGTCTGCGTCCAAATTAAAATAGCTGGCGATTCTACGTTGAGCTGCCGTAGCATAAAACGTGTTTGCGCTTCCTGCATACAGCTTGCCTGAGCCGAAGGGGAGAATGACGTCGAGTACGACCCCATAGTCCCTTGCAATATCGAGCGCTGCCTTCAAACTGGTGCCGTCCGATTCAATGAACGTCGTCGGACGCGAAACGAATTCGTCCCTCTCTTTTGAGGCCATCCATACGTAACGAGGGGAAAGCAAATCCTTTGGGGGAAGTTGGTTCGCTTTGACGAAATGCCATCGAAGGACTGAATCTGCAGTCGCCCATCCGACGCAACTTCCGGTCTCACCTTGGTCGCCGATTCGCCACCAGGTCTCACGAAGGTCTTTTTCTTTAGGGATAGGTGCCGCCGCGACCAATCCGGCTTCCTCCGCACTGGCCATCCGCCAGTCATTTTCCGTGTCACGCGATGGCAAACAGTTCAGAATGTACGTTGTCGTTTCGGTTGATTCTTTTCGAGTTTCTCTTTTTGCCATTGTGATCTCCTCCCCTAAGAGAGTTGGAGTCCCGACAATTTCGGCGTTGAGCCGGTTGGCGTCGGGACCCGGTGTTGGTTTCCCGTGTTACGACGTACCGATGGAGTGATTTTTCGGATGCGGCGAGCCTCCTGATTAGCTTTGATTTGGTCTTCTATTCCAGGTCATCAAGCACCTCATTCGGACCAACGCAGCAGCAAACGTGGATTGACTTACACTGTGCCCCCTGCATTGTTGATGCCCGACGGACGTAGGTTGAAAATTGGTAAGGATGTTCGGGTGGTCAACGCACCCCTGTCCCCCGAAACAGGCTTGCCTGTTTTCCGCTGGATGAATTCAGCCGTATCGTTCCTCCCCTGTTGAATCGATCAGCGGACAATCGCCTATCCCCCATGTACCAAGCTGTATGTGGTGTTATAAACTCCCCCGTGGGCTCCCCCGTCCCGGTGACATGGCACACCTTTGCGGCCGGATCGCCACCGCCCTCTTCTCCCGTGGGTACCACTATAATCCACCGTTCGTCATCAACGCAAGCAGAACTTTCCCGACAACCCCTGTTCGAACCGTTTTGGACATGAGACGGTTGTATAAGTGCCGGGATTCGGATCGCGTGGACTTGCGGCGAGTAGGAATACGACCTCAGGCAAGCAAACTGTGCACAACGGCAGCGAAAACCCCTGAAATGAGTGCCTCGGTTTATGCACGGAGCATCTCACCTTAAGTCCTTCTCTCGGTTCCGGCCTATTCCCCGTCCACAGACTGGTTGCAGGCTTCCTGAACGGATCACCGGCAACCTTCTCGTCTGACCCGTGTTCATCCGGAGGTTGACCGACCGACCGAGACCGGAGGGTGTTGCGACTCAAAATCCGGTTTGGTGCGCAGGCAACACATCCCGGATCGAGCGCTTTCCGTAGTTGATTCCGCGCTGCGCCACTTGCACGGCAGGGCGCAAGGTGCTAGTACTACAAAAAGTAGGCTCTGCGTCGATGCGACAGAGCACCACCTGTATGACGGGAGTAGAGATCGTGAAGCTCAGCGATCATATAAGCATGTGCTGGAACCTTGTGCTCCGTAACCGGAGGCGCTACAAGGCCGTCATCGCAGCCATTGCCTTCGGTACCGCTGGATTCATCATAGTCCGCACCATGGGGAGCTCCGTCGAGAGCAACCTCGGTCAGCACCTGGAGCTCCTCGGCGAGGCCACCGTGATGAAGGTGCACTGGGACAAGCAGGAGGAGCTGTATCACCCGGGGAAGTATCACTTGAAGGATGTGGTGCGATTGAGAGACATTCCTCACGTCAAGGCCGTTGCTCCCATAGTCTCGCTTGCCAATATAGACGCCTACGTGGGACCCAACGAATCCGGAGCCGGACTCATAGGAATCGACCACTCGTACTGGATCACCCAGACCCCCCGAGTGAGGAGCGGTCGCCTCATAGGTCCTTCAGATGTGGTGGGAAGAAAGAAAGTGTGTGTTCTCGGTGAGGACGCGGCTGCGCGTCTTTTCGACGATCCCAACCCCGTGGGCAAGGAAATTCGTGTCGGCGAGATGAGTTTCAAGGTGATCGGAGTACTGGGAGGCATCCAGCACAGCGATATTCGCAGAAGCGTCTTCGTACCCATAACCACGGCTCAGGATTTCTTCCCGGGCCTGCACTGGATCAAGGAGCTCTACGTACGGGCCGACAACTGGGACAAGGTGAAGGATGTCCGCGATCAGGTGTTCCAGACTTTGAGACAGTTTCAGGGCGGGTATCGTGAAGGCATCCGAGTAGACTACTATCCTCAGCGCATCAAGACGGTGACTACGACGGTCTATATCGTGAAGCTGTTTATCTACGCGGCAATAGCGGTGACTTTCCTCCTCGGTAAGGTGGGATTGACAAGCGTCATGGTCGCCGCAGTCCAGGATCGGACCCAAGAAATAGGTTTGAGAAAGGCCCTCGGTGCCCAAGAGAGCGTCATCATGTTTCAATTCCTCACCGAATCGGTCTTTATCAGCTTCCTAGCCGGAATCCTGGGCGTCGCGCTCGGCCTCCTGTCCGTTCAGCTCCTCAAGGGTCCGCTCGGAGTGGAAGTATCCGGGTACGTCATGTCGTCGAGCATTCTGATGGATTTGGCGTTCACCCTCACCATCGGAGTCGTCGCGGGACTGTCTCCGTCGCTCAAGGCAAGCCGACTCGATCCGGTCACGGCCATGAGGTTCGAATAAGTTTAGGGCGTCCGAGGTCGCTCCAAGCGATATGTACGGATCTCTCGGGCAAAATCGGGGTGGCGGAGGGGAGTTACCGTCTTCGTCGTACGAGCGGACGGCTCGAGTGATCTATACGCAAGAGAGAGAGACGGTCCACGGGCTTTAGCGATTTCACTGCGCCTGAGAGGAGCACCCTCCCGTCGAATCCCGTGTCGGATCCTCCATGCCGCAAATCAGAGGCTGCGTCTCCGCTTGGGTGAGGCATGTCCCCCCCCAAGCCTGTCGAGGATTTGGAATTAAAACTTTCTTTCCATGAAGGTGGACATCATTCTCAGGGTGTCCTTTGAAGTGGTCAGGGTTCCCTGTATGGCATCGATCCTCTCGCGCACGGCTCGAATCTCTCCTGAGCTGTTTTTCAGTTCGGTAACCTGATTCAGGATCTTTTCCAGCAGCGCGTTCTGAGCTCTGATTACAGCCACCAGATCGTTCATTCCCTTGGCCATGTCACGAATCTCGTCGGGCACGGGGAGCACTCCCATGGTATAGGCCTCCTTCGTTTCGAATTGGGTCTGCAGGTTGGCCCCCGCGGGAACCAAGCCCAAGCTCACGAATTGATATCACAGGAACGGATTCCCCGGCAAGGACCAATATGAGCGAAACTCAAACCGGAGGCGCCCTTCATCATCGTTCAGCCCCGATGTCGGGTTAAGGTTGCTTACTCGAATATAGGTTTCATCAATCCGGTCCTCCGTAGCCCTTGGGCCGACAAGTGTGTGGACGGCGAAGCGAACGACGGCGGTTCCCACGGGTACGTTGCAGTGCCGAATTTGTGACAAAAAGTTGACGCCGGCTCGGGCATTGTGACAGAATGCTATCCGTTCAGTAGGAAGCGACGCTCAATCTCGATTCTTGGTCCGGAGCAAACATTAAGCCGCGGCCGGCTTACCGGACTCCATCAGGTCGAGACCGCTCCGCCCACCGAGATACAAGGGGGTTTGTGATGCCGGAAAATCTGCTGGCAGCGATCAAGTCCGGGAATCTTGCGAAGGTTGAAGCCGCGGTGCTCGGAGGGTCCGCTGTGAACGAACCGTTTCAAGGTGGAGACAGACCTCTTCATGCAGCCGCCGCTGCAGGGCGACTGGAGATCGTCGGATATCTCCTCGATCGAGGAGCTCTTGCGGACTCGAGGGATGAGGACGGGGACACACCTCTCATGGAGGCGGCTTATCGGGGGCGAGGGGAAGTGGCGAAGATGCTGTTGGATCGCGGTGCCTCCGTCAACCTCTCCAGCAAATTCGGTAACACCGCATTAACGAGGGCAGCCAACCGTGGCGATCTGGAGATCGTTCGCATGCTCGTGGAAAGAGGTGCCGACGTCAATGCCACCAACAAGTACGGGAACACCGCCCTCATGGAGGCAGTTGGGATGGGGCAACGCCGCGTTCCCATTATCAAGCTTCTCGTTTCCAAAGGGGCTGAAATAGATTCTCGCGATCGTGACGGCTGTTCCCCCCTCATGCGTGCCACAATGAGTGCCGACGGTGATTTGGTCGGAACTCTTCTCGACCACGGAGCCTATCCTGATTTACAGGACAATGACGGGAACACCGCCCTGATGAAGGCGGCTATCTTGGGACACACCCACATGGCCGAGCTTTTGATCAACGCAGGAGCCTCACTTGAAATGACGAACAAATACGGGAACACCGCTTTGATAGAGGCAGTGAGCAGTTGGCGTATCCGCGTGGTGGAACTGCTCCTCCAACGCGGGGCCGTCGTAGGCACCGTCAACAACAGGGGCATGACCGCCCTTTCCTACGCTACGGTCATGGGTTACGAAGACATCGCAACGGCGCTGAGAGAACACGGCGCCTCGTGATGTTTCCAACGGCTGAGGGGAGGCTTGTGCGTCAGCCCTGGAGCGGCGATCTGTTTATTCCCTCGAAAAGGTTCCGGGCATTTGCGCCGAGTATTCCTTCCCTCAAAGCCTCATCCAGTCCTGCCTTTTCCATTTCCTTCAGGTAGCGGGATAGCGGCAACAGCGGGTAGTCACTACCGAAAAGGATCTTGTCCGGACCCAGCACCCGGCACGCCACCTCGAAAATCCTCGGATCGTAGAGAAACGGACACGCAGCGGTGTCAAGATACGTGCGGGAAAGGATCTCGCGAACCTCGGGCATGAGAGCGTAGATAAAGACCCCTCCCCCGAAGTGGGCGAGTATGAAATTCACCTCCGGATGCATGTGGATGATTCTCAGCAACCCCCCGAAATCAACCGAAATCTTTCCAGGATAATGGTGGCCGACGGGCTCGTTAATGTGAATGAGTACCGGAGCGTTCTTCATTTGGGCCAGTTGGAGACTCGGGCTGAGCGCCTCGAAGTCATCCGGAGTCCAGCCGCCGTGATACATTGCCAGCTCACCCAACCCTGAGAATCCGCCATTGAGCGTACGAGCCGCCTCGCGGAGGGCGGCGTCTCTTTTCCCGGCGGACAATACGGCGAAAGGGATGATACGATCCGGAAATCGTTGATGGAAAGACCACACCTCGTCGTTGTTTTCACGGACAAGATCTTCATTCTCCCACGGGAACCCGAAAACGACCGCCCTGTCAATTTCGGACCGGTCAAGATAGGCGATAATCTCTTCTTCGGAAACGAGCTTCGCTTTTTCCGAACAGTACACCGCTCCGAAAGCCTCGTCGCTCTCGCAGAACAGGCTTCTGTTTTTCCGGACTTTCCTCGGCAGGAGATGGACATGGCTGTCGATAATCATGTTTACACTCTCGTTAGTATAATGGAGCGCTTTGGAAACTGCGGGAAAACTGAGCGGGGCCTTTAACTCATACGAGAGCCTTCGGCCGGCAGCCGGCGCTCCACTATGCCAATTTCAATGGGCGGCACTATAACACGCGGCCGCACGGGTGCCGTCAAAATGTTGCACTCGGCGCACAGCACGGCCGAAGAGCGAGGCGACCGCGTGGTACCGCTCGCACCGGGATTGACCCCGCGCGATACGGGAATAGTAAGACTCTTTGTACCATTTCTCAAGAGGGCTCCTCGATGAGTCAGGCGGGTGGGGATTCATTGACGAGCGCAAACAAAGACTCGTCGTTCAGGAGCCGAACGGATGAAATCACTGGGTATCGGCGGTCAGAAGCCTTGCCATCCCCTGTACGGCAGAGGTCGAGTTTCGAGGATGTCCATGACGAGAAAGTAGATGAGCACGCGGTAACCAAAATGTCGACCGGCCGCTGCTTTGTGATGATCTGCATCGACCGAATCCTCATGCCAAGAGCTCTGGTTCGCCGATCTCATCCGAGCAAACCAAGGTATCTTCGGCTTGGGATAACCAGCCGATATCGTTATTGAACACTCCTGCCGCCCTCGAACCGGCATATGGAGCGATCTCAAACAAAAACTCGAATCGGACCTCCGGAGCTCAAGGTCGAGGCGGCTCCCCGCGGGCATATGCTCGGTACCCACATACGTCGGGTTGCATGGCACAGGTCATGCGAGAGAAGCGGTGTCGCAGCTTCCCTAATCTACCGCCGCACCCGGCGTCCGGCTTGGAGAACCATCCTCATGAGCTTGGCCGGCTTCTTCCGAATCTTGAGAGGCATTCTTCCATAGAGATCGAGAACCCGGGTTAGAGCGTCTCTCCCGAATTCGGACTTTGCCACTGGACCAAGCAAGGATATCTCCTCGAATCTCATTCGCAGATTGTCGGCGAAGACCTTCCCGTAAAAGCGATCCCATTGCATTCTGAGCCCCACGGGTCTGTAGATTCTTTCTCTTGCGCAACCGTTCCAGAGCTGCCGACAGAGATCGCCAAGAGAAGCGATATCCATTCCCGACTTCTCGATCGTGCGGTCAAAGGCTTCCTTCCTTACCACGAAGGCAAAGGTCCCGGCGTAGTACTTCGGCAGGTCTTCAGGAGACAATCCCACAATGGTCACCGTTGATTCCACAGAGGACTCTTTGGTGAACCGGAAATAGCAATCGCCATAAAGCAGGCCTGCCGAAAGAGTTTCCCCCTGGCATCCTTCCTCCAGGTACCGTATGAAGGATTCGAGAATCACCGATTTGCCGTCGGAAAAGAACAACCATTCTCCCGAAGCCGATGCACGGATCCGTCGGAACGCTTCGCGGGGATTCAAGCGATACGGGATTGTCGTCACTCCTTTCAATGGAGTTTCAGATGCGATCTCCAACGTTTCTCGACAGCAAAGAAAGACCTCTGTTGACGGTGGGAGGCTTTGAATCTGCGGTTTGAGAGATCCGGGAAGAGATACTCCGTGGCCGTCATCAATGACGAAGACGACCGAAACAATAGGCGATGATGAACGATCGGCTCCTTTCACGGCTCCGTAGGTCTTATGGGGGCGCACTTTGCCACGCCGGCATGCCTCATCCCAAATCTCCAGATAAGCCTTGGCTTGGAGCTCGTCGCTGAACAGGGTCGAGCGCTGCCGACAGAGCTCTTTGCGCCGGGAAAATGTTTCGGGCTTCTTCACCGCCAGCGCAATCTTTTCCGCCATATCTTCCACTGACAGCGGATCGAAATAGATTGCGGCATCTCCCGCTACTTCGGGGATACTGGTCGTTCCTGCCGCCACAGCCGGACAGCCGCAAGCCATTGCCTCTACAACGGGGATGCCGAAACCCTCGCAGAGGCTCGGATGCACAAGAGCAAGGGCGTTGGAGTAAAGATATTTCAGCTCTGAAAGACTTCTCTTTCCCAGATGGAAAACCTGGTCGGACAAACCTCTCTGCAGCACGGCACCCGGGATGTCCACGGAATTGGAATCCCCGGCCAGGAGCTCCCCTGTGAACACGCAAGGAACGCTGAGCCCCCCGTCCCTGAGCTTTACCAGGGCTTCCAGCAGTCGAATATGATTTTTGTGCTTCCAGGCGTTGGAGGGAAAGAATAGATAATTGCTTAGGTGTGCAGGCAAATTGGCGGGACGGGTACCGGCGCGGGATGCGTCCGAAAACAGTGGATGCACGCCATGAGGCACCACGCGAACCTTTTCTTCAGGAATGCCGAATCTCTCAACTATTGCGCCTTTAGAGAATTCCGATGGAGTGACAAGAATCGTGCACGATCGCGCCGAGTGGCCGTGACGCGCAAAGCGCATCTGCAAATCAAACGGCGTGAAGAGCTCCGGATGGACGTGCTCCAGTAAGTCCGGAATGAAAACCACCGAGGGACGGTCCGAGACAATAACCCCTTCCCACGGACCGGGAGTGAAAAGGACGTCGAATCTGTCCCTCCACTGGAAGATCTCCTCGGGAAGATCGATTTGAACTCCCTTCAAGCCTCCGGGCTCCAACAGGCTCCTCAATTCCGGCCCCTGTGACGGGCCCGTGAAGACCAGAAGGTTCCGGGACCCTGTCTTGATGATTTCTCTCAAGAGACTCAGGGCAAAATAGTAGACCCCTCCGGCGCGTCCGTCATTACAATAGTAAAGATTGAATCCTATGTTCAACGAAGATGTCACATGAAGATCTCCGGGCCGGCCTCATACCATTGCGGGATCAAATCGATAACGCGGACGGCAAGACTTGGCTTCGGGTCGGACACTCACGTCGGTGTCGATAATGTATTTCCTACCAATAGAGAATGCGGGAGCTGCTCGTCTCGGCGCTTCTCCTGCGGACCATCCCCGGAGATCGGCATATCGTGCCTATGACCGGCGATCCTGAACGTCCCGGGGCATTCAGGACTTTGCCAGGTATCGTTTGAGCTTGCGGTAAACAGGTAACAAGAGACGGATAATCGGGTTTGAAGCGGTGGCCGACTTCAGGTCTTGTCGCAATTGTCGGTTCTCCCTGTACAGACTCAGCAAGCCGAGAACCAATCGACCGTCGGATGTTGCAAGCAGTTTCTCTTCGATTGCGGCAGGTTGGTTGCGATCGAGGCTTTTCTTGGAGGCTATGAAAAACATGTCATGGGGAAACAACGGCGTCAAACGAACAATTCTTTCAAAGCCGATGGATGCAAACAGCCTTTTGACGGCCGCGTCGGTAAAAAGAAAGAGATGTTCCGGATGCAGATGAGAGACAAATTCACTGTTCTCTCGAATCAAGTCATCAAACGACTCTACGGGAGGAGCCTTCGGCGTCTGAATCACGAAGATTCCATCCGGCTTGAGGAGCCTCTCGCAGCGGCGAACAGTGTCAAGCGGGGACGGCAGATGTTCCAGCACGTCAAACATGAGAATCGCATCGAACCGTTTATCATCAACCACGCCGGTTTCCACCGGTCCCTGAAGCACCGGTATATCAAAGGCCTGCTTCGCGAATTCCACCACCCATGGACTGAGCTCCAGGCCGATCGCGTCAAATCCGGCTCTTCTCATGAGCGAGACCGTCCCGCCGTGCCCGCACCCCACTTCCAGGACGGAAGCAGGAGGCAGCTTGAAGTCGAGCAGACTTTGCATCCAATAGAGACAGCGTTCCGGCAGGTCGGACGCCGATCGCTCGGTAATATCGGGAAGCCCCAGGTCTTTGCGCTGGTGCTCGAACCAGTATCTGCGTCCGTAGAAGTCCGATGCATCATCGTGCACGGTTGAATCCCGTGACGCCGTGGGCTTTCCGAACGCCAAGCTCCCGCAACTCGGACACCTCCCATATTCATCCGAGAAGGCTACCAGGCTCTCTTGCCCGCACCAGCAAGTCAGTTTATCGTCCAATTGCATAACCGCTGCAAGTCAGAAGGGGATTGTTCGTGTAACCGAAGGATAGGTTGAGAAGAGGGATTCGGCGAGAGTCCCACGAGGACGGTCCCCAGTCCGTCAAAGACCTCGGAACGACATTTTTTCGACACTGCCTATTCCATTTGAAACGACGGCTCCGTACCCCACCGGCCGAGATGCCTTTTTACAGGAGCGCACGGATTCTCTTGAGCAAGGCTTCCGCTGCTCCCGTCAGACCTCGCTCTCTGAGAAGCTTTTCGTTTCTTGCAGCGCGTCGCAGAATATTGACGAAGTTCCTCAAAAGTTTCGTGGACAACAGAGATTCGTCGTAGTAATTGACCGGACTGATTCCCCAAACAAGGTCGCTCGCCGCATCCGCCACTTCATCCCGCATCATGGAGCAGGGATGCGTCAAGGGAAATTGCATGGCTTCGGTCGGCATGTCGGAAAAGCTGCCGGCATTTCTCGTATGGGTAGCCGATTCCCCGAATCCGATATTGGAAACCAGGTTCACACTCGGAATTACGCTCATCATGCCGTGAGCCCAGCACGCGAAGGTCCACGGATAGGCCCACGAATCGATTCTTCCTTCGACGGCCTCTTGGAAAATATTGTACCAGTAATTCAGGCTGTGTGGGTTCGAAATCAGTCCGTGCAGATAGCCTCTGTCCTTAACCGTCTCCCAAAGGCTCATTGTCGAGTCGTATACGTTCCAGGCGCGCGCCCATGACGCCCATCCCCAAACGTGAATATAGCGCGAAAAGTAGTAGCTCTCCGTCTTCCTGCCCGCGGTTCCTTGAAAATTACAGCCGCCGATGGCCCCTATGCGTGAATCCTCCGCGTATCGTTCCAATAGTTCGTCACAGAATCTGAAAAATGACGGGTGCGGCAATACATCATCCTCAAGCACGATGGCCCTATCGACCAAGCCGAATACCCAGTCCAGTCCGCTCGATACGCGTTTCTTACAACCCAGATTTACATCTGAGTAGTTCTTAAGCACCACGCAATCCCAATCGATCCGCTCCACAACAGCTCGGGCCGCCTCACACTTCTCGGCCTCACCGGGCCGATCCAAACGCGGCCCATCTGCTACCACCAGCAACTTGCGAGGCCTTACTTTGGCCAACTCCTCGCACACTAGAGCGGTAGTGTCAGGTCGGTTGAATATGAGCAAAGCAACGGGAGTCTCAACAGCGTACATCGAATGATCGTTTCTTGACGGGGGCTGCTCGCCGCAACCACATCAGCCGGTTCCTCCCGGCGTAACAGGAGAAGACAACATTTCAGTCCCTTCGGATGGAGGTTATGAACTCTTCGTACCCGGCCCCTACTTTCTCCAGAAATTCAAATGAATGCTCGTACACGTAATTCTGCCAAAACGGGTAGGCCGTCCGGTTTCGCCAGATGCAACCCACCGCCCAGTCAGCGAGGAAATTCATGCCACGAACGACAAACTTCGCGAACGAGCGAAGTGCACGGCCATTCGACGATTTCCCATACCCGCTGAATACTCGGTGGGAGTAACGCCCGGAAATCACACTCCTGTAGGCAGTCTTCCTCAGGGACATTTTATGCGCTGCCACAAGATGAAAGACGTACAAGTCGGGATCGTAGTATATGGAAAGTCCTGGTATTCTCTTTCGGGCTTCTATAAAAAACATTGTCTCCTCGCCGTATCCCAGCACCGAGCCCCGCATTCCCAGTTGGGGTTGGAAACCTCCAAGCTCTGAAAACAGATCGCGCCTTATGAAAATGTTGGTGCCGCTCACGAACTCATCTTTGCGCAATACCCTAGGCTCCGTTCCCAGATCATGACTTCCGTACTGATCTTTGAACCATTTCGGTTTCGGCCGATCGTACCATGCGTAGTACGGACCACCGAATATCAATGGATTGTGTTCTTTGATAATACGGGCGGCAACCTCAAGCCATTGCGGTGAGGCTACCGAATCGTCGTCGAAGTACCCTACGTATCGTCCGCGGGCTTCCTGCCAGCCGCGATTGCGGGCATGGGATAAACCCTGTGCTGCTTCAAAGCAGTACCGCACATTGTTATAGCGATCTGAACACCGTTCGACCACTGATCTAGTGTCATCGAAGGAATTGTTGTCCACAACGATGATCTCGAATCGATCCTTCGGCAACGCTTGTAGACAGAGACTCTCCAGGGCTTGCTTTAGCAATTGATCGCGGCTGTAGGTACACACAACAACGCTCAACAGAGGGCTGTTGGCCAACTTGGACTCCCGGCCAAGACTGTCACCTGGATGGGAAATGGGGTTGCTGGATGAATTTGCAGGCAGCATAGCCTATATGGGATCGGGTGACGCGAGCCACTCTCGTTCTCGACGCGCGGCCCCACGCGAAAAAGGTGGCAGTGGCGTTAGACTATGACCCTCTTCAAGAAGGCCACCTGTTCTGCTCTCACCTCTGACAGCAGCCCTTCAGGGCACTGGACCGCCTCATCGAGTATTCCGGCAGCACCAACGCGCTGAAAAAGGCGGATTCTGGGATTACTCGTCCCAAAAAGCATAGCCCTGTTTCCATAAGCTAATGAAGCCACACAACAATGGACACGGTCGGAATAGACTGCATGAGCGTGTTTGTACAACGTCAGAAAGTCCCAAGGCAAGTCAGAGAAAAGCGTGTCGGGCTTGGCCAAATGGTGTTCCGGGAATTGGCCAGGCACGCAATTGTGGTGGGCCCTGAGCAACTTGCGTCCGTGCAAGTCAATTACCCGATCATTGGTCGGCGGGGAATTCCGACGCCGCGGATGACGTACTCTTGATGCGACAGTCCTTAGGAACTTCCGAAGTCTGATCTCGAAGTCCACTTCTCTTCGTGGTGGTACGGGCCCGAACAGCTCTTGGTGGCCGAAAGGCTGAAAGTTGACAAAGCGCGGCTCTTCCAGTTGGTCGAAGTTCACAACCACGAATCCATTATCAACCAAGGCAGGAATAGCCGCACTCTCGCTGACGAAGAATCCGCTGTCGATGCCGTCAAGACTGTGCTCCGCCAAGTCGCCGTAGTTCTCGTACGAGAATGTGTCCCTGGAGACAAACGCATAGATGGGCACATCCTTCATGAATCGCCGGACTGACTCGATCTCTTGTCTATCGTAAGCGCAGCCACCGCCACCGGCAACAACGATCCGAGAGCCGCGTTTCGAGAAGTGCTTCATCACGCCTGCGTTACCTTCAAGAAACGTCGCCCATTGAGTCATACCAGCTATGACAAAGTAGTCACATTTCATGAGGTCGGCCATTTGGAAGCAGTTCTCTGGCTTGTCAAAAAGCCAAAAGATGTACTGGGACATCCCACCGATATAGTGGATTTCAGCATCTGTTCCCACTGCTGACCGAAGAGAGGCCATGGCTCCGAGATTGATGAATGCGTTGCCTATGTTGGTGGGCCAACAACCGCCGAACACCAACACGGATTTCTTTCCCCTTCTACTTTCCATGTGTGACTCCAGTGAATCTTTTCGCTGCCAACGGAGATAGCTCAATACGACCGAGACCGACAAGAATCGGCAGTTGCGCAGCTACGACGCGGCTTGAGAAATGTCGTGAAGTAATCAAGGCAAGATCCGTTGTCTTCAAAGAATTCCGTTGTCTCCTAGCCATTTTGTTTTCATAGTGTACTCCAATGGAAGAACCCAATCCGAGGATAGGGCAACTCTGGCAAACGACCCGAGATATGGAACGGAGGCAATCATAAAGGGGGCCTCGCTCTGCCTTTCACACGAGGTCTCATCCTCCGGTTGGCAACCACCAAACGCAATATGTTCGGGCACTGCTTCCCGAGCATACCCACATGGCACAGCAAAGAGCCACGATGGAGTGTCATTCCTGGAGTTCTGCAGAAAAGGAAGCGTATGACACATGATGATTTTGGACACGAATGGAGCGCCAACTGACAGACGGGCACCTCCTACAGCTTCCTCGATGAACGGTGGCGGGAGAGTTGATCTCCATGCCGAGTCGATGGTCGTCTGAGAATCACTCTGAACGAGATCAGATGGCGCCTGAAACGCTCGGTCAACACCCCTACTTTCCAACTCCTTATGGCCATCACATGAGTCAGGTAGTCCACAGGATTAGACCAATGCGCGCAATCACGCATGACCGAGCCCACTGCAAGATCCATGACCGCTCTGAACAGGAGAACTAACGTCGATCTTATTATTGTACCGATTCTCTCATCGACCGGCTGTCTCACACGTTTAGCCGATCGATGATGGGCTCTACCCCAGGAAAAATGATTGCGGATGACTCTGGCCAAACCCATTGTTGATGCCTTACCTCTGAAAGAAACCCGAAGGCGTCGATCGAACCTCACAGATGCTATCGCAACACGTCTGCACGCGGCGGCAACGCTTGGTGTGTCCCGTCCGTACAAGAGGTCCTCTCCGGACGCTTCCAAGAGAGAAGGATAATCCTCTTCCTCACCGAATAAGTCTCTTCTCATGAAGAACTTTGATCTCTGAAGAGGACTTGGCCTCCAATGCGAATCAGCGGAATCCGCGCTGGAGCCCTTTGGCAGGTGGGGGCCACCAACCAAGGGAGGCAGATCCGTCTCGATAATTGTGAGGGCAGTTGAGAACCATTCGGCGCAGGGTTCGTCACGGTCATCCAAGTAGACAACGTACTGGCCCACCGACTCGCTCCATGCCAAATTGACAGCTTGATCCAGGTTGGATGAAGGCATCGATGAATACCGGATGTACCGAGCTGGAAAACTCCGTCCATCAAGCTTCGGGTGATCCGACACTCCTGGGGAGCCTACAGGTATGAGAAGGACCTCGAAGCGGTTTGATTGGAGGAGCTGGCGGTTAAGCCTCTCCAATACTCTTTCACATCCTTGTGAGCCGGAGCCGAAAATCAGGAAAACGCTTATGACGGGTACACCTTCCCAAGCCGCCGTTGCCAATGGAGCGCGGTAGGCAGCAGATGCAGCCCCGGTGCGTGCTGCGAATCTAAGTGCATCCAATCGGACGCGTTTCTCCAGCCGTTTCTGTTTGGAAGCGTCAATACCGTATCGAATGCAGAA
Source organism: Desulfomonilaceae bacterium (assembly GCA_041741735.1). Lineage (GTDB taxonomy): Bacteria > Desulfobacterota > Desulfomonilia > Desulfomonilales > Desulfomonilaceae > JBGSJS01. The sequence goes on along the minus strand of JBGSJS010000004.1, from coordinate 60,726 downwards.
CATCTTGACGAGACCAGGAATAGCTCGGACAGCATCCACAGTGACCCGACCCTGATCGCGATCCCAATACAAGCGTCGAATATCCCGGCAGAGTGGCTCGGTAAGAGATGCATCACATGTCTGAAGATTCCTGTTGCTTATGGCGGCTGCGGATAGCGTCTGGAAAGCGTAGTTGGTTCTTGAAACCTGTGAAAGGGAGTCAAGCACTCGGTAACGATATAGAACCTCGGACAGGATACCGGTGTTAACAGGGTTTGCGATACGGCTCCAAAGCTCGTAGTCCTCCACATGCAAGGCTTGTTCACTATACGCTCCGGCCTCGACGATCCTTCTGCGATGCATCATCACGGTGCCGTGCGCAAACGTGTTCTGAAACTGAAGAAGCCAGAGGCGATAGACGCCATCGATCGGCGTCCGGATGGTGTCGAGCAGCCTGCCATGTTCATCGACTACATGATAGTGTGATCCGAGGACCACCAGATCGCTGTTTCCGGCGAATCCAGCTAATTGGCGTTCAAGCCGGGATGGCTCACTCACGTCGTCTGCGTCCATCCGCGCCAGGTACTCACCTCGTGCAAGACCGATGGCTCTGTTTAACGATTTGATCAACCCCTTGTTGGATTGTGGATACACTTTGATACGTTTGTCATGATAAGAAGCGAGTATCTCGGGGCTGACATCTGTTGACCCGTCGTCGATGATAATGAACTCAAAGTCGCCAAAAGTTTGAGCCAGTATGCTGTCTATGGCCTCATTGAGGAATGCTTCCCCGTTATAGACAGACATGATTACACTCACTTTGGGAGTCAGCATGATACGACAAACCAATGAAGGAGAACAGGTAACACCCGGTCCTGCCAGTGCACGGTCGGTGCGGTTAAGTGTAACATTTCATCTCTGCCGACTGGATAGGAGCCCTGTCGAGTAGCAGGAACGATCGTGGTGTACCCGTAGCATTTGCTCCTGCAGGTCCTCACCCAAAGCACAAAACACGCTTCCGCTGTCTCAGTCACGGCTTTCGTACAGTGGTAATGCGGTCTCTGAACAGACGAATATTGTACTGGTGTTGGGCTCCCCATGAATCTTCCTGCTCAAGGACTTCTAGTCCACTCCTGCGCGCTATTTTCGCCACCATTCTTGCCGAGACGTTGGACCGATTGCCGTCCCCGCCGCTAAGCCTATTCATCGAGATAGCGCGGTACAGATTCTTGAATCTGTTTCCAAACAGCTGAGACAATCGGTAAAGGGGCAACGTTGCATGGCGCCTGTCTGGGTGATGAATGATTGCCTTGCCGCCGACAGCGAGTACGCGATGAAATTCATTGAAATACGATTCAATGACATCTTGATCCATGTGGACGAATGAATCAAATGACCAGATGAAGTGAATGGTCTGATCACGTACATTTGGAAGTCTCATACCATCGTTAACGTAATACTCAATGTTAGTCTTCCCCTGGAATCTCTTCTGACAGAATTCAATACACGCAGGATTCAAGTCAACTAGCACCACTTGTCGTGCGATGTCCACCAGATAGGCGGTCCAACGGCCATGACCGGGAGCGATCTCTAGGACACTTGAGTCGCCTGTGACGTGCGGTTTGATGAAAGTTCGTACAAGCTCCTCTTTCCAGCGTTCGTAGGGCTGATTGCAAAAGCGGGCCTGGTCATGCCACTCATCCCCGTTGCACCGCCACTTATGGTGTTCAGACCAGATCTTCCTGTTCCATTCTATTGACGGCATTGAGGATCTACTTTTAAGAGTAAATGCTTATTGACCGAGCAAACCCGGCTGGTCCTGCAAGATGGCGGCACGTTTCTGAAACTCAACGCTCATCACAACGGGGAACCACGGCTGTTGGGCCTGCCTGCTCAAGACGAGCGCTCCTGCTCAGTCAAACGCCGCGAGCTTGTGCCAGCGTTGTGGAATGACGTCGTCGCAGTTCAGGGCCGTTGACCTCAACCACTGCTGAGGTGCTACCACGATGGTATCGCGTTCTTCACCCAGCCAAGCTCCCCACCAACTAAACGAGCTATTCGCTATTACGTGGTGCTTACACATTGTGATCAAGCGGAGGTCTTCGTGGGCCTCTTTGGCAGTGTTGTGACTCACGTATGTGACCGGAGTAGACAAATGAAGATTCTCCTGTACCCAGGGCTGGTCGTCGGAGAAAACAAAAAAGTGGGGATCTGTGACTTGCTCTAAAATAAGTCCAGCGGCAGCGACGTAATACCGGATGGAACACAGTCCATGCATGCGATTTGTCTTCAGGTCATGGGCATAGTCTCCCCGTCGGACATGTATGCTGATTGAGTCGCAGGCTTGGATTTCCTCGGAAGTCTCTCGGTTAAGCCCGGTCAGTGGTGTGTGGACACTGAACTCTCTTCTCAGTACGTCTCTGATATCGAGGAAGTACTTTTCACACTGCCAGTACCCCTCCAGACACACGTTGTCAGAAAGGTGCGGAAAGTGGGCGTCCCAGTGGTAGTGCGGTTCCGGGTAGAGTTGGATCGACTCGGGACGGTCCACGCCTCCTTCGGAATCAGATGCTCTGAAGCCCCGTAGGCATGTCGCAAATCTGCGAACGTGGCCTGCATACCTGTTCCAGGGCCCATCAGTGCAACTACTCCCTTGGGCCGGAGTGACGATATTCTCAATGACGTTCAGGTATCGCAAATGGTAGTCCCTTGTTGCCTGGGTTTCAAAGTAGCTTAAATCAAGCATGAGAGTAGTCTTGTGTCTCAGTGAGAGGCTTCGCCCTGCGGCGTACTGAAACATCTGATTTCCGAGACCACCCTTGAGTTTGGTAATGATCATTGGCCCTCCTTTCGGGCCAACACATGAAATCCGAAACAGAGTAATTCTGAAGAGCCTTTGTCGTCTTGAGAGAAGCGCTGTAGCATTTGCAGCAATCGATTGAGTGCCGCGCGATCCAGAAGCCCGGTTTGATCTCGCGCATAGCGGTTTGCGATCGACGGCAGTCTACGGAGCTCCTGAGCCAGGTATTCGAAATAGTTGCCATTTGCCTCAATCTCCACGATCTTCAGGCCGCACTCCGGAAGGTGAAGGTCGTAGTAGAAGCGATTGAATCCGGTGCTGTAATGATATGGAGCCTGATGGGTCAAACTGCAGAACGGCGCCGTAAGCAGGAGTCTACCACCCGGCCTGAGCAACCGGGATAGTTCGTGTAATGCCGGTAACGGATCGGGGAGATGCTCCAGCACCTCGAGGCACATGATTGCATCAAAGGATGCATCCGGTTCAGGAATCGCGGCTATGTCGCTAACGATATCCATTCTCGTAGTATTCCAGCTACCATGTTGAAGCCCCGTGCCATCCCCCGTTCCGTCGTACTCCCCGAAATCCTGTGCTACGTACTCAAGGTGTTGGCAGAATTGCTCGTACCGTCGTTCGCCGGCTCCGGCGTCGAGGATGCGGGCTCCCGGTGGTATCTTTGCGACAATGCGGCCAACCCAAGAGATGCGGTTGGATTCATTATGAGTGCCTACATCAATCATTGTGACGGACTCCGAAAAAGAAAGCATCCGCATCCGTAGTTCTGCTCGTCAGCCATCTGTTGCGTGGCTCCTCTGATAATTCCAACTGGATTCGGACCGTCCGGAATAAGACTAAACTCTACAAGTTCGAGCTCCGAGAAGCATTCCCTGATTTGATCGTAGGAATAGATTCGATGGGCGTTGAACATAATCTTGGGTTTTCCCACCGGAACGACGAAGAGTAGTCTTCCGTCCTTCGCCAGCACTCTCCTGAGTTCGGCCATAGCCTTGAGATCTCCTGTTGGATCCAACGGGTCCCCGTACCGACCCAATCCTATGTGCTCAACCACGTGCATGCAGGAGATCGAGAGCAGACTCCGGTCGGGAAACGGAAGGGATAACAAATCGATCGATCCGACGGAAAGGCCGTCAAGCTCAATGGAAGGAGGACGGTAGTCATAGAATTCCACCTCCATAAAGGCAGATGCCATCGAAATGAAGTAGATCGACGATGATATGTCCACGTGTCTGGTTGGTCGGGTGGATGCGAGTACGCGTGCCGCCCAGGCGCAGTGATACACGTAGTGTCTGTCAAACCCGGCATGCGGTAAGTTGTCATTCAGACACGGCATACGATCCTTCCACCTCAGGGTAAACCTGTTACAGGAAAGAGACATGCGAGCAAACTCTCTGAACTCCTTAACATAGACGACCCTCCTGAATTGTGCCCGATAGACTTCTCTCGCGCCTACGATGAGTCTTGACACACAAGGAAAACGTGCAAGAGATTCGTTCAAAATCATACTGACGTACGATCTCCCATCCAAGACGAGCGGTCTACGAAAATGGAGTTGATAAAGGTGTCTGCAAATAAGAAGTAACCACGATCACGCATTAGTACTGACACTTCTTCCGGTTTCTCGCAAATTGTTGTTCTCCTGTAGGGCAAGGTTTCTACACAAAACACCTCCGGACGAAAGTTGTCGAAATCGAAGTTCTCCAGAATCTCGACTTCCATTCCCTCGGTATCTAACGAAACCAAATTCAGTCCTGTTGGAAAGTACTTGGTCAACACCTCACCTATGCCAATTAACGGCACTCGTTCAATAGACCCTATTCTCTGCGCTTCCTCATCTTGATACTGCTGGGCGTGGGCTTTCGAGAAGGTACTCAGTGCCGATGACTGCATCACGTAGAAGTTGGCTTGGTCAGCGGTCTGAGCCCCGACGCCAGAGTTAAGGCATGTGTCCCTACTTCGCACCTTTGCAAGTATCTTGTAGAGGCCCGGTAACGGTTCGATGCATACTCCTGAGCCACCCTTGCGATAGAAGTAGTACGTGTTACTGAGATAGATGGGATCGTGAGCTCCGATATCCAAGTAAATCGGTTTGGTGATTCCCATACTCGTAAGAGCGAAATCGATTATCAGATCTTCTCCGCGCTGGGAGAAGCTTCTCTTGCTTCGGCGATTAGCAAAGAGGCGCTTCCAGAAGCTCATTTATCGTTATACCATCTCATTACGGGGCTGATGATCCCGGGCCGTGGGTGATTCCAAAGGGGGGAATCGCTGAGTCCGCCTTCGATGGACAGGGTAAAGGCCGGTACGCTCGTGCCAGGCTGGAAAAGCCAAAGTACGCGGTGCAGCCCGCCAACCAACTCCACGCGGTAGGTGCCCTGGTTCAGAAAACGGCGAGGAATGCGAGACATGATGTGGCAGTCTCCTATCTCAAGGCGCGGCCACAGCTTCGGATGCTCGTCAATTTGGTATGTCCAGTAGAGGAGTGTGCCGTCCTCAGAGTACAATGCATATCCGACAGTGAGTTCTGTACTGCTGATTTCGGCAATGGATGCCTTTACGTGGATCCAAATGTCTCGGTCATTAGAGGCCGGCATTTGAACAGGTGACCCATCTCGGTCACCTGCATAGAACGCCAGTGGATGGAACCATCTATTCTGAAAGAGTTTGCCATGGGGATTGACCCAAGAGCAGCCGACATCAGAATTAACTCCTGCCTGCAAGTACGATTTGACAAGCGATTCGACTTCTTCGCTTCGCTCGCGAACGGTGCCCCCTTCGAGCAGAACTCCGGCTGTGCAGAGTCTGCGCACTGCATTCATGTTATGACTTACAAAAAGAACTGTGCGTCCGTGCTCTGCCACCGATCGCATCTTCCCCAGGCATTTCTTCTGAAACTCAGCATCCCCCACGGCAAGCACTTCATCCACGAGGAGGATTTCCGATTCAAGATGCGCAGCCACTGCAAAAGCCAATCGCACGTGCATTCCGCTGGAGTAGCGCTTGACCGGAGTGTCTATATATTGTTCGACGCCCGAAAAATCCACTATTTCGTCGAACTTCCGCTTTATCTCTTTCACGGTCATTCCGAGAATGGCACCATTGAGGAAGACGTTTTCCCTTCCAGTCAATTCCGGATGAAAACCGGTCCCAACTTCCAGGAGACTGGCCACGCGACCTCGGATCTTGACCGTCCCCCGTGTGGGAGCGGTGACTTTCGTTACTATCTTGAGCAGTGTGGACTTCCCGGCACCGTTGCGCCCGATGATGCCCAGGACTTCCCCCTCCCGTACTTCAAGCGACACATCTCGCAGTGCCCATACCCGATCTCCCCTACCGTTATTGCCGACAGCCGTTCCCACAGGCGTATTGGGATCTTCTCGACCCCTTGCCCGGGCCCACCAACTCTGGACGTCTCGAAACAGCATCCCCTGCCCGAACACGCCGAGGCGATACTCTTTCCACAAGTTTTCGATCTTCAGTACAACGCTCATAGAGTTTTCAAAGACTCGCTTATTCCGATTAGTCGCCCCCACCCTCTTCTGAAGGTCCGAGGCAACTCACACGGTATCCATAAAGGTTTTTTCCACGCGGCTGAACAGAATTATTCCGAGGGACAAGAGCCCCAAGGTAACCGCCCATGAAATGAGAACCTGCTCGGCTCCGATGGAGCTCGTCCCCAGGAAAGCTCGTCGAAAGCCCTCTACAACTGCGGTCATCGGATTCAGGGAAAAATAGAAGCGGTACTGTTCCGGAATCTGGGACAAGGGGTAGACAACGGGGGTCGCATACATCCAGAGCTGCACCCCAAACGTTACCAGGAGACTGAGGTCCCTGTATTTAGTAGTCATCGCCGATACGATGATCCCGCAACCCAAGCCCAGCAACCCCATTTGGAAGACCAACAGAGGTAGCGCCATGATCCAGGGGTTAGGTCTCACCTGGCTGCCTTTCACGAGAAAGAATCCCAGAACGAATAGAAACAGGGAGAATTGAACCAGGAACTTCAGCACGTTGGAAATCACGATCGACACCGGAACAACGAGTCTGGGGAAAAAGACCTTGCCGAATATCTGGGCGTTCTTGAAAAAGGTGTCCGATGTCTCGGTGAGGCAAATGGAAAAGTAGGCCCAGCAGACGGTGCCGGAAAGGTAGAAAAGGAAGCCGGGAATGCCGTCCGTGGGAATTCTTGCTATGCGTCCGAACACAATGGTGAAGACTATGGTTGTGAAGAGCGGCTGCAGGAAAAACCAGAGAGGCCCCAGGATGGTTTGCTTGTACTGGGCTACAAAATCTCTGCGTACGAAGAGAAGAATAAGATCTCGATAATTCCAAAGCTCATGGAGATCCAGATGAAACCAGGGCCTACGGGGCCTGATTATAGAAGTCCAGCGCCCCGAGTCCTCGTGCGAGTCTTCGAGTTCCCAATCTGTAGTATTTTGGTTAGATTTAATGAGGAAAACTCCCAACGGGGGTAAGAGACCAAGGCATGAGACGGTCCATGTACAATGCTCCGCTTCGAAGATTCAGTATAAGAACCTATAATCAAACGCTATTAAAGAATTCCGGACGGAATTTCCGCTTTCAGTCGCTGGGAAATCCCTCGATTGTTCGTACCGCAATCCGGTCCGCTCCCGTTGGCAAGAGAGGCTCCATCAGTACCAAAACTTCAACGTCGTTCTCGAACAGATCGAGGGTCCTCACCGGAATACGGTTGCAATACTCAGTGGCGCACGGTTCCGCCACGTACACGCCCTTCACTTCTATCCTCTCGAAAATCAGATGTAGGAGACATGCCTCGGTAAGCGGGGTCCATCCGTAGACCGCCGCGCTTAGCACCCCTTCCCCACGGAGAGCTTCGAGTTTTTCCAGCAATCCCTTGCGTGCTTCTTCGTACAGAGAGCTCTGCCGTTTCAAGAAGTTATACGCGAGGACCGATTTTTCGACCACTCCTCGAGGGGTGAGATGATACCGAAGTCGGCGAGGATTGGCGCCCGAAATCTTAATGAATCCTTTTACCGCAAGCAGTCTGAGGGCAAAATTCACCGACGCGGCACTACAGCCTATCACACGGGAAATATCTCGCTGGGTCAACGTCCCGTCGTTTCCGTGGACGGCGTCAAGTACTCGATATTCGAGAACCGAGTCTCCGATTTTTCCGATTTCATCTTTCATCTTCGCTGTACAAATATCAAACAAGCAGGAGGAGCGTCAAGTTCTTTTTCCGCCAGTCACCTGAGGGCTTGACGAGCGTTGTCTCCACCCATGACTTCAGCCGAGGGACCAAGGTATTATCTCCCCGGAGCTCCCGAAGTCGGATCTGCCCTGAAACGCCATCCGCATCCTCCTCCGTACGACAGGCACGACGCTCCCGTACTATGAAACGATTGTACGAACGTCCTTGACCGGAGAACGTCCGCGGCTCTACACTGGAGAGCGCAATGGAGCCGGGCATTGGCCCATCCTCGACGTCAATACCGCGGTGTTCGAATCGATGCCCTATTCGCTGTGTGAGAGACGGCAAATTGCCTGTATCTCCAACGGTTTACCCGAACAAATCCCGCAACCTTTCCGGAGGATCGTCAGTGGAAAATCAGGACGTTTACCAGAGACTGGCCAATCACTTGAGCAACGTCGGCATGGGATACCCCGTCACGGAGACGCTGCTCGACATCCTCAGGAAACACCTCGATCCGGGGGAAGCGGAGATTGTTCTCGCTTTCCCCACCGGGGTGATCCCATTCTCAACGGTGAGCGTTGATGAGTTGTCGAGTCGAGTCGCAATCTCTCGCGCCGAACTGGAGACGGCTCTGGAACGTCTTGCACGGAAAGGCGCCCTGTTTGTGGGCACCACCTCGTCCGGCGAGAAAGGATACGCTCTGCATCACGTGGGATTCGGATTCCCCCAGACGTTTTTCTGGAAAGGCGAAGACACTCCCCATGCTCGAAAGATGGCGCTGCTGGTGGCGAAATATTTCAACAGAAAGGTCACCGCCGAGACGTACGGAAGCCAAACCAAGCAGTACAGATACATTCCCGTCGGAAAGGCGATCAAATCGGATCTGCAAGCCGTCTTCCCCGTCCGGCTCATGGAGGAGGTCATCGCGAATACACGCCGTATTGCGGTGGCCCATTGCCCGTGTCGCGTCTCATACCGTCTAGTGGGCAGAGGGTGCGACCACCCCACGGAAGTGTGCATGAAATTCGACGAATTGGCTGATTTCGTAATCGATCGCGGTCTAGCCCGGGAACTGACCGAAGAGGAAGCCCTCGACCTCATCCGCATGACCGAAGAGGCGGGGCTGGTGCATTTCGTGGACAATGCGGAGGGGGAGATCAAGCACAACTGCAACTGCTGCGGCTGCGCGTGCTGGAACGTGGGCAACATCCGCAGGCGAAAGATCCCCCGGGATACGATTATGGCCACGTACTTCATGAGGGAAACCGACACGGAAGCATGCACGGGATGCGGAGAATGCGCAACGATATGCCCGGTGGATGCCGTGGAGATGACGGACGGCGTGCCGGTGATCGACCGCGAATGGTGTATCGGCTGCGGCGTCTGTGCCACGGTCTGCCCCGGTGACGCGGTAATCCTGAAGGTGCGTGAGGACAAAGTCGGAGAACGCCCGGTCGCTACGTTCGAGGAGTTGCACAGCAGGATATTGGCTGAAAAGAAGCAGCAACGCCAACGATGAGGAGAGGATGGACAGCACTTGGGACGAGAGATCGCGGCTCATTATCGAAGCGGTGAATTCGAAGCCAAAAAACTCACCTCGTCGCCATTTGGAAGCTCAGTGGAATGTCCTGTTTTTTCTTGGTACCGGGAGGGCGGAATCAAACCACGGACACAAGGATTCCCAAACCGGACTTGCCTCCCTAAAGACATACTGTCAGTAGTTGCCGCGGACGCCCATTGCAGGAATCCGCCACGAAATGCCACGGACCTCTCCGAGGCCCCGCGAGAGCCACTACCGCTCGGGACCCATTTCTGAGATTTCCCGGCCGCTAACGCATTCTTGCCACAACTGTCGGATCGGATTACCTGTTCGGGAGAAGGGCACGTCGAGAGGAACGGAACAGCATCTTGGAATTTGACTTTCCGTCATCATTATGCTAGAGCCAACTCTCGTCGGAGCCGGAGCACGACGTACGACGACCCTGCCGGCGAACCATTGTTTCCGCCGACTTACGGTTGGCGCCCTCAGGATACTCTTGTGGGCCGCGCGTCGAAACGCGGAGGGGATTATGTGGAGGCATAGGCGGCAAGACCGGCCGACGAACAGACTCGGGAGGGAAGTCGGCGGGATTGCCGGGTGACCGCGGCAATGCCGGGAACTATCCAAATCAACCACGTTCTAATATGAGCAGTTTCGTGATCGTCGGGTGGGAAGCCGGTTATGAAGTACACGGTAGTCATTCGCTGCCACAATGAGGAAGAGAATATACGGCCCCTCTATGAGGCAATAAAGAAGGCCACTGCGAGCTATCCCGAGATTGGCATTCTTTTCGTCGATGACGGTTCAACCGATGCCACTCTGGAGCGAATGAAGGATCTCCGAGACGAAGATCCCAGAGTGAAATACATTTCCTTCGTCACGAATTACGGCCATCAGAAGGCCCTCCTCGCCGGACTGAGAGAGTGCTCCGAGGGCTTTGCCATAACCATGGACGGTGACCTTCAGCATCCGCCTAGATATATCCCTGTCTTCATTGAAGAATACCGCAGAGGAGGTGTCGAGGTCGTTCTCGGACGAAGGAAATCATCGCAAAAGGGATTCTGGAAACCGCGCTTTTCGAGAGGCTTCTATACGTGCTTTTCACTATTTACCGGTATTCATGTGCAACCCGACACATCGGATTTTCGGCTTGTTTCAAGGAGGGTGATCGACATACTCTGCTCGATCCGAGAGTCAGACCCTTTCTTGAGGGGAATCATAGCCAGACTGAAGTTTCCCACAAGGATCGTGGACTACGACCTGGAGCAGAGGAGAGGGGGCCTTCCTTCTTACACTTTTGGGAAGTCTCTACGGATGGCTTTGTCATCTCTGCTCCGTTTCAGCGGGCTTCCTTACCGAGGTGGCCTCATTCTAGGATCCATGGGGATCGTCCTGAGTCTTTTGGAGGCCGTCCATTACGCCTATCTCAGATTATTTACAAAGGTTCTGGTTCCCGGACAGGCCGATCTCATGGTTTTTCTCGGCCTTGTATCCAGTTTGATCCTCGTAATACTCTCATTACTCTTCAAAGTTGTCACACAAATCCGGACCGAGCTGGCAGGGGATCCAGCCTATGTCATAGCTGAAAAGGGTACGGATCAATCAGCCGAAATTGGGGGACAACTAAAGATCAAAGAACCTCCGTCGTGTGACACCCCATGATTGATAACGGTGCGCCCTCAAATAGAGACGGAGTTTCGAGCGTGTCCGGCAACTCAGCCGAGCCTTCTGACCGTCATAAGGAACGGCTCTATTTTGAGCATCTCGGCGACCGCTTCGATGAGCTAATGGACGAGTATGATGTGGAGCGAAGGCTCGAACTGGTTTTCTCCGTGTTGCTGGCAGGAGTCAAATTAGGGGATACCGAGGTCCTAGAGGTAGGGTGCGGAACCGGTCGATTTTCCCAAAAAATAGTCGATTCGGGGGCCAAGCTAACTGTATTGGACGTCGGGACCAATCTGGTCACGCGTGTCACCAAGTCATGTTCGTGTGAGGGCATCGTTGCTGATGCCCTGTTTTTGCCGTTTTCATCTGAATCATTTGACATGGTGATCAGTTCGGAGTGCATCGAGCATACTGCAGATCCCATACGAGCTATTCAAGAGATGTCAAGAATTTGCCGAGTTGGGGGAACCGTTTGCCTAACCTCTCCCAACAGACTGTGGTATCCAATCTTGATTGCGGCTCAGCGTCTAGGATTAAGGGAATTTTCCGGCACTGAAAACTGGATCTTCCCTCGGGCTGCCGAAAGAAGTCTCAGAGATTCCGGCTTGGGGGCATTGCGGTTGAACGGGTGCCACCTTTGGCCGTTCCAAGTGCGGTTCAGTCGCAGGCTTTTGAGGATCTTGGATGGCTACGGCAAATGGTTGTTCCCTCTGATGATAAACTTCGGCGTTGTGGGGAGGAAGGAAACCAGAGAACAAATCGGCTCATGAAGTGCTCGCTTTCCCCCAGGCCGCAACGAAAAATCCTGCGCTGAAGCCATCTAATGGTGATCAGAGAAGTCGTCGCTGGCAGTCTCCTCTATCGCCTGCTGTGCGGCGATGAAGTCTTGGACGACGCCACCCTTGAGATGATCAAGACCGTCCGATGCGATGACCGGCCGGCGCAGATTCTCCCATTCTCACCAACCGTTGTCTTCAGGAAGCATTGATGAAAAGAACTGTATTGGTCTTGTGAACTTCAACGAGCCGGTTCGCCGGTGCAAGAGAGATTCGACAGATCAATCCTTCATGCATCAGGAGATTGAGCTTGCCACTGAACCGATTGAAAGACCAAGTCTTCACGAAGCACGGTTTGTCCTTTCTTTTCGTCAGCCTGCTCTGGGTTCCTTTCGCGTCTCCATGGCATCGCGTGCCTGCTATCGCTGGAATCTACTGTTCTCTCATCGTCATTGGGTTGGTTTGGCTGCTTCGTGTTTGGAAAGGCTGGGGAGATCTAGCCGATTCGCGGTCCGAAGCCGGTGGGTGGTTGCCTGTTCTCGGATACGGTGTGTTGCTGGGAATGCTCCTCGACCTTTACCGGGTTCCCACGCCTCGAGGTGTCGGTAATCTGGTGGTCACCATTATTGTGGTGTTCGCTTCTATCCTCGCCCTACACTTTGAATCCAGGATTGAATTCTTTTTCAGGGGTCACAGGCGTCTCGGTCAAGGATTGCTCTTGCTCGGCGTCATACTCATTACCCTTCTGTTGATCGGATGCAATCTGAGGGCGAAATGGGGACTTATCGACGATCACGAGATCATGAAGTTTCTGTACTTGGGGTCCAATGGACAAGTCCAGCTGGCCGATATACCTCGCTTGCTGATAGAGCAGACGGAAGTTGGGATTATCGGCGTCAGGTTTAGACCTTCGTACTTCGCTCTGCGTCTCTTGGAAACGTCTCTCTGGGGCGACCGCCCCGAGGTCTGGTATGCGGTCCGAATTGCAATGTACGCTGTCGCCGCCCTGTTGTTCTGGCTCGCCTTATACGCCTGGATAGGGATCGTGCCGGCTACGATGGTATCGATCTATTGTCTGAGTCTCGGTTACTGGGCTGACATCTGGTGTCGGCTCGGTCCTGCAGAAACGTACTGCGTCGTGGGGACGGCACTGTTCGCCTATGGCGGGCTGCGCCTTACCGAAGTGACCAAACCGAGTGAGGCTGTCGATAAATCGGGAACTCATTGGTGGGGATTGGTGATATCAGGAACCGTAGTCGCCTCAGGAAGCAAAGAGAACTTTCTGCTCCTCGTGCCGGCAGCATGGTTCATTGGCCTCGTGTTGTGGCGTCAAAGGCGATTGAATTGGGGCGCGGCTGTTGCACTGATGGTCTTAACTACTTGGGGAGCGTTTCTAGTTGTTCGAATCCTCATGGGAATAGGTGCGGCAGGTATGGACGTGTACGGAGGATCCGTAAGCTCCTCGCATAGGCTCCATCTTCTAACGAAGGTCACAGTGTCGGTCTTGCTTTCTATCGGATGGCAGAACTGGCTGGTAATTGCTGCAACGGTGGGTTGTGTTGCTTGGATGATGGACGACCGAGGACGGAAAAATGACTTCCTGAAGAATGTCGCTCAATTGTTTGTCTGCTCATTGATGCTACTGCTGTTGTACGCTTCTCAGTACGCATTCTACGACGGAAAGTGGCCGTGCGGGAATAGATATGATTTTCCGGGAGCCTTGGCGGTTCCGCTTTTCTGGGTAACTTTCGCATTTTTTTCTCTCAAGATCTTTGAAGCAATTGGGTTGCACCCCGGAATTAGAAGCACCGTAAGGGCAGGACTTCTTGTCGGCCTCTGCTGCCTCGTTTCCCTCACAGGTTTTGACTCGTTGGTAAGCAAATGCTGCAGGAATGCATCCCTGACCAACGACTTTAGTAGAAAGTTTGACCTGGTAACAAGAGAGTTGTCTGCGGACCCTGAGAGGCCCTTGGTACTAGTATGCTGCAAATCGCCCTGGTGTTACGAGCCTGTCGATTCGGTCCGGCGTTTCCTCACTGCACGAGGCCTTCAAAACCCATTGTTCCTTATGATCGAGGAGAATGTGTCACAAACCCCATTCGAACGGAGGCTTTTCGCATCCTTAGAGCGTGCCTCCCTTCAGGGTCACCGGCGACGCCGATTCCTTCCTCTGTCCGAGTTGGGTGTCAGCGGTGAACCGTTCGTACTCGGACTTGGTTGCTCCCCGCGTGTAGCCTGGGGAACAAACCTCGGTTTCTTGACTTGGTAGCTTGTTGCGGGGAGAGGCTCAGCTCAAGAATCTCATCGACCATCGAGGCCATTTCGGAAATCGGTCTTTCCATCTCCGGTCCTCCTCAAGGATACATTCGTTCGCAAACGCCATGTACCCCGTATGAGGACAGGAAACCACTCTCTCGCTGTTGTCTCCCCGTTTTCACGTGGGACATTTCTGACAAATAATCGCGGCACCATGGAAATGGAGGGTTCCGACGATCGACTGACAATTTCCAATTGGCTTGACGGAGCCCCATGTCGGATCGAGCAGATCACCTTCGATGCCGCCGGCACCCAATGGACTGCCCGGCACATACAGGAGCGCCTCATGGCTCCAAGCGATTCCGATGACTACCTTTACGCCCTGAAGCGCTCTATGGACCATCGCGACAAAGAAGCGACTGAAGTCCTCAGATCTTATGGAGCAAATGACCCGGGTTGGTTTTGCAGCCTGCTCTAGGTAAGCTCAAAGGTCAACACGACGCCTTCGACGCCCGCGGCTCCGGGATCCGGAGGAATACCCTTTGAGCTGACGGTAACCCTCTTGTTAATGAGATCCATACCTGCCGCTGCCGCATCAAACTCAACGAGGTTGCCGAGAACCCAGGGCCCTTCGTTGAGCTCAACCAGGGCGACTATGTAGGGGGCTTCAAAGCCCTCGGGCCCCACCCGAATAACGGTAAATGTCCTGATCAATCCGTCCTTTGAAAAGGAATTCTTCTCCAGTTTGGGACTTCCACACTCTGCACAGACCGCCGACGGAGGAACGCTGCCTGCACCGCATTCCAAGCACTTAAGGCCCAGCAGTCTGCCTTCCGCAAGGCCCTGCTTGAACTCATGAAAAGTCAGGGGATAAGAGCTCATTTAGTACCTCCTTAACACAAGATTACACACGGTGCCGAAATCTCCGCCCAGCGTGTCTACCAGCCCAACTTTGGCATCTTTGACCTGCCTGTCGCCGCATTCCCCTCGAAGCTGTTTGACGATTTCGTACGTCTGGGCAGCGCCGGTGGCCCCAATGGGGTGTCCTTTAGCCTTCAGGCCTCCGGACGGGTTAACGGGTATCTTGCCGTCCAATGCCGTATCACCCCTTTCTATGGCTTCGGGTGCCTCTCCGAAGTCGAAGATGCCGAGCATTTCCAAGGCTACCACCTCGGCGATGGTGAAGCAGTCGTGGAGCTCAATTACGTCGATGTCGGAGGGACCTAGACCCGCTTCCTCGTAAGCCTGCTTTGCCGAAGCCTCGCGCGCCGCCATTCTCGTCAGGTCTTTCTGCCTGTAAAGCGGTCCTGCGCTCCCTTGTCCGGTACCAGCGACGAGGATAGGCTTTTCGACCCGATCTCCGAATCTCTCGGCATCGGCAATGACGATTGCCGCGGCTCCATCGGAAAAGGGGCAGCAGTCGAAGAGCTGCAATGGGTCTGCGATCATGGGAGATTGTAATACCGTGTCGACCGTAATCTCTTTACGGAAATGAGCCAGGGGATTCAAGACGCCATTCTTGTGATTCTTCACGGCAACCTTTGCCATGGCCTGTTTCAGACTTTCCAGAGGGATTCCGTATTTGGCCGCATATTGGTGAGCAACCATGCCAAACACCCCGGGGAAGGTGATCCCGGAAAATCGTTCATATTCCGAATGACTCCCCATAGCGAAGGTCTTGGTGGCCAGAGGAGTCCCCATGATGGCAGTCCGTTCCGTGCCGCCGGCCATTACGAGGTCGTATTCTCCGGATCTCACCAACAGGGCCGCGTGTCGAACGGCAACCGTTGCCGACGCACAAGCACTCTCAAAACGCGTAGCCGGCGCTTCGGGCCTCATCCCTATTTCAGCGGCGAGAAACGGTGCAATATTGATTTGGCCTTCTTCGAAATCCCCCAGCACATTGCCCACAAAAAGGGCTTGAAGGTCCCGAGCCTTAACCTGTGATTCCTGAAGGGCTTCCAACGCCGCTTCTGCAAACATCTCCTTCTGGGATAGGCTCGATATACCGAACTTAGTCATGCCTACGCCCAATATGACAACGTCTCTCATGTCGCCTCCTTAAGAATGGCCTTCTCTCGCTTCGGCCGGCACGTCGCCGTGCTTGCCGTAAGGCGATTTGACGGCGGAAAAAGTGGTTCCCAATAATAGAGAGGGGATTAATCCCCGAACCATTGAACGCCCGGTCGCTGATTGTACGGACCGATGCCAGTTCGCAATTGACAATGTGACTTCACGACACCGACGGCATGTCTCTGAAACGAGGTCAGGTCGTGCCGTTCGCAGCGGAAGAGACATGTCGTCCGAATTACCTGTTGAACCGCGAAATGGTATGACTACCTGCCCGATTACCAAGGATGACGTTCTCCGGAGGCCACAAGCCTGCACTCGACAGCAAGGCTGTAATCGCGATCCGGCCGTCGAGACCGGAAGCCTCCATACTACGGTATCTGCGCTTCCTTACACTTACGCAACCCCGTTCATTCTTCAGGATCTTCCCCGGAGGATATCCGTCACCTCGCTCCCATACGTATCGCGGAGTCAAGCCTGATGGTAGTTCCGTTCAAGCAGGGGTTTTCAACTATGTGCCTGACGAGCGAAGCAAATTCGGAAGGCTTGCCGAAGCGGCGTGGAAAAGGGATCATGGCGACAAGCGATTCCTTCACTTTTTCCGGCAGCCCCTGAGCCATGGGAGTTTCGAAGAGACCTGGAGCTATCGTTACAATTCGCAGACCGTAATCAGCGAATTCCCGTGCAAGCGGAAGCGTCATTCCAACCACGGCCGCCTTGGATGCGGCATAAGCGGCCTGGCCGATCTGACCCTCAAAAGCGGCTATGGAAGCAGTATTGATGAATACGCCCTTTTCTCCGTCTTCGTTGCCCGGATTGAGCAGCATCCTCTCGGCAGCGAGCCTGATTATATTGACCGTTCCCATAAGGTTGATATTCACCACCTGCCGGAATTTTTCCATCGGGAGCAGTCCTTTTTTGCCGAGAATCTTCCCCGGCGTGCCGACGCCGGCGCAGTTGACCGCTACATGTAGGGCTCCGAAGGCATCCATAGCGTCGTCAATTGCCGTCTTGACCGATGACTCGTCCGTGACGTCCGTCTTACGGAACAGCACGCGCTCTCCCAATTCCAAGGCCAACCTCCTGCCGTTCTCTTCCGCAAAGTCCAGGATAAGGGCTTTTCCTCCCAATTCGACTGTATGTCTCACGCAAGCTTCACCGAGGCCCGAAGCTCCCCCTGTGACCAACACGACACTTCCTTCCAACTTCATGCTGCATCTCCCCTTAACCGGCTTGGCAGCCGGGCAGCGTCAGGCAAAAAGCCTTAGTCTATCACTGAGATAAAGGCCTCTACCGGCGCCGGTGGAACAGAACGTTCATGCCTCAAGTCACCACACTACGTACTTCCGTGCTCAGCCTTGACCTTGTCGCGGTCTACAGTGCCGGCGTCGTTTCGGGGAAGACTTTTTACGAATGTCACATGCTTGGGTTTTTTGTATCGCGCTATGCGATCGGCCACAAAATCAATCAAATCAGTTGCTTCCATTGCTACTCCCGGTTTCAGCACGCAGACGGCCTTGATTGCTTCCCCCCATTGCTCGTCGGGGACGCCTATTACGGAAACCTCCTCTATCATGGGATGCTCCAGGACCGCCTTTTCAACCTCCGCGGGATACACGTTTTCACCGCCGGGTTTTATCAACTCTTTCTCCTGCACCCGACCCTCGAACCAGAGGTACCCGTCGTCGTCAAAACGTCCTTGGTCACCAGTGTGATGCCAACCGTCGCGAAAGGTGTGGGCGGTCTCTACCTGCAGGTTCCGGTAGCCTTGAAAGACCGTCGGCCCGCGAACGACTATTTCTCCCGATTTTCCGGGGGACAAGATGTTGCCGTATTCATCGACTACCCGTACGTCCGCGAGACGAATCGGCAGGCCGGCAGATCCGGGACGATCCCTGTACGGTGCAAGAGCCGAAACGCCGGAGGCTTCAGTTTGTCCGTATGTTGCCCAAAAGGTTGCTCCGGTCATCTTCTGGAAACGTTCTATGGTTGCGGGATGATCGATTCCGAGCACGTGTCTGATACTCGAGAGGTCGCCCGATTCCTCATCCGCTCTGTCTAGCAACGAACCGAGCATCGGCGGGAATGAGATGAAGAAGCTTACGCCATACTCCTCTACACACCGGAGGACCGTTTCCGGATCGAAACTTGGCAGAAGCGCGTTCGTTCCACCCGACTGAATCGCTGCCAGCAATGCCAGTATCCCGGCCACGTGAAAGAGAGGTAATACGGCCAGATTCGTGTCTTCTCTGCCGAGACCCCACTGGGCTACCAGCTCCAGTGATGCCAACAACAGCCCTCTATGAGTAAGCACCGCTCCGCGCGGTCTTCCTGCGACCGCGGCCGTGTAAATCATCACGTACCCGTCGTCGAAAGTCACATCCTCTTCAGTCCCGCCGGGCTCGTTCAGGAGCTGCCGAAAACCTTTGAGATCCCCGTCCGTATCTCCCATACTGAAACACGAATCCGGAATACCTGATCTTGCCTCCGGAGAGGCCATAAGAGATTTGAATTCCGATCCCACGAAGAGAACGGAAGGCAAGGCATCGGAGAGTATGTAACCAACTTCTTCCGAGCTGAGGCGCCAGTTGATGGGGAGCACCACAGCTCCGATTTTAGCGGCAGCTCCATATAGATAAACGTATTCAGGGCAGTTCTTGGCCAAAATACCTATTCGGCTACCGGGACAGACGCCTGCGGATTTGAGCCCGGCGGCCAGTTTGTCGATTGTCTCCAGGAGATCGCGATAAAGAATCGTATGTCCACCGAATATAAGGGCGGATCTGTTTCCGTTAATTTGGGCGTTCCGCCTCATGAGGCTGTAAACAGTGATGTCGTGCAATCCCATGTGTGTCCTCTGCGATTCTCCGGAGCAAACTCCGGCACCCCTTCCGTGCCGGCCGCAGCTTGCCGGAAAGACATCTTTTCAGCGTAATCGTTCTCTTCGAGGAATCCTTCCCCGAGCTGATTTTCGCTCCCAACGGCATGCTCGCACAGCCAGACTATTCGAAACTCTGTACAACCGCTCCGATGCCCGGCACCGCTCCGTAGCCGGCTCATTTCCCCACGAATGTCGGTTTACGTTTTTCAGTGAAAGCTCTGAAGCCTTCAGAGGCATCTTTGGTCGAAGCCAGGAAATCGAAACACCGTGCCTCATAAATCAGCGCTTGAGACACATTCATTTGCATTCCTTCGCGTATGCAGCTCTTCGTCATCTTTACTGCCAACGGAGGTTTTGCTGCGATGATTGCAGCCACTTTCATCGCCCGATCCATCAGTTCCCCCACAGGGACCACCCTGTTGACCAAGCCGATGCGCGACGCCTCGTCCGCCTTCACCGTACGCCCTGTCAATAAGAGCTCGGCCGCTACCGTCCGACCGACTGTGCGAGGTAGCCGCTGGGTTCCGCCCGCGCCGGGAATGATACCCAGGTTGATCTCCGGTTGCCCGAAGACCGCATTCTCAGCAGCCAATCGCAGGTCACAGGCAAGGGCTATCTCACATCCGCCTCCGAGTGCGAGCCCCGACACAGCCGCAATGGTGGGCTGAGCAATGGTCTCGAAGTAGCCGATCGTACGCTGAATCTTGGCACAAAAGAGATGAGCTTGAACCGGTTCGGATAGCTTCTTGAGAGCTCCAATATCCGCACCCGCGGAAAAAAACTCTTCCCGGCCGGCCACGATAACCACTTTGACTCCGGGATCGCCGTCAATATCCTGAAGCAAGCCCTCCAGTTCCTCCACGAGCTCCTCGTTGAGGGCATTCTTGACTTCAGGACGGTTGAGCGTTATTACGGCTATACCGTCTGCCACCCTGTAGAGAATGGATTTCAAGGTCAAATCACTCCTCCAACGGAAAGTATTCGTTACCGAATGTCAGGTCAGGTGATACCCAGGACTGTCATGGGATTTGTTGACGTCAACCGTAGCAAGGTATCCTCCGAAATGGGGGCTTCTTTGAGCTCCCGCATAATCCGACTTCGCGACAGTAATGGGAAGTCGCTTCCCAGTAGTGCTCGCCCCGCCAAAGGTCCATTCATCATTCGCAGCACGTATTCAGGAATGTACTTTGGGGACCATCCTGCTATATTGAAGTACACGTTGGGATTTTTTTGAACCACGGCAAGTGCTTCGTAGAACCATGGAAACCCGAAATGAGCGGCGATGATCTTGAGGTCCGGGAAGTCTATGGCCACATCATCGAGAGTCTCCGGACGGCAGTACTTCAGTCTCGCTCCCGTATGAAAATGTGTGCCCGTATGAAAGAGTACCGGCAGTCCAAGCTCTTGTGCCTTCTCCAAAACGGGATACATTCGCGAATCATTGGGCGACATTTCTATCAAATGAGGAATAAACTTCAGCCCCGACAAGCCAAGCTCTTCCACACTCTTGACCACTTCGTCAACAGCTATGGTCCCTTTGTGAGGATCGACGCCTGCGAAGCCGATAAATCTGTCAGGGTAGGCTCGCACCGCATTCGCGACCAATTCATTGGGAACCTTGTAGCGTAACACGGTTTCCGCATCGACGGCTACGATGACTGATTTGTCGACGCCTGCTTCATCCATGTCGGCCAGGATTTCATCCAGCTCAAAGGTCTTGATCCCTTTGAACATCTTTTCATATCCGCGAAGCATTTCGGCCGGAAAGCCGGCGAGTGCTTCGCGTGTCCAGAGTTGCGAATGCGTATCGATGATCATGATTTACCTCCGGCGGAGACTTCTTCTGCTCGAGTTTCCGGCGCGGGTACCGTGTGTCCGTCGGCCTTTTGCGTAATGCCGCTTACTGGGTTACAAAGCCGGGTTAAATCAGGCCTTCTTACCGCGGTACATTTCCCTGGCCATGTCGGCAAAGAACTCGATCGACTCCGGGTTACTCATTGAGTCCAGGTTGACGGACGTTTCCGGCGGCAAACCCGAGAGGATCTTCTTTACCGGGACCTCAAGCTTTTTCATGTTGAGAGTCTTGGGCACACCCGGCACGGCGTAGATTTCATCGGGTACGTGTCGTGGCGACAAGGAGCTGCGGATCTTGGTCGCTATCTTCTTCTTGAGGGTGTCATCAAAAAGCGCGCCGGGCTCGAGGACCACAAACAGCGGCATGACGTATCTGCCGTCCGGGCCCTCAAAACCGACCACCAGGCTTTCCGCCACTTCCGGAAGCTCGTCCACAACACCGTAGATTTCACTGCTGCCCATACGGACGCCCATGCGTTTGAGCGTTGAATCGGAACGTCCCAGGATCACGCAGCTTCCTGACGATGTTATCTTGATCCAATCGCCATGTCTCCATTTGCCCGGATACATCTCGAAGTAGCTTTCGACATACCGTTTATTATCCGGATCGTTCCAAAGATAGAGAGGCATGGAGGGCATGGGCTCGGCGATCACCAGCTCACCCACCTCATCGATGAGCCCGTTTCCACTGTCGTCCAGCGCCTCGGCCTTGACTCCCAGGCATCTGCACTGAAGCTCTCCGGCCCGTACCGGAAGCAGTGGACAGCATCCCAGGAAAGCCGTGCAGGGATCGGTTCCTCCGCTGACGGACCCCAGGAGGATGTCGCTCTTGACCGAATCGTAGACCCATTGAAACCCCGCGGGCGGAAGAGGGCTTCCCGTGGAACCGACAACGTTCAATGCGCTCAAATCGTGTTTCTTGCCGGGTTGCATGCCGTCGTTCATGCATGCGGTAATAAAGGGAGCGCTGGTACCGAAGATGTTGAACTTCGCCCGGTCGGCGAGACGCCAAAGCACATCCATGTCCGGATAGCCGGGGCTGCCGTCGTATAGAACCACCGTGGCACCCGGGAGCAGGCTGCCCTGGAGAATATTCCACATCACCCATCCGGTGGTACTGAACCAAAAGATCGTCTCCCCCTGTTTCACGTTTACATGAAGCCCGAGAAACTTCTGAAGCTCCAGAAGTATTCCTCCGTGGCTGTGAACAAGGGGTTTCGGTAATCCCGTGGTTCCGGAGGAATAGACCACCCACAGGGGATGGTTGAAATCGACCTGCTCGTATATCAATTCTCCCGTTTCTTTCAAGAGGTCTTCCCAGAGAAGCCCTCCTTTCAATCCCTCAGTGTTTCCTTGAGGATTCAGGTACGGCACGAGCACCGTATGGGTCAGAGTCGGCATGGCTTCCTGAAGCCTCGTTATCATAGGCCGACAGTCGAACCTTTTTCCGCCGTACTGATACCCGTCCACTGCAAACAACACTTTGGGCTCAATTTGTTGAAACCGATCCACAACGCTTCGAGCCCCGAAATCCGGGGAGCAGCTCGACCAGGTGGCGCCGATGGCGGCACAGGCCAGAAAGGCCACGAGCGTTTGAGGTATGTTCGGCAAATAGGCGACAACGCGATCCCCGGGCTGCACGCCCATGGCGCGCAATGACAGAGCTACGGAAGCGACTTTCCGATAGAGCTCCTTCCAGGAAATCTCCATATAAGGACTTACCTCCGACTGGAACTTCAGTGCGGGCGTCTCCAAGTTCAGGTTACGAAAAACGTGCTCGGTGTAGTTAAGTTCAGCATCCGGGAACCACAAAGCACCCGGCATCTTTCTTTGCGAAATAACTTTGGTGTATGGTTTGGAAGCCTTCGTTCGGTAGAACTGCCAGATGGACTCCCAGAAGTCTTCGATGTTTGTTACCGACCATTCCCATAGGTCGTCATAGCCTTTGAAGTTTAACCCTCGCTCGTCCTTGAGCCAATTGATGTACTGAGAGACGTTTGCACTTTTTTTCAAATCGTCCGACGGTTGCCATAGTAGGGCGCCTTCAGCGACTGATCCTGTTTCCATCGTTTTGCTCCCTCTGCAAAGCCCAATGCGGTATTGGTGTGATCGGAGTTTCAGTTGGCGCGGATTCCGCAGCTTGTGAAACAGTGTTCTTCATTACCTTGTGATGTGATACCATTTCGCTGTTCAACAGGTAAGTCGGAAGGTATGACTCTTCCGCTGCGAACGGCAAGCCTGACTTCGCTTCAGAGACATGCCGTCCGTGTCGTGAAGTCACATTGTTAATTGCGAAATGGTATGAGCGGCACGAACCGTCCATACCGTTCCGCCTTGAAAGCCACTTTTCAGGTCATTAGGCAGCAGCTCACGGTTGGACACACCACCACTCCACGCGGCTCAAACTCAGTCGCGGTAACTTGCGGGCGAAACGGCCTACCGTACCTGGTACGCCGCACGGCACACATACGGCTATTCTTTTGACGGCCGCCTGTCCACCAGGATCGGGGCATCGGATCCGATGGCGCCCTGTGAAACAATCTCTATTTCCGGTCTGAAGAGGATGGCGGCCCGGATGTCCTCCAGAAGCGATCGTTTCACAGTTCCGGAGGTTCTGAATCTCTTTGATTCGATTCGTACGGTGAGCCGATCGGCAAAACCGACACGGTCCAAGACGATTTGAAATCGCCCGAGAGACTCGTCTCCGGCCAGGACTTCAGCAATTCCTTCATGGAGCACGAGAGTGCCTTTTACACGAGGAATATCCCCGGTTCGGCCGATCAGTCTCTTTAGGCGGGGAGAAGTCCGCCCGCACGCGCAGGTGCCTCGCTCAAGACCTTCCGTAAGGTCTCCCGTCCGATAGCGAATCATCGGGAGGGCACGACGCGAAAGGTCTGTAAGTACTATTTCCCCGGGGGTTCCGTTGGGTACTTGCTCTCCCGTGTCCGGGTCTACCACCTCGACAATGGCTTTGCCGAAACAGTGAGCACCGCATCTTTCAGAGCATTCGGATGCGACAAAACCGGTTTCCGCCCCTCCATACATGCTGCGAACTTCCGCCTTGAAGAATTCTGTAAGTGTGAGTCGTTCCACGTCGGAATATGCGCCGGTCGCCAAGATGATGAGACGCACCTTCATATCCGCCGCCGGATCGATTCCCATCTCCTCGGCCGTTTGGACCAGTTTCATGGCAAACGAGGGAAAAGCATAGAAAACTGTTGCGCCCAAATGTTTCATAATAGTGATGTGCGTGCGCGCCATTCCGGCGCCGCCCGGAACAACCGCACAGCCGATTCGGCGAAATCCGTCGTCGATCATCGTTCCTGCCAATTGCCACTGGTATGCCGAGGTTACATCACAAATGTCTCCGCCGCGCGCTCCGCAAATGTGAAGGCCTTGCGCCGTATTGTTTATGAACTCCTCCATGTCGCCCAATGCAAAGGGAATCATCAACGGGCCCGGAGCGCTGTAGATCCTGACAATGTCCTTCTGGTTTACGGCAAGAAAGTCGCCGTACGCCGGATTTGCCCTCTGGTTTCTTATGATGTCTCTATGGGTAAGGAATGGAACACGTTTCTTGAAATCGCTCAAATCGACAATTTCCTCGGGACGGAAACCCGCTTGCGAAAATGTATTCTTGTAGAAGAGAGAGCTCTGGCAGGCAAACCTCAGGTATTTGTGCATCGCCAGCGTAATGGTGTCAATTCGTTCATCACGCGACATGCACTCGAACTCTTTGTCCCAGTATTCGGGAACGATTCTCATAGCAGTTTACTCCTCTCCTACGAACTCACTCCAAAAGCTTGCGCGCAATAATGAGTCTCTGGATCTCGGAGGTGCCGGCTCCTATTGGCATTGCCTTTGCATCCCGAAAGTATCTCTCTATCTGGAATTCTTTAGTATATCCGTACCCGCCGAGAATGTGCAAGCCCTTTGATGTGACCCGCTCGGCCATTTCACCCGTAAAAAGTTTGGCGTAGGATGCTTGCAGGCCGACCTCTCCCTCCATTGCCATGTCTGCCATAACAGCGCACCTCCGAACCAGCAATCGACCCAAGTTGATTTCCAAAGCCATATCGACCAGCTTTTCCCGGATCATTTGGAAATCGGCCAGGACTTTACCGAACTGTTCTCGTTCAACAGCGTACTTTCTCGCAATGTCATAGGCGCCCTGGGCGATACCTACGGCCTCCGAGGACCAGACGATCCTTTCGCGATGGAGTCCTTGCAGGACCATTCGCACCATGGCATTTTCTTCTCCTACAAGATTTTCCGCAGGAACCCGGCAGTCTTCAAAAACAAGCTCGCCAAACGGAGATCCCCTGTGCCCCATCTTTGCAATCTTCCGTCCGACGGAAAATCCGGGAAACTCCTTCTCCACAACAAATGTACTGATTCCCTTCGACCCCTGCTTCGGTGCCGTTTTGGCATAGACAACAATTGTATCTGCTACCGGACCGTTGGTAATAAAGATCTTGGTCCCGTTGAGTATGTAGTGGTCACCTTCTCTCCGGGCGGTACAACGCATGGAAATAGCATCCGAGCCTGCCCCGGGCTCGGTAATGGCCAGACATCCTATCTTCTCGCCCGTGCAGAGAGCGGGAAAGTATTTCTCTTTGATTGACGGGCCGGCGTGTCTGTTGAGATTGTCCAGGACGAGGTTGGAGTGAGCCGCATACGATGAAGCAACTGCGGCACTCACTCGAGCCAGTTCTTCCACCACGATGGCCTGGGCTCTGATTCCGGCTCCGGCTCCGCCGTACTCCTCCGGAACGGTAATACCCAACAGGCCGAGTTTCCCGAGGCTTGTCATCAAATCGCGTGGAAACACATCCTCTGCATCTATCTCTTGTGCCCTCGGAGCTATTTCTTGTTCCGCAAACCTTCTTACGGTTTCCTTCAAGATCTTCTCTTCTTCGCTTACCCCCACGACAACAGGGTCTGTCATTTCAGACATATTCGAGTCCTCTCTGCAGGATTTCGTCGGCGATAAGCATACGGCGGATCTCTGAAGTGCCTGCGCCGATTTCATAGAGCTTTGAGTCCCGGTAATAACGATTGATGGGATATTCGAGCATGTACCCATACCCGCCGTGGATTTGCAGCGCCTGGTTGGACACCCGGGTCGCGGTCTCCGCTGCAAAGAGCATTGCCGCGGCCGCCATTTTGTGGACTTCCGTGCCTTTCCCTCCCCGTTGCATCCGGTCCGCGAGGGTGGCGGCTCTGTAGACAAGACCTCGCGCGGCTTCGATTTCCGTGTACATGTCTGCCAGCTTCGCCTTGATCAGTTGAAAACTGGAGATGGGCTTGCCGAACTGTTCCCTCTCCATGGCGTACTGTCGGGCAAGCTCAAATGCGCCTTGAGCGATCCCCAGCGGTTCCCCGGAGAAGAACGCTCGTTCCACATCCAGGCCTCCCATCATGACGTTCACGCCGCCGTTAATCTCACCCAGGACGTTCTCCCCGGGCACGCGGCAGTCTTCGAAGACAATCTCACCCGTAGGGGAACCGCGATTCCCCATTTTTTCCAAGGCACGAGAGACCTGGAAGCCCGGAAATTCCTTCTCAACGATAAATGCGGTGAAACTTTCCTTCAGCGGGCCTGAATTGGCTGTCCTCGCGTAGACGATGAATACGTCACCGACAGGCGCATTGGTGATAAACATTTTCGTGCCGTTCAGCAGAAAATAATCCCCATCTTTTACGGCACGTGTGCGGAGCGACAGTGCGTCCGAGCCTGCGTTTGGTTCCGTGAGAGCCAGACAACCGATTAATTCTCCGGAGCACAGACCGGGCAGATACTTCCGCTTCTGAGCGTCCGTGCCGTTTCGGCTGAGATTGTCCACACACAGATTCGCGTGAGCCCCGTAAGAGACGGCCAATGCCGGGCAAACTCGACCGATCTGCTCGATCACCAGGACGGCCGTCAGGAGATCGAAGTCCGCCCCCCCGTATTCTTCCGGTACCGTGACCCCCAGGATGCCCAGATCACCCATGGCCTTCCAGACGTTCGGGGGGAATTTGTCTTCCCTATCGATCTGCTCCGCGACGGGCGCTATCTCCTTGAGCATGAACTGGCGCACGTTTCGCTGGACGATTCTTTGTTCCTCGGTTAGTTCGAAATCCATGGTCCCTCTCCGAATTGTGTGCGGCGATCTCACATTGAGGCATATGGGGATGCTTTTGTGAGATTCCGTTCCACCATGCTAGTGCTCGGTCCCGGAATTAACCCTGCACGGCCGCCGGCGTGGGAGGCGACATGTTCCCTCTCACATGCAGTAGTTATTTGCGGGACGGAACGCTAGGTGGCGTTGCGAACCACCTTACACATACATAACCGTGTCATACGCTCAACCGCTCGCCGTGTTGCGGAGTCCCAAGAATCCGACAGACTCGGATTCACAGGGGACGGCCGTTTATCGGTTTATGCCGACACGACGGATCACGGCACAAATGGGTGAGCGTACCGCTCAGACGCGGGATTACGCCACCGCCTCCTATGACAGCCAGCGCTTGCGGCGCTTATAATGCTTGACCTCTCTGTAGCTCTTGCGGGTCCCCACCGAGTTCAGGCCGAGGTAGAATTCCTTTATATCTTCGTTATCCTTTAGCTTTTCTGCCAATCCATCCATGACGATTCGGCCGTCCTCCATCACATAGCAGTAGTGGGCAATCTCCAGTGCCGCCAGCGCGTTCTGCTCCACCAATAGAATCGCAGTGCGTCGTTCCTCGTTGATCCGCCGGACGATATCGAAAATTTTCTCTATGAGCAGGGGCGCCAGACCAAGAGACGGTTCGTCGAGGAGCATGATTTTGGGGTTCGACATGAGAGCTCTGCCGATAACCATCATCTGCTGTTCACCGCCCGAGAGGAATCCGCTGATTCGATCTTTCAATTGGGAGAGTCTGGGAAAGAAATCATAGATCATTGCCAGATTCCGGCTGATCTCTTCTTCTCCTCCCGCCCCGATGAATCCCACCCGCATGTTCTCTTCGACCGTCAGGTGCTGAAAGACCCTCCTGCCTTCAACGACCTGAATTATGCCCTGTCTTGCGATCACGTGCGGCAGATCTCGATCGATTCTGCGGTCTTCGAAGACAACGTTGCCTTCGGTGACCTCTCCGGCTTCCGCTTTCAACAATCCCGATATGGCCTTCAACGTAGTAGTCTTTCCGGCTCCGTTAGCGCCGAGCAGAGCGACGACCTGTCCGTCTTTCACTTCCAGGGACACCCCTTTGAGAACCTGGATTACCTTGTGATAGAAGACCTCAATCTGATTGACTGCGAGAATGGTAATCACCTCCCTTGGAATCGAAACACCCGGCAAGACGCCGCAGCCCGGCGCTGCCGTGAGCACCGGGTGCGGCGACAGTGTCGCGACGACGGTCGATTAACGAAACTTCTGTGGCGTCATGTCCGGGGCCTCCACAAACTTGCCGTCGCCTCCTTTGCCTCCGGCGGGGACAAGTTTTCCCCCCTGGATCTTGTAGACCAGCAACCAGGGAGACGAGCGTTTCTTCTCGGTGTATGAAACCTTCACGATGCCGTTGAGGGGCTCCCAGTTTGAAAGGTTGTTCAATTCAGCTTTGATGGCGGCAGTATTGAGTTTCTCCCAACCTACCTTGGCTGCGGCGCTCTTCACTACCTTGTGAATCATCAGGACGTATTGCCAGCCGATAATGTAGAAGTTGGTTTGCTCCTTGATGCTGCGATTGTTTTCTTTGAGATACTGCTTCACGAGCTTCACTCCGACGTGATTCTCATCGTCGTAAGAGATGTTGTGGAGCACCGAGACGCATCCCTCGAACAAAGCCGGATCGAGACGTGTCGTCCCCCATCCGCCGCCGACGGTGTTGAGCAGCTTGACCTTCATTCCCAGTTCCTTTGCCGCTCTCATGATTGCAACCGGTCCGGACCCGGTGCAGTTCGTCAGCAGCCAGTCCGGCTTCTGGGCCTTAATGCGCACCAACTGCGTGGTAAGATCCACGTCCCGGACGCCGAAGAGCTCCTTGGCTACGATGTCTACACCGATCTTCTTGCAGTAATTGAAGAACTCCGGAATGAGGGGTGCCCGCCCGTAGGCCTGGTCCCAGGTAATTATGGCGATTCGAGGATTTCTCTTTTCCTTCCAGTTGTCCTTCACCCACCTGACCGCAGTAGCGGTCATTCCGGCGTACAGCGCATAGAAGCCGTACGTATTCCCTTGCGGATAGAGGTCGTCGATACTGCTGGGAAAAAACCCGATCACATCATCTTTACTGACTTTCGGCCGCAACGCTTCCGCTGTAGGAGTGTGGGGAACGCCGAAAAACAGAGGCTTGGGGCTAATGTTGATCAGTTCCTGATACTGCTGAATTCCCAGGGCGGCCTTGCCGGTGTTGTCTCTCACGAGAAGCTCCATCTTCACGCCGTCTATGCCCCCAAGCTTCTCATTGACGTATTTGACGGCGTCCTCGCAGCCCGGGGCCATGGGGCCCACAACGGAAGCATAGGGACCGGTGAGGTCACCGATGAGGGCCACAGAGAGACTTTTGGGTTTCTCGGCCATGGACGGGGAAGGTCCCACCAGGGCAAGAATCAGAAAGATCGAAACTGCGTACCTGGAAATTCTTCCGGTACTCCATCGGTCGGCGAGCTTCATGTTCTCCTCCTACGTTTGCGGGTTGACGAATCGGGCAATAGCCCCCAAAGCTAGTGTGAAAACGGCCACCGGCGATAGAAATGCTTGAAGATCTCCCACCGATGGGCTAGTCCCCTTGGCTCGTACGCGAGGAAGAGCAGGATAACCAGTCCGAATATGAATGGGCTGATACCGCTTTTCAGGGCGGCGCCTAACGCATCGGGAAAAAATCCTGCGATTGGAGGCCCGATTGACTGAGAAACGATCTCCAGGAGACGAATGAAGATCACCCCAAAGATCGCACCCGGCACCGACCCGAGACCGCCTACGATGATCATTCCCAGGTACCAGATAGACTCATGCAGCATGAAAGAATCCACATTGGTGGCCCCCATCCACACCACGAGCAAGCATCCTGCAAGCCCGGCATAGAGCGAGCAGATGAAGAATGAGAGTAGTTTGTATCTAAAGATCTCCACTCCCATAATTTCCGCTGCCAGATCGTTGTCGCGAATCGCTACAAAAGCCCGACCGATCTTGGATCGCTGCAGATTGCGCGTGAGGATGATTGAGAGCACCGCAAAGGGCATCACAAAGTAGAAAATTCTCTGTTGGGAAGAAAACGCGAATCCGAAAAGACTGGGCGCCTCCACGGTGAGTGTGGATGTGCCTCCGGTAAGGTCCGGCCGAATGTTGACTATTGCCCAGGGAATGATGAATTGGGCGGCAAGTGTGGCCATGGCCAGATAGAATCCTTTGATCCGAAGCGACGGTAACCCGAAGAATAGACCGACCAGACCCGAGGTGAGAACCGCCAAGGGCATGGCCAGCCAAAACGAAAAGCCCAGCAGGTTCATCATCATCATCATGGCATAGGCGCCGACACCCATAAAAGCGCCGTGGCCAAGAGAGATCTGCCCTGTAAGACCTGTTAGGACATGCAGGCCCATGATGCTCACCGCCGAGATCCCTATGAGGTTCAGCGTGGTAATCATCCCTCCGCCGAGGACAACGGGAAGCAGACACAGCGCAACCAGACCCGCCACCGTGAGGACCCACTCGGCCGGCGTCCTGATTATGGTCATGTCCTTTTCGTACGTATCGTCAAAGGTTCCGCAGGGGCGCCACATATTAGATTCTCTCTATTCTTTTGAGTCCGAACAGACCCTCCGGTCGAATGAAGAGCACGATCAGCAGAAGGACGTAGGCCGAAATCTCTCCGAGATTTGGATCGATCAGGCCTCCGACGACGGCCTCGATGAGTCCCACCATCAACCCGCCAACCAGTGCTCCCGTCATCGATTCCAGCCCTCCGAAGATGACTGCGGGAAAGGCCTTCAAGGCGAGCAGAGGTGTGTAAGAAGGAGCAAGGGAGAGCCTATATCCCATCAAGGAGCCCGCTAGGGTTCCCAGAATAACGGCGAGCACCCATGTGACGGCAAAAACAACCGTTATGTTTATGCCGCAGGCCATGGAAAGCTCATGGTCTTCCGAGACCGCTCTCATCCGCAATCCCGTCTGGGTCTTCATAAAGAAGTAGGCCAGTGCCGCAAAGCTTGTCAGTGCGATGGCGCCGGCCCAGAGCAGCTCGTGAGACATGGCCACATCACCCACCACCACGGTCTTTCCGGGAAGCAGATTCTTGGGAAATGCCACGTCATACCCGGTCCAGACCATGAGCATCAGGCCTCGAAGAAGAACACCAAGGGCAAGCGTCGCCATAATGATCGTGAGGAGAGGCTGGCTAAGGAGGGGACGCAAGACGAGGCGCTCCACGAGGCACCCTGTCACCACGGCCATCATGAGAGCGCCCAGAAGGGCAAGCCATAATGGAAAGTGAAACCAGACGACGAAGGAATAGCAGAAATACCCTCCGAGCGCGAGCAGCTCTCCCACGGCAAAATTGAATATTCTGGTGGCCTTGAATACCAGCACGATGCTTACGGCCACAAGGGCGTACACACTTCCCGTCAGGAGACCGGTAACGACAAACTGGGGCAGTAGTGATATCAAAGCCTCTGCTCCTTTAAACGGACACTATCCGTATGCGGTTTTTCATGAGACCTTTTCTGCCGTCGCGATAGGTAATCTCCGATGAAATGTCGATCGTCTCGTTTTCCCCGTAGATTGCGTCGATCAGTTCTTTGAAGCGCTTCTCCACAAAGGTTCGGCGAAGCTTCCGCGTGCGGGTCATTTCGGCTTCGTCAGGATCGAATTCCTTGTGGAGATTGATGAATTTGCGAATACGGGAGTATTCCGGAAGCATCCCGTTGACCTTGGCGATCTGCCGCCGTACCAATTCAATCACTTCCGGTTTCTGGGAAAGATCGACGAAAGTCGTGTACATGATGTGACGCGTCTCGGCCCATTGACCCACATTGTTCAGGTCAATGTTGACCAGGGCGCCGACAAATGCTTCCTCCGGTCGTGCTACCACGAGCACGTCCTTGACGTATGGTGAGAAGCGCAGACGGACCTCGCAGAACTGGGGCGAGAATTTCAAGCCGTCGCCCACCTCCATAAGATCCTCCATACGGTCCATGACAATGAGGTGGCCGTCGGAGTCGAAGTGTCCGAAATCCCCGGTCCGGTACCAGCCATCCACAACCTTTTCTTGGGTTTTGTCTTCCGCTTCGTAATACCCGGAAAACATGTGAGCAGTACTCACGAGAATCTCGCCGTCATCGGATATGTTGAAATCCACTCCCGGCAGCGGTAGTCCGCAGCTCTCGGGTTTGATGTCCCCGTCCCGATGAAGGGTGACAACCCCTATTTCGGAGCCTCCATAGAGCTGTTTCAAATTGACGCCGATTGCGTGGAAATAACTGATCACATCGGGGCTGACAGCCGCTCCCGCCGAGTATCCCACGCGAGTCATGCGTAGGCCGATATTGTCTCGTAAAGGGCCGAAGACAAGCCTCTCCGCCACGAAACACAAGACGGATACGGCAATGCCCGGACTCTTCCCCGCCATCGCGGACCGAGCTCTTTTTTTGCCGATGTTGAGTGCAGCCTTGTAACAGGTCCTCTGGAGAAAACCCGAATCCTCAATCTTCACCTGAATCATGCGAATGAGGTTTTCCCACAAACGAGGACCGAAAAAGACTACCTGAGGGCCTATCTCTCGAATGTTGTCCTGGACCGTCTCGGGCTCCTCGGGAAAATTCGTGCGGAGGCAGTAATAGAGCGAGCAGGCCACTCCGAAAAGCTGTTCGGCGATCCACGCGATGGGCAGGAAGGAGAGATATTCCTCATTCTCCCTGTATCGATCCACTTCGTTCACGGCTCTCGCCATCCCAATCAGCGCTTTCTGGGTAACCATTGCGGCTTTCGGATTACCGGTGGTCCCGGAGCTGTAGAGAAAAACGGCCAGATCGTCTCCGCTGCCCTCGGAAACGCATTGCCTGTACAGCTCGGGCCGGTCCTCGTCAATCCTGCGCCCCAGTTGGAGCATCTCCTCCATATTCATGAGCACCGGATCGGTGTAGCTCCACAGCCCTTTGGGATCCCAGTAGATTACCTTCTCAAGGTCCGGAAGTTCGGCCTTGATTTCCAAGACCTTGTCCACCTGTTCCTGGTCCTGGCAAATGACGAAACGGGAGCCGGAATGCTTTACGTAATACTCCACTTCGGGCGGAGTACAGTCGGCGAAAATGCCCACGACAACCCCGCCGGCCGAATGAGCGGCCACCTCATACCAGAAAGCGTAGGGTTTGTTCTCCGCCAGAATTGAAACCCGATCGCCCCGTTTCAGCCCAAGGGAGAGCAACGAGAGGCAGAGATACTTGACGATTTCGAAGTAGTCCTGCCAGGTGTAACTCTGCCATATGCCCATGTGCTTCTCTCTGACGGCTACTTGGTCGGAGCCATATTTCAGGTAGTTTCTCAGAAGAAGCTTGGGGAGAGTATCCTCTTCGCTATGCGCTGTCTGGTTCATTTTTCTCCCGGTCCGGCTTGGCCTGTTTTCCGAGATATGCCCGAATAACCTTTTCGTCGCTCTTGATGTATTTTGGGGCCCCTTCTGCGATCTTCGTTCCAAAATCGAGGACCACCACACGCTGGGATATGTCCATCACCACTCCCATGTCGTGCTCCACGATGATGATGGGGATTTTCTTGAGCTCCTGGATGTCCAAGATGAACCTGGCCATATCCTCTTTCTCTTCCACGTTCATCCCTGCCATCGGCTCGTCGAGAAGGAGGACTTGGGGATCCAAGGCCAAGGCCCGGCCGAGGTCAACCCTTTTTCTCACCCCGTAAGGTAGGGTTTCAACGATCTTGTGCCGTGCCGCCGCCAATTCCAGAAGATCGATGATCTCCTCCACCTTGGCGCGGTTTTTCACTTCTTCCCGCCTGGCTTTCCCGAGGAAAAAGGACCCGGCTATGGCCCCGTATCGGATGTAGATGTGCCTGGACGCCATCAGATTGTCCAGCGCAGTCAGCCCCGTATAGAGCTCGATGTTCTGAAACGTTCGCGAGATCCCCAATTGAGCTCGCTTGCTCGGCGACAGCTTGCTGATATTCTGCCCTTTGAACAGGATTCGACCTCTGTTGGGATGGTAGAATCCGCTAATGCAGTTCAGAAGAGATGTCTTTCCAGCGCCGTTGGGGCCGATCAGCGCCAAAATCTCTTTTTCGTATACGGTGAAAGAGATGCCCGACAGGGCTTGCACCGAGCCGAAGCTCAGCGCCAGGTCTTCCACCAGCATTTTCTGTTCGGCAAGAGAGCTCATGGAACCGGCCCGTTACTTCGATTCTTTGACAGGTCGAAAATGGGAAATGTCGAGGATGTGGCCCTTTCTGTCATCGTTGAACACGATCTCCATGGGCATGCCGATTCTCAGATCCTCTGCCTTCGTTTCCTTAATGAAGTGGATCAGTCCTCCGTCGGATCCGTCGAGCCTGACAATGCCCAGGATCCACGGCTCATCCAGCCTCTTCCCGTCGGTGGAGAAATAGCAGTCGCCGAAGGTTACCAATGTGCCCTTGGGTTCTACTTCCACCCAGTCTATTGTGTCGACGAAGCATTCCTCACAGAATATCCTTGGAGGAACCATGACCCGACCACAGGTGCGACATCGAGCCCCCATGATGCGCTTATGATCCCTGAGCTCTGCGAAAAATCGTTCTCCGGCCTTCCCAACGGACCATTGATAGTCCACCTGGATTTGGCCGCTGATCGTCATCTCCGGTTTTTTCTTACTCATCACTCACTCCCAAAGGAATCGCTCCGGCGGAACCTGCCGGAACCGCTTTCTAATCCCGGCCTATAACCATGACGGCGTTGTACTGGTACATGCCGCCCCAGGCATTGCACACGGCGGTGCTCACATCTTTGGAGACCTGACAATCGCCGGCTTTGCCCTGGATCTGAAGATAGCACCAGGTCAGTCTGGACATTCCCGCGCCTATGGGGTTTCCTTCGCCCTGAAGTCCGCCGGATGCATTGACCGGGAGAGCGCCGTCCTTGCAGGAGACTCCCTCGTCGATCATCTTTCCGGCTCCTCCCTCGGGACAGAGGCCCAGAGCTTCACAGTGCTGCATCTCCTTGAACGTGAAAGGATCGTAAACCTCTGCATAGTCGATCTCGACGCCGGGATCTTTGATTCCGGCCATCTCATATGCTTGTCGAGCAGCCAGATACGCATAGTCGAGTCTCCCAAGGTTTGAGTTGGATCTGCCCATGAACCAGACCGAATCGGCACCGCGGCCCACTCCACGAATCCACACGGGGGAGTCCGTCAGTTCGCGGGCCACGTCCTCGGACGCCAGGATCACCGCTCGTGCTCCGTCCGTAACAGGCGAGGTGTCCAAGAGCTTCACGGGCCACGACAGATACGGGGAGGCCATGACGTCGTCCACCGTCAGCTTCATCGGCAACTGAGCGTAGGGATTGGAGATCGCGTTCCCGCGATTCTTCACCGATACCTTGGCCATCTGGCGTTCGGTCAGTCCGTAGCGGTGTAAATACGCCCTGGCTTCCAGACCGCACTGGATAGGCACGTTCAGACCGATGGGCCGGACGTATGCTTCGTCGTACACGGTGTTGAAGACGGCCTGTGCAGAAGGGTTCTCACTCATCTTCTCGTAGCATACAACCATCACGATATCGTACAACCCGGAAGCAATATGGTTGTACCCGAGAATCGGCGTGGACACCGCAGTCGAGCCACTGGTACTGTTTCGCATTGTGGGTTTGAGAAAACCGCCTGTACCGTCTGTGGCCACCTTGTCCGAATTTACTATTCCGCAAAATGCGTCCACAGCCGAACCCGACACCACCGCATCTATGTCTTCCTTGCTCAGGCGAGCGTCTTCCAGAGCGTTTCTCGCCACGTCGAAAATCATTTCTTCGATTGTTTCTGTTTTGCAGAATTCAAACTTCTGCATACCTACGCCCACGAGGGCTACTTTCCGGGCCATTCCATACCCCCTCTTCTCGAAAGGAAGGTTCCGCGGCGCATTCGCACGCCTTTTCGCACTACCATTTGCTCAGGACAGCCACTCCTGCCGTCGGCGAGATGAAGCCGCCCCAGCTATGGGCAAGACCCACCTGCACTTTCCGACGGGGCGCATCGTCCGCCTCGCCCCGAATCCGGCGGGCAACCTCGGCAACACAGAGCAGGCCTGAAGTAATCATCGAATTTCCTTTGCCGAGCAGCCCGCCTGACAGGTTCACGGGGACCGGTCCTTCGTGCTCGAAGATTCCGCGCTCGATACAGGAGGCGGTTTCACCGGGCGCACAAAGTCCAAGAGCTTCCGCGTGAATCAGTTCCCGATGAGCGTACCAATCGCTGACCTCCGCAAGGTCGACCTCCTCCGGGGGCCGGCGGATTCCCGCCATCCGGTAGGCCTGATGAGCCGCCCTTTGCGTGTCCCGGCTCACACCGTGAGCTCGTGCTGCAAGTTGACTACCCTCGGAGGACCATCCGACACCGCTTACGAACACAGGCTCCTTTTTCAGCTTTCCTGCCATCTTCTCGGACGTGAGGATGAGCGTACACGCTGCGTCTCTCTCTTTGGCCATCGTGGAGTCCCTCATGGGCCAAGAGCGCTCGGGTGACGCCAGGACGTCTTCCACCGTGCATGCCGGCTTGCCTGAAGCCGTTGCGGCATTGTTGATGTTTTTGAGAGCCACACGAGCCAACTGTTCTTCGGTCACTCCCGACCGGTTCATGTAGGCCCTCGCGTCCATGGCGGCCAACACTGCTTCCAGGCTCTCCACGTGTCGAACGGAATTGCATACCGGCCGGTTATATACCGGATCCAGGCAGGCCGTCAGGATCTTGTGGAAACCGTTTCTTTCACCTGCTCGCTCGGAAGGCTTTTGCACCGCGGCAACGACCATAAAGAGCCGCGGATCCACCATGACCTCCAGGTACCCGGCAAAGAGCGCATGCATGCCGTCCTCGGCCAGCCGGAGATCGCACGGCTTCATCACGCCGCCTATGGAATCAAGCGTGTACTGGTTAGATAGACTCCTGCCTTCAGGGAAGTCTGAGGATGCCGTAATGGCGCCGCCGATATGCTCCCGTTCAATCCCCGCATCATCCAGTGCCCTGCGTGTTGCGTGGAAAAGAAGCTCCTTATGACAAAAATCCGGCGTGTCCCCATTCTGCTCGACGACGCCGAGACCAACTATGCAGACTCGATTCTCCATAACCATTGCTGGGCTCCAATACGATTCGTCAATCCCGATGTTTTCGGGCCATAAGCAGGTCCCATTGACCTTCCATGACCACTTCGTCTCTCTGATTGATAATGGTCAACCAGAATGAAACCAGCCCTCGGTCCGGTTTTCCCGTGTCGGTCTTTTGTTTGACCTCAACTTTGACGTATATTGTGTCCCCGATATAGATAGGACTCCTAAAACTCCACTCTCGAATCGCTTTGAACGCGACGGTCGTGCCTTCGATCAGCCCCGAACGGTTCACGCAACCCGAAGCAATTGCCAAACCGCACATCCCATGTGCAATTCTTTGGCCGAAAGCACTATTTCGAGCGAATTCAATATCGGTATGAAGTTGATTGAAGTCTCCCGACACACCGCAAAAATTGACGATATCCGCCTCGGTGACGGAACGGCTTACCGTAACAAACTCGTCGCCTTGCTCCAGTTCGTCGAAATGTTTACCCGGGACCCATGGCTTCATGGTTCGTTACTCCTGAGTCGGTTCGACAATCGATCTCCGATGCCGGCCGACATACCGGCTGCGTCATACTCCGGGGACGGCGCCCCTTGCGTTCCCCAAGCCGCGCGGGATACTCTCAATCGATGGGCTTGAAGTAGTCGATATCCAGGATGTAGCCTTCTCGGTCTTCTTTCCAGACCGCCCGGACCCGTCCGCCGATGCGGACCTTCTTCTCAACGGTCTCCAGGCCTTCCATGTCGACTCCCCCGACAAAGTGCGGGAGACCGACATCGGCGCCGTCGAGATCTATGATTGCCAGTATGTAGGGCGGCTCCTTGGGTTGACCTTCATAGGAGAAGTTGATGAGCACCCACGTTCTGATGGAGCCTTCCTGCGATACCTCCACCCAGCCGTCGGTCTCCACGAAACAGTCGGAACAGAAGCTGCGGGCCGGCACCAGGACCCGGTTACATTTTCCGCAACGGGATCCCAAAATTCTTTTCTTCTTGAATTCCTCGTAGAAACGAGTGGTCGTAGGGCCCATGGCCCATTTGTACGGTAGTGAAACATACCCTGTCAGTATCCTTGATTCTTCGGCCATTGATGTCCCCTGCCTTACAGTTCGGTTGATATGATCATGATCCCGTTGAATTGATCCAGCCCACCCATCGCGTGAGCCAGTCCCGTTTTGGCTCCAGGAACCTGCCGATCTCCGGCCCTCTCCGTTATCTGGAGCACCACTTCCGACACCCTCTGCAGTCCCGTGGCTCCGATGGGGTTCGTGCAGAGCACACCGCCGGACGGATCGCAAGGAAGCTCGCCTCCCGGCATTACCACGCCCTGCTCCACAAGCTCGCAGCCCTTCCCGAAATCGCAGAAGCCGAAGCACTCATAAAAGAGCATCTCCTGGAACGTGAACGGATTGTACACTTCCGCCACGTCGAGCTCCTTGCGCGGATTGGAGATCCGGGCCTGATCGTAAGCTGATTTGGCAGCATTGATTGCGGATTTCCATACCACTTTGTCACCTTCACCGAAAAAGGCTTGTTCGCCGCAATAGCCAACTCCTTTAATCCAGGCCTGATCTCGTCCCAGTTTCTTTGCTTTCTCCTCCGATGCCATGATCACCGCACACGCGCCGTCGGAGGCCGGACACACATCCAGAAGCCGCACCGGGTAAGCTATGACGCGGGCGTTGAGCACATCTTCAACGGTCGTCTTGATCCTGATGTGAGCGTAGGGATTGCTCAGGGCGGCATCATGATTCCGGACGGATATGCGAGCCGCGGCCATTCTGACCCTTTTTTCCTCAATCCCGTACCGGTGTGCCCATTCATTACTCTGGAGGGAGAAAATTCCGGGAGCACCCGCAAGAAAAGGCCTTTGGAAAAAGGGATCCGCCACCGTCGCCATGGTTCCCTGGGGATCGCCTTCGTTCATTTTCTCCCCTCCCACAACCAGGACCGTATCGAACATTCCTGAAGCCACGTGGTAAAATCCCGTGTGGGCAAGGGAGATTCCCGTGGAACCGCAGGTCGCAGTCCGCATAAGGGGCTTGCCGCAAGCGCCCATAGCGCTTGCCCAGTAAAGGTGAGGGTTGTTCACACCCTCCATGGCAGGAGGCATGGAACCGGCTACCACGGCATCAACATCTTCGGGGCCTATACCGGCGTCTTCAAATGCCCGTGTAACGGCTTCACGAATCAGCTCCGGATAAGAAACATCAAATCTCTTGCCGCACTCTGTTTGTCCCGTGCCAATGATGGCAACTGCTTGAGCCATGGATATCTACCTCTAATGTCCGAGAATTACTACTGAATGAGATTGTCCGCCCAAACCGTGTACGCTGTGGGCCAGGGCTTTGCCGACGTTCGGCACCTGATGATCTCCTGCCTGCCCCCGTACCTGCAGATAGGCTTCGCCCACCCGCACAAGCCCTCTGGCCACCTGCGGGTTGGCTCCGAAAAGGCCTCCGGAGGGATTGATCGGCAATGCCCCTTCGAGTGAGGAGATCCCCTCGGTCGCCAAACGCCAACCTTCCCCCGGCTTGCACAATCCCAATCCCTCAGACCACAGAAGTTCGTGATAGGAGCTCGTCTCAGAGATCTCTGCAACATGTATTTCTTTACCGGGATCGCCTATTCCGGCTTTCCCATAGGCCATTGCGGCAGCTTTGGGCAAGGCGCCCTTCAAGAGATCCCGATCGCCGATGAACGATCGATCGACGCTCCAGCCTACCCCTTCAATGAGCACGGGATCGTCGCAGAGCTCTCGAGCGGTCTGTTCGTCCGCCAACAGTAAAGCGCACGCCCCGTCACTGGTGACGGGAACCTCCAAATGTCGCAATGGTGCGGCAATTGGAGGTGAAGACAGAACATCGTCCAGACTTACCGTGCTTCGCACATGGGCATAAGGGTTCTTTGCAGCGTTTGAACGATTCTTCACAACCACCCGAGCCGCTGCGTCGACGGGAGGAGAATATCGGTGAACATATTGCCTCGCTTGTAAGCCCGCGACGGAAAGGCCGTTAACGCCGACGGGGCGCTGAAAGAACGGATCTGCAGATAAATTCGTCAGGGTGTGCTCCGAGGGACACTCCGAACATTTGGTGACGGCCACAAGCAGTGCTGTTCTGTAGTGTCCGGAGAGTATCCGCATCATTCCGTAGATGAGGGCGAAAGCCGAGTCCTCGCCGACCTTGGAGCCGCTCTTCAAATTTCCGCCGGCGGAGTCGTAATAGTAGCTGTTGGAGCAGCTAATACCTTGCCAGTAGTCTGCCGAGGAGGAAATCATCGTCCCGATCTCGGATCGGTCTATGCCGACCCTATCCATAAGTTTCTTGACCACTCCAAAGGTCAGTTCCTGGACATTCTCGGCCAAATGCCCGCTATGTTTGGTTTGAACAAAATCAACTATGGCAACCCGTGAAGGCATCATTTTTCTCTCTTATGTTGGTTGACCGATGGTGTTAAGGGTAGTCGTCCTGCTGCGACGATTTGGGATACAGCAAGTTTTGTACCATTCGACGCAGATTACGGAGAAAGTAAACTGAGCCTTGTTCTGCTTTGAAGTTCGACAGCTAGGATTGGATGTTATATCGGTTAGGTAGGTATTGATTCGGATCTGGGGCGATAGCGGAAATTGGTACGGCAATCGGGCTTTCAATCATGCCCGTTCTCCAGAATTAGACATATCATTGCCTCAACATGTCTAATAATTGGTCACTACCGGACATCAAAATGGACACAACGACGGTGGAGGTACTCGGGGGAGCCGGTCGATCAAATGGGAAGCGCTCCTGACCGACCACGAGACCCGGGGCCTGAGACCTGCGGTTAAGAGGGGCTCCCACAAATGGCTCGGTTGACTTAGCAGAATTGGCGAAACGGTAATCTTTCACTCGGAATTTTCGATCCCACACTCGATTCGGTATTTTTTTAGCTTGTTATAGAGAGTGGCTCGGCTCATTTTCAGGATCATCGCGGCTTTCCGCTTGTTTCCGTTGGTCATACGGATCGCGTCTTCAATCATGGTCTTTTCCACGTCGGCTCTATCGGGAATGGAGACCGTGGCTGTAACCGGCTGAATACTTGTTCGCCCACCTCCTTGATGCAATTCGCTCGCAATCCTGGAAGGCAATGCAGCGACATCGATGAGCTCGCCGGTGTTGAAATTCATTGCCCCTTCCAGTACGTTTCTCAATTCTCGAACATTTCCGGGCCAATGGTAATTCATGAACAAGTCGAGGACTTCGTCGGTAGTCCCTTGAACACTGCCGTGAGTGACTTCCCTGATTCGAGGAATAAAATGAGCAACCAGGAGGGGCACGTCTTCCATTCTAGCTCTCAGAGGAGGAATATGTATGTTCACCACGTCCAGACGGTAATAGAGATCTTCTCTGAACTCCCCTTTCTGCACCATCTCCCAGAGGTCTCTGTTGGTGGCGGCAACGATGCGGACATCGACCTCGTAAGTAGCCGAGCCACCGACGCGCTGGAACTCCTTTTCCTGAATTATTCTGAGCATTTTAGCTTGCATTCCCATGGACATCTCGCCACATTCGTCAAGAAACAAGGTCCCATTGTGTGCCACTTCGAATTTGCCGGACTTGCCCCCTGTGCTGGCTCCGGTGAAGGAACCGGCTTCATAGCCGAATAGCTCCGATTCCAGCAAGTTCTCGGGGATGCCCGCGCAATTGACTACGACGAAGGGGCCTCTCTTGCGCATGCTTGCAGCGTGGATGGCGTGAGCGAAGAGCTCTTTTCCCGTTCCCGACTCCCCCGTTATAAGGACTATGGAATTCCCCTTGGCCGCTCGCCCGGCCCTTGTCTTGGCCGACACCATGGCTTCCGACAATCCGATGATGTCATGGAAATTAAAGCGGCTGGAGGAGACCTTCTTCACTCGTCTTCTGCCGACGGAGCCCTCGTCGAGGGCTTCGACGCGTGAGATGAGCTCCTTGGCTTCTTGGAAATCGGTAAAAATGCTCTTGCACACGGCCCCTTCTACCGATCCGTCTTCCACGATGGGCGCAACCAGGACTGAAACGCCGGTCTTTCTTCGCCCGCATATTTCGGTTACTCTGGGAATCCCGCTTCGGGCTACCTCCTTGAGCAGACACGCCGGATTACAGGAGGCGATGTCCTTTCCCAAGGCCTGTGCTCGGTCAATCCCCATCCTCATAGCCGTCTTCTTTGTCAGATATGTCACATTCCCATGTCGGTCCACGGCTCCCAATTCCTCGAAGGAGTAATCCAGCAATTGGTCAAGAAGGTTATATCGCTGTGTAAGATCCGCCAGCCGGGTTTCCAGTTTCATACTCTCGGACTGGTCCTGCATGAAACCGGCCACAAATGCCACGCGTCCGGCTATTTTGATCGGTACAAAATTGCATTTGAGGTGCCGGTTGTTGATACGTTCCGGCAGGTCGTATAAAGGAGTGCCTGTAGCAAGCACCTCAGAAATTATGGCAGGAGGTAGAAGTCCGAGAGCGTCCTTGCCAATGACCAGGGAAGGAGTTATTCCCAGATAATACCCGGCCATGGTGTTGAAGAACCGAACACGAGTTTCTGTGTCAACGATGACTACACCGAGCGGCACATCGAAGAGAGGAGCAACGAAAGCATCAAGCAGCAACTCTTCGGTCGATACCCCCTCTGTCCCTGGAGTATCGCTTGCGCCCCTCTGCGTCGACATTCAACCTCCCGTCGGGCGCTAACGGTGAATACCGACAATTCGAATGTCCTTACTATCTGGCAAGATCGAACGTCCGGTAGTCACAGAGCGTTCTTGGAGCCATTCCACATGACTCGGTGAAGATTCTCGTGGAGGACGGGCTACAATTGTACCAAGCGTAGCCCAGGAATATGGGCATCGGCCTTATGATTACCTTTTTCGCCGGTTCAGTCAAG
Source organism: Desulfomonilaceae bacterium (assembly GCA_041741735.1). Lineage (GTDB taxonomy): Bacteria > Desulfobacterota > Desulfomonilia > Desulfomonilales > Desulfomonilaceae > JBGSJS01. The sequence goes on along the minus strand of JBGSJS010000004.1, from coordinate 17,547 downwards.
ACCAAACTGTCTGAGCACCGGTCTCCGAAGCCATGCCGACTCTGCCTCGCCGCCCAAGATCAAGCTGCTCGTCAAGACTCTCGGTAAAATCCGAGTCCCTAAACGAGATGGGGGAAAAGCACGGACCCGACCAAGTCGGTACAAGGAGAATTTGATAGAAGAAGATCCGCTGTTTGTGCAGAGAATGGTGGAAGTCATCTTCCTCCCTTAGGAGCCGACAATAGACCGATCCTCCCGGACTCGGCCCAGCCAGGGGGTCAGGACATCGACATGTCAAAGGGCGTAATCCAACGATCACCTCGTGGTTACACGGACCAAATGGGTCGAGCACGAGATGCACGGATCGTAAGACCGGACCAGCATTTCTAACTGATGAATGAGGTAATCCTCTGTTCCATGGACAATCTGTGGGACGTACTCACGCATATCCGCTTCCAAATTAGCCAGATTTTGCGCAGTTGGTATTACATGGTTTGCTGAAGTGCAGGTGCCGTCGGCGTCATAGCCGTATTCGTGAAAAAGAATGCCCCGAGGAGCTTCAACCGCCCCGACGCCGACGCCGGGCCTGCGGCGTACCTCGGCCGCCTCATCCACTGCGTTGAGGCCGGTGCTCAGTATCTTGTCGATCAGGTCCACACTGTCCTCCAGGCAGTGTAGTGATTCAACTACCTGAGCCGGCGTGATCTTGAAGGGGTTGTGACACGGCGCCTCAAGCCCTAGATCGCGAGCCGCTTGTTGTGCCGCAGGGCTGAGCAAATTGAAGTTGTTGTTGACCCTCGCCAGGGCCCCGACCATATACTCGGGTCGGTTCCATTTCGCATGTTTAGCCGTCGAATGGGGGACCACATATTCACGAATTGCCTTGCTATAGTCAGCTACGGAGATCGTTCCGCTTTCGCTGGAATGGACTTCTCCTTCATAGAAAGGATAACGGGACGGATGGGTTAGTGACACGTACTCTGTTTCTCTCTCGAACTGGGGAATTGCGATACTTTTGTAGAGCTTCACCGTTTCCTTCATGTCCTCCAGGCCCCTGACTATCCGTTCCCGTAGTGCTATCAGATTCGCCTCGGAGTGGAAGAAGGTGAACCCACCCACGATCATCCCCACCGGATGCGTGTGTCTTCCGGCCACCACCTCGCAAATATCGTACCCGAGCCGCTTCAGTCGCATGCCCCTGAGGATCGCGTCTTTATGAGTCTGTACGAGAGGTAGTACGCTGGGCGCATCGAAGAAATCAGGGAGTGCGAGGAAGTAGGCGTGCAGAATGTGGCTGCCGATCACCTCACCGTTGAAGGCCAGCAGTCTGAGAAGTCTCGTCTGTTCGGACACCTCCACGGAAAAGGCTGCTTCGGTGGCCTTCAGGGCGGCACTCTTGTGCGATACGGAACATATCCCGCATATCCTTGGAGCCACATGAACTACTTCGTCGTAATTTTGCCCTTGGAGAAAACGCTCGAAAAACCGCGGAGCTTCCACCACGGAGAATCTCACGTCCTCAAGTCGTCCGTTTCTGATCTCGGCCACGATGTCGCCGTGGCCTTCGACACGCGTCAGATGATGGACACGGAACTTTGCGTCATTCACCATGAGCCGCGCCCTCCTCCAGCTTCAATTCAGGCCAGCTATTGTACACGGCAAGTTTCCGTCGGATTTGTTCACGTGTGAGTCGATGGTTCCTGGCAACCCGGTCCATGATGGGGTGGAGTTTCGGCATGTCCTCCAGTACTTTGACCATGGCATTGAGATTGGCATTGTCGATAAGGCCTCGACAGCCGTGGCAGGCATCGCCGAGAGAAGTACAGATGGCGTTACAACCGCATCTGGTCACCGGACCAAGGCAAATCATGCCTTTCTCGTACACGCACAGGTAATCGTTGAGTTTGCACTCGACACACACCGGCTGATTGGGGAGGTAATATTTCTTGCCGGTAAGGATGTGTTTGAAGACAGTGACGAACTCGAACAAACTGATAGGACAACCCAGGACTTGGTAATCCACGGGGACCACGGCGGTAATAGGACGTGCGGGGATGATGTCGCTCACCACGGTGCGTGAACCGTAAACGTCTTCCAGGAGCTCTTCCGAAGGCCATATATTGCGAACGGCATTGTGACAACCGATGCCGGCACACGAACCCAGGGTGACGAGGATACCCGCTGTTTCTCGAATATGCTTTATGCGCTCCACGTCCCGCTCTCTCGTGATGCTGCCCTCGCAGAATGCAATATCGTAGGACTCGCTCTCTCCGGTCATCACCTCCCGCCAGGTAACGACATCCACATGATCCAACAACTCGAGAAGGGTCTCATCGAGCTGAAGGACCGTTAGCTGGCACCCTTCACAACACGCGAAATCAAAAAAAGCCACTTTGGGTTTCGGCGAGATTGTCATTGCATGCCTATTCCTTGACGACATCCTTACTTGTCTTCTTCGGGCGCCCAGACTTCAATCGCTTCCGAACGGCCGAGAAGCTCCGAATACCTGAAGACGGGCCCATCTCGGCAGACGTACAAATCATTGACCTGACAGTGCCCACATTTGCCGATACCGCATTTGAAGCGCCGTTCCAATGAAAAGACGATGCGATCGGCAGTCATTCCGTGGTGAAAGAGCTCCATCGCCACAAATTTGTACATGACGGGCGGCCCTACTACTATGGCATGTAATGAGGACGGGGAGTTAAGATCCAGATTTCTGATTATCGACGTTACGACGCCTGATTTGCCGGTCCACGTTTCATCCGGAGTGTCCACAGTCACGAACAGCTCAAGGCTCCCGTCCTGGGACCAGAGCTCGATATCGTCCTTGAAGAGAACGGCCGCCGGATTCTTCGCACCGTACACGATGATGACACGTCCGTACAGTTGCCGGTTGTCGCGAACGTAATTGATCAAAGATCTCAGTGGAGCCACTCCGATCCCACCTGCTACTATGAGTAGATCTTTTCCCTCCATCTCCACAACGGGGAATCCGCGGCCGTACGGTCCACGTAAACCGATCCAGTCGCCCGGACACAGATCATGTATCGCTGCGCTGACGGTGCCGACTTCTCTGACGCAAAGCTCGAAAGCATCTCTCCGTGTGGGCGACGAACAGATCGAGATCGGAGCTTCGCCGTATCCGAATACGGACAGTTGGACGAACTGCCCCGGCTCATGGCCGAGAGCCTCTCCGGTGCCCAGCCGAACGGCCAAGAGCTTCTCGACCTTTGTAAGTTGGTCGACACGAAGCACTTGCGCCAGCGCGGGGCGATAGAACACGTTGCTCAAATGGTTAGGAACCTTCACAGGTCGATCAGTCATGCTCGGCTCCCTTACCGGCGTGTGCCACGATCCTGTTGGTTACGTCCACCATGTTGATATCCGCTGTACACGCTCGGCTGCAACGACCGCACCCCGTGCAATACGCTCGCCCCAACCTTCGATACAGATACAGAAATTTTCTATGCCACCTATGTCTCACACGTTGCCAACGCTCCTGTCTGAAGTTGTGTCTGCCCGCAACCAAAGCGAACTCGAGTAATTGACACGAATCCCATGTTCGCCTGCGTACACCATGCTTGAGAGAGAGATCGAACTCGTCATAGGTGTTGAAGCAGAAACATGCCGGGCACGTGGTGTTGCACGATCCGCAACTGTAGCACCGTTCGGCCACCGCTTTCCAGATGTGAGAAAGCCCCCCGGCTTCCAGAATATCCGCAATCTCTCCCACTTCGGCGTCCAGGTGTGCACTCATACGCTCAATCTTTTCCCTGCGCCACTGCTCCGCGTCGCTGAGATCCTCTTCGGCGGGCTCCCACTTACGTACCTTTGTCAGCAGGTCTTCACCCGCTGAAGTGTACACTTCAGCCAGGTAGCCGCGACCCACTTTGGTAAGAAAGAGATCGCAGCCCTCCCGATTGAAGGATGTACCAAGGGATGAACAAAAACAGTAGTCGTCGGGCTTGCAATCAATACCTACAACGGTTGCAAGTTTCCTATCCGAGGGCCACCTTACCTCGGCCGGGGGTTGCGAGTAGGCAAGGTCCAGGGCCTCCAGTCCCGAAAGGTCGCACGGATGAACGCCGGCAAGCACAAAATGTTCCGTGTCGCTGACCAGTTGAAGTTGCGGGGGCTGTTCCAACGTGAACGTGAACAATGTCTCGGAAGGTTGGAAGAACGAGTTCTTGGGAGGAAGGGTCGTGGTGACATAATCAGCCGCAAAATCTTCTGCTCGCTCCAGTTTGGCGAAGTGATAAAAACCGGGCTGGTCCTTTCTCTCTGTTGGACTTATGACGGGCCGATCCTCCATTGCTTTCCGCAACATATCGTACAGTCCGTCGAAGGAAAGGACGTGCATGAGTGGAGCCATGGCTCATTGCCTCCCATCATCACCCAAATTCTGCGACTTCTCTCCCTTGTTTCGCAGAGCCAGCAGGCGGCGGATATGTGCATGCTCCTCGGCTATGACCTGCTCTACAACCTCTGCCTCGGAACCCCGAACGATCTGTTTCATCGCTGAGTAGAATAGGATTGAGCGCTTTTCGAATCCAATAGCCGTCTCGATGAGCCGGTCGATGTCGTGGAGCGGCAGGGTTTTTAGCGCTTCATCCGGTGCAGTAAAGACCTTATCCTTCACAAAGCCGTCCAAGTAAGCCCGCGTTTCGCCAGGATAAGATTCAGGAAGCTCGTAGTGCCGGAGCCCGCTCTTCATACGAGTAAAGACTTCTATATGTCTGCTTTCCTCTTTCGCCATCAATTGAAGTGCTTCCTTCACGTCCGGGCGCATGGCGTGCATCAGGCAGGTCTCATAGAAATCCAGACCCTGACGTTCGATCTGAACGGCCATATCGAGGAGATCAATAGCGCTAAATACGGGGTGCTCCATAGTTCACCGCACGAGTTCCTGGAAGACTGGTATCAGGATATAGGACCGGAAGCGATAATGCAAGGCGTTTGCACGGAAGTGGATGTTAAGAGTTTGTTATGATTACGATGATGATTACGAAACTGACGCAAAATTACGTGGGAGCGTGTTGACTCGGATCTGCAGCCACACAAGAACAATCCAGATTCCAAGCCTCTTTGGAGGGCTCATACCATTTCGCAACACCAACGGCAAGGAAACGGGCAAAAAGTCTCCATTCTATTGACGGCCGGGACTGAAGGTTCGGTATGCTATCTCTATGAGTGCCGAAATCCCCATCATTCCCATGAGTACAAAGAGCCGATATGGAGTCTGAAGGCCGACTTTCCACGACAAGACCGTAAGGGCAACCGTACAAGCTCCTGCACCGATCCATGAGATCCACGATCGGCTGTTGGTCTTCTGCCAACATTTCGCGTTGGATGCAGTCACTATAGCGAAAACAATAAGAAAACCGGCGCTGCCCAGCATAGCTATACTGGAAAGATCGAAAAAATCGGCCACAAGAAAAGTTGCACCGGAGGTAATCAGAGGGCCGTCTATGGGACGTTGACAGACTTTATGCTCGAGGAATTCGGGAAGTTCACCCTCTTTATTCTGACCGGCAGAAGACTTCGCGACAGGGTTTCTCGCCTGAGATCTGTCACTCGGTCAGGAGCTCTTCCGTGGAGGTATGAGTCATGGCGAGACCTGGCCTGAGATTGAGCATGGCTGTCATGGATGAGTTGGATGAGGCGCATGAAGCGGCCGAGGGGCGTAAAGACCTCGACATGGCCGAGCGCATTCAGGGCTTGCTCCCAGTAAGTGAAGGAATGGCGGAAAGAAGATCGCCTCAAATTGTGGGGGTTGGGTTGGGGGTTTTGCAGTCCTGGGTTTTGGGGTATAGAAGAGGTGGCCGCGAAGCGCTCGCAAATGGCCGGCGCCCCGACCGAAAGCCGAAGTTGACGGAGGTGCCGCTCGCAGAGTTAGACGGTATCATCGAAGAAAGGCCGGAGATCGTGGGCCTGGAGACGGGTTTGGGGCCACGGCTTCTAACAGACGGAGGACGGAAAGATACCAGGAGAATCAGCGGATGATTGTTTCTTTCGGAAGAACTGAAAAGACCATCGCGAGAAAGCCGCCCAATGAGGACACTCATGCCTCTATGAACGGTCATCTGGCTCGACTATCAATGGCCGCACTCGGTGTGGTTTTTGGAGATATCGCTACCAGCCCTATTTATGCTATTCGGGAGTGTTTCCACGGTGAATATGGAATCGAGGTGAGCCACGCCAATGTGATGGGGATTCTCTCTCTGATGTTTTGGGCCCTTGTCATGATTGTCGGCCTGAAATATTTGATGTTCGTTTTCCGGGCGGACAACAACGGGGAAGGTGGTGTCATTGCCTTGACCGCGCTGGTGCGCAACCGAAATGAAGCCTCTGAAAACGGACTTCGGTTCAGTGTTTTCTTTCTGGGCCTCTTTGCGGCGTGCCTGTTGTATGGGGACGGCATGATTACCCCGGCTATTTCCGTTTTGAGCGCCGTTGAAGGAGTCGGTATTATGAGCCCCGTCTTGGGCCCGTATGTCATCCCGATCACCATTGCAATTCTCGTTGGCTTGTTCCTGATCCAGCGCCACGGTACTGCACGGGTGGGCAGCCTTTTCGGACCGGTGATTCTGGTTTGGCTATGCTTCCTTGCCGTTACCGGAGCGCTGCAGGTGGCGCATAACCCGTACGTGCTGTCAGCGATTTTCCCTTGGCATGCCGTCCAGTTTCTGATCTTCAACAAACTGCACGGGTTCGTGGTGTTGGGGGCCGTCTTTCTGGTGGTCACCGGTACTGAGGCGCTCTATGCGGATATGGGTCATTTTGGTAAGAAACCCATTCGTCTCACTTGGTTTGTTATCGTATTCCCGGCATTGGTGCTGAACTATTTCGGGCAGGGAGCCGTTCTCATGGGGAACCCGGAAGCCGCGAGTCACCCCTTCTATGCCATGGTACCCTCGTGGGCTATGACTCCTACGGTGTTGTTAGCAACGCTGTCCACAATTATAGCCTCCCAAGCGGTCATCAGCGGCGCCTTTTCCCTGACTCGGCAAGCAATTCAGTTGGGATACCTTCCCCGTTTGAACGTTCGGCATACCTCGGCAAGTCAAATCGGCCAGATATATATAGCTCCGGTCAATTGGATGCTCATGGTGTGCACCGTCGCTTTGGTGGCTGCTTTTCAATCCTCCAGCAAGCTTGCCGCAGCCTACGGAGTGGCCGTGACGTCCACTATGCTCGTCACCACGACACTTTTCTTTGTCGTGATCCGCAAGCGGTGGCACTGGCCTCGGAAATGGTCCGTGGCGTTGGTAGCCCTTTTCCTGGTTGTCGATATACCCTTTTTTGCGGCTAACATCAGCAAACTACTGCATGGAGCGTGGTTTCCCATAGCCATCGGAGCGGCTTTCTTCACATTGATGCTCACGTGGGCAAAAGGGCGCCACACCCTGGCTGGTGAGCTCCGCAAGATAAGTCGACCGGTTCATCAGTTCGTGGTCGACCTGGCCGGCCATCCGCCCAATAAAATCGCCGGCGATGGAGTGTTTTTGACCGGCAGTCGAAACGCAGTGCCCGTAGCTCTGGCAAAAAACGTCATGCATAACAATGTGGTGCACGACAGAACAATTTTGCTGCATTTTCGTGTAGAGGACGTTCCCCGGGTTCCTAATCTGAAAAAGGTTGAAACCGAAAAATTGGTCGGGGGATTCCATCGCATTGTAGCGCGCCATGGGTTCATGGAGGACCCCCGGTTGGACAAAGTGCTGGCCTTGGCGCGAGAACAGGGGTTGGATATAGATCCTGACAAAACGACCTTCTACATCGGCCGTGAATCCCTTGTCCTTGCGGAAAAATCCGGAATGGCACGCTGGCGAGCGAATCTCTTCATTTTTATGTCCCGCAATGCTGCCGATGCCAGCTCATTTTTCGGTCTACCATCTGATCAAGTGATGGAGATTGGCATTCGGCTCGAGATCTAACAGCTTTGATGGAGGTTTCGGAGACGGCCATAAGACCGGCCTCTTTTCCAAGGAATGAAAAAGAGATAATTCCGGTTCATCGCGTACGTGCGGAACAGGGATGCGAGCCGAACGTATTCCTTACCTTCGACTCTGAGCTCGTTGAGGTAAGCCGTGAACAGCTCGCTCAGTCTCATCGGCGGCTTCTCAATACCGTTATGAATCTCAAGAAGCCCTTTGTGCTCTTCAATTTTGTCCTTGGCCAACGTACAGACCTTGAGATTCTTGGTGTGCCTGGTCCCGTGAACCTTCACAACGTGAAACACCGAAGTCCCGACGTGTCACCGCAGGGACGAGCTTTTGCCCATAGTCCGCGTACCTCTTGCATTTCGAGCAGCGCTGCTTGATGGGCATGATGACCTACCAGCCGAAAGCCTTTCGGAGCAACCACCCGCCTATGATGCTCCCTATCACAAATAGAAAAGCCAATCCGATGCCTCTGTCGGTGGAGAAGTCCGGCCAGCCTGTCACTCCGATGAGCAGGCAAAGAACCGCAACCGTATTCATAAATTGCCAATAATACGGACCCGATTCTGATGGCTGCGTTTCTAAATCCTCTTCAGATTGCCCTGCTCCGGCCGATTCAAGCCCCCGCTCCGTCCGGCGGACCTTTTCGAGTCTAGGGAATACAGCTCCGCAAGATTGGCACTCCTTGGCTCCCGGTGAGATAGTCGCACCACAATGCGTACATGTTGCCGAGGTATCTTGCCCTGAATCATCTGCTGATACACCCATCCCGTCCCCCTTTCTTGATTGCTTTCACCGATTCTCCATCTTTTCATCCGCTCCGTCAACGTGCGCTCCGCCGCTGCGGTCCCGGCATGGCTTCCCACGAATCCTCGGCAAAACTCTGAAGTCACAGTACCCACCAACACACATGCCCTGCACCCCGCGCGAAGGTCGGACTTGTCTCTGATAAACATTTCTGATTAACAAGGGGGCGTGGATACCATGAACGGACGATGAGACATGGATGGAATGAGCCGACAGAGTCAAATGCCCCCCCGGCAAAGGAGGTATCTCCGTGAGTACCCGCAGAATTTTCAAACGTTGTTAATTCTTTAAAATTATTGCTGTGGGATTTTACTATAGCACAAAAAAAGGACCCGAGTTTGTCTCGAATCCTCAATGATTTCTTGGTGCCGAGGGACGGAATCGAACCATCGACACAAGGATTTTCAGTCCTCTGCTCTACCGGCTGAGCTACCTCGGCACCGAAGATCCGTGCATCATAATATTCCGCGAATGCGCTGTCAACGAAATTCAGATAATCATGTGCCGCTACGTCGGCGAAATCCAGGCCCGAAACGGCCCACGATTTGAGAAAGAGGAGAACAGTCAGCCGGAATGACCGCGCGGACGAGTTTCAGCTCCCTCTCAGCTCCCCTCTCAATCCTTCCTGAGATATTCGTGGGCTGAGTTGCGCACTCCCTTGTTCTGCAGCATGTGGAACGTTCGCATCCTTTTGACGTGCAGAGGATTCAGCGATCCCAGGGGGATGTACATGATCCTCTTGCCCATGGTCTTGGCGAATTTTTTCCATCTGGCTGCAGGCGCTTTGCGCGCCACGTACACGATCCCCGGCTTCTCGGAATAGACGATCCCGGCGATGAGGAGTCGTTCGTGCCGCGTGGGCACAAAATCGAAGTCAGGATCGATCCATATGTCGTACATGCGAAGAGGCGGATAGGACATCGTGAATCCGCCGTGCTCCATGCGGCTTATGCCCGGGCCGACGATGTCCTCGCCCGGCGGCGTGGAGTAGAAGGCCATGTCCGATTCCTGGGAGTGCTCCCCAAGCCAAGTCATCTGAAACGGGTAGTGCACGCGGCGCTCGTCCTCGTCAAAGATCACTACCACCGAGCCGAAGTCCAGGCCTCTCTGCTCATCCGTCTTCACATAAATCCGATTCTCGTAAAATTTCCTCAGAGTCTCTCGGATGTCCGGCCCGTCTCCAAAGTCGGCCACAAAAGGCCGGGCGTTGGTTCGGGACGTCTGGAGGAGATGGTTCGCGTGCTTCATGAGCGCCTCGCCCCACTTTTCCACCGCAACGTCCTCCGGCGGGTACGAGCAGATATCGACCTGATCGGGATCCGCGGTCTCCCATTTGCGCTTCAGATGCTCTTTCCACTTCGTGGTGTTCACCGCCTTCATGCGGTATTTCCGGGATGAGTGAAAGAACGTCCTGAGCTTCTTGTGCAGGATGATCTTGTGCCCGTGAAACATGAGGCTGTCTTCGTCCAGCAGCACCGCGGAGGGGTCCATGGGATCGTTGGACCATTCGTAATCCGAGAGGTACTCGTGAACGTGGTACGCAAAATCCTCATCCATGGATGAGCGTGCGGACGAAACCAGATGATACAGATCGGGAAGCATCTCACCCTTGTAAGCAAGCCATTTGCGGAGGAATTTTACCCACGTGAGCCGAACGTACTCGGGGACCTCCTGGTGGGTCTGGCGACTGAAATATGCGGCCGCAGCCTCCATGAGCGAGATCACCAGCTCGTGGCGGTTCTCGGGAGGCTCCGCTTCCCCACTTTTGCGCCAGTTCTCGAAGATCTCCGTAATCTTGGGTATTTCGGTGAAGCCCTTCTTGAGAGAGTCGGGGTGGATCGGCGCAACCACCGCGGCACTCACGCCGGTCTTCATGAGCGGCAACGCCTGCGACGATTCCATGAGCTTCCGAATGCCGGTAACATGGGCCAGCCCTCCCACAAAGAGGACATTTTCGTATTCGCGGGCAGCCTCCTGAAGCCGCGCGGCCATGAAGGTCTCCCGACGGGTATTCTCCTCGTCGGTCTGGAGATCTCCTCCCGACGTCACAGCGTCCAACAAGGTCTTCTGGCCCACGGCGTCGATCAGATAGGCATCGGGAAGGTGATCGCGGAAAAAGGGATACCGCAAGGTCATGGGGTCGATGAACCAGACGGGGATGTCGGCCTCAAGGGACGATCGCACGGCTTCCTGGACGCCGTCGGACCCCTCAACGATCAGAACGGCGTTTTCGCGTGTCGCTGTTTCATAGAGAATGACCGAGTGGTGCGGGAGCTGCTTGACACCGGCGATGATCTCGTGTCGCAGGGCATAGGGAAGCTCCACGCAGACGAGGTCCGGCTTTCGGTTGCGGATGAAGGTGTTGACCAGGACCGAGAACTCAATCCGATAGTGGAGAACCCCGATCAGCGTCACATTGTCGAAGGTGACGACATCAGACCAGTTTTGGCCCATCAAGTGAGGCACGGCTCTCCCCCGTGATCTGCTGAATTGATTGATCCAGAGCCTTCCCGGTGTCCTTGTGCCCGCCGTACTTCAGGAGCCTGTGGGCATATCGTGCAATGTTGAGCCCGTCCCTGACGCTCAAATCCTCGTCTCTGGCATGGGATTGTTGAAGCAAATCGACCACCTGGCGGATCAGCTCATCGGTGGGTCCGTCCAGCTTGCCCCGTAGAATGCGATACTCTTCGTCCCTGGTCGGGAAATCCATCACAATGGCGGGTTGAAGCCTCGAGTGTATGTACTCGGGGACCTCGAAGGTGGATGCGTCTTCGTTCATGGTGACGCAGACCCGGAATTCCCGGGCGGCTGTTATTTCCACTCCCGCAACGATGGAGTAGACGCTTCTCCGCATGTCGAGGAGGGGCGCAATTGAGGCCCAGCTCTTCTCGCTCATCCGGTTCCCCTCATCAAGGAGGCAGATACCGCCTTTGATCATAGCGCTCACGAGAGGGGAAGCCACGTACCTGATCTTCCCGTCATCGGCGATTACGGGAGAGATGATGAGATCCTCGGGTTTCGTATCCACCGTGCACTGAGTGATGAAAAGCTCCTGTTTCATCCTCTTGGCCGCGGTGATGGCAAGAGAGGTCTTGCCCACGCCCGGTTTGCCCAATATCCTGGGCTGCATGGGCGGGTCGATCCCGTCATCGGACCAGGCCGCCAGGAGCTGGGTGAGCGGCTCCTGCATGCCGACCCATTCCACATCCAAAGCCGGTGGGTCCATCAGGCGAATTTCCACGCCTTTGATTACAATCTTGTCGGAATGTCCAGTCATATGCTCCAATCCTCTGCGTGCCGGAAAGTCAACTCAAGGCCGCATGTGGCGAAATTCTCTTGAGAAGGCGAGCGACAACTTTATCTTAGGGGACGAAGTCGAGGGTGTCAACTGCCTGGGAGCAGCACGTCCTCAATCCGAACGTACCGTACCACTCAGACCCATCGGGAGAAGATCACGTTGGAAAGAAGCCGCCCTCGGGGCGTTAGGGTCAAGACCTCGCTCTGAATCTGAAAGAGACCAGCGGATTCCAGATCGCCGATGGTCTCGTCAACGAAAGCCGCTGCGTCGATACCGTAACGGTCCCCAAGAATGCTGAGGTTCACCCCTCGCACCAGTCTCAGACCCATGATCATCGCATCCTTGAAACGACTCAAGGCGGTCAGCTCGGTCACGGTTGCCAACGGGAGCCTCCCTTGCCGGATAGACGAGTCATAGGAGTCCAGGTCGCTCAAATTCGCATACCGCCGGCGTCCGGTCATACCGTGGGCGCCTGGGCCCAATCCCAAAAAAACGGCGTCTTGCCAGTATTTGAGATTGTGGAGGGCAAACTTCCCCCCTCGGGCAAAATTGGATATCTCGTACTGCTCGTATCCCGACTCTTCGGCCATGGAACAGATCGCCTCGTAGAGGTCCGCGGCGAGATCGTCGTCCGGTGCGGGGACCGATCCGGCTCGTATCGATACGTCCAAGGCGGTCCCCTCTTTGACTTCCAGGAGATAGATGGACAGATGCTCCGGTCCCAAAGCGATTACCTGCCTCAAGCTCTCCAGCACGGACCGGCCGTCGCTGTTCGGCATCCCGGCAATGAGATCCACCGAAATGTTCTCGAATCCTGCGCGGCGCAGATCTTCATAGGCCTGGAGGGCATCCCGCGAAGAGTGGGGACGTCCCATGAAGCGCAACTCCTCGTCGTCGAGGGATTGCACGCCGAGGCTCGCCCGATTCACGCCGGCGAGGCGCAGCTCACGAAGCTCCGCCCGTGTTGCTGTGGCGGGATTGACTTCAATGGTGACCTCGGGCTCCGACGAGAGCGAAAAACAGGATCGGCAGGCCTCGATCAGCACGGCGATTTGATCGGGTTTCAACAGCGAAGGCGTCCCGCCTCCGAAGTAGAGAGTGTCCACGGTCATCACAGGGGGAAGAAGATCCTTCCCGTCAGAGTCATTCCAGAGCTCTATCTCGCGGAGCACGCCATGCACGTACCGGCATACCAAATCGGGATCGTAAAGATTGGTGGCGAACCCGCAGTAGATGCAACGTCCTTTGCAGAAGGGGACATGGATGTAGATCCCGGCAGGCCCGGCGTCTCCAGGCAACCTGGGCTCAATCGGGGTATGTACGAGCTTCGGGGAGAAGGAATCGTCAGGAAGCATGATGGATCGTCGAAATTCTCTCACAGTGTGGTGATCTTGATTTCAATGCGGCGGTTGAATCTCTTGGCCTCGGTTGTCTCCTTCTTGCTCACCGGGTGGAACTCACCGAGAGCGGAGGCGCCGAGAGCAGTGGGGGGAACTCCTTTCTCGATCATGTACCGCACCACCTGCAGTGCACGTTCCGAGGAAAGCTCCCAGTTGGATCTATACCGTGACGATCGCACGGGATCGGTGTCCGTATAGCCCTGGACAAGGATGATGAGATCGAGATCCTTGGGGACTTTGGATTCCATTTCTTTGTATATTTTGATGAATTTGTCCAGCTCCTTCTTTCCCGCCTCATTGATGATCGCGCTCCCCGACGCGAAGAGGATCTCGGACTGGAAGACGAACCGATCCCCCTGCACCTTGATATCCCGCACTCCGGAGAACACGCTTTCCAACTTGGCGAGAAACTCGCTCCGGTACTTGGCGAGCTTGCGGAGGCGCTCGATCTCCTTCTCCTTTTCGCCCAAAAGCCCTACAAGTTGAGAAATCTTGAACTTCTTTTTCGCATCCTCTTCGGCGGAGGAGAGCTTCGCCCCAATCTCCTCCAGTTTGGCATGAAGCGAGACAATCTCTTTCTGCAGGGACGAGGCCTTGGTCTTTTGTGCGGCTTCCGATTCCTTGGCCTCGGCGAGCAGGCCGTTGAGCCGCTTCACCTCTTCCGCGTAGGTTGCTATACGTTTGTTGAGCTCTGCTATGCGCTTGTTTTGCGCCTCCAGTGCGGCGGTCAGGTCATTGATGGATTTGGCCTTCTTCGAGACCTCGCTGCGCGCGACGGTAAGCTCACCGCCTCGCTTGCCGAGCTGTGTATCCAACTCGTTTATGCGCCGCTCTCTGCGGGCAAGGAGCGCCGTCTTGTCTTTGAGCTTGGCCAGAGCCGCTTCAATCTCTTTGCGACGTTGAGCGAGAAGCTTGTCCTTCTCCTCCGCGAGTGCCGTCTTGGTATGAATCTCGGCCGTCGCCGTTTCCAGCTCCTTGGTCCGTGCAGTAAAGATGTCTTCCAGATTCGCTATCTTGGTCCGTTGATCCGCTGCGAGGTGCTCCAGGCGGTCTATCTCCACCTTCAGCCGCTCCAGGGCACCGCCCTTGAGCTCGTTCTGCCAGAGGAGATTTTGCGCCTCCGCTGCCTTGGAGGCCAACTCCCGGGCGAGGCGGCCCGCTTCTGCCGTCTTCAGGGCCATCTCTTTACGAAGCCCCTCGATTTCTTCAACCTTTCGGGAAACATCACTCCGGAGGGTCTCGATCTGTGAGGCTTTTTCGTCAGCCTCCCGGGTGAGGATCTCTATCTCGGTAATTCTCTTGGCAATATCCCTGGAAAGACCTTCCGCTTCCGTGGTCTTGACGTCGCGCTCCTTGCGGAGGCGTTCTATTTCCACGGTCTTTTCGGCCGCTTCCTTCTTCAACCGGGCAAGCTCGATGTCTTTCTTGCTCAACGATCTCCCGAGAATCGTCTCAGTGATGGTGAAGAGCGTCACCACGAGCACGAATATGAGGAGCAACCCCACCATGACATCCGTAAATCCGGGCCACACATTGAATCGTTCCTCGGATTTTCGGGACCTTCCTCTCATCACTTATCTTCCTTCCGGGAATCGCCCTTGCCGATGGAAGGGTTCTGCGCCTTGCCGAGAGTGCGGATCACGTCTGAAAAGCCTATGGAGAGGGTCTTGTTGGTAATTTCCCCTTCGAGCTTCAGCCGATCGAGCAATGCCTTGCCGCTCTCTTCGGAGGTGTCCCGTTGGAGTCTCATTTCCTTGACCAGGCGCTCCATGTATCGCCCGAGGTTGTCCACCCTCTCAAGCAATCCCTGACGCATTTGATGCGCCATCCGGACGCCTTCCCCGGCCTTGCCCGTCTCCTCACGGAGAGTCTCCAGCATGCCTTTGATCTCCACGAGCGATTCGCCCACCTTTTCTTCGGTGGATGCCTGCATGGCAATGACGTCGGTGAGTCTCCGCAGGTTCTCCCCGAGGGCTTCCAAGACGGCCGGCAGGTAGAGCTCACCACCGGGTGCGCTCGCAGGCTGGGCGGTCACGGGAACGGCGGCCACGACGGGCTCGGGCTCGGGAGCGACTGCAGGGAGGAAGGTGGTCACCACGAATCGGTCCAGATCCGCGAGGACCCGGGATCGGGCCGACCGCGCGTGGGCGTCCACAAATCCGAGAATCACCGACCCGCCGAGCCCGAAGAGCGACGTGCTGAAGGCTGTGGAAAGACCTCCCAGCAGGCTCCCCATCGAGGACCGCATCTGGGCGACAAAGGCCAGGGGATCGTCAAACTTCGCGGGATCGAGCGACGCGAAGATCTGCTGCACCCCGCTCACGGTCAGCAGGACTCCCCAGAAAGTTCCCATCAGGCCGAGGAACACCATGACGCCGAGCAGATAGCGGACAAAGACTCCCCTCCCCTCTTCCGATTCAGCGTCGGCTTCGGAGAGGATAGACAGTGATTCCGGTAGGTTGGCGCTTCGTCGGCCGGTCAGTCCGACAATCCTTCTGCACCGCTCCGCCACGAGACCCGATGGCTCGCGTTCGACCAAGTCGTGAATCGTCGTCCGGGTCGCGGCTCGCCCCGATTCCAGGGCATCCGCTAGGTCGTCGAGGCGCACCGCCTGACCGGTGAGCCGCACGATCTCCACGAAACAGAGCACCAATCCGGCCAAACCCAGAACAAGGATTGCCGTGTTGACCGAAGCGCGGGTCAGGAAGAAGGGGACCAGCTCTTTCCGTGCAAGAAAGAGGACGCACGCCGTTGCTGCACAAAAGAGGATTACCCAGGTAAGTATCCGGTACATCCGGGCTGAAGAGCGAGGATAGGTCATGGAGCGCCTCCGTCGGGAAGACCGGGCCCTGCCCGAGACGGGTTTCAGAGCGGTTGATTCTATTCATCCCCCCTATAAACAGTCTAGACCATTTCCCTACCCCGTGCAAATTGGGATTCGGTTAGAAAGGAGAAGCAGCTTTAAAACCCGCCGGTCTGTTTGTCGCGCCCGCGTGCGTGATGACAATATCCGCCTCATCTGCGTCATCTGCCGATTTTTCTTTTCCCATCCACGGGCGAGACGACAATCAGCGACTCCGGGGCGCCTGCCTATAGCCTTTCTGCCGGGCGCGTGGTTATTATAACTCATAGGCCGATGCGGAATTTCGGCCGACAAGTCGTAACCGGAGGGACGAACCATGCGTGCAAAGACCCTGGCTATTGCAATGGCGGTGCTGGTCTGCTTTGTGGGATCGGCTTTTGCCGCGGGGCCTCAAGGAGAAGAGGCGAAGAAGGAGCTTCAGAAGCTCCAAGGCACATGGGTGATGGTCGCAGGGGAATGGGACGGAAAGAAGGTCGCCGATGAAGACGCGGCCAAGAGCAAAGTCACTTATGAGGGGAACAAGATCACGGTGGTCACCCCTCATCAAAACAAAGAGCCGATCGTTGCGGAGCTCGTGGAGATCGACACGACAAAGAGCCCCAAGCGGATGACATTCGTCCGCAAGAACGGTCCGTCGGCGGGCAAGACCATAGTCGCGATCTATGCCTTTGACGGGAACGACCTGTACCACTTCGCGTTCGATCCGACCGGCGCCACGGTGCCGAAAGAGCCGGCGGCCAAGGAAAAGAGCGGCCATATCAAGCACACCTGGAAGCGTGTGAAGTAGGGACGGGTTTGAAGCCTGCTCCAACGGTTTCATCTCCTGGCGAGCGGGGGCAATCCGTGATGTCCGCGGACTCGTCTTCGCTTCCCCTTCGCCGTCTGGGAGCGAAGAATGTATCCGCCGATGACGCAGATTACGCAGATGTTCACCCCCACGTGTGTGGGGACAATGTTACCCCCTCCATGTCGGCAATTTCCTGTAGCGGTTCACCCCCACGTGTGTGGGGACAATGAACCCTTCGTCGGTGGGGAACTGACCGTGGACGGTTCACCCCCACGTGTGTGGGGACAATTACACCGCCCCCGCCGTAAGCCCTGTGAGTCCGCGGTTCACCCCCACGTGTGTGGGGACAATGTAAGAGTTCCATTTCTTTTCATCGGCTATCACGGTTCACCCCCACGTGTGTGGGGACAATTTCGCCTCATACTCGGCCCACAGGGGGGCTCTCGGTTCACCCCCACGTGTGTGGG
>JBGSJS010000003.1:0-6296 GCA_041741735.1 Desulfomonilaceae bacterium | reverse complement strand
GGCTATCCGGGACCACAGTCAACCCGCTGCGTGCCACCACCGTAGCTCTGCGTAGCACCATTTCTGGAAAAGGGGGTTCGGTTTGAAACGCCGACCCTGTGAATCTCTTGCAAAAACGGAGCTTGCAAAATCTAGGTTGAAGGCGAAGTGGTGGGAATGAACACTGCCATCCTCTCGCGAAGCGGCGGGTACATGGGTATTGGTTTTGCCATTCCGTCCAACATCTTGAAAAAAGTGACGGATCTTGCCTTGAATCACAAGAGACCGGTCCCCGATCGCAGATACGGACACGCCCCCGCGTCCCCTGCACCAAGACGCGCCCCATTGCGCAGACCGGAGAGAAGTCTTCCTCGATTGGGGAACGGGGGAGAAAATATTTGACCGCATTCAAGAAGGGTCCTGATGAAAATGACGTCGGGACTGCAACTTTATCTTTTTTCTTGAGGCGGATAATAGTATTATGAATAGACAGCAGAAAAAGATTGGAGGACTATATGAACAACGGACTGCCCCGCCTTTCCTTATTGTGCGGACTGTGTCTGATGCTTGTTCTGGGACTGTCCGAAGCCGTGTCGGCAAAGGTGCCTGAAGGTCACCGCGATATCAGACTCGGCATGAATAGGGCCCAAGTTCTGGATTTGCTGAAGAAGAGTCCCATTCACTTTTCGTACGAAGAAATGGGCAATGACATTGCGGAAATTATTCGCGGGGACGAGCTATTCCGTTTTGCCACCTACCGTTTCGACGACAACGGGGTGCTCGTGGAGATCGGTCTTCAGATGCGAGAAATCCTTGGGAGGGATCGCGTGCTGGAGCTGTTCGGCAGTCGCAACGGGGTTACGGTCTCTCCGACAAAGGCCACCGTGGAGGCCAATCGTAGCCTTGAAGTGAGAGACAATCGCCTCATCATGAAGTTGAACCCGAGGAAGAAAGAGGCGCGTTCGTCCAAAGACGCCCATTGACGGGGTCTCACGTTGTCCGGGTTACGGTAGACCGTTATGAGGAGGCTTCTCTGGCAAAGTGCGCTGCTGTCTACCCGGCAGGCCGGCAGACAATGAAAGCCGCGTTCGACAGTTGTTCTCTCAAGGGAGCGGAAATGGCGTTGAGAGCCGTGCCCGGCCGCCTTACCCCATTGTTGCGCGGCGGGAAGAGCTCTTGACAGGGATGTCATGTAGTCTACAATAGCCGCTTGTTTGCCCGGTTCGCTTCAGCAACCGTGCGAACGCACCCACCGGCTGCCGATGCTTTCGAGGGCAACGATGAACGGTCGTGCCCGGCAATATTCAGCGCACCCGGAATACCCCGAACGGAACGGCTATTGACCAACAAATTCAAGCACGCCCTCTGTCTTCATCCCTATTTCCGGGACAGCCATTCAGGATCGCTGGGACTTGCCATATTCCCGCCGGTAGGATTGGAATATATTGCCTCGGCTTTGAAACCCCATGTCGATCGACTCACCTTCCTCGATCTCCGATTGCCCGATCCGTTGAGAGATATAGACCGCTTGAAGCGCTTCATCGAAGATGAGATCGATCTCCTCTGCGTAAGCGTCAACTGGGAATACCAGTTCTCCGAGGTCTGCCAACTCGTGGATGCGCTGAGCGGCACCGTGACCACCGTGGTTGGAGGCAAGCAGGCTACCGATCAAGTTGAGGAGATTTTCGAAGCATGTCCCGGTGTGGACGTGATCGTTCGGGGTGAAGGTGAGGAGACGATCGTCGAGATCGCCCTGGGAAATCAATACAAAGATATCAACGGCATATCCTATCGGGAAGAGGGCAGGGTGGTACACAATGCCAATCGTCCCCTACCGGAAGTTGATGCCTACCGTTATCCCGAACGAGCCCTGAGGCGGCGGGACTACCATATGAACGTCGGCGGTTTTGCTCTAAGAGGTGAAGCCTTCGACATCATGCTCACCGCACGCGGTTGCCCGTACAACTGCAAGTTCTGCACGTTTAACCTCAATCCTTTGGGACAGAAGCGCTCCTACTCGGCCCGTTCCATTGACTCGGTCATCGAGGAGCTCCGCGAGATCAGCGCAGGAATGGTGCTCATTGCCGACGAGAACTTCTTCGTCAATCCGCAACGAGCCAAACGGATCTGCGAAAGGATTATCAGCGAAGGCATCGGTAAACGATTCCTCGTGCAGGCGCGCATAGAAATCTACAAGCATCCCGACGTATTGGAAATGGCGGAGAAGGCAGGGATCAAGGTTTTTCTCGTCGGCATCGAATCGGCCCAGGACAGAATTCTGGAGCAGCTCAACAAGGGCTTCGATACCGCCGAGGTGCGCCGCGCTTTTGAGACGCTGAGCACATTTCCGTTCTACTATCACGGGTACTTCATTTACGGAAATGTGACTGAAACCGAAGAAGAAATGATGGAAATCCCCGTCTTTGCAAAGGAGCTGGGGCTGGACTCCATCACCTATCAGAAACTCCGCATCGAGAGATATTCGCCCCTCAGAGAGCTCGTGGAGTCCACACCGGGCTACTACATTGGAGACGACACCATAGTCTA
Source organism: Desulfomonilaceae bacterium (assembly GCA_041741735.1). Taxonomy (GTDB): domain Bacteria; phylum Desulfobacterota; class Desulfomonilia; order Desulfomonilales; family Desulfomonilaceae; genus JBGSJS01. Next base: position 3,770 of record JBGSJS010000003.1, on the reverse strand, counting down.
TGCCGAAGGCTCCGGGAGGGCCGGACTGAAGCGCATCAGCAGTCAGATAACGCGTAAATTCTATACGCCGTCACAGTTGGTAAAGATCGTACGAAAGCTGGCGCGAATCGGCGTCATCGATGCAGGTAACCTCCCTGCAGTTGCCGCGAGCCTGCCTGCCATTGCCGTGAGGGCGGTAGGGCGAAAAGTGGCAAAGAAGTTCAGGGGCTCTCCGCTGAGGCGTGTCTTCTCCTGGAGCAAAGCCTGACCGATCTCCGCTTCCGCGGCTCATCACCGCCCGCGTCGTTCAAAAAAAGCTGGAAGTGGGGAGGGCGGGAATCGACCTTCTTCGTCGCGGCGACCGCCGATCGATGGGGGGTGAGCTCGCCGGCCGCAAGGGGAGACTGTTTCACCCACCCTGTGCTTCCGGCGCATGCTCCACCACCGTCTCGATGGCCTCTATACAGGACCGGACAGTCGCATTGTCGATGAGGACGCGCCTCACTTCGCGATGTTGATAGACCGTGCCCATCACCACCATGTCCGTGACTGCCCCCTGTTCTTCGTAATAAGCATCGCTGCTTATGGCCGCCTCTGCTCCGATATCGTTGTAAGCTGTTTTCAGCGTCTTCGCCAACGGCCCCGGAACCCGACGGAGCAACACGTTAACGTGAATAGCTCTGGTTGCCATCATGCGGCTGTTGTTGGAGCCTATTGCATCGATGGCACGGGTGGCTGCCTCTACCGACTCAAAGGTTATCCGCTCGGCATCCATGGCTGGTTTTCCTCAGGTTTTCCAATCAGGAGACTTTAGCCATTTGCCCTGGGTTCTGTCAAACAGTCCTTATCGAGATCAAGCCCTCTCCGGACTTTTCGCGGCCCGAATCGGGCACTTGGACTCTGTTGACCGGGAAGTGCAGAACGAGTAAGATGCCGGACCATGGTTCCTTTGGGAACAGACCGCGCACCGGGAGGCTAATGATGTCAGAATTCCGGGTGAACAAAACCTACGCCGAAATCAACTCGAAGATCAAGGAAGGACGCGCCGTCGTGGTCACCGCGGCGGAGATGATAGCGATAACCAAAGAGAACGGTCCGGTGGACGCGGCTCAGAGAGTGGATGTGGTGACAACGGGAACCTTCGGTATCATGTGCTCATCCGGCGCTTTTCTCAACTTCGGCCATACCAAGCCCCGAATGCGAGCGGACAAGGTTTGCCTGAACGGCGTCGAGGCCTACGCAGGCATCGCCGCGGTCGATTGCTACCTCGGAGTAACGCAAACGCGGGGCGACGATCCCCTCAACAAGGTCTTTCCCGGCAGGTTCCGATACGGAGGAGGCCACGTGATCGAAGATCTGGTGGCCGGTCGCGAGGTGCGGCTTGAGGCTACTTCGTACGGCACCGATTGCTACCCCAAGCGTCAACACGAAGCCATGATGACCCTCAAGGATTTTCCCGACGCGGTTCTTCTCAACCCGAGAAACGCCTACCAGAACTACAACTGTGCCGTAAACTGTTCCAAGAAGACCATCTACACCTATATGGGCATATTGAGACCGGATTGCATGAATGCCAACTTCTCGACATCCGGTCAGATGAGCCCGTTGCTCAACGATCCTCTGTACCGAACCATAGGAATCGGCACGCGGATCTTCCTGGGCGGAGGGGTCGGATATGTGATTGGAGCCGGAACCCAGCACAATCCGAACGTGAAACGATCGGCGAACGGCGTGGTGATGGGCGGAGCGGGGACGCTCTCGGTGCGAGGCGATTTGAAGAACATGTCGCCGAAGTTTCTGAGAGGAGCATCTTTGACCGGGTACGGGTGCTCCATGAACGTAAGTCTCGGCATTCCCATTCCTATCCTCAATGAAGAGATGGCTATGTTCACATCGGTCTCCGACGATGACATCCAGGTGCCGGTGGTGGACTACGGGTCGGGCTACCCCGATGGGGTCGGGGAGCCGATGGCCTATGTGACGTACGGCCAGCTCAGAACCGGTGAGATATCGGTAGAAGGCAGGAAAGTCACGACGGCTCCCTTGTCGAGCTATCCTGCAGCCGTTGAGATTGCCGAGACGTTGAAGGAATGGATCAAGTCGGGGCGATTCCTGCTTGGTGAGCCGCAAGAGACGCTTCCGTCGGCTCCCTTCGAGGGCTTCAGTAATCTGGGATGACAGCAGCAGCTCTTTTCGAACCGAGAACGTACAGGGATTATCTCGAAACCGATCGCTTCAAGACCTTCAGAGTAATCGTCGAGACATCGGATCTCTACGTGAAAGCACTCGTCGAGCTTGAAGAAGAGACCGAGAAGCTCGTTCGCCAGTGTCGGGCTCAGATTGAGGCCGCCATTGCGCGCAGAGCTGAATTCCTTACCAGTTTGATCCCTTTACCCGAAGAGCCGGGGGATGCTCCCGTGGCTGTCCGGATGCTCAGGGCCGGAAAGAAGGCCGGGACAGGACCCATGGCCGCGGTAGCAGGGGCGGTGTCCGAGTTTGTAGGGCGGGCTTTGTTGCGCTGGTCGTCGGAAGTGATCGTCGAGAATGGTGGAGACATCTTTCTCCAGGTGGAGCGCCCCGTCGTAGTGGGGCTCGTTGCCGGGACCTCGCCCTTTAGCGGCCGCATCGGACTGAGAGTCGAAGAGACCCCGCTCTCGCTGGGCATTTGCACGTCATCAGGGACGGTGGGGCCGTCTACGAGCTTCGGTAAGGCGGACGCGGCCACGATTGTCTCCAGGGATGTAGCCTTGGCCGACGCTGTTGCTACCGCTACCGGTAATCGTATCAGGAGCCCCATGGATTTGAAGAGTGCCGTGGAGTGGGCCGTGACCATCCCCGGAATTGACGGGGCCCTTGCCGTAATGGGGGATAAAATAGCTGCGGTGGGTGACATCGAGCTTGTCCCCATACCGGAAAAGGACGCACGAAGGTAGAACCGGGCACCGGTACGGTGCAGGGAGGAACCTTTCGGTTCGTACGCACAGAAAAGAGAGGAAATGCCGTGGCTTCCAGAAATGTTCTGCTTATTTTCAAGTCCAACATCATGTACAAGCCGGTAATTTACAGGCTTGCACGGGATTTCGACCTCATTTTCAACATTCTCGAAGCAAAGATACTTCCAAGACGGGAAGGCCGTATACTCCTGGAATTACGCGGTGATGAAGAAGTCATCGACCGGGGCATAGCGTTCCTGGAAGAGCATCACGTCGTGGTAGAGCTTCTGAGCGACAAGGTCTGGCGAGAGGAAGAGAAATGCGTGCACTGCGGGGCGTGCACCGGATTGTGCCCCACAGCGGCCCTGAGCATAGCTCAACCGGAAATGAAGGTTGTGTTCGACGTGAATAAGTGCGTGGCATGCGGTATGTGCGGTCTGGTCTGTCCATTCGGGGCCATGAAGGATGTGACCCTCTTCGATCCGTTTGCCGAGGGTCGTACGGCTGAGTGATACGGTTTGCTTCTCATGGGACGAATGCCGTGACCGATTGCCGCGTCTCGGCGCCGAAGGGTGAAGACTCATCCCCTTGGCACACGGTTTCATAAATGTGGTCGCTGATTCACTTTCGACCGGTCACATGTGCCGACGGCATCTGATGTGCCGGGAAGAATCCGCAATCGGGGTCGGCAAGACGGTCTTGGGACGAGCGAAGCTTTTGCCCTGAAAGGGCAGACTGTGAAATAGGGGTAGGAACGCTCGGTTACCCGGCGCTCCCCCCTCCGAACCGTGCAGGCGGATCTCCCGCACACGGCTCTCCGGTCGGTGGGTCACCGCCGAGCGGATTGACAGGCCGCTG
>JBGSJS010000002.1:0-286361 GCA_041741735.1 Desulfomonilaceae bacterium | reverse complement strand
GACGGGCGGTGATCGCGCTGTCGCTGCACCTCAACGACATCGCCGCCGAAGAGGTGGCGCGGATCGGAGGCTATGCCGTTCATATGGCCGGGTGCTGGCGATGCAGGGCGGGTTCGATCACCGCCTGTCGGATTTCAACCGCGCCACGCAGGCCAAGCGCCAGCCGGGTTCGACCATCAAGCAACACTAACCTACCAGAATCAGGTCGAAATGTACAGCGAAGTCTGCCGAAATCAGACCTCTTTTCTCGCTTGGCTCGCAAAATCCAGGATAAAATCTTTCCCCGCCCCACTTTCTCCCAGCAGCAGGATCAGGCTCTCTTGAGCCGCCATCAGATGGGCTGTAGCCAGAGTGTCTCGCATGACTCGGGAGGGATACTCGGACGACGAAACGACCGGGGGCGTCTGTACCCTTCTCCGATCCGTGATGTCACGGGCAAGGCCGCAGAGTCCGATAATCGCACCGGATTTGTCGCGCAGGGGGGTCTTGGTCTCCAGAAAGGTGGTAGGACTTCCGTGCACCGGTCTGGTATGCTCTTCCTCGATAGACTCTCCGGCAAAGACTCTCTTGTCGATGGCTTCCAAATGCGGAGAGGCTTCTCTGCCGAACAACTGTCTGTCGCTCTTTCCGATGATGGCTGAACGGGGGAGTTGGAGAAGCCGCTCCATAGAAGGGTTTACATCGGTGTATCTGAAAGAGAGGTCCTTGATATAGATACAATCGGGTGCAGTCTCGAAGATGGCGCGGAACCGTTCTTCGCTTTCGCGCATGGCTTCTTCGGCCCGCCTTCTTTCGGCAATCTCCGTCCGAAGCCTTCGGTTGGCGTCCTCCAGCTCTCTCCTCTTGGCCTTTTCCTCTTCGTAAACCTTGGCTATGTCGTCGGCATATTTCAGGGACTGCTGAACAAGCAGATGCGGTTGGCTAGCCGGATCTTCGTTGCCGTAAGGGTCATCGGTCATCGGTTGCCCCCAAAGGGATCAGTTCTCCAACATGTCATCTACCTTTCGCATGAGCTCCAGTGGACTGAACGGCTTGACAAAGTAGCTGTCCGCCCCGACCTCATCGGCCTTTTTCATGTCCAACGGTTGGCTCTTAGCCGTCAGGATGATGATTTTGCACTTTTCCGTTTCAGGGTCGGATTTGATGATGCGTGTCGCTTCCAAGCCATCGATACTGCCCGGCATCATGATGTCCATCATGATCAGATCGGGTTTTTCTGCTCTGGCTACCGCAATGGCAGCCTCACCGCTTTCGGCTTTCAGAATTTCGCAGTCACGCCTCCTCAGGGTTCTCTCCACCAAGTCTCTTATCTCTTCTCGATCGTCCACAATGAGTATTTTCTTCATTGAGGTCTACTCCCCAGGGCAGAATCATCCAGGGACAGCGGTAGAGTGAATCTCACCGTCGTCCCCCTGTTCGGCTGACTTTCAACCCAGAGTCTACCACCGTGAGCTTCCACCACATATTTGACGAGGGTCATACCGATCCCGGCCCCGGGAAGTCCGGTGTCGGACGTGTCGCCACGGTAGAATTTGTCAAAAACTTTGTCAACCTGTTCGGGTTCTATACCGATACCGCGATCCTCCACAGAAACCTGCCAAGCGTCATTCACCGCTTCGCAAGTGACTTGAATCAGGCCTCTTGCAGGTGAGAACTTCACCGCGTTTCCCAGGAGATTGGCCAGGGCGGCTCTCAGCCTTCTTTCGTCTGCAGTCAGTATCACCGGTTCGTGCGGCAGAGAAATCTCAATTGGGTGATCCGGCGCTTCGGCACGAACCTCGTCCACGGTCTCCCGGATGATGTTGTCGATTCTGCAGAGCGTCCGGTGGAGAGGGGATCCTGCCTCCGTCTCCATGGAGGTGACGTCAAGAAGATAGTCGACCAGTCGCGCCAGGTTTTTCGCCTGCCGATTGATGTGAGCCAAGCACTCTTTCCGATCCTCCTCAGGAAGGTCCCCACGAATCAGGAGGAGCTCCGAATACCCCTGAATGGACGTAAGGGGAGATCTCAGCTCGTGGGCGGCGGCGGAAAGGAATTGGGTCTTCACTTGGTCGGAGCGTTTGCGCTCAGAGATGTCCCGGGAGATCCCCATGATTTCCGAGACCTGTCCGTGAGCGCCTCTCAGGGCTGTCAAAGTAACCTCCATCCATACGGGGGAACCGATCTTGCGATATTGCTCGGTCTCCAAAGTTTGTGACGCATGCACCGGGTGCGGACCGTTTCGCTCCCCGTTCAATTCCTGCTTCAAAACTCGCTTTATCTTTTCTCGGGACTCGGGAGCCAATGTGTCCAGAAGATTCTTCGACATCATCTCCTCGGCGGTATAACCAAGGACGGAGGCGATCGAAGGACTCACATACGTGTAACCAAAGTCGGTGTTGGCCGTCCAGATCAGGTCTTCCGCGTTCTCCACAAGTGTGCGGAGCTTCGACTCGCTTACCTGCAGCTCCCTCTCAATCCGGCATCGCTCCTCGATCTGCACGCTCAGCCGCTCGTTCGCATCCAGAAGCTGTCCGGTGCGCTCCTCCACTCTGAGCTCAAGCTCTTCCCGAGCGCGAATCAACTGATCCTGCACCCACAATCTCTTGAGGACTATCCCCACCCCGGCGGTAATTCCTTCCAGGAACGCGATGATATCCGGCGAGAAGCAGCCCTCCCTTCGATCGCAGAGTTGGAGGAGGCCGATGATATCTTCGCCGGACGTAAGCGGAATCAGGGCCACGGAGTTGTAGCCCTCCACACAGCATCTATTGTTAAGGAAATCTTGAAAGGATCCTGCGACCGAAGTCTTGAGCAATTTGGCCAAACCGTCGGTCCAAAAACTCCCGCCCGACGTAAAGTGGGGAAGAGACGGGTCGGTTCTGCCGTTCAACACCCTGCCGCACATACATCCGATGACCGCGTTGCCTGAGGCGTCCCGGACAATCTCCCCATCGGAATCGCGGGAACAAAGGGAGTTTTCGCTCTGAACGAAATCGGGCGAAAAACCGCGGGTTGCACAATAGGGGTAGTCATCGCCTTGCCGAATGCGAAGACCAATTGCCTCTATCTCGATGAACTCCAAAACCTTTTCGAGAATCCTGCCTACAACTTCCTGTCCGCCGTTGCCGCGATTGAGGAGATCCAAAATCTCTATGGCCAGCTTCTGGCTCTCCCTTGCCCACTGAAGCCTCTCCTCCAAGAGCTTCAACTTGTCCGAGGCGACATTCGAGCGCCGAGTCGATAAGGTCTTAGCAGTCTTGTCGCCTTTTTTCATGTCCCTCGCAGACCGGTACCGCTCGTGGCAGCAGGTTCCTCGAGATAATCGTCCGTGTTTTCCCGGCGTTATTATGCCCTATCAATATCGCAAAGTCAAAAAGAAAGCCCGCCGGCAGGGAAACGTCCTGGAAGAAAGAGTATCGCACGGTTTTTCCATCGACAGAATGTTAGTTTAGTTGGGAGCGCGGCGGAAACCGCAGCGAACGAAATAGAGTTGCTTCGGCGGGAGGCTTTGAGAATTTCGGAAAAGCGAAGGGGAAGGCTTTCGACCATAAGGAAGCCGACGGATGGGCCGCCGCTGAGTCGTTTAGTATCCCTTTCCCGGACTCATTCAATTCAATCGTCCCTGAAAGGGGTTGTATTGTCTCGCCGAGCGTCCTAACCGTAATTGCGGAGCAACACGATCAGATCGGACGAACGGCGTCCACTCCTGCGAGGCGTTGTGATTGCAGAGGAGCCAGGCCGCAGTGCTCAGAGGCATCGCAGTGCTCGGATCTATTTTCCATCAACAGCCCCAACATGGGGCTGATGTCACTCCGGCAGACTTCCACTCGATTGCGGCCTTTGCTCTTGGCCTTGTATAGAGCTTCGTCGGCTTTCTTGAAGAGTGTCGCCACGTCCGTAACATTTCGGCCTTGGAATTCGGTTACTCCGAAGCTCATGGTCACCGGAATCGGTCCCTCCGGAGTGACGACCGGAGTCCCGGAGATTGAAGCACGGAGGCGCTCGGCGATTGTGACGCCTTCCTCTCTGTCACAGCCCGGCAAAACCATGACAAATTCCTCTCCCCCTACCCTTCCTACCGAGTCATAGATTCTTACCGACGAGGCCAGTCGCCTGGACACCTCGCGCAGCACTTCGTCCCCTGCCGGATGACCGTAGCGATCGTTGATTCGCTTGAAGTGGTCCAGATCGGCCATGACCAGCGTCATCGGCCGACCTTCCCGCTGGGTTCTTTCGAGCTCCTTCGACCCTATATCAAGGATCGCCACTCGGTTCCACAGGCCGGTCAAACCATCATGGGAGGCCCTGTAATCGGCAACATCGAGGGCGGCCATCAGGTCTTCCTGAAGTTTCACGATTCTGGCTCCGGCGCGAACTCTGACTTTCAGCTCAGAGGGGTCGAAAGGCTTGACGATATAATCGTCGGCTCCAGCCTCCAACCCCTCGAGGATATCCTCTTTTCGGTTCTTGGCCGTCAACAGTATCACATACACATAGGGCCTGCGATTCATCTCTCGAATCTTCCGGCATATGTTCACTCCCGGCATTCCCGGCATCATCCAATCGAGAATGACCAATGCCGGAGCTTCCGGCTCTTGAAGACGCTCCCACGCCTCAAGGCCGTCGGCGCAGGCTATCACATCGTTACCCCATTTTCGGAGGCGTGTCTCCAAGAGCTTCAAGGTAATTTTGTCATCTTCAGCTACGAGTATTTTCATTTGAGATCTCCACGGCATACGATGCCAAGGCGTTTTGCACCCGTTCAATTTCCGTCTCCAGCACCCCGAAAGCACCGGCTGCTTCCGACAGGTCCCCCGTCCCACCGATAGCTTCCAACTTAGCGGCCGCTGAATACGCCATTGCCGCGCCGAAATTGCCGACGGAGCCCTTGAGGGCATGAGCATTTTGCTCGATAAGAGCGGCATCCTCACGGCTCACGGCAGTTCGGAGCTCGGATATGAGTCTGGAGGAATCGTCCCGGAAGAGATCGATCAATTCAAGCAGCAGTTCGAGGTCCCCGTCGACTCTATCAAGAATTTCCACTTTATCGATCACATCGGTCATGACTACTCCCGTAGCCGAAAAAGGCTAAGTTCATTGAGTCTCTGTGACCTTCTCCCACGTTTCAATCCCGTCGGATCCGTCAGTCGGGCGACGGATCATTGTGGAGATGAGTCCTGTGTACAGCCTTGCAAGATGTGTACCGAGGCAACAAGTCCGGCACTCGCCAACAACTCTTGTCAGCGTGGCAGCCGCTTCTCAGTCATCCGCCCATCAGTGGAAGGATCGGCGGCGACCTTGGGTATCTGGTTTCACCATAATGAATCGGTGAAACCATGTGCTTGAAATCCAATAGCTTATGAAATGTGTCCCGGATACTGCGCGGTCACTTGGGAAAAGACATGTTGGTTTATTCAACACGCCCTGCTTCGGCCGGACCGGAATGCTTAAAATAGACACATGCTCAGGACCGAGCGGTATCAAGCGTCCCCAACACTCTTGTGGAGCCGGAGCCGCTTCTTCGAGCCCGCTGCCGGGCTTTTTCGCACGGGATCGGACCTACAGCCTCCCTCTTCGATGCCCGCGCTCACGAGTGCCGGCGGATCGGGTACACCTTGTCTTTTGGCTGTCCTTGTGGTACAGTTTTTACAAACAGAGCCATTGATTAAACGGGGAATGGGTAGTCTCACCGAGCCGCGGTGACAAAGGGCAAAGATGGAACGATCCAAAGTGCTGGTAGTGGAAGACCATCCCATGAGCCGGAAGATGCTCGAAGCCATGCTTCGGAAAAACTACGCCGTCATCTCGGCGAACTCCGGCCAGGACGCCATCGATCTGGCCCGTGCCGAGAAGCCCGACTTGGTCCTCCTTGACATCGAAATGCCCGGCATGGACGGATTCCAGACCCTGGAAGTCCTCAAGAGAGACGTGATATCGCAAGCAGTCCCCGTGATCTTCCTTACAGCCAGAGAGGATTCCCAAAGTAGAGATAAGGGGCTCGAAGCGGGAGCCGTCGATTATCTCACCAAACCGTACGATCGACAGGAGCTCTCCATTAAGGTGAAGAATCATCTGGCCTTGTACGAAGCGCGCAAAGAGATAGAGACCAGAAACCGCATCATGGCAAGAGAAATCGAAACGGCCTCCCAGCTTCAGAGCTCCATCCTCCCCGACAAATTTCCTGAAAGCCGGACCATCGATTTCGCTGTATCGTACAAGCCCTTCTCTCGAGCGGGGGGGGACTTCTACGACATTATCGAATTGCCCGACCAGAGCATCGGATTCGCGCAGGTTGACGTCTGCGGTCATGGAGTGGCATCGGCTATGATAGGCGCCATGTTCAAGATGGCTTTCCAGTCTTTCGCTCGTGATACCCCTTCTCCCGCTCACTTACTTACGCGGATCAATGACGAAATGTTTCGGGTGCTGCCCGACTCGGATTTTCTCACCGTGTTTTACGGGATCGTCGATCCTCGGTCGCTGGAATTGGTGTTTTGCAACGCGGGTCATCCAAGACCCTTTCTCTATAGACCCGGGGCCGACGTGATGGAGGAATTGTCCAATGGAGGACCGCTCGTGGGAGCCTTCTCCGGAATGGATTTCGACGAAGCACGAGTGCAGCTTTCGCCGGGGGATAAAATCCTCGTATTCACGGACGGAGTGACGGAAACAGAAACGCCTTCGGAGCCGGACAATTTTTACGGAGAGGACCGGTTGCGGGAAGTATTTCTGAGAGACGTTTCTTTGCCTCCTTCCGATCTTCTCTGCCGTATTCTGGACGACTTGGTGATTTTTCGGGGGAAGGACAGCTTCGACGACGACATCACGCTTCTGCTGGTCTCGGTGGGCTGAAGGTGTGCAGGCGTACACCGAATGATGCAGGTAGTCTTCTTGAAAGAGCTCTTAGTACGGTGTCCAAATACGGTCGCGTATTCATGTGCCGATCGTTGCCGTTGCAGGCCCCTTTGTTGGTAGCGACCGACGTCCCTGCCGGGCATTGAGCCGATCGGCACGGGAGGCCTCGGTACAGAGTCGGTATGAGGCTTTTAGTTCGGGAACGGCACCGTATTTACAAAATGTTGTACTTGGGATCATAACACGGAGGACGTGAGAAAGGCCCGAACGGCAAGCTGGGGCCGGGGGATTATGAGGCCTTTCGAAGGTCTCGAAGGAACGGCCGGACGCGGATTCGGATCGGGTGGGTTGCCTCATCCGGTCCCGCGCACATGAGGAGTAAGCCCGATGGAAGTGCAAGAAAAAGACGGCATAACGACCATTACCACGGACGAGCGACTGGACGCAGTGGTGGCTCCGCAGTTGAAGGACATGGTAAAGAAGTTGGCGGAAGAGCAAAAGATGAAACTCATCATCGACCTTGCTCAAACCCGATTCATCGACAGCTCCGGATGCGGAGCCCTTGTGGCGTCGTTGAGAGCGCTCCTGAAGAACAACGGCGACATGAAGATCGCCCGACCTTCACCGCAAGCGAAGACTCTTTTCCAGTTGACTCGCCTTCATAGGGTGTTCGAGATCTTTGACGATGTGGAGGGAGCCCGATCGTCCTTCAAGTCGTGACCGCAAACAGAAGGAAGGTCCGACGAAGGGGAGCCCGTTGAACGATCGGCCTCTCGGGTACACGAGCATGGAAAAGGACATCACGATCAGGATTGAAGCTCCTGCGGATATTGTGCTGCTGCGGCCGCTTGATATCCTCGTGCGGAACCTCGTGGAGCAGCTCCTGCGGACGAGTCACGACAAGCTGCTCGACGAGCTTGAGCTCGCCTTCAACGAAGCCTATACCAACATCTACCGTCACGCGTACCCATCTGAAGACAAGGGCAAGATTTCATTGGAAATACGGATAGGACCGAATGAGCTGGAGTTTCGTTTCGAGGATGAAGGCCTCAACTTCGATCCGGAGCGGGTAGCGCCTCCCGACTTCGAAAATCCCGGAGAGGGTGGCCTGGGGGTGTGGATCATCCGCCAAGTCATGGATGAATACGACTATTCTTCTGACGACAAAGGCAGGAACATTCTCAGGCTTATCAAGCGTTTCCCAGCCGCGGAGTGACGGTGGACGCGGTCTCTCCCACAGCCTGCCTTGCCGGGGAGAGGTTGAGTGCAAAATGCACGTCGGGTCCCGCAAGCTCCTCTCTCTTATCGACATCACCTCCTTGCCGCTCCCGCAGCTTGTCTCTTGCTTCTGAAGCTCACCGGAATCCCTCGGGGCGGAGAGGCTCCCGAGCGAATCGGTTTGTCTGCTTTCCAAATATGGTGAGACAAAACAGCAACTTCTTTCACGCTGAACGTTGTGGATATCCGGGGAATGGGGTATGCTTCGCCTGTCGGCAGGCGTCCCACCCGGCCGACCTCCGATACGGCGACCCATGAGGCGGTGCGCTCAACACGAGGATTACCAGTGACGGCCCTTTTCTATCGAAAATAGCCGAACGGCCGGGGAACAAGAGTGCGTTGGCGTCATGGCTACATTCTACGGCTCATAGCCGACCCTCGGAAAAGCCACGAGAAGAGCAACGGTCGGACCCGCTGTAGAGCGACGGTCGTCATGTGGGAAATGCCCGGTCTTTTGGGACCGTGACTCAGCCTGTGCAGTGAATATCGAATCGAGAGGAGAAGTTCAATGGAGCTTAAGGTGATTCAACTGGACGAAGGATTGACCCATATTGCGTTGTCGGGCAAGCTCGACGTTGTGGGAGAGCAAAAAATAGGCGCGGATTTCAGAGATCTTGTCGAGACCCGGAAGAATGATGTTATCGTGGACATGTCGGAAGTTTCCTATCTCGCCTCCCTCGGTATCAGATTGCTTTTTGCCGGTGCCAAGTTTTTGGCTCCGGAAGGAAAGAAGCTCGTCGTGGTCAATCCGCAGCCCATGGTAGAGGAGACGCTGAAAACTTCAGGAACCGTGGCACTGATTCCCATAGCGAAAAGTGCTGATGAAGCCTTGAAGCTGCTTTAGAAGCTGGCTGTGTCGGCGCCGGAGAAGGTTCCAAACCCCGGGGATCTGTGGCGCTGCCTGGTCGATTCTTCTCCTGCGGTTGACCTCCCTTCGCGGATCGGTAAGCGGACGAGTCCGAAGGAGAAGGGCTCGCCCGTGGTTTGAACCGAAGAACAGTGTTGCGGCCTCGGACTGAATCCATTGCACATACCGGCGGAGGAGAATGGTTGAAGGAAAGATCTTGTCCGTTGGACATCTGATTGCCGCCTCCGCTCGACAATCCACAATTGCTTCACGCGGCCCCTGCCGTATCTCTGTAAATTTTGCAAAGATAGCACTTGATGGGCTCCGATCCGGTGTCTGGATCGAATCCAGTGTCAGGGAACAGCAGGTTAACATTGGATTGCTTCCATCCGTAGTCGGGGGGATTCATTTCCGGGAACCACCATCCGTGCTGTGCGTTCACTACATTGCGGGCGATCCCGTCGGTAAGTTTGGCCCGCATCCTCACTCTGGCTATCGGAGATTCCACCCACACCCAGTCCCCATCGGCAAAACCTGAAGAGGCCGCAACGGCAGGATGAACCTCCACAAGGGGATCGGGATTGCGTTTCCTGAGGGACTCTATTTGGCGCAATTCCGATTGAAAAAAGTAGCGAATCTTGTTGCCTCCCAGGAGAATGAGCGGGAATTGCTCGGCGACATCGGGAGACGAATCCGGTGAAAAGGCGGGCTCACGGAAGACGGGAAGCGGGGCCACTCCGAGGTGCTCTGCAATCCCGCTATAGAATTCGAACTTGCCCGATGGGGTGTGGAATCCTTCGGTTTGATACTTTCTATACTTCATTTCTCCGACAAGGACTCCGCACTCGCAAAAGCCATCGAAGCTCATTCCCGTATCTTCCAACAACCAGTTGAGATATTCGTATCGGTCTTTCCAGGGAAACGCCTCGTTAAGCCCGAGACGATGAGCAAGATCGAACATGACGTCCCTATCGTCCCGCGTCTCTCCGACCTGCGCCACCTTCCGTCTGGCCATAACGCACCAGATTTTGTGCATGCTTACCACATCGTCTTGTTCAAGCCACGTGGCCGCCGGCAGGACGATGTCGGCCAACTGGGCGGTGGGTGTCATGAAGAAGTCCGAGACGACGGTGAGCTCGAGAAATTCGGATAACGCTCGCTCCACCTTCAACGGTTGGGTGCCGGTGATCAGCGGATTCGATCCCACGATCCATAGTGCCCGCACCCTGTAGGGGTCTCCCGTGATCACGGATTCCCAGAATGACGGCGGGTGACATCCCGGAGCAACGGGGAATTTGCCCGCGGTGACCGAGCGAGCCGCCTTCTCAGGTGGCAGGAACCGGTCACCCGCAAGTTCCCGGTCGACCAGGACCGACTTCTGTTTCACATTGGCGGGATAGACCCAAAGCACGTCACCGCCCGGACGGTCGATATTCCCCGTGATTGCGCTGAGAAAAAGGAGCGCGCGGGCCGTATGAAAGTTGCACGCGTTCATGTCCACGCCGTTGCCCCATTGCAGGCAGGCCGGCTTCACGGTCGCGTACGTTCGGGCGGCAGCCCGGATGTCTTCGGCCGGCAACCTGGTGATGGACTCGGCCCATTCCGGCGTGAATCCGGCCACGTGATCCACCAGCCGCTCAAAACCCAGGGTGTGCTCATCGACGAAGCTCCTGTCCACAAGGTCTTCGGCGATGATGGTGTTGATCATGGCCAATGCAAGGGCGCAATCCGTCCCGGGTCGGATTTGCAGCCAGAGGTGTGCCTTTTCGGCCGGGCGTATCCTTCGTGGATCGACGACGATGAGCTTTTCGGCCCGGTCTATGGCCCGATCGAGCATGCCGCCGCACATACCGTCGGCAGAGCCGGACTCGGTGATGTTGCATCCCCACACGAGTATGCATTTGGGCTTCTCCCCGCCGAATCCGTAGATGTCACAAACGGGGAGACGTCCCATGGTCATCCCGGAAGCCATGACCCTGGGAAGATAGCAGAGATGTCCCGGACCCACGAAGTTGGGGGTGCCGAATGCATTGGCGAACCGCATGGTGAACTCTGTGTAAGGCCTCCCCGTGCCCTGTCCCATGGCGAAGAATTCGGTCCCGTACTCCCGTCGGAGGGTATCCAATTTCTCGGCGATCTCGGAGAGGGCTTCGTCCCATGATACTTCCCGCCATTTATTCTCCCCGCGCTCACCGGCGCGTCGCAACGGGCGGGTCAACCGATCCCGATGGTAGAGTAGCTCGGGAGCGGCCACTCCTTTGGGACATATGTACCCCCTGCTGGTAGGGCTCTCCGGATCGCCGCTCACCCGTATCACTCGATCGCCCTCCAAATGGACCAGCACTCCGCATACGCCGTGACAACCGCGGCAGGAGCTCCGCACGATCTTCCGATCTCGGGACATGTCTGCACTCCTTGGTTCTCGTTTCCCCTACCTCGGGAGCATGACGCGGCGTCCGCACACCAAGGGCATCGAGACCTCAACTCTTTGATGCACCCGTGGGTGGCAGAGCATGGTCCCGAGGCGCTCCGGCGGGCCGCGACGGCTTCCTCGATCAATATACCACCAAAGGCTTCTGCCGGTCTCAAACCTTTCGATTGTTCGAATCGGGGATGGGCGCGAAGCCCGGGACGCGAAGAGACCGGCGAGAACGGGAGGGATCTCTTCGACATCTTCATTGCCGACGCGATTTTCTGTGTGGATCGGCAAGCCCGGTTTTGGCTTGACAGAAGGAGAATGACCGAAAACCACGCTGTTGACGCGGCCTTCCCGGTGACGTACACTCAGCGGCAAGAGAAACAACGCCAGAGGGTGAGAATGCGCCTCAAGGCGACGCCGTCTCGGGACCTCTTCCCCGTGGGCTGAACGAAGGGCCGGCATGTGGCCCCGGCACCGGAGTCCGCTGGGTTTCGTCCGCGGTTCACAACGAAGCTCAACGAGACCACAAACAAACCCTTTTTATCGAAAGGAGCTCCTCAGATGAAGATTGTAGCGGTTCTCGGAAGCCCCCGACCCAAGAGCAACAGCAGCGCACTGGCCAAATTGATTCTGGAGAAGGCCGGGAAACTCGGAGCCGATACTCAGGAATTCGTACTGAACAAGCTCAAATTCCGGGGATGTCAGGGGTGTGAAACCTGTAAGACTACGCTGGACCATTGCGTGTTGAAGGATGAACTTACCAAGGTGCTGGATGCGGTGAAAGAGGCTGACGCGGTGGTCCTGACATCGCCCAACTATTTCGGAGAAGTTTCCGGACAGTTCAAGGCGTTCTTCGATCGCACGTACTCGTTTCTGAATCCGGATTGGACCAGTCGTCTGGCCTCGGGCAAGACGTCGGTCTTCATCTTTGCTCAAGGCAATCCGGATGTCAGCGTGTACGTCGATGTCTATCCCCGATACGAAATGTGGCTCAAGCAGTACGGGTTCTCCAACGGACACCTGATCAGGATGAACGGCCCCAGAGCCGCGGACTCGGTTGGTAAGCGGCCCGATCTGACGAAGCTTGCCGAAGAGATCGGTCGCGGTCTCGTATCCTGAGCGGTTTGACCGGTTCAGGGACAGGGGTAAATCTCCTTGCGTACGTGGCCTGGGCCCGAGCGGTTGTTCTGCCGGTCATGCGCTGCAACGTAAAGCCGACCCGATCGGCCTGCCGCATTCTGTGCCGACATGGTCGCCCAAGTGGAGGAAAAGAGATGGATATCATGACTGGGTGCGGCTCGAAAAAATGTGCCCCGGACAATGAACAGTTTGTGGAATTTATCAAGTTGTTCGAGGCCATCGGCAAGGACGAACGGCTTTTCCCCAAGAAATGCAGCACTTGCGGTCGGGTTTACGAGAGTTTCTCCGAGTACCTGTGGGCCACCATGCCCCGAGGGCACGCTCTCGAGGATGTGACAAAGGTCATGCACTCCCCGTTCACCATGCAGTACAGGAATTGCTCGTGCGGGTCCACGCTCATTTTATCCCTCACTGAAGAGATCTACCCCGAGCTGGACAGATTTTGGGAAATGTTGAGAAAAGAGGCGGAAGAGACCGGAAAGCCACTCAAACAGGTGGTATCGGAATTTAGGGATCAATGCAGTCGATTTGTGGTGGCTCAGATGCTCGCAGAAGAAGAGGGCAACGGCAGTTAAATGAAGTCTGGGCTGTGTGCGTTGCCGCCCACCTCGGATGATTCGACCCACGCGGAGTGTCTATGAACGGCGGAGAATTGCTCGTCAAGACCGCGATGAATGCCGGTATCGAGATATGCTTTGCCAATCCGGGTACCACGGAGCTGCCCATTGTCGCTGCAATGGACTCTGTGCCGGGGATCAGACCCGTCCTGTGTCTCTTTGAAGGCGTGTGCACAGGTGCGGCGGACGGGTACGGTCGTATGGCAGGCAAACCTGCCATGACCCTGCTTCACCTGGGGCCGGGCCTGGGAAACGGTATTGCCAATCTTCACAACGCTCGGCGAGGTCACTCTCCGATAGTGAACGTGATCGGCGAGCACGCGTCGTGGCACCGCCCGTTAGATCCTCCCCTGGCCATGGACATCGAAGCACTTGCCCGGACGGTTTCGGGATGGCTGCGCACATGCCGATCCGCCGCCGAGATCTCAAGAGATACGGCCGATGCAGTTGCAGCGGCTCTGAGAGGTCAAGTGGCCACCCTCATCGTTCCCCAGGATTACCAATGGGAGGACTTGCCCGACGTTTCGCCCGCATTGGGCAAGATCGAAAAAAGCAGCGTCGATAATGAGGCCGTTGAGGAAACGGCAAGTCTCCTGAAGAGCGGTATTGCGACGCTCCTGCTCCTTGGCGGCTCGGCCCTCGGTGAAAGAGGATTGGTAGCGGCCGCGCGGATTGAGAAGGCTACCGGTTGCCGCCTTATGTCGGAGACCCTCCCTGCGCGCATGGAGAGAGGACATGGATTGCCGGCGTTGCCACGATTGCCGTACTTCCCGGAACAAGCTCATGCCGCTCTCTCCCCTTACGAGGTGGTGGTGACGGCCGGGGCTGCCGAACCGGTGTCGTTTTTCGGATACAAGGGCTCAAGGAGCCGTCCGTTGCGGGACGACCAGCAGCTCAAACGGCTTGCGGCAGATAATGGGGACGCGGTGCTCGCGCTCGAATGTTTGGCGGATGCGGTCGCTCCTCACGTTGACGTGCGCCAAGACGTATCTCCACATCCGAAACATGAGTGCCGGAACCTTCCCACAGGTCCCCTGACCGCGGAGAAGGCCGCTCAGGTTCTGGCCGCGCTTCAGCCTGAGAATGCAGTCATCGTGGACGAGTCGGTTACCAGCGGTGGGCACTACTACTCCCTTGCCGCGTCCGCACCGCGTCACAGTCTGCTTACCCTTACCGGAGGGGCAATCGGTCAGGGAATGCCGTGTGCCTTGGGTGCGGCAGTGGCGTGTCCGCACCGTCCGGTCATCAACTTCCAGGCTGACGGCAGCGCCCTATACACGTTCCAGGCTTTGTGGACGCAAGCCAGGGAAGCACTGAACATCACGACGCTTCTCTGTTCCAACAGCGCGTATGAGATTCTGCGGATTGAGCTGGCACGATCGGGTGAGGCATCATCAGGAAAGGCCTGCCACGATCTGACCGACCTCGGAAATCCTCCCATCGATTGGGTCAAGGTAAGCAGGGGCTTGGGCGTGCCGGCGGTGTCAACCGACACTGCCGAAGCCCTGGTGCATGAGCTCAACAAGGCCCTGTCAGAGCAGGGACCGCATCTCATCGAATTGAAGCTCAAGCCTGTTGACTGCCACCCTAACACTGATGTAATAATTGATGGCGAAGGCAGTGCCGTGGAGGTCCGTTAGCCTTTGCGGACGTTCACTTTCCGGTAACCGGGATGATTCCCTCGCCCGTTCACCCCAATGGTTGCTGGAGCTCAGGAGCCGTTGTCCGATCACGGATGCTCAAGGCAAAAGCCGTACTACGCAACAGTTCTACGAGGTACATATGAAGCGTTTTTATTTGGCGGGTGTATGCTTCGCGGTTCTCATCATCTTCTGCGTCTCAACAGCCCTGGCCCAAGAGAAGGCCTCTCAAACGCCGGCAAAGGCTGCGCCTCTCACCGATCAGGCGGCCGAGGCCAAGACAATGGTGGAGAAGGCCGCTGCCAGTTTCGCATCAAAAGGGAAGGAAAAGACCTTTTCCCTCATCAATTCAATGACAGGTCCCTTCCGAAAAGGAGAAGTCTACGTCTACGCAGCGGATTTGAGCAACGTGGTGTTGGCACATCCGGCCAATCGGAAACTGGTGGGAAAGAACTTGACCGAGCTCAAGGACGCCAAAGGCAACCCGTTCGTGAAAGAGCTCAATAGGGTGGCAACAGGACCGGCAGGCGCCGGCTGGGTCGAATACTGGTGGGTGAGACACGGAGAGAAGAAGCCCACGCTCAAGAGAGCCTACATAATGAAGGTTCCCGGAGAAGACATCATGGTGGCAGCGGGTTACTACATCAAGTGACCCTTGATTGGTACTGCGGCACGCCGTTTCACGGCGGATCTCAATCGTCATGTAAAATCAACACCGTCGTCTGAATACCCGCGGAAGCAAGGGCGCCTCTTGTCGATCATTCGAGGGGAAGGGTGAAGTGCGTCCGGAAGGTCGCGTGAATCCTTACCGGCACCTGTCTGCCAGATTCAGCGGGACGAATCTCGCACCCACCCCCTACCGACCTTCTTGCGAATGCAGGCCACGAAAGTCTCCCGTCTCCTCTTCAGGGTTGCGTCCCCTTCACTCCGTCTTCCTTGACGAAACAGGAGCGCTGTGCTCCAATGGCGCCCGGTGGCGCTCGTCGAAGCCGCCGGCAACACGTGAGGACAGATAAAATATGGATACTCGGTACATCGAATTGGCCAACCGTATCGGTCTGGGACAATCCGAGAGGATTCCCCGACTGTTCGGCATAATTGCAGATCCGTCTGAAGCCGCTCTGCTTCTCGCACTGCCCGGCACGGCTCGGGAGATGGCGGCAAAACTCGGCAAGACCGAGCAGGAGATTGCCTCGGCTCTGCATGACCTCTTTGTAAAAGGTATTGTCTTCCCTTCGGGCAAGACCGATCCCCCTTCCTTTCGCATGTGTCGTGACCTCGTGCAGTTCCATGATGCCTCCATCCTCTGGCCGGATGCGCCAAGAGAATTCCTGGACCTCTGGCAGGACTTCATGGAAACCGAGTGGCCGGAAGTGGCCAAGAAGTTCAACCAGATCATGCCCAAGCCTTTCACCAGGGTCATCCCGGTTGGGATAACGATTCAGGCCAAGACACACGTGCTCGCCTTCGAGGATGTCAAAGAAATTATAGACAGTGCTCGGACCATCGCCGTCACGAAATGCACGTGCCGTCTCACGGCTCACAAGTGCGACAAGAAACTTGAAGCCTGCATCCAGATAAACCGGGCAGCGGATTACACCCTGGAGAGGGGAACCGGACGTCGCCTCAGCAAGCAGGAGGCGTTGGACCTGGTAAGGGAGTGTGAGGAGGAAGGCCTCATCCACGTGGTGATGAATAAGCAGAACGTGGATCACTTCATATGCAATTGCTGCTCTTGCTGCTGCCAGACCATGCCCATTCTCATCAAGCACAACATCAGCGTTATAGAGCCAAGTCGATTTGCCGCCCGGGTCGACGCCAATCTGTGCACGGCATGCGAGGCTTGCCTCGATCGGTGCTTCTTCGGAGCCGTCAGCATGGAAGAAGGAACGGCCAAAGTTGATGAAAGCAAATGTATGGGATGCGGTCTCTGCCAGGTTGCCTGTGCCGTGGAGGCCATATCGTTGACCGAGGTTCGCGACAAAGACTTCGTTCCCGAAAAGCTGTTCGGTTGAGTGCGCTTGGCCGGGTAACCGTTCCCAAGGCAAAGTCCGTTCGCAGAAAGCTCGCCGTGGAAGATTCCGAGACAAAGAGGGCCGCTCTCCTTGTGGCGGTGATGGGCTCCTTTGTCACACCGGTCATGGGTTCATCGGTGAACGTCGCGCTCCCGGCAATCGGCGAGGCGTTTCACTTGGACGCGGTACTGCTGAGCTGGATAGCCACGTCGTACCTCCTGGCGGCCGCGGTTTTCCTCGTGCCCCTGGGAAAGATCGGCGACATCCACGGCAGGAAGAAACTCTATGCGTGGGGAACTGTTCTGTTCGCCGCAGCGTCCCTCTTGGCAGCCCTGTCCGTCTCCGCGACAATGCTCATCTGTTGCCGGGTGCTCCAGGGAGTCGGCGCGGCCATGATCTTCTCCACCGGAATGGCCATACTGACTTCGGTGTTTCCACCCAACGAACGAGGGCGTGCTCTCGGCATCAATGTTGCCGCCGTATACATAGGACTCTCCCTCGGCCCGTTCATCGGGGGATTTCTGACGCAGCATTTTTCGTGGCGAGCGGTCTTCTTCTTCAACGTACCCCTCGGGGTAGCCACGGTGGCGGTCCTGCTGTTGAAGCTGAAGGGAGAGTGGAGTGAAGCCCGGGGGGAGAAATTCGACTACGTCGGCTCGATAGTCTACGGAGTGTCGCTCGTCTCCCTGATGTACGGTGTGGCAACAGTCCCTTCTCCTCTAGCCCCCTGTTTGATGGCGGTCGGAGTGGCGGGAATCGCCCTGTTCACCGCCTGGGAGCTCAAGATAGACCACCCCGTGTTCGATCTGAGCCTTTTCAGGGAGAATCGGGTGTTTGCGTTTTCAAGTGTGGCTGCTCTTCTCAATTACAGTGCGACCTTTGCCGTGACCTTTCTCATGAGTCTCTACCTTCAGCACGTGAAGGGATTCAGTCCCCAAGGCGCAGGACTGGTCCTGATCGCGCAACCGGCCGTCATGGCCCTGGGCTCCCCCTTCGCCGGTCGGCTGTCCGACAGGATTGAGCCGCGTATCGTGGCCTCGGTGGGGATGGCGTTGACGTCCGTAGGCCTCATCTGCCTCTCGTGCGTCGGCGAGGAGACCCGTCTCGGATTCATCGTGGCATCCTTACTTGTTGTCGGTTTGGGTTTCTCCCTCTTCTCTTCCCCCAACGCCAATGCGATCATGAGCTCCGTGCCGCGCCGCCTTTACGGCATAGCGTCGGGATCTGTGGGGACAATGCGCTTGCTGGGGCAGATGTTCAGCATGGGAATCACCTCCCTGACCTTTGCGCTGCTCATCGGGAGAATCCCCATCGATAAAGCATCGCACTCGGCCTTCCTCACCAGCACTCGCACTGCTTTCATCGTCTTCGCCGTCCTGTGCGCGGGAGGTGTCGTTGCCTCGTTGGCTCGGGGTGAGCTCCGCCCTCTCCCCGGGAATCCTGAGCCTCGCTCGGTCAAGGATCAAACCGAGGATCGTCCCTAAGTATTCCTTCTCGGAAATACGGTTCCGGGAGGAAGTCGATTTCAGGATACCCCCGAATGGTCCCAAGCCGTCACCTTGGGCGAAAGCCGGAGTCCGGAGTGCTCGGAAGAAGGACCTGGATTCCCGCCTCGACAGGAATGCCGGAGGGAGCGCTCGATCACTGACAGATGCCTCGGGAATCGCTCCAGGATCAAGAAAGCGGATCGTACATACGCAATAGTGAGCTATGCTCCGGACGCATAATTGAGACCGCCCGCTTTCCTGCTCCAACCAAAGGCATGCACAGATTCCAACCGGCTCCTGCAGCCGAGATGCTATGGAGCAATCAGTCGGATCGATCGCAAAGGGTTACGGAACGAAGGAGTTTCTGAAGCTCTTCTGCCGATTCTACAGTAATGTGGGTTATGGAAAAACCGGCAACCAAGCCGTCGTCTTCGTCCTGCCTCGTCCAGCGACATTCGACGTCCACGAGAAAAGGGTAAACATCGGCGAACTCGTCCGGTCGTATGAGAAGGCTCCTCCCGTCGCCCTTCTTGACATCGAGTCCCGACGCCTGGAGCCCATCCTCGGTAATTTCCGTCACACATCCTTCGCTGAGCAGATCGTCCAAGTCGTAAACGGGAAGCGGAACGACCGTATGACACCGGGGCGCTCGCCGCCTCTCTTGCGGGTCTTGAACAGGAGGGCTCACCGACTCCGCTTCCTCGGTCCCGAGAGGAGCCAGAAGCCGGGCAGCCGTCAACTTATCGAGAATCTCCGCCAGCTTAGCCTCGGTAACCTGGTACTTGGCCGTCAGCTCTGCGTCGCTCATTCCTCCCCGTACGTCGCGGATGACGTCGCTCGCTTTAATCGTACGTTTGGCATTCATGACGGTCCCTCCTCATAGCCGGATTTGGCGTCCCCTCCCCGAACAGCGGCCACCGGCCGGCAATTGTGTTTCGTACCGATGCGAGCTTGAGAAGGCCATTCACTGCCCGGTAGGCATACTGAAAGAAACACCCGTCGAAGGATGGTCACTTCCTTGACTGCGCATCCGGCACGGTGTCAGGCACGTGCGCCATCAAGAAAAAATGGAAACATTAGGCACGACCCATATGGTCTAACTATGGCAGGAGGAAACACGAAAAGCAAGCGATATCGGCCCGGTCCGCCGAAGCATGAGCCCGGAGAACGCCCTCGATCCGTGCTTCCGGAACTATCCCTTTCTCCCCAACCAACAAAATTATTGCGAGACATCCTTCTCCGGAGTGATAAAGTGAGGAAAACCCCGATGGGAGGCTGCATGTTCTACAGACTGACGGCGATTGACGAATCCGATCCCCGGTGGAATCAAAGAATAGACGACTGGTGGAGCCAAGGCGGCGCCCTGCTGTGGAACCGGTTCGGCGGCTTCGGATCGGATAGCCTGAACTTGACGGAAGAGGAGCTCGATTTGTTTCTCGCCGGGGCTCGGGCAATCGAAGGATGGGAACCGTCACCTTACCGTGGATGCATCCCGGCCGGTGGCGCAAGTTCAGACCACCCCGTTATAGTCGGCCCCTACATCGAGGAGCCCATCGAAGCCGTCGTCGAACCTCATGACGAAGAACCGCCCGCAACAAGCCTCTGCTGCCGAGAATGCGGCCGTCCCCTTCATCGGAGCCTCCGGCGGTACGCCGATGCCGATTTCGTTCCTGTTCCCCGGAAACAGCTCAATCATATCCTCCACTGCCTTGGGGAGGCGGTCTCCTTCGGTCGGGGCGAGGGTCCCAACAATTTCCGGACCTGGGAGGCAATGCTGGAAGACTTGGAAGCTTCTATAATCGTGGACGAATGAAGAGAGGATGCCGTCTCAGAACTGACGACCGACCGGATCGCTTGCCGCAAGATCATCTGATGTAACGGTCCGTAGGATCGGGATACCGACAAGCCCGCGGCGGCCAGCTTTCCAACGAGGATCTCAGCGGGTCCATGTTCCCACGGGACGTTGTCTCGTATCCTCGGGAAGCTGTCTCACTTGCACGGGAAGCTGCCTGATCGGCGAAATGGAGCTCACGTCTATCTTGCAACGCTCCATGATCTGGCGGGCATCAGCCGGACGATCTCTGAGCATCCGGAGAAATTCCGCCCGGGTAGGAATCGCCCGGTTGCAACGCTTCCGTCCAACCGCTTGTACAGCAGACAAGTCGCCCAAAGGCGTTCCTTTGACAACTCCGTTCTTGCGATTGTCACGAGCCGCATCCCTCTGCACGGGCTTCCGGTTCTTGAGGATTTCCCTTAGCTCGGCGGTGCTCGGGATCACGATGGGATATTTGGACGTTTTACCCAGACGGGTCACCGGTAAAATCCCCGGCCCTCTTCGAGGACCTTCGATGAAATCTTCGTCGCTCTCGGCAAACCCCGGAGCCGACGCGACAAGGAACAGTCCTACACTGATCGTCAGGATCATCGAACATCCGATTTTCGTAGGTAATCTCATAGGCCCACTCGCGTCCTTTTTCCTAATTATAGTGTACGACAAGCACCAGTCCAATCCGTTCTCCGGCTCCTGTTTCACTGTATTAACTGAGGTGTTATAGTGGGACGCTCGTCGATTGCCGGTCTCCGGGGGACGATCTGTCGCAGCCCCTGAGACCATGCGCCCTCCCCGCCTCACCTGCCGAACTTCTGCCCATGCCACCTGTCGATGGTTCTATCACCGAAGAAACCCCAATTTGTGCTGGCCCTTACGGCTGTGCACATCACTTTACGCTTGATTTTAAGGCATAAATCTGGCTTAATTACTTAGGTATTTTCCTGTGCCCTGCTCCCGAACCGGGAATCCCGGTGTCCACCGGACGGGCTTACCGTCAAGTTTCGCAATAAATATTAGAAGGTTACCGTCCTTCAATGGAGCGGAGCGCGGCTGTCAAGACTTTCGCCCCATTTCCAATCTCTTTCCTTTTTCCCGGACAAGATCGCGTTTTGGATGTATCAACTATCCCCCCGGGAGTGACCTGTTTTCCTGGTGGCCCCATCTTGCGGCTGCAGCTCGCGGAACTCAAGGTCGTTCTTCGGTGGCCGGTCGATTCTGCTGGTTGCAGGGAAGACGACGGCCTTGGGCTTGCCGGATCGGAGAGGAATAGGACGGCAGACAGGTTTCGTTAACCCATTGCGGAGTCGGCAGAAGTTGCGCCGGTCGCATCGACCGTATTTCAGACTCCGCCACAGCCGATCCATCTGAGAGGAGTGTTGCTATGAGGGCGGTAGTCCTTGCCGGCGGCAAAGGGACGCGTCTTCGGCCATATACGGCCATATTGCCTAAGCCGCTTCTTCCAGTGGGCGACCGAGCAATTCTGGAGGTCCTGATCAGGCAACTCCGGAACTGCGGAGTAGATCATGTTACCATCTCGCTGGGACACCTGGCTCACTTGGTTCAGGCAGTGCTCGGAAATGGCGACGAATTAGGCGTAACCATCGATTACGCGATTGAAGATTTTCCTTTGGGAACATGCGGTCCTTTGTCGCTGATTCAGATACCTGACGAGCCTTTTCTGGTACTGAACGGCGACGTCTTGACCGATTTGGATTTTGCCAAGCTGATGGATTTTCATAAGTCTCGCTCCGGCTACGTTACCATAGCGGCCCACAAACGACAGGTAGCCATTGATTATGGGGTACTCGGAAGAGTGGGCGAAGTTCTCCGGCATTACGACGAGAAGCCGGTGATCGATTACGAGGTTAGTATGGGAGTTTAAGCATTTGATCCGCGTGTCCTCAAATACATTAAACCGCACACATACATCGATTTCCCCGACGTGATCAAGATTCTTCTGGCAAACAACGAACCCGTTTCGATCTACGAGTTTGCCGGTATCTGGTACGACTTGGGCCGGCAGGAGGATTTCTTAGAGGTACAGGACCGACTGAGCGAGCTCAAGGCCCGAGTATCATTTCTATGACAACTTTGCGTACGACTTATTCTCTTTGTTTCCCAAATAGCGGACAGAGACACCTACCATGATGAAACGCCTTTTTGACTTATTGGTTGCCCTGGCCGGTTTGGCAATTGCTTCGCCAATCATGTTGGCCATAGCCATCCTTATCAAACTGGAGTCCAGAGGCCCTATCTTCTATTCGTGTCAGAGGATAGGAAGAGACTGGAAGCCCTTCGGCATGCTAAAATTTAGAACTATGGTGGAAAACGCCGATTCTGTGGACTGTAAGCTGTGCGTGTCGGGCGACGTAAGAGTAACTGCGTTGGGGCGATTCCTGAGAAGAACGAAACTGAACGAGCTGCCTCAGATCTTTAACGTATTAGTAGGCGATATGAGCGTAGTGGGGCCCAGACCCGAAGACCTCGAGTTCACTCAATACTACAAAGAGATGTGGGACGCGGTGCTGTCGGTACGACCCGGCATAGTGGGACCAAACCAGATAGCGAATCGGAATGAAGAAGACCTTTTCCCGGAGTCGGAAGATCCGGCGCGTTTCTATTTGGAGCACATACTCCCTGAGAAACTGGAACGCGACGTCCAATACGTCAAGAATCAGACTCTATGGAGAGACATCCTCCTCCTCTGCCAAGGAATCTACGTCACCCTGTTCAAGGGCTTTTCTCTTAGGAGCATTCTGGACCATCCGCAAGTCTTGAAGCAGTTGCTCTTGGACTCCGGCTTGTCGGTTACAGCCTACCTTCTGGCAAACATTTTGCGGTATGAGGCTATTCGCCAAGATTTGTGCGTCCTTGTCAACGCTATCGTTATAATCTCCGTGAGTCCCCTCCTGTTCTATTCCTTGGGGTTGTACAACTGCAGCGTTCGTTTCTTTTCCGTTCCCGACGTGATCCAGGTTCTCAAGGTGAGCGGAGTGGCCGGAGCGTTTCTCGTTCTTGCGAATTATTTCATTATGGTGGGAGGAGGCCATTCCAGAACGGTCTTTGTTCTTTACCCGATGATTCTTGCCGGTCTGCTCTGTTCCAAGAGGATAATAGATAGGATCGTCTGGGAGAGAGGCGAGCTGAAACAACGCGGAGCCCTCTCCGTCAAGCGAGTGGTGGTCTATGGAGCCGGGAGGCGGGGAGCTGAAGCGGTCAAGCGCTTGCAGTTCGAGACAGGGCAGAATGTCGTAGGATTGTTGGACGACGATCCGCAGAAGAGGCACTCCGGAGTCTTCGGATGTAAGGTCCTGGGAACGGGACTCGACCTGTCTTTCTTGAAAAGCCTTTACGATATCGACAGAGTCGTCATTGCCTTCTCCTCGTACAGGGCTGAGGAGCTGACTCGAATTTGCAGCCTCATAAGGAACGCCGGCATTGACGACATATTGATTCAGCCTACCGGGCTGGAGTCACACGAAGAGTCCCCGAAACTCAACGGTCAGCTCAGGCAGGTTTCCTTTTCCGACGTCCTGGGACTGCGTAGGATTCCCATTTCCCATGAATCGACACACAATGGGCTTCAAGGCGCCACCGTCGCTGTATTCGGAGCAGGCGACGAGTTGGGTCTTCAACTTTGTCGTGAGCTGATCGCCCAAAAAGTCGGGC
This sequence comes from Desulfomonilaceae bacterium, assembly GCA_041741735.1. Taxonomy (GTDB): domain Bacteria; phylum Desulfobacterota; class Desulfomonilia; order Desulfomonilales; family Desulfomonilaceae; genus JBGSJS01. The sequence continues at coordinate 262,581 of JBGSJS010000002.1, read as the reverse complement.
GCATCGTAGTGATAGAGGATTGTGAGGCACGACTGGAAAAATTGACAGGATTTCTTCACCCCCTCACTCCCAAGGTAGTCCCGTGCGTACCCATCTTCCTGCCTCCCTCCACACCTTGGCTTGTCCAAGAGCAGTTGAGCCGTCTCAACACCAAAAGGATCATATACAATCCTTTCAACCGTCCTTTCGCCGAGGCGTTGTCCTGTTTCCCCATTCAAGCCTTCTTGAGCATAGTGGACGCTGCACACGTCATAGAGGCAGCCAAGAACCTCCGCTGTGAAAGTTTCACGTTCCTGTCGCCTTTGTTAAGGGACGGTTTTTCTCCGGCTCACCGGCAACTGCATCGGCTGGTCGAAAACTACGTACGGTTCACGGCGCGGGAGAATTCTTCCCCAACCCGTTTCATTACCGTCCGGCCGGCGAATGTCCTGGAAAACGAGAATGAGATTTTCCTCAAGGCCTGCGCCCTTCATTCTTCGGGAAAGCCCGTGGAGAGACATCCACAGACCGTGCACGTCACCACGGCCGACAACGCGGCCAGAGTCGTGATGAACAGCCTTTTTCTGGATTACGAAGCGGTACGGGGAAGCACCCTGATAGACTGTTCAGGGTTGATTTGTGATTTGAAGGCTTTGATAGATCACTTTTTGCTCTTTCGGGGAATCGGTGCTTCACCGCAAGAACATGGATCGCTCCAAGATGCCCGGCAGTGCGGCAAGGAGATGGTTGATGGAGGCCCAAACAGTGCTGAGATGATTGCTCCGGGGCTGCTGAAGCGAACCGACAACGGACGACTCGATGCAGATGAGATGAGAAAAATCAGAGATTTTGCGGTGTCTGCGTGTCACGACTATGACTACCCTACAATTGAAGAATTCTTGAAAGGGCTGAGCTCCATGCGGAACGAGATCGGTTCCGGCCCGATTCCGCAAGGGGCGTTCCCTGTGCCGAGCAACAGAGTATCGGAAAAGAGCGGGACTACAATTGCTCCCGAGCAGACAGCGCTTGAGTCGATTGCCGAAGAGTTGCAACAGCTCCTTATGAAGGAGGGCGGTCAGTTCCCGAAATGAAAAGGACACGCAATACTTGATGACGCCGGAAGACGCCCGATCGATTTCCGCTCAAGAGGCACAGCCCAAATGAAGCTCAACGGAACAAGGGTTCTTGTCACAGGATCCGCTGGATTCATCGGTAGCCATCTTTGCGAAGAGCTGGTTGAAGCCGGCGCCGCGGTTCGTGCTTTGGTGCGTTACAATTCGAGTAACTTCCACGGAATGTTGGAGCTCCTGCCAAAAGATATTTACAGGGAAATTGAAATTGTTGCAGGAGACGTCCGTGATTCTTTTCTGATGGACAAAACCGTCGCCGGGTGCGGAACCGTGTTGCACTTGGCCGCTCTGATAGCCATCCCCTATTCTTACGAAGCTCCGGAGAGTTACGTGCATACCAACATCATGGGGACTCTGAATGTACTCCAGGCATGCCTGAGACATGAAGTGGAGAGAGTAGTGCATGTTTCTACCAGTGAGGTTTATGGGACGGCCCAATACACTCCAATAGATGAGAGCCACCCACTTCAGGGACAGTCACCTTACTCGGCAACCAAAATAGCTGCGGACAAAATGGCAGAGAGCTTCCATCTCTCGTTTGCACTGCCGATTGTCACCATAAGGCCGTTCAACTGTTTCGGCCCCAGGCAGTCGGCCAGAGCTTTCATTCCGGCGATGATTTCTCAAATTCTCTCCAACGAGACGGTAGTCTGCGGGTCGCTGGAGCCATACCGTGATTACACATTCGTTAAAGATACCGCGGCCGGTCTTGTTGCAGGGGCAACAGTTCCCGGGATCGAAGGTCTGACCATTAATGTCGGCTCGGGAAAGAAAATCACCATGGCGAGCTTGCTGGATCTCATCATGAAGAGAATGAATATCCAAAGGAAGATTTTTCAGGCTGATGAGAGGAAACGTCCGCAAACCAGTGAAGTCTATGAATTGATGTGCGACAACACCAAAGCAAGGGAGTTGCTCGGATGGTTTCCCCGTTATTCGCTGGAGCAAGGTCTCGACGAAACCATTGCTTACGTTCGGACCAATCTTGAAAGATATAAGACGGCGGGCTACGTAACCTAGAAGATGAACTGGAAAATCCCTCTCGCCCAAGTCTCCTTCAACACCGCGGAAAAGGATGCAGTGCTTCGCATCCTTGAGTCGGGTTGGATATCTATGGGCCCGGAGACGGAAAGGTTTGAAGGGGAATTTGCGAGCTACGTCGGCGCCAAGTATGCCGTCGCCGTCTCGTCGGGAACCGCGGCGCTGCACCTTGCACTGGCGGCTCTCGGTATCGGGCCCGGAGATGAGGTTATTGTTCCGTCCCTGACGTTCGTTGCTACGGCAAACGCCGTCTTGTACGTTGGGGCAAAACCGGTTTTTGCAGACATTTCCGGGCCGGACGATTTGAATATCTCTCCCGAGGAGATACGCAGGAAAATAACACCCCGGACGCGTGCGTTGATCGTCATGCACTATGGCGGTTACCCGGTTCAGATGGATCTTATTACCGACTTGGCGCGGGAGCACAATCTGAAAGTTGTCGAGGACGCCGCCCACGCTCCGGGCTCCGTCTTTCAAGGTAAGAATCTGGGCACATGGGGCGACATTGGATGCTTCAGCTTTTTTGCCAATAAGAATATGACCTGCGGTGAAGGCGGCATGGTGGTAACGGACAATCAGGAGCAAGCCGATCGGCTCCGCATATTGAGATCTCACGGAATGACCTCGCTCACATGGGACAGGCATCGCGGTCACAGTTTTTCGTACGATGTGGTTGCAACCGGATTCAACTATCGAATCGATGAAATACGGGCGGCTATCGGCAGAGCTCAACTGGGGGGATTGGAGGAGAATAATCGAAAGAGACGAGCCGTCACCCGCTCTATACGAGAAATGCTCAAGGAATTCGATGAGATTTCTGTTCCGTTCCCCGATGAGTGCCTGGATGGGTTGTCATGCCACATCATGCCCGTCCTTCTTCGGGAGGCCGCTCTGAGGGAGCATTTCATGGCATCGATGAAGCAGTGGGGAGTTCAGACCAGTGTGCATTACCCGCCCGTGCATCGATTCTCCGTCTACAAGGACCGATTCCCGGCTAACCTTCCTCTTACCGAAGATGTTGCCGCTCGGGAGGTCACGTTACCGCTCTATCCCGCGATGACTTCCGAACAGATTTCATACATAGGAGAGGCGGTTAGAGCCGCTCTCCCAGGATGATTCAAATCCCGGCCGGTCAGAAATCCCAAGAGACATCCCGATCGAGCGAAAAACTGCTGTACGGTGCCCGAGGCTGCCCATTGATTTTCATCGTGTTACGCGGCCGGCCCTCGTCGGTCCCTTGCTTCAAGATGTGGTGAGTCCATGACACAAGCCGTAATACTGGTCATTGGTATGCACCGGAGCGGCACTTCGGCTCTCGCGCGCGTCATCAATCTCATGGGAGTGGACTTGGGTCGGGACTTGATGTCCGCCCGGCCCGACTGGTCGTCGCAAAACGTCTTTGAGGTATTGCAACCAGCCCTAATCACGGGGCACGCATTTATGAGAGACATGGAATGAATATCAAGAAACAGATCATACGGCTACTGAAACCGGTTATTGAGCGATTTCCGACTGTAGCAACGGCCTATCGTTGTTTTCGGGACAATAGAAGGATTCTGAATGATCCGAGAGAAACCCCGATGGGCTTTAAGTTGATCGGTAGTCCAGCGATGGAAAAAGGATTCTTCGAACCGGAAGAGACCGCAATTGTGAACCGAATTTTGGAGAAAGTAGATGTTGTTGTTAATGTTGGTGCGAATGTTGGTTATTATTGTTGTTTGGCTCTAAAGAAAGGAAAGTATGTTGTTGCATTTGAACCGATCGGCGAGAATCTTCGTTATCTGTACAACAACGTGAGAGTTAATCTTTGGGCTGACAGGATTGAGATTTTCCCAATGGCTTTATCCAATAGGATAGGCATCGTAGAAATATTTGGCGGTGGAACTGGTGCGTCTATCGTGCAAGGCTGGGCGGGGACTTCGCAGCACAACGTTCGATTGGTTCCTACCTCAACCTTGGATAAGGTTTTGGGCACCAGATTTCATGGGCGTAATTGTTTCTTTATTGTTGACATAGAAGGGGCAGAAAAGCAGATGCTAGAGGGTGCAGTTGCATCACTGTATGCAAGACCAAAGCCGATATGGATGGTCGAAATATCAATTACGACACATCAGCCAAAAGGCATAAAAATAAATCCACATTTGTTGGCCACTTTCCAAATTTTCTGGAAGGGCGGCTACGAGGCATGGACGGCAGACAAACGGTTGCGCCTTGTGCAACCGGATGAAGTTCAAAACATAGTTCGTACTGGCGAAGATAGTATTTTGACTCATAACTTCCTATTCATCGAGAATGGCATTAAGAGTCGGATATTGCCGAGCTGACAAGCGCGGCATGGAAAGGCATTTCCGCTGGACTTTTTCATCGGCCACTCAGAATGCTATGCTGGGCGGATACCGCATGAGTCGCCATCGCGACGCACGTACCTTTTGAACCGATCAAATTTATACAACGATCGAGGAGTTGAAACTGCTTATTCAATCAAAGTGCCCACATGTACGAATAACCGTTCAAGATAACATGATAAGAGTTGTGGAATAGGCAAGACTACCGTTTTACGGCACCCTTAGTCAGAGAGGTTAAATCTTGACATTCGGCCAAAACATACTCTGGGTATCGGAGCCCCGTCACGAGGTCCTTCTATGTCTTTCCTTCGTAGAGTGATGAACGCCATTGGGCGACGATGGCTAGCCCTCAGGTGCCTGCCGGCATCAGCGAGACTGAGAAGAACGCAATCACAGCAAATAGACGCTTTCTACACCTTTCGATGTCAGTTTATGGGGCTGTACGAGGAGCTGAAAGGCCACGACGTGAGCCGTTTCCTGACCGATGCTTGGCGGGAGTACAACGCAAGGCTCGAACGCGTCCTATTGCTGAAGCCGCCGATCACGTTTCTGCGCAAACCGCTAATTGCCCACACCATGTTCGTCAGGGAAGGAGGGAGACCGCTTGCAGTTGAACTGGCCTACCTCCGGATGAAACTTTCCGAGGAAAACCTCAAACGAGTACTTCAGGAAGATTGCGTCGGCAGACCGGTGCTAATGAACGCTCGGCTGGCGACATCCCACAACAGTATTCATCACTTGTACCATGTTTTGAGATTCCTCGATGGGACAGGCTCCGATCTGGAAGAGTTGCAGACTGTAGTGGAATGGGGTGGCGGATACGGCAACTTAGCTAAGATATTCCGAAGACTCAACGCGGCACCGGTAACGTACATCATTATCGATACGCCACTCATCAGTTGTCTTCAGTGGTTATATCTCGCCTCCGTTGTTGGCAGCGATGAGGTCAATCTCGTTACCAACGATAGAAGTCCCGGCATTCTCAATTCGAAAATCAACTTGGTACCTTTGTGTTTTGTCGATGAGGTAGCCGTCGAGGCTGATCTTTTCGTGTCCACTTGGGCGCTCAGCGAAAGCTCACGGTTTGCTCAGGACTACGTCCGGGACCGCTCTTGGTTCAATGCAAAGCATTTGTTGCTTGCGTACCAGGAGAGCTCGGGGAAGTTTCCGGATGCCGGACGAATCGGGCCGGTGGCGCAGGCCGTAGGAGCTGTGACCGAGGAAATTGATTTCTTGCCCAACAATCGGTACGCTTTCAGATAGGTGGAATGTGCAGGACCGCAGACATCAACGCGCTGCGATCCGCTGCGAACATCACAGGACCACCATCAAACGGACCAAGGTGATTTGCTGACTAAATGAGCCTAAAAAAGTGGATTAAACGGTCGCCGCTGTACACGGTCATGGTCCCGGCCCTCGGCATCGTCAGTGACCAACGAATACGCAGCGAACGACTTCAATATGAACGCCGGGCCCAAGAGATGGGTTTGCCTTTGCGAGAAGATGCTTCGAGTGTCTTCCAGCGAGTGCGGGAAAAACTCTCCAAGAGGGGAATTCTCTGGCCACCCCGGCCCCAGGGTCGTCCCCTCCACATTCTCTATGCCTCCGTCCCGGGGAATTGGGAACGGCACAATATTCCACCGGAATTGGCCAAGATCGGAACGGTTACGACGTATTTCATCGAAGACCTGCCTGTTCACGCGCACAAGCGAGGCGAAAGCCTTCGTGACTCGATAGACTCGCATCTGCCCGGCTTCGTGGAGGACCTACACCGGAAAAACCATGTTGACATGATGCTCTCGTATCTTTCCGGCGCACAGGTTTCCGCGGAAACCATAAGGGCCGTTGGAAACCTGGGCATACCCACGTTCAATTTCCATCTAGACGATCGGATCTCCTTTCAGGGAAAGCGCATCGGCCGACTCCGGGCGGGAGCGGTAGACGTCTGCGCGGCTTTCGATCTCAATTTGACGAGCTCGCCCGATTCCGTCGTTAAGTACCGCGTGGAAGGAGGGGACGCCATATTCTGGCCCGAAGGAGCCAATCCCGACCATTGGGTACCATTGCCGTTGCCTTTCGAGTACGACGTCTCGTTCATCGGGGAGCGTTACGGCAGGCGTCCGGCTTTTATCGCAGCCTTGCAAAGACAGGGGATCCGGGTGACTTGCTTTGGAGAAGGATGGGATAACGAGCCTGTTTCTGCCGAGCGGATGGTGGAAATCTATGCGCAGAGCAGAATCAATCTTGGTTTCGGGTACATCTGCCGGAGCAGCTTTATGAATCTCAAGGGTCGCGATTTCGAGGTCCCCATGTCCGGAGCAGTCTACCTGACTTCTCATAACGAGGATCTCGATCTTGTGTACCGTATTGGAACAGAGATCGAAACGTATCGAGACGCTCATGACTGCGCCAAGAAAATCAAAGAGTTACTGGCCGACCCCGACCGGTGCGAGACAATGCGCCTGGCTGCGCGCGAAGCGGCTCTGTCCCGACACACCTGGACTATTCGTGTGCAAAGCCTCATTGCCTGCGAAGGATTCCCCGCGCTTGCGCAAGACGGGGGCCTCTGCAAACGCCGATCACAGGACTTCTGATTCTCATGTCATCGGATCCACACGTGGCTTCCCGCACGGCATCGGCCACCGACCATAATGATGGGCCTGAGATTGCTGAAGTACCCTCCCGCAGGAAATCGAGCGCCATTATTGCTGGTGGAAGCCAGCTCATCGTGCTGGCCTCCATCGTTCGCAACCTCGTGTTCATGCCCATATACCTTCACTATATTGACCAGGCAGTTCTCGGGTCATGGATTGCTCTGGCCGGCGTGGTATCTCTGATCGGATTGGCCGACTGCGGCATTACCAATCTCTTGATGCAGCGAAGTGCGGTGCTGGCGGGAGGCCGGGATTTCGAGGAATTGGGCAAGACTATTGCGTCAGGGCTTTTGGCAATTGCGGGACTCGCAGGAACGGCCCTTATCATTTTCCTGCCGCTAGCCGCCTACCTTACCGGATGGCTTCCGACCTCGGACAGCAGGACATCGGAGTTTGTCCTGTCCCTGCGCCTGGCCTGTTTGGACGCTTCCCTCATGTTGATGGTTTTCGGGATGGGCAGCATTCTGTACGGTATCCAGCGCCCGACCGCCTACGTGGGAGGAATGATCGCAGCACAGGTAGCGTCGATGGTGGTGACCATCGTGCTGCTCAGTAGTCAAATGGGCATCGTTTCCATTCCGTTGGGAATGCTTGCCGGCACGTTCCTCGTTCTATCGGTCAACGCAATCCATCTGAGGGCAATAGTACGAGCAACCCTGCCCCTCGGCTTACTCCGATTTGACATTGCCGTTCTGAAAGATCTCCTCAGGTCGTCTTCGCTGCTCTTGGCGTCCAGAGTTTCCAGGCTCACCGCCACCCAGACGGTCGGTTTGTTGGTTGCCCTCATTGTCGGCGCTCCTCAAGTCGTCGTCCTGGAGACAACCCGCAAGGCCGCCCAACTACTTACCGACAGTCTTGGAAAGGTCCTGGGGAGTATATTTCCGGGACTCGCCCACCTGTGTGGTGCTCAAAAACATGAGCGATTCGACCATATAGGCCTCCTGGTTCTCCGGCTAACCTTCATTTGCGGATTGATGGGGGCCGGAGGAGTCATTCTCCTGAATCGTGAATTCGTGGCTTTGTGGGTGGGAGGACAATACTATGGCGGTGGAGCCTTGACGGCATTGATCTGCTTGTATGTCGTCATTCAGCTCTTGAACGCAGCAGCTTACTTCATAGTCTTTGCGAAGGGTTTCATCAAGCCGCTCGTAATAGCGTCATTTTGTGAGGCTGTTCTTCAGATTGGGTTATCCTTCCCGTTCGGCATTTTCTGGGGGCTGCCCGGAATCGTTGTGGCCTGGCTGTTTGCAGCGGGACTCGGATTTGCCATTCAAGGGTCGTGGGCAATCAGAGTGCTCGCAACGACTTCTCATCCGGTGGGCCTCCTGCCGCAAATACCTCGTAGCGCTTTTCTAGGCCTGGCTCCATTGGGTTGCGGCCTGATTTTCACGTCGTTCACGGTACCGCAAGGCTATTGGCAGTTTGGACTATTCCTGGCAGCGTACGGTGTAATCTCCGTCGGGATGATAATGATCGATGGAGAAATCAGGCACTTGGTCTGGAGCCTCCGAGATTTCTTTAGACGGTGAAGAAGCACCAAGGGAGGTCGGTTCATTTTCAGGGTACCAAACGTTTTGTGCGTCCTTTCTCTTACAACTTTCTAAAGCGACCCCTCTCACGCGATCATGACCGTTCCAAAAAGATGAGGCCATCTCCCGCCCCAAGCCGGCTTTGCCTCTCCAATCTCTGTACGAGAAACCAGGCGACTGTTCGAATCAAGCGGTTCGTGGATAGCCGTATGCTTGAGGCGATCATCAGGCCATGGTATGCACTGATATCTTACCATTTTCATGGGGAGCTCCCTTCTCACATCACTGCCGACATAACCTGGCATGCACATGGGGAGGGCGCCCTTTATTCGGAGTTGTGAACCCACATGGCGTGGAGGCCGGGTGCAATGATTGACTCGATGGTTTACGTGGGACCTCTGAATTCGACCGCTAATGCTTTTAGAAGGATGAAGGCGCTAACTCGGATGGGTTTAGAGGTGCGGCCGATCGACACCGTCCTCAAGAAAAAACTATTGGCTTCGCTCATTGCAGCACGATTGCTGGGCCGTGTCGGTTATCCGCCTGACTGGTCACACGTTAACGCTGAAATACTGACAGCAGTGCGCGCACAACGTTACGGTGCCATTTGGATTGACGGCGGCCGGACAATCTATCCTTCTACATTGCTTGAAGCCAAACAACTGTCACCGGACTCCCTCATTGTCCATTACAGCTCAGATAATGCGTTCGGGCATCTCCGCGGGCAACGGAGAAGTTTTAGAAGTACCATACCCTTCTACGACGTTCACTTTGTACCGGTCGAAGAGAATTTGGACCAGTATGCCGAAGCGGGGGCAAAACGCGTCCTGCTTCTCGGGAGAGGATACTGCCCTGAGGCTCACCGATCAATGCCAATGACAGATAGTGATAAGGCTTTGAATTCGTGCGATGTTTTGTTTGTCGGCCATTGGGAACCATTCAGAGAGGCGTATTTGGCCAAATGCGTCGAGGCCGGCCTATCAGTGAGAATCATTGGAAAAAGGCTGCGATGGATGAAAGGACGCTATTGGAGAGTACTAAGGCGGCATTTTCAACAGGGACCCGTCGAAGGAGACGATTATGCCAAGGCTCTCTCTGGAGCCAAAATCGTGTTGAACTTCTACAGCAAATGGAACGGAGATTCCTTCAATTCACGCATGTACGAAATCCCCGCTTGCGGAAGTTTCATGCTTTGTGAGCGAAATGAACAAAATGTTACGGAATTCACAGAACATGTGGAAGCGGAATATTTTGAATCGGCCGATGAATTGATTACAAAAGCACAATATTATCTCTCTCACGATCAGGAAAGGCGGGCCATAGCAGCAGCAGGCCTGCAGCGCTGTCACTCGTCGGGCTATGACTACGAAAGCCGCATGAAATGGATGTTGGGGCTCATCGGCTGATTCTATTCAGGTTTCTTTCGTTCGGAATCCGCATTCAGATGCCGCCCTTTGGGTACCGTTGAGATTCGGCGCTCCTACATACTGAAAGTATCTAAATAGAGTTAGTCTACAATATACAAACAATGGATTCAACCCCGATTCATCTTTTGCTCGCTTCTTCCATGATCGCGTTCGGCGCTTGGCGCTTCGGCGTGGCGGTGCGGCGAGGAATGCGACTTGACTTGTTTGTTGTCGCAGTAATGGGCTACACGTTCTTCATTGGCGCTTCTACCTGGGTGGCCTTCCTCTACAGAGATTTTGAGCTCCCCGACATTCCGGTGGACACCCTCCTCACCTCCTACGCCGTCACGTTTTTCTTTTTGTTCGGCATGCTCCTGATCAGAAAGAGCGGGATTGCAGGGCGATATGTCGCACGTAATTACCCGTGCGAGCTCGTAGCTTCGGTACATACGATGCCGGCTCTCGTGTATTTGTTCTGGCTTGCAATCTGGATGGTCCGATATTATATGGCGAGCCAATACGCACTCTTCTTTTCAGGCAGTTTTTCCGCCCAGAAGGTCCTTTCAATGCCGTCCTGGTTGAGGGCAGTGGACAGTATGGGAAACGGCCTCGCTTTCGGCCTCTTCATCTGGGCAGTCTCATATCAGGTCAAGCGGCGCTGGACGGGGATCTTTCCATGGATCATTATAGGTTCGGAGGCCTTGTGGATGTTTGTTCGGGGAAGGCGCTGGACCTTCCTATTGTTCGAGGCGGCGGTGCTTGTATTGCTTCTGCACTCCAGAAGAATCAGACTCGGTTCGCTTGTTTGGGGTGTCACGCTACTCCTGACACTAACCTTCTTTGTCTTTCCACTATTCAAGGTGACACGGCATCTGGAAGGTCAGTTACGAGGGCAGATAGCAAGCCCCATCGACAGATTCGCAGAGGCCCTTGAAGAGAGTGCGGACAAGGTAGCTCAAAACGATCCGTTGGTCAATGAGCTTCATGTGCAATCCATGCAGGAACGCACGCTCGTACTGTGCTTCGTGTGGGCCATTGCCGAAGACATGAAGACTCAAGACCTCATGTACGGAAAGGCCTTGGGCCGCGACATTATCCACGTATTCCGCCACCTCATCCCTTCCTTCGTCTTTGACTACCAACGAGAGATGGCATCTGTCCCTCAAAGCGAGCAGTTGATACAGCGGCATTTCGGACAACCGGAGTATGACACGTTAGGCATTTGGCCTGCGGTCGCGCTAGCCGACTTCGGCATCTTAGGAGGCTTTTTCTACGGAATGCTTTTCGGGGCGATACTGATTATTTTTGAGGCGCTCATTGTCTCGTCCTTGGACGGGGCCCCTCTCTTGGCAGCCCTCATCATGGGCAGCGGTTATTATGCAGCCGCACTCACCGACGCAGGCCCGGACACGATTCTGATAGCCCTAAGATCCGTAGTAGTCCTCTGGCTTATTTTGTGGCCACTACGGAAGATGCTGCCGCTGGGGTGATCGCCGCCATCGCGACCTTGCCCGTGGCGGCGGGTGTGAAGCATGCAGGCGGAAAGGTGATCTTCGCGATAAATCCTTTCGGATACCGAATGCCCCGTGATTTCAGCCGTGAAGATTCCGCCCAAATCCGGATGACAACTATCGACAAGGCAGGTCCCACCCTGGGAGCCTGCTAGTGTTACGCTCCACAGGCTGGAATGCCAATTGCGATCATCCAAGGCTAAGCCTGACATCTTGACGACTAACCAATTGACACGTATTTTGTGAACTCAGCACAAAAAATAGCCACGGTGCGATTCGAAAACGGTTTCGGATTCATTTCAAGGGATAGGAGCTCTAATGATAATACAAAGATTGAGTGCCGCCGCATTCCGCTTCTTATCTTTTGTGGGTAGACCATTTGGAGGTGTTCGTCCTAGGAGAATATATTCTTGGCTTGCTCGACGTGCATTCACTGCACCCCATTTCAACTGGGTGCGTAACCGATGGGGACACGAATTATTCCTCTCGCCATATTACTTCTTGGACAGAGCGATTATTTTTGGCGGCACATACTCGGCAGACGTCCACCTGCTGTTTGAAAGGATTATAAGGCCGGGAATGGTCTGCATGGATATTGGTGCGAACATAGGGGAGATGAGCCTGCACCTCGCAAAACTAGTAGGACCAGACGGTGCGGTCTACGCATTCGAGCCTGTTGTTCCCCTGTTCGACCGGCTAAAATTAAATGTTGAGCGCAATGGACTGGACGGCATCGTCCGATGCTTCAAGCTTGCCGTGTCCAACAAGTCAGGCTACTTGCCGCTAAGATATGCCGACTCGTCTAAGGAGAACCAAGGAATGGCTTCATTAGTCGATGACGTCCCGTCGGTCTTGAATCTATGCGATGAGACACGAACCGTCACGCTTGATGATTTCATACGGGAACATGAGCTGGACCGGATTGACTTCATAAAGGCCGACATCCAGGGCGCGGAAGTATATATGCTGGAGGGAGGATCGACATGTTTTGGTAATCTCTGTCCTGATGTATTGATGGAAATAGCTCCTTCTTGCCTGAAAAAAATAGGTAAGACAGCTCATGATTTAATGGCACAGGTCAACAGCTATGGATATGATACATTTACCATTAAGAAGGGGCGGATAAAGCAGCGCATTGGCATATCGGAGGAACTGCAAACGGACAGAGGAACGAATGTATTCTGTACAACCAAAGCAGAACACCGCTCCTCCAACTAGCAGATTGACAAGTTTGTGCCCCTCTGTGTATGGGAATAGCAGGTGGCTCGTGTGAAGAATGGCCGGGCATCTTCGACTGAACCATCTCAAATCGCTCCTCCGGCTTCTTCGTCGGCACGCGGAGTAATTGGCCGGGGAAACGTCTCCAGGGCCAAAGATCGAACGGGTCTTGGACTCTGCACGATTTTCGAGAAGGCTCAGGCTGCGCACGCGGTCAACTGGAAAAAGACCTTACAACGAGACGACCTTCGTCACGATAGGCCTCTGACAGAAGGATCGCCTCCACGCTCCTCAACAAGCTCTCAAGACCCTACTGAAAACAATTTTGTGCAATGAGTTCGAAATCCCGTTAGAATGTACCATGACCGGTCCGTCCTTTGCTCCTTTTTCACGAATTCCTCGTAACAGAATCCTCACCTTCGCCCATTCGGGCATCGGCGACACGATAATGTTGCTCCCGTTGCTCCAGGTTCTTCGTAAGGCTTGGCCGGATGCTGCAATTGCTTGTACGGCTCATCCACTGACTGCCGAGATTCTTCAGTTGACCGATTTGAACGTCGACCTTCTGCCATGGCCCAAGAACTGGAGGAGGAAGCCGTTTGGACTCCTCCGGGGCCTGGCTTCCATTCGAGCCTTCAGACCTGACATCCTGATCGCTCCACCGGCCATGAACCTCAAATTGGCCTCCTGGACGGCAAGAATGTCCGGCTCTCCCGAGCGCATTGCCATGCTCGCGGACTCCTGTGGCGGTCATGTCGATCTTTCTTCTTTTCATCGAGGTGCTTTCACCACAGTTTTTCCTCCAAGAGAGAATGCGCACAAAGTGGAACAGTCTCTGGGCGTATTGGCTTTCCTGGGAGTGCCCTTCACGTTGCAGCCGCCCGCGCTCCGAGCCCATCCCGACTTGGTATCTTCGGTGAGCGACCGACTGATGGCCGAGGCACGGGTGGATCTAGCTTCAGAAAAGGTCATCTGCGCCCATTTCGGATGCGAGCCGGCCAACAGAGGCAAATTGTGGCCGCTCCCACGGATGGTCTCAACACTGAAAGAGGTTTGTCGAAAATCGGCCATGCGATGTCTGGTCTTGTGGGGTCCGGACGATCTCGACCTCGTGCAGGAAGCACAACGCTCGGCAGGGCAAGATTCGTGGCTCGTTCCCCTTCCATGGCGGGCGACCTTCCCTGAAGCAGTCTCTATTCTTGCCGGAGCGGAGCTCATGGTAAGCAACGATTGCGGGATGGCTCACGCGGCCGCAGGTGTCGGAGCCCGAGTAGTCACGGTCTTCGGACCGACGAACCCGAGATTTCTGGGACCTTACGGCTCCAGAAGCGTCGTTATCTACAACAAGCCGAACTGTGGACCCTGTTATCCGGAACCCAATTTTTATCGGTGTCCCCACGAGCGCCGCTGTCTGACGGAGATATCCCAAGATAGTGTGGCGAAGGTGATTTTCAGGGTTCTTATCGACGACTATCCTTCGGCCGAAGAAGAGGTCGGCGACGGTGTCTTCTGCTCACCGATTCCTTTTGTCGGCAAGGACGCTTCCCGGGAAATCGCCGAGCGTAAGGGCTCAGGGGAGCCCGATGACTGAACGGACTTCTCCCATGGTTTCCATAATCATTCCGTGCCGCAATGAGGCCTCATACATCGAGGGCTGTCTGCAAAGCGTTCTCGCCCAGGATGCCCTTCCGGACGGGAATTCATTCGAGGTCATCATAGCCGACGGCATGAGCGACGACGACACAAGGGAGATCGTGCGTCAGTTCGGGGAGCGAGACTCTCGCGTGCGCATGATCGACAATCCAAAGCACATTGTCCCCACAGGACTCAATCTGGCAATAAGGGCCGCTCAAGGTGACGTGATCGTTCGAATGGACGCCCATACCGAGTACGCTCCCGATTACGTGAGACGTTGTGTTCAGGTTCTGGAAAAGACCGGAGCCGCAAATGTAGGGGGACCTGCACGAACGAAGGCCTCGAGCTACGTGCAGAAAGCCAACAGCCTTGCCTATCATTCGAAGTTTTCCGTTGGTGGAGCTCGATTTCACGACGTGACATACGAAGGGTACGTGGACACGGTTACCTATGGCTGTTGGCTGAAAGAGACGCTCGAAAAGATCGGACTTTTCGACGAGGAGCTCGTCCGCAACCAGGATGATGAATTGAACTTGCGGATCGTACGTCAGGGTGGGCGCGTGTGGCAATCGCCTTCCATCCGTTCATGGTACTACCCGAGAGATTCCATCGGGAAGATCTTCCGTCAATATTTTCAATATGGATACTGGAAGGTCAGAGTCATAGGGAAACACCGGATTCCTGCCTCGTGGAGGCACTTAGTTCCCGTGACGTTCCTGATCGGCCTCGTGGTTACCGGTTTGCTCGGCTTATTCCATGAGACCTTTCTCCAACTGTTCGTAGCCATGATAGTCTGCTATGGGACGGTCTCAGCGGCGGCCTCGGCAATCGCTTGCCGATCTCCGGAGAATTGGCGCTTCTTTCCAATAATGCCTTTCATTTTCGGTGCTTATCATCTTGGATATGGAGCGGGCTTTCTTGCCGGGATCGTCGATCATCTGAGAGGTCACACTCACGAATCTCGCTAAACCGAGAAAGATCCATCGAACGAAAAGGCTACGTGACGCTATTGCCGGAGGGTATCCGCGTAGATGCCCGGCTGCCTTGCCCGCTCCGAACGGCAACGGTGGAGCGCTTTGAGGTTTGCGGGAAGACGAAGCGGGGACTTCCGCTCACACTCTGAAGTTAGGGACGGGCCGCCTGCAATCCGCCATGGGTCTCCCATAGGTGACAAGCAGACGGCCCTGCCTTTGGAAGGACCAGGTCCATCACCGGCGACCACGCGGTCGAAGCCGCATCGGTTTTCGGCTCCAAGATTGCCGCGAACCTCAGGAAGGGGCAGCGGAATCGGGTTATGCGCGGGAGACATCCAGGCTAACCGCAGCTACATTGACCTTTTCGAAACAAGAACTTATAACAATCTCATGGACCCCGGCGTCTCAATTTCCGCCGAGGTGTTGCACGCAAGCGAACAGACGATCAGCTCGGGGATATCCGTGAACGCGGAAGAAGGGGATTGATATGACCGACAGCCAGGACAGAGACAAGACGTGCGAATTTCAAGAGGAGTGTCTCGTACCCGGTCAGGAAGAAAGACTCCGAGGTGCTGTGAAGGCCATGGTCGAGTCTTGTTTGGTCGAACACACCGTGGACCATGTGGGGGCGGCTCTCATCCCCTCCAAGGATGAGATCATACGCATTCTGGATATTCTTCAGGACATCCTCTTTCCCGGATTCTTCGGGAGACAGGAGCTTACCCACTCCACCCTGGAGTTTCACCTCGGCAACGAAATGATGATCCTGTATGAATTGCTGTCCGCTCAGATCTCCAGGAGCCTCCGTCATGAATGCCGTCGCATGGACAGCCTCTGCATCAAATGCGTACAGAAAGGTCACGAAGAAGCCATCCTGTTCGTCGAGGGACTCCCGCGGCTCCGGGAGGTCCTCTCCATGGACGTCAAGGCGCACTATGACGGCGATCCGGCCGCCAAGAGCCTCGACGAGATCGTGTTCAGCTATCCGGGCCTCTACGCGATCTTCGTCTACCGGGTGGCCCACGAGCTATTCCTGAGAGGTATACCCCTGATGCCGAGGATCATGACCGAGCATGCCCATTCGCTGACCGGCATCGACATTCACCCCGGGGCGACCATCGGAAGTGAGTTCTTCATCGATCACGGCACAGGAGTCGTTGTCGGCGAGACCACCACCATCGGCAATCGAGTCAGGATCTACCAGGGTGTTACTCTGGGAGCTCTCTCCGTTCCACGAGGATCGGAAGGAGGAGATTATCTGAGAGGCCGGAAGCGCCACCCGACTATAGAGGATGACGTCACTATTTACGCCCAGGCCACGATCCTGGGAGGAGAAACGGTGATCGGAGCCCGATGTGTCATTGGCGGAAACGTATGGTTGACTTCCTCGGTGCCTCCGGACACCACCGTGCTCATCGAAACGCCTCGACACGTATTCAAAGAGGAGAGACAGAAGACGGCAAATTTCTAGGCGGCCCATTGAGCACCTTGATCGCATATGGAGCATGCGCGGGGTTCGAATTGACCCATGACAATGTGTGGGCCGGCCCTTCGCAAAAACCTTGCAAGCAGCGGTTTCCGTGGAGCTCAAGGAGTAAAACTACGCCGAGGCGGAACAAAAAATGCCTTTTAACGTCAGCGGTCCTTGAAGGGGTCGAACCTTTTTGATACAATCGGCCACGTCAATAATGGACGAGACCGATTAGACATTCTAGGAGAGCAGATTTGGCACAGATATTCTATGACCGGGATGCCGACCCCAAGGCCCTGGACGGGAAAACTATTGCCGTTATCGGATATGGCAGCCAGGGACACGCTCACGCACTGAACCTTAAAGAATCGGGTGTAAAGGTCGTCGTGGGCCTCCAACGCTCCAGCCGCAGGTGGGATAAGGTCGGAGAAGACGGCCTGGAGGTCATGGAGGTAGATCAGGCATCGAGCATGGCTGACGTCGTGATGGTCCTTGTTCCCGACGAGATACAAGGAGCGCTTTACAAGGAGAAGATCGGACCGGCTCTCAGCCCCGGCAAGGCATTGGCTTTCGCTCACGGGTTCAATATACATTTCGGCCAAATCGATCCGCCGGCCGAAACGGACGTCTTCATGGTGGCACCCAAAGGTCCGGGGCATCTCGTACGCCGGATGTACAAGACCGGCCTGGGGGTTCCGGCACTCCTGGCTATCCACCGCGATGCCACGGGACAATGCAGAAACATAGGCTTGGCATACGCTCACGCCCTTCGCGCAACGAAGGCAGGGGTGATTGAAACGACGTTCGCCGAAGAGACGGAGACGGACCTGTTCGGCGAGCAGGCAGTCCTCTGCGGCGGTGTGACGGCATTGATCCAGGCAGGATTTGAGACCTTGGTTGAAGCCGGATACCAGCCGGAGATAGCCTATTTCGAGTGTCTTCATGAACTGAAGCTCATTGTGGACCTCATTTACGAGGGCGGCATCGGCCGCATGCGCTATTCGGTCAGTAATACTGCAGAATACGGGGACCTGACCCGCGGACCGCGCATTGTTGACGATCGTACCAAGGCGGAGATGAAGAAGATTCTTGCCGAAATCAGGACCGGACAGTTTGCTCGTGAATGGATACTTGAAAACTCGGCCGGGCGCCCGGTCTTCAAGGCGTTAGAGAGGATAGGGACGGAGCATCCCGTAGAATCCGTCGGAGAACGCCTTCGATCCATGATGACTTGGATTTCGGCTCCATTAGACGAGAAATGATTTGGTCGTAATACAGAGAGGGCCATACATGTCGGCAGGCTTCGATCTTCGCAATTGAGCCGCCGACGGATCCTCGTCGTCCTCAAGGGCAGGTGAGCGTGCCCCGCGACCTCGTTCGACAGCAAGCGGCTGCTCCTGTATCATGCAGGAGAGGGTCCTTGTCCCGTTCGGACGGATTCGATTGTCGATGTCTCTGGAAGATTCCGGCCTGCTCCCGCTATGCGGTGCCTTGGTAGGGGCTCGGCTCCTCGAGGAGTTCCTCGCCGTACGATGTCGAGGATACTGCACTCGAGGTGTGAGTACGTTGTAAGAAAGGATGACGCGGAAGATGATCAAGAGTATTCGTATTAAGAATTTCAAGAACTTCCGTGATGCAGAATTTGACGTCAGGCCCTTAAACATTTTTATCGGCCCCAACGGGACGGGAAAATCCAACCTGGGCAATTTCCTCTTGATGCTGAGCTTCCTCGCCTCCGGGCCTTTCAGCAGTGCTTTCGGTCCGGGACCCTTCACGTTTCGCCAGACGTTGAGCCGCAGAGAAAAGGGAGATGTGAGCCCTCAGGATCTGGACCTTCATTTTTCGGTCACCCTCGAAGTGGAAGGAGTGAATTACGATTACACCTTGGCCTTCACCGAGATTCGGAGAAATGAGTATCTGATCAAGGAAGAAACGCTCCAGGAAGTTCAGGGCGAGATCCTCTTCACCATTGGGGACGTCAAAGCGCGAGAGTCCAAGATGGCTCAGATGCGCAAGGGGCACGCGTGGAATGACGCAGAAAAACGCATTCGTTCCGTGGCGCAGTACCTATCCAAGATCAAGCGGTACCGATTCGTGCCGGACTTGATCAAGAAGCCGTCCGCGGTTCAGGATTCCTATCTTCTCGATCACACGGGTGAGAACCTTGCAGCGGTGATTCATCATTTGGAAAGAAATCATCCGGACAATTTCCGGAGAATCGTCCGGGAAGTAACGCGCACAGTGCCGGGGATTCGGAGGATTTTCACTCCTCATCTCGGCGATCCCCATCAGGTCGGCATCGGTGTGGAAGAGGATTCCAAGTCCGGTTATTTCGTCGGTCCTCAGCTTTCCGACGGTTTCCTGGTCTTCCTTGCTCTATGCACCCTCTTCAATCTCCCCGACCAGCCCCGCATATTTTTCATCGAGGAACCGGAGTCTTATCTGAATCCGAATCGTCTACGTGTGCTTTACGGTTTGATGCACCGCTTCTCAGAGGCCCATCCCGGCAAACAGGTCCTCATGAGCTCTCACTCGCCTTATTTCGTCGATTGGTCCGATGAAAGACCCGAGGAGTTGACTCTCATGAATGAGAGCAACGGCTGGGTCGAATTTCGCAACCTCAAGGGAGTGAGCGACCTCCGCTTCTTTCTCGAAGAAGACGCCTGGGGACAGGAATGGATTAACCGGTTTTTCAGGGCCGATTTTGCAGACGAGCCCGTCCCCGACATCCCCGAACCGAACGGCCGGCCGGAAGACTGCGAAAGTTCTTCGTGGGAGAGAGAACCTGATGAGCCGCAAACACAGGCCGGAGAGTTCTGACCGTATCCTCCCAAAATGTCTTATCCGGGCACCCGCCGTCACTGATTGCCGGATAATGTAACGCTTACCTCCTCCGCTCTCTCTTGTGGTTGCCGAGCTCCGACGAGCACGCCTCGGCACCCGCTCGGCGCTGTGGGCGGCAGTTTCGCGATCCCGCGGCCCAAAGAATTCCTCCCACACCCAGCGACTTTCTCCGATCTCCATCAGGCACGGCGCGTGCGCGGTGACACCGGCATGGCCGTGAATCTTGTCCGCTTTGTAGCGGTTCGTTCACACTATTTCACCATCAAGCATGTGACTTCACAGCACGGACGGCTTGTCTCTGAATTGGAGTCCGGTCTTGCCGTTGGTGGCAAAAAAGACATGCCGTCCGTGGCATCGGTTTAATAGCTAAATGGTATCGGTCATTTGAGGGGGCTGCAGAGGGATCGGGAGAAATCCTTCCCCGAGAGAGGTGGCCGACCGCCATTTCGTCCACTGATAACCCGGCAGCGGGTTGAAGAAAAACGTCGAACCGCCGGAGGAAAGTCCTAGAAAAAAATCTGGGAACATGTTATTAAACGCTTTGGTATTTCCACCCATCGCACGAAAAGTCCTGATTATCAAAAACCCCGGAAGGAGCAGCAATATGGAGGTTATTCTCAGGCTGTTGACGTACGCGAGCGGCGCTGTTTTCGTAATAGCGTTCGGCGCCAAGCTGATCAAGTACTGGACCATGCCCATGCACGTTCGCTGGGAGCTCTACCCGGTTCCTCACGAAGGCAACACCTACGGAGGATCCTTCTATGAGGAATCCGACCACTGGACCAAAGAGCGGCACAAGGACCACTTTGCGCAGTACAAATTCATGATCCCCGAAATACTCTTCATCAGGGCCCTGTACGAAGACAATCGTTCCTTGTGGTACTGGTCGTTTCCGTTTCATATGGGACTGTACCTGAGCATCGGGGGGCTGGTGTTTCTCGCTATAGGTTCGGTTCTTCAGATCCTTGGCATGCCTCCCACGGCATCGGCTCTGGGGACACTTGTGCAGGCTCTGGCCGTGATTTGCGCCGTGGTGGGATTTATCATGGGAACGGTCGGTGCAGTGGGGCTGCTCATCAAGAGACTCTCCGATCCCGAGCTTAACGAATTCACGGCAGGCATCGATTATGTAAACCTGCTCTGGTTGGCCGCCATGTTTGCCACCGGCTTCCTGGTTTGGCTGAAGGATCCGGGCTTTGCAGTCGCCAGGGATTATTTCATAAGCCTTATAACGTTCAAATCCATGGCCCACCCACAGGCCCTGACCGGCCTCCACGTGATCAACCTGTTAATTTTCATAGGATTCTGGGCCTATTTCCCCTTCACTCACATGACGCACATGGTTTCCAAGTACTTTATGTGGGACAAGGTGAAATGGGATGACGACCCGAATGTCGGCGACCCGGGAATGGACGGCCGGATCAAGAAATATCTTGCATATCCTGTAACTTGGGCTGCTCCCCACGTGGGTGCTCAAGGCGGCGCGAAGAACTGGGCCGACGTGGCCACGTCGAATCCGTGGGCGCAAGAAGATAAGAAGTAAGCGGAGGATACATCATGAAACCCGAAGAAATATCCAAGAAAACAGATCGGTTGGAACATATTAGGACGGAAGATCTTCCTCGCTACCCCCCGCCCTTCGACAATATTGACGAAGTTCCAATTACTGAGCTCACCGACGACCAGAAACAGAGATGGGAGCACTCACTCGACGGCGTGAGCGCTATCAATCTCCCCAAGCCCCAAACACCCGAGGAGGAAGAGAAGCTCGTCGCGGCTTTTCTCTCGGGACTGGAAAAACTGCTCAGCAAAGAAAACAACTGGACGTTCCTGCAGCCTCTGGCGCTCTCACTGGAATACTGCGCAAAATGCCAGACCTGCGCCGATGCTTGCCCGGTCTTCGAGATGAGCGGCAGGAAGGACATCTACCGGCCCACCTTCAGGGCGGATGTCCTCCGCAAAATCGCCAAGAAGTACCTCTCTCCCGGCGGCAAAATTCTGGCGGGATTCCGCGGCCATGACATAGAGCTGAACTGGGATCTCGTGGCCAGACTCGCTGAATTGTCGTACAGATGTACCTTGTGCCGCCGATGCACCCAGGTGTGCCCTGTTGGTGTGGACAACGGTCTGATCACCCACGAGCTGCGCAAGCTCTTCAGCCAGGAGCTCGGTATTGCAGCGGCGGAAATCCATGAAAAGGGATCGGTCAAGCACCTGCGGTTCGGTTCCAGCACAGGAATGATCAAGGCTGCGGTTGAAGACATCATCGAGTACCTGGAAGACGATATTGAGGAAAAAACCGGCAAAACCATCAAGATCCCCGTCAACAAGAAGGGAGCGGAAATACTCCTCGTACACAACGCCGGTGAGTTCATGGCTTGGCCCGAGAACCCCATGTCGTTTGCCATCCTCTTTGAAGCCGCGGGCATCGACTATACGCTCTCGACGGACCTGGTCGGCTACGACGCAGTGAACTACGGGCTCTGGTACGATGACGTCCAGTTCGCCCGGGTGGCTCTGAAACACCTCGAAGTTGCCAGGGACCTGGGAGTGAAGAAGATCGTTATCGGCGAGTGCGGCCATGCACATAAGGCGCTCTCGGTTATCGCCGACCGCCTGCTGCCGGGAGAGCAGATGATCCCGAGAGAGAGCTCCTATACCCTGCTGTGGGAGATTGTGAAGAGCGGCAAGATCAAATTCGACCCGATGAAAAACGATTTTCCCGTGACCCTCCACGATCCGTGCAACGTCGTGCGCCTCATGGGAGTGGTCAAACCCCAGAGGGAAGTCCTCAAGGCGATCTTTCCTCCGGGTCGGTTCCGGGAGATGACCCCCCACGGCGTGTACAACTACTGCTGCGGCGGCGGATCGGGCTTCGCCATCATGGGATCGGGGAATTTCGCTGATTGGAAACGGCTTGTTTCGGGGCGCAAGAAGCTCCAGCAGGTCCTCAACGCGTTCCAGGGAGAGATGGACCCGTCAATCAAGAAGATGATTTGCAGTCCATGCTCCAACTGCAAAGGACAGATTCGCGACATGCTCGAGCACTACGAGGTATTCGAGAAGACCGGAATCTGGTACACCGGGCTCGTGGAGCTCATGGTCAATGCGATGGTCGATCAGCCCAAGCGATTCATCGAGTGGCCCGACGACGAAGACGAAGACGACATGTGATCGAGAAGAGTTAGGAAAGGAAGGGCGATCAACCGTCTCCTCTTGGAGGGTTTGACCGCCCTTTTTTTGTTCACGTTATGCGTGAAATTCGCGGAGTTTTTAACCGGCTACTTGTAGATCTTTGCCTTCGCCATGACGGCAGGAGGAAAGGTCAACCCCAAACTTTTCATTGCCGCTTCATTTATGCCGATTTCCGGATCGGGGTCCGTTTTCACCGGAACTTGTGAGACCGGCTTGCCGTTAATCAGAACATCGACCACGGATTCGGCCAACAATCGTCCGAGGTAATCGTCCCTTGCCGCCATACCTGCCACCGCCCCCCGTTTTACCGGAGCGTGAGAATAGGCGAACATGGGGGTCTTGGTTTTGTTGCATACGGCGAGAAGGCTCGTCGTATTGTCCATGACGACCTTGTTGGAAGCCGTAATGAAGAGGTCTACACCCTCCGCCAAACGCTCGGCTCCTTCGACGAGCTCTTTCACGTTTGATGCCAGGACTTCCTGATATTTGATGCCGAGCCTGGCGCACTGCTCCCGAGTGCCGTCTTGATCTATCTTAGCCGCAGGATGTCCCTTTTCCGCAAGCAGTGCTACGCTCTTCACGTTCGGAAAAAGCTCCTTAATGAGCTGAAACCGCTTGTCGTAGGGAACGAAGTAGGTGACACCAGTGATCTTTCCCTCCGGGGCCGCGAGGTTTTGCACGCAACCGAGATCCTGAGGGTTGTTGCAGCCTCCGATGAAACAAGGGATTTTGGGATTTGTATGCGCCAGGAGCTCGCACGCATTGGATCGAAGGAAAACGATCCCGTCCATTGTCTGTTCGTAGTCACGAAACAGCCTCTCGGCCTCTTTCATGTCTTTGAGGTCCATATGGGTTTTGACCTGCATGTCAGGACCCAGCTCCCGTAGACGGGCCCTAAACCCCATCATGACCTTGCGCGGCATGGCCGACTTGCCTGCCCACATCAAGACGATCCGCTTCTCTGCCGCCACGGTCTCACCACTCGTGCCGAGTACCCCCGCGAAGACGACTATTGCTACAAGGAACCAAGCCAGTTTTTTCATTTGTTACCCCCTGAAATGAAATGCTTCTGATTATCGGGATCGAGAGATTCTCCCCCGCTTCGACTCCCTGACTACGCCTTGACGCGTCCGCTCTACGATCGCGTCGGAAACGCCGACGGCATGACCATGTCATGTCATTCAGCACATGGTTCTCTCGAAAGCCGTCCGTGGGCATTTACCGTGATGTCCGGCGCCTTGTTCGGCGACCGGTTCAGGCAGCCTCGTGCTTGATTCACGATGGCGCACATACGTTTGCATGTTCCGGTGGGGCAATAGATTCCCTAGCCTCTCCGGTTCCGATCCTTAGGTGACCCCCCTTCCGATCCCCCTGGTGAAGGAAGCTTTCCCTCCCCGCTAACAAAAAGAGCCGGGGTGGGGACTTCCGATTTGAATCCGTGTTGAGGAAACGACGTACTTCGCCCCCGACTCCAGTCTCCTTGCGTGCTCAATGGTACTGGAGTATGTCTTCTCGCCGCCCGGAAGCAGTGTGTGGTCTCTGGCCGATTTTGAAAGGCTTGTGATGTTCTTCCGTTCGAATACGGGCTATCGATTTTAGGCTAACTTAACAATGCAGGTGGAACGGAGATCAGTACGCACACAAGCCGAAGGTCGAGGAATAGAAGAAAGCCTCGTATGGCTGAGGATAACTTGCGATAAGCGCCAAGGTGATTGGGGTCGGGCTGACGGATGTCTCGAAACTGCCCGACCCCGATTCGGGCCAAAAGGTATTATTCCTTCTTTTCAGGCGCCGGAGGGGCATCGGCCTCGCACTTCTTGACGAGGCGCTCCCACCGATCGTTGACCTTCTGCTGAATATACCCGGTCAGGGTCTCGTCCAGGTGACGATAGCGGCCCTGCCCTTTGAAATAATCCGTCACCGGCTTGAGCTCTTTGGGCTTACGATTGAGCTTCCAGACTCCGTTTTCCACTTCGTAGAGAGGAAACACCCCCGAATCGACCGCCAATTGACCGTACTCGATGGCTTTGTTCGGAGGAATACGCCACCCCGTTGGGCAGACGGAGAGGATGTGAATATACGCGGGGCCGTCAACGGCCTTGGCTTTTTGAATCTTCTTTGCCAAGTCCATGAAAAAGCTGGGACAGGCCGTGGCTGTGTACGGAATACCGTGAGCTGCAGCTATGGCGGTCATGTCCTTCTTCCACGTGGTCTGGCCTGAAGGATGGACTTTCCCCGCCGGCGAGGTGGTCGTCGTTGCTCCGAAGGGCGTGGAAGACGACCGCTGAATCCCCGTGTTCATGTACGCCTCGTTGTCCACGCACACGTAGATGACCTTCTGACCTCTCTCCATCATGCCCGACAGGGCCTGAAATCCGATGTCCGAGGTGCCGCCGTCACCGCCCATGGCGACAATGGTGACATCCTTATCGGGGACTCTGCCTTTGCGCCTCAGCGCCTTGAGCCCGGACTCGACGCCTGACGCAACCGCCGCGGCGTTCTCGAAAGCCACGTGAATCCAGGGCACGTTCCATGAAGTAAGAGGATACGGGGACGATATGATCTCCATACATCCAGTGGCCATAGCCAGAATCATTTCCGGGCCTATGGCTTTGAGCACGTGGCGAACGGCGAGGACCTCCGCGCAGCCCTGACATGCCCGATGCCCCGAGTTGATATATTCCTCGAGTGCAAAATTCTTGATCGGCTTGATTTCTTTCTTCTTTGCTTCGGCCATGGGATACTCCGTTCGATGTCCGCAATCAGCCGCGAACGCCGTAAATGTGATACGCAAAGGTCTTGTCCGCGAGGGACTTTTCCACCATGCTGCAGACGTCTTCCGCAGTGACGTCCCTGCCGCCGAGGCCGGCGATGGCACTGTGAATGTTCGGCCTTTGAGCCTCGTGGTACATCAGCGCCCTCATTTCCGCTGCCACCGGTGCATGAAGTCCTCCCGGGGATAGGGCCCGGTCGAGTACGACCACATCTTTGGCACCGCCCAAAGCCTTGCGGAGCTCCGCGTCGGGCAAAGGTCTCCACAACCTCACCTTGACGAGCCCCACTTTCTTTCCCTGTTCCCGAAAGATGTCCACGGCCAGAGAAGCCGTTTCACCGATGGAGCCCATGGTCAGTATGAGGGTTTCCGCATCTTCGGTCCGGTAATGCTCTACGGGAGAGTACTTTCTGCCCGTAAGCTCGGCCATTTCGTCCCACGCCTTGAGAATTACGGATTTGGAATTTATGATGGCTTCGTCGTGGGCCTTCTTCTGTTCGGTGTAGATCTCCGGCATACCGAACGCACCCATGGAGATCACCTTGTCCGGATGCAGTCGATGGAGCGGTTTGAAGGGAGGGAGATACTTCTTCACCATCTCTTTGTCCCAAAACTCAATGGGCTCGATGACGTGGGTGAGGACGAATCCGTCCACGTTGACCATAACGGGGAGAGATACCGTGGGATCCTCGGCCACCCTGAAGGCGTGGAACATTGCGTCGTAGACTTCCTGCCCGTTTTCACAGAAGATCTGAATCCAGCCGCAATCCCTCACCATCATGGCATCGGAATGATCGTTCCAGATGGAGAGCGGTGCACTGAGAGCCCTGTTGGCCAAAAACATGACCATGGGCAGCCTCATGGAAGAGGCTATGAAGACGATCTCGGACATGAGGGCCAATCCCTGGGCTGCCGTGGCCGTAAAGGTCCTGGCTCCGACGGCAGCGGACCCGCAACAGACGCTCATTGCTGAATGCTCGGATTCCACCGGGATGAATTCCGCATCCAGGTGGCCGGCGGCAACCATTTCAGAAAGATGCTCCACCACGTGGGTTTGCGGCGTGATCGGGTACGCGGCCACCACATCCACGTCACACAGGCCCACGGCCTCTGCCGCAGCGATCGAGACTTCGATACCGACTTTTCGGCCCATCACTGTCCCTCCTCTTGCATGGTGATGGCATCCTTGGGACACTCATAAGCGCAGATCCCGCACCCCTTGCAATAGTCGTAGTTCCACACAAAGAGATTCTTCTCATAATCCGGAGATATTGCAGCATCCGGACACATCACGAAGCACCGCCAGCAGCGGATGCAGAGCTCTTCATTGTAAGAGGGTCTCTGTGAGCGCCACGTTCCGGTATGGTAGCACGACGCGTTACCCGGTTCGGTGATAACGCCTCCGGCTTCTATTTCTTGCCATGTCATTTCTTCCATGGGTTTGGTCACGATCTCCTCCGTTTTACAGATTCGTCACTATGTGAGCCGTCTGTTCTTCTCGGGGCGAGTACGAGATTTCTCACTCCACCACCGTGGTCTCTTCAAAGGCCCGTTTCATGGCTTCAATATTTCTCGACGCTATTTTTCCGAAACGGCTCTTGAAAGGTTCCTCCAGGGCCGCCACGCTCAGTAGATTCGCGCCTTTGAGCAACGCTCCCACCATGGTGGTATTGGTAATAGGCAACCCGAGTACCTCCCGAGCTATACGCCCGGCATCCACCACCGCTATTCGCCCTGTATATGAGAGCTCCTTTTTCAGCTCTTCCGGTTGCTTGGACGAGTTGATGATAAGCGTGCCGCTTGCTCGTATGCCTTCGGTGGGATTGGCAATATCCAGAAGTGACGGGTCGAGAACGATGACCACGTCAGGTGCATAGACTTTGTACCTCACTCGCACAGGTCGATCGTCCACTCTGGCGAACGCTACGACCGGGGCCCCTCTCCTTTCCGGACCAAAACTGGGAAAGGCCGTTGCAAATTTGCCCGTGTCTATGGCAGCCCGGGCAACCAGCTCAGCGGAGGTTACCGCTCCCTGACCGCCTCTGCCGTGAAATCTCATCTCGATCATGGCTGCTCCTTTGCAAAGTGATCAATCGAAATCCTGGTTTTCGTCTTCATATCCGTCGACGGAAGGATATCGCAATTGATCGTTGATGATCTCCATGCAGTTCATTATATGGAATTTGGCCTGAGCCAGTTCCAGGATCTCCGAAGAAAGGAGTTCTTTCTTTTGCAGGTACAGGTCAAGCCGCTCATTCAGGAGATGAATGTGCCGCATGTCCGCGTTGTAGAAGTCGTCCGCAGGCTGTAGAGACTCGTCCCGGTCGGCAACCGACTGGACCAGTTTGCGGTCCCAATCGTCAAGCCTCTTCCACCTGGCAACCGTTGCAGGATGAATCCCCAGCTTCTTGGCCAACTCCTTATTCGTGATGCGGCCGCGATCGCCCAGGAACGTTTGCTCGGCAAGCTTTCGGTCTTCATTCTTTTTCATGGCATGGCCTCCTGAGCCCGGCCCCGAGAATACGACGGTTGACATCGCGGGGGGATCGGAAATATTTACTATTATCAGAATTAGGTACCCCCGATCAAGCTTTATTCAGGCTTGCCGGCGGGGGTGCACGGCACCGGACGAGACCGCGGCCGAACAGCCGCCGCTGCAAGCAGCCGCCGTGGCGTGTTCGGGATCGTTCAGAGCCGCGAAAGGTGAAGCCCCTTTGCCGGAGATCCACGATGCCTGTTGACGATGAGCTCCTCAAAAAGCTCCCCACGAGCCCCGGCGTGTACCTCATGACGGACCGCAAGGGAAAGGTCCTGTACGTCGGCAAGGCCGGCAATTTGCGAAATCGCGTGCGGAGCTATTTCGTCAAGGGAGGGGACGAGAGACCGAGGATACCTTATCTCATGCAGCGCGTCGACGCGGTGCGGACCATTCTGACCGACACGGAAAAAGAGGCCCTCATCCTCGAGAACAACCTCATCAAACAGCATCGGCCCAAGTTCAACGTCAACCTGAGGGACGACAAGTCGTTCTTCTCTCTCCGGCTCAACGTTTCCCACCCCTTTCCGCGGCTTACCCTGATAAGAACCCAAAAGATCAAACCCGACGGCGAGCGCTATTTCGGCCCTTATTCGTCAGCGAGGGACGCGAAGATCACCCTCCATTTCATTCGCCGGCTCTTCCCTCTCCGGCAATGCACGGAACGTCAACTTGCCACGTGCAAGAGGCCCTGCCTCAATTGCCAGATGCGGAGATGCCTCTGCCCGTGCACGGGAAAAGTGGACCGTGAAGAGTACGCCCGTATGGTAAAGGGAGTTACCCTCTTTCTCCAGGGGAGGAGCGAAGACCTCATCAAGAGCCTCAAACAGCACATGGACGAAGCTGCCCGCGCCCTTCGTTTCGAGGAAGCGGCCCGGGTCAGGGACCTCCTCTCCTCGCTGGAAAGAACCCTCGAGGCACAGAGCGTTTCGTTTTTCCATCTCAAAGATCAGGACGTTATCGCCCTCCTGAGCGGGGAGGAGAGCCTCTATGTGGTGGAGATCCTGTCGTTCCGCAAGGGGAATCTCCTCTCCGGCGATTCCTTTGTCATTCGCAATCCCGCTCTGGAGGAAGAAGAGATTCTCGCGTCCGCCATCAAGCAGTACTACGCGTCGGGATCGTTCGTCCCCAAGGAGGTGCTTGTCTCCCGGCCCATCGAGCAACCGGAGCTCGTCGAAGCCTGGCTCTCGGAGATGCGCGGAAACAAGGTGACGCTCCGGGTCCCTGAGCGCGGCTCGGGCAGTCGTCTCATGATGCTGGCATTGAAGAACGGCCATGACGCGCTCCTCCGAGAAAAGCAAAAGGATACCGTCGAGCAGACCCTTCAGCGAATCTCTGCGAAGCTCCACCTCCCCTCGCCCCCTGCCCTCATCGAAGGATACGACATCTCCAACAGTGCCGGTTCCGAACCGGTGGGTGTGAAGATCGCGTTCAGGAACGGCAAGCCTGACAAATCCAGGTACCGCCAATACCGGATACGAGGATTTCAAGATCAGGACGATCCCGGCATGATCCACCAGACCATCACCCGCCGGGTGGCACACAGAGAAGATGACCCGCTGCCGGACCTCTTCCTCATAGACGGAGGCAAATCCCAGCTCAATGCCGCCGTGGCCGCACTCCGGGAAGCCCTGGGCGACGACGCACCTCCCGTGGCCTCCATCGCCAAGGCCCGGGAAGAAGATGAAGAAGAGCGCTTCTATCTCCCCAATCGCAAGAACCCCGTCACCTTCCATCAGGGGGACGCGGGTCTCATGCTGCTCATGCGTGTCCGGGACGAGTCCCACCGCTTCGCGCACAAGACCCATACCCGTACCCGGCAGAAGACGGTGATACGGTCCGCACTGGACGACATCCCCGGCATCGGCCCCAAGAAACGTCAGACTCTCCTCAAGACTTTCGGCAGCGTCAAGGAGCTCATCGCCGCCTCCGATGAAGCCATTGCCGCCCTCCCCTCCATATCCTCCAAGGATGTGGAGAATATTCGGGCCCATTTGAGCCGGTTCATGGCGACGGAAGAAAAAACGGGGATGGAAGAGGAGGAAGAGAAGACGCGGGGGAACATCTTCGAGCATGAGGATGAGCCGCAGGGAAAGCTCTCCGAGAATAGCTGAGTGGTCGGCACCGTAGGTTAGGTCGCGTTCTTTGCAGCCGTCGGCCCTACCAAGGCATCAATTCATAATCGAGCACTCACTCCGTCGTTCCTGCGAAGGCAGGAACCCAGTCTCTTCAAACAATCTTCCTGGACCCCGGCCTTCGCTCGGGGTGACTGCTTGGGGCTGGAGTAATGGGGTGCCTCAACACTTACGCGGGCTTTCATTGCGCGGAGGTCCGTGTTGTCGTATGTAAGAGGATAGGGGGAAATAACTGCCACCCGCGTGAACAGTCTCCTTCCTTGCCCCCTTGACGGAGGATCTCCGTGATAGAAAAGCTCGTAATCGAAAACCTCGGCCCTATCGGCAAGTTAGTAGTCGAACCGCGACGCCTGACCCTGCTCATAGGGGAACAGGCTTCGGGGAAGTCTCTCGTGGCTCAACTCCTCTATTTCTTTAGAGGTCTGGAATATCAACTGGCCCGCATCTACAATGCTGAGCTCGTTTTACAACCAGAGTGGCAGCCCAAGGCAGTGAAGAAGATTCTTGACGGCCTGCGGGCGGTTCCTTTTCAGGTCTTCGCCAACGGTACGGCATCCCTCACCTACACTTCGGGATCAACGGGGCAGATTTGGAAAGCCACCCTGGAGGAGAAGAAGGAATCGATCCAGCTTAACCATGAATTGACCGAGCAACTGGAAAAGTGGGTCGAGTCGTGGCAGGCGGACCCCGGAGAACTGGACGCCGCTATCAAAAGAGTGGTGAGGATATTCATACCGACGGAACGTATGCTGTACGCACGGTTGCACAGATTCCACGTGGGAACCCTGTTCGCGTCGGACCAACCCGAACCGTTCCGACGCTTTGCTCAACTTATGCATGAGGCCGAATACTTACTTTCCCATCAGAACTCATCCAGGGTTTCCGAAGTCCAGGGACATGACGAACCGAACTCACAAATGCCGGAATGGCAGAAATGGGATCATAAGCGCGTCGAATTCCTTCGCAACTGTCAGGTGAGAGCAGTAGGTGGGCGGGCTTTCCCTGAAGAGAGGCCGCCACATCAATGGAAATGGTCTGTAATAGGGGACGGCGAGCAGTTCCGGACTTTGCCGATGGAAGCGGCCGCTTCGGGCCAAACCGAATCGTGGCCGTTCTTTGTCTTGGCGGCAGCATTTGCTTCTGTGGAATCACACACTGAATTCTACTTTGAGGAGCCCGAGGCCCATTTGCATCCGCGTGCGCAGCTTGAAGTGATGAAGGCGGTCGGATATCTCGTCAACGCAGGAAACCCCTTCGTGATCACTACTCACTCCCCTTTCATCGGCTACGTGGTGGACAACATGCTGCAGCGCTACATCTCGTACAAGGGAGACGTGCCGAAGGGAGAGATCGGTTTGAATCCCGATGATGTAGCAGCGTACCGACTCCGTCAGCGACCCGAGGACCTTCCGGAGGACATCATGGATCGGAAGGACACCAAGCTGTTGAATTTAGACGAATTGGAAGCAGTAGCCGACGAATTGGGCGGGGAGTTCGACCGGCTGCTCGACATGACGGAGTAAGGCTGGTGACCGATTTAAGATCCGTCATGGCAAAGCTGTTTCCGGAGTCGTCCTTACTCAATGGTTCCAGCATTGGGCAGAAAGGCACCCGTTTCAGCATTCAATTGAATTCGGGGGAAGAGGCCGTCGGAATCAATCTTGACCTGTTGGACGACTGGCCGGTTGATTGCAAAAGGTGCGACGCGGTCTTTGTGTGTACGAGGAAAGACGCTGACGACTTCGTGGTCGTCCTGGTGGAGTTGAAAGGAGGTCATACAGAGAAAGCCATGGAGCAGATAAGGACCTCCCAGGAGATCCTTTGCAGGAAGTCGGAGTACTTTCCCGGTGTGCATTGTCGATCAACTGCGGAGGAGATGAAGGCATTGGGCAGGCAGCATGCTCACAGAACGACTGTTCTAGGCCTCATCGTCAGCAGACGGAGCCTCCCTCTACGGGAGCTCGAGAAAAAGAAGCTCCAAGAAAAGAGTGTCACGATCAAGTCTCGCAAGCCTGGGCATGTTTTCGAAGGTCTCGGTGAGCTTCTCACCCTCTTCTCATAAGAAGAATGAGGCACTCGGCGGAGTCCCCTCCGCTGCACACTGGTTTCCGCAGCAGGCCGACTTCACCTATTTTTGGAAATACTTGGGATGATCTTGAGGAATGGCGGGAAGCCCCCCTCTTGAAGATCGGGTGCTTCCCACTCACGGTTCCGGTCAATTCCTTAAGCCCGTCTTGTCGCAATCTACGCGAGCCGTCCCGCCACGAGCTCGGTGATATCCATCACCTTGATCTTGCCCTTCTTTTCTTTTCTGGCCCTGGCCGCAGCCTGATTGAAGGAGCCTTTACAGGAGGGACAAGCCGAGACAATGACCTCCGCGCCGAGGTCGATGGCGGTCAGAAGTCTCTTATATCCGATGTCTCCTGCCATTTCGTTGTCGAAGCCCTTCATGCCGCCACCTCCGCCACAGCATTTCGCGTGAGCGCGGTTCTGGGGAAATTCCAGGAGCTCTATGCCCGGCAGGGCTTTGAGGACGTTGCGGGGAGGCTCGTACACTCCCATGTGGCGGCCCATGTCGCACGGGTCGTGATAGACCACTTTCAGGGGCTTGGCATCGGCCTTGAAGGTCAGTCTGCCCTCGGTGATGAGCTTTTCCATGAGCTCCACAGCGTGGAGGACCGAGTATCCGTTGCCTCCTCCGTAATGAGGATAGAGGTCACGGAACGTCTTGAGGCACCCGGCGCAGGTGGTAATGAGCTCTTTGGGCTTGTACTTGGCCATGCGCTCGCCGTACATCCCCATGGCCTGCTTGAACGTGGGGGTGTCGCCCACCAGGTACGCGAGGTACCCGCAGCAGGTCTCGTCTTCTCCCATCGCGCCGTAGTTGATTCCGGCCTTGTCGAGTATCTCCATGACCGCGGGGATGATCTTGACATCCTGGAAGCTCGTCACGCATCCCAGATGGACTATGGCTTCGGTCTCTCCGGGAACGGCCTTCTTGTAATCGGCAGGATAGCTGTCGGCCCTCTTCTCTTTGGGGGCCAGGAGCGGATTCGCCGCATCGATCATGGCAGCCAGAGCAGGCTTGAAGACATCGGGGAGGAACCCGTGCTCCACGAGTCTCTCCCGGGCGGCCCGTACCACGTCGGAGACCTTCACCTGCGCGGGACAGACCGACCGGCAGTTCAAGCAGAGCATGCACTGGTAGAGTCGCTTCGCGAGATCTTTCGAAGGTTCGAGGTTTCCCGTGAGCATGTTAAATGCGAGGGTCACGCGACCTTTCGCATTGAGGGATTCCAGAGTGGTCTCTCCGAACGTCGGACAGCCGGCTCGACAAAAACCGCACTGAATACACGCGAGGATTTCGTTGTCCACGCCCTCCGGGAAGTGGGCTATCTTTCCGGGTGCGTTGAGATAATTGGCGAAACTGTTCTCGTCGAGAATGTCGGTGATCGAGTCATCGAACCCCATCTTGCCCGGATTGAGGATGTTGTTGGGGTCCATGGTCTTCTTGATGGCCTTCATCACATCGAGGGCTCCCCCCAACTGTCTTCCTATATAGGGAGACTTGGCCATGCCGATCCCGTGCTCCGCGGATACCGTCCCATGGAACTTCAAGGTCATGTCGATGAAGTCGAGGGCTATGCTCTTCACCTTTTCCCATTGCTCCGGGATGGTGGGATTCATGATGAAGGTTGCGTGCAGGTTACCGTC
Organism: Desulfomonilaceae bacterium; assembly: GCA_041741735.1. Lineage (GTDB taxonomy): Bacteria > Desulfobacterota > Desulfomonilia > Desulfomonilales > Desulfomonilaceae > JBGSJS01. Next base: position 228,491 of record JBGSJS010000002.1, on the reverse strand, counting down.
GCCTATGTGACCGAAGGTGGCAACGGGGAATCCGACCTTCGCCCCGATACGCTGAATCTCTGCGATGGTTTCCGGTATGCGACTGATCGGCACGCCGAAATCTTCCACCAGGGGGACGAGGCGATATCCCGGCTGAAGCCGGCTCATCGCGGGCACGAGCCCCCCCCGAGCGGCGAAAAGCGCGGCCTTTGCCACGGGGTCGTCCGACCAGACGTTTTCTATGCCGCCCACCTCGGCGCAAATCTCGTCGATCTTTTCGATCTGCTCCTTCACGGCACTCTTGGGACCGTCGATCCCCATGAAGAGCTGGCAGTTCACCTCTTTGGGGATGTCCATTTTGAGCGCGTCGCGAGCCACGTCGAGGCAGACATTGTCGAGAATCTCACAGGTTGCCAGTTCCAGGCCCGAGGAGAAGATCCGCTCCACAGCGCGCCCCGCTGTGTCCACGTCAGGGAAGGACGCCTTGGCAAAAGACTCGTACTCGGGCATGGGGAGGATTTTCAGGATTGCCTCGGTTATGATGCCCAGAGTACCTTCGGCCCCCGCAAAGAGATGGGTGAGGTCGTAACCCGCGGCGCTCTTCGGCGCGATATCTCCCGTCTTTATGATCCTTCCGTCGGCGAGAACCACGGTGAGTCCTTTTACATAATCTTTGGTGGTGCCGTACTTTGCCGCTCGCACGCCGCTGGCATTGGTGGCTATCATGCCGCCGATGGTTGCAATGGGCGCGCTGCCGGGATCGGGAGGAAAGAAATGGGATGGGGCAAGCTTGGCATTAAGTGCGTTGCAGATCACGCCGGGCTCAACCACCACGTACCCGTCCGGCTTGTTGATTTCTTTCACCGCATTCATTCTGGTGAAATCGAGCACAAGGCCTCCCTTGATGGGAAGCACGGCTCCGGTCACCGAGGAGCCCGTCCCTCTTGCGGTCACGGGCACCTTCTGGGAATCGGCTAACGCCATGATTGCAGCTACTTGCTCGGTACTGGCGACAAAGGCAACCGCCTGCGGTACTCCCGCGTGGATGGACATGTCGCGGGAATAGGCCAGGCAATCCACCGACAACGCGGTGACATTTCCGGTCCCGACTATCTCTTGAAGACCCTGAATAAAATCCATGACTCATCTCCTGGAGGGAAATTCCGCGCCTTGTTTCACCGGCTTCATAATGGACGACCGGCGCGGTTCGACGGCATGAACGGGAACGAGGGGCACGCATCGTTCTCTCAGAATTCATGATAGCGTAAGGAGGGTGAGAAATCAATTTTCGGGTTAACGAAATTGTCGGCGGCGTCGATTTGTCTTCCCCCGGTCGGCGTCGGTACGCGGACAAAGAGTTACGCCTTTGTCAGATTGCACTTTTCAGGTCATGAGTACCGACGAGGAAAAGAAGAGACCTCGTGTAGGACAATTCTCCTGAAACGGTTGTTCCTCATGATGAACTAGACTACAGGCTCAGGAGTGCGCTCAAATTCACCCAGGGACATCGGGGATCGATCCTCCGGTGCGAAGTCGGAATGGTCTGTGGCGACCCGTACACCCGCAAAGGGGAAAAAATTCGCGAATATCACCTCTCGACCTTTACTTGCCCGGCGTCGTGTGATATGCATACCAGATTAAGCTGAATATGGCAGCACGTGCCCTTCAGGAGGAGATCGAGAGTTGGCATTGCTCACTGAAAAGAAGAAGACAATCATCGAGAAGCATCGGTTGCATGAAAGCGACACCGGGTCGCCGGAAGTCCAAATCGCTCTCTTAAGCGAGCGGATTACCTATCTCACCGAACACTTCAAGGTCCACAAGAAAGACCACCATTCACGCAGGGGACTGCTGAAGCTCGTCGGACATCGACGGCGTTTGCTGGACTATCTCAAGTCCAAGGACGTCAATCGGTACAAGTCGATCATTTCAGAATTGGGTATCAGAAAGTAAACCTGACGTCCCCCCAGACTTGACACTTCCCGCTAACGACCCCGGGATTGTGTGAAAAAGGATAATTGTAATTATGGTGCATAGGACACGCGGCACAGTCTCAGGAAAAGAAATAGTATTCGAAACCGGCCGCCTGGCAAAACAGGCATCCGGTGCGGTTCTTGTCAGTTGCGGGGAAACGCTGGTCTTGGTTACGGCCGTGGCCGAGCAAGAAGGCCGGGAGGGAATCGATTTCTTTCCTCTGACAGTGGATTACCTGGAGATGACGTACGCTGCGGGCAAGATTCCCGGTGGATTCTTCAAGCGTGAAGGCAGACCCACCGAAAAAGAGATCTTGACCTCTCGATTTATCGATCGACCCATACGACCCTTGTTTCCCAAGGGGTTCAACGCGGAAACCCAGATTATCGCAACCGTTCTCTCATCGGACGGCGAGCACGATCCGGACATGCTGGCAATCAACGGCGCGTCCGCTGCACTCCATATCTCGGAAATTCCGTTCAACGGACCCATTGGAGCCGTCAGAGTCGGCAGGGTGGAAGGCAATCTCATCCTGAACCCCTCCCCTCTTGAGGACACCTATTCGGACTTGAGCCTCATCGTGGTGGGATCGCCAAAAGGGATCGTCATGGTCGAAGGCGGATCGGACCAGGTCCCCGAAGAGGTCATCCTGGAAGCGATTTACAAGGGCTACGAAGAGATCCTCAATATCCTTGCGGCACAGGAAGAGCTTCGGGAGAAGGTCGGCAAGCCTAAACGAGAAGTCTCCCCGGCCGTTCAGGACGCGGCGCTGATCCAAAAAATCCGAGACGAATGGGGATCTGCGGTGGCAGAGGCCATCGGAATTGCCGAGAAGCTCCCCCGATATGCGGCTCTCAAAGCGGTATACCGCAAGATTCTGGAATCATTGGGTGAAGTGGCTGAGACTCGCCGATCTGAAATCCTTGGTTACCTGGAGAAAATCGAGGGCGAGCACATCCGGAGCTTGATTCTGGAAAAGGGCACTCGAATCGGCGGCCGAGGCTTCAAGGAAGTTCGTCCTATTTCCTGCGAGGTGGGCATCCTCCCCCGCACGCACGGGAGCGCCTTGTTTACCAGAGGCGAAACTCAGGCGCTGGTAATCGTGACCCTCGGGACGTCTTCCGATGAACAGAAGATAGAGGCCCTTGAAGGCTCCTCGTACAAGTCGTTCATACTCCACTACAAGTTCCCTCCGTTTTCCGTTGGAGAAGTCAAATTCCTCCGGGGACCCTCCCGGCGTGAAGTCGGCCACGGGGCCCTTGCCGAACGTGCCTTGTCTTATCTGCTCCCGGACGACGAAGAATTTCCCTACACCATTCGTGTGGTCTCGGAGATACTCGAATCCAACGGCTCCTCATCCATGGCTACCGTCTGCGGTTCGTCGCTGTCGCTCATGGACGCCGGAGTTCCCCTGTCCCAGCCGGTTGCGGGAATTGCCATGGGTCTCCTCAAGGGCGAGGACAAGACCGTGATCCTGTCGGACATCATCGGCGATGAAGACCATCACGGCGACATGGATTTCAAAGTCACCGGCACCAAGGACGGAATCACCGCCCTGCAGATGGACATCAAGATTGACGGCCTTAAGCCCGAAGTGCTCAAGGAAGCCCTCTTTCAAGCACGGGAAGGTCGGTTACACATTCTCGGCGAGATGACCAAGGCTCTCACGGAGCCGAGGCAGGACGTGTCCCCTTACGCTCCTCGAATCTACGTCCTGTACATCAATCCCGAGAGGATTCGTGACATCATCGGCCCCGGCGGCAAGATCATAAGATCGATTCAGGAAGAGACCGGGACCAAAATCGAGGTGGACGATACCGGCAAGGTGGTGGTGGCAGCGATGGACGTTGAGGGTGCCGAGCGGGCCAAACGAGCCATCCAGAGCCTGACCCAGGAAGCCGAAGTCGGACGGATCTACCAGGGAACGGTCAGAAAGGTCACCGATTTCGGAGCCTTTGTAGAGATCTTCCCCGGTACGGACGGTTTGGTGCACATCTCCCAGCTCGCTCCGGAACGGGTGAGAAAAGTTACGGACGTAGTGCGGGAGGGCGACTCTTTCCCGGTGAAGGTTATCGGAATCGATGCGCAGGGAAAGATCAAGTTGTCCCGCAAAGACGCAATAGGAATGGACCCCGATTGACCTTCGGTAGCGGTCGGGTCAAGGCCGATGCCTTGCCCGACATTGACGCACCGGAGGGGATGTTCTCTCTCGGGTGCTTTGCTATCCGTTGCCCCAAACCATTGAAACTATCGCCTCCGGTTCGGCGAGGTCGGGCGGAAAGCCCTCCGGACAGTGAGCGGTACCCGCCGCGGATTCCAGCCGTTATCGAGGCCCCTACCGATCCTACTATTACCATGCAGACGGTTAGAATTTATGACTTCAGAAAATCGCTTCCTCTCACCCGCGAAGTACGAGCAGTTCGACACCTATCGTAAGACCACCCTCGACAACGGCGTGCGGATAGTCACCGAGCACGTCCCGTATCTCCAATCGGTTTCGGCCGGAATCTGGGTACGAACCGGCTCCCGGTTCGAACTGCCGGTGGTCAACGGCATCTGTCACTTCATCGAGCACATGCTCTTCAAGGGAACAGAGCGTAGGTCGGCGTTCGACATCGCCAAGGAGATAGACTCCGTGGGAGGCGTGATGAACGCCTTTACCAGCAAGGAGCTCACCTCTTTCTATTGCAAAGTGCTCTGTGAAAACCTCCGGTTGGCCGTGGATCTGCTCACGGACATCTACCTCAACTCATCGTTCCCCGAAGACGAGATTGAGCGGGAGAAGCAGGTGGTGCTACAGGAGATTTTCCAGATGGAGGACTCGCCGGAAGAGCTCATTCACGAAATCTTGGGGGCGAAATTCTGGACCGACGACCCCCTGGGGCAGCCGATCCTCGGGACCGAGCCGACCGTAGCAGGATTGAGCCGTGATGTGATCGTGGGATTCAAGAACGATCATTACGCACCCCGGGATACTCTGGTTTGCGCCGCGGGCAACCTCGATCACGACAGATTCGTGGACCTCGTGGCCCATGAGATAGAGAAGCTCCCCTTTGCTCTCTCCGGAGTCACGCGGGTCGCCTTGCCCGACAGTCGTACGGAGCACGTGGTGGTGAAAGACCTGGAGCAGGTGCATGTCTGCGTGGGGACGACGGCTCCCAGTGCCGTCGATGAGAAACGCCACGCTGCGTACATCCTCAACGCCATTCTGGGCGGCGGCATGAGCTCGAAGCTGTTTCAGGAGGTGCGGGAGAAGAGGGGACTGGCCTACAACGTCTATTCGTTCCTCTCCACATTTTCCGATACCGGGATGTTCGGTATTTACGCAGGATGCGACCCATCGAGAGTGGAAGAGCTCCTCGAAGTGGCAGGCAGGGAAACACTGGGGCTCGTCTCGTCAATCACCGATGAGGACATAAGAACAGCCAAGAATCAAATCAAGGGAAACATCATTCTCGCCATGGAATCGACCGATTCCCGCATGAATCGACTCGCCAAAGGAGAGTATTTCTTCGGAAGGTACATATCCCTGGATGAGATCATCAGCGCGCTGGAAGCAGTAACGGCAGGCGAGATCTCGAAAGTTGCCGAAGAAATGGTTGATTCCGGCCCCATGACGATCGTCGCCCTGGGTCCTCTCGATGAAAAATGCGATCTCGGCGGAATGTTTCGCTCCGGTATTTGATCGCATTGCCGCTTGGCGGCCTACCCGAATCATGACGGTTTTCTGCTGACTTAAGCCCGCGCAACAGGGAACAAAGGAGCGGCGATCTCGACTTTCGCCCCGTTTGTTCCCTATCACATTCCCGCGGTTCACAGGAAGGTCTCGTATACCTACTTGGGAATCACCACCGACATGCCCATCAGCGGCCAGATAACACCGGCGGCCAAGCCTACCAGAACCATGAGCAGCATGCTGGCCGGGAGGCCGTACATGAAGAACTCGCCGCTGGTAAACTGCTTTGAGTCGTAAGCAATAGCATTGGGTGCGGCCCCCACCAACAGAAGGAACGGCATACCTGCAGTCACCAGAGATGCGAAGAGGATCACCTCCCCCGAGACACCCAGGTACGGGGCTATCACCAAAGCGACGGGGAGCGATATGGCAATGGCGGCCACGTTCATGATGAAGTTCGTCATCACCATAACGAAGAAGGCGATGCCGAGGACGAATACGAACCAATTCGCCTTTTGGAACAAAGCAAGCCACTGAATGGCCAGCCATTTGGCCGCACCGGTCTCCCAGAGGCAGAAGCCTATACTCATGGCGCCTGCGAACAAGAGGATGATATTCCAGGGTATCTGCTCGAGATCTTCGATGTTGAGTACCTGGAACACGAAGAAGAGGATCGTTGAGACCAGGATGATAGCGGTTTTGTCAAGGGGCTTGAGCGCGGGAATAAAAGACCGTAGGGACATGACGAGGATCGCGCCGAATATGATCACCATCGCCAGGATCTCTTCCTTTGACAGGGGGCCGAGCTGAGATGAGAGCTGCTTGGCTTTCTCCCGCAACCCCGGAATCACCGCCCTCTCCGGCTTGCACACGATCATGAAGAATCCCCACAGGACGAAAACCATCAACCAGCCGATGGGGAACATGTAATATGTCAGTTGGAAGAAGCTTATCTCCTGGTTGAGAACCTCCTTGTAGAAACCGAGGGCTACCGCACCACGGGCCGCTCCGAGGAGTGTGATGATGCTGCCGGCCCCTGCGATATAGGCCATTCCTATGAAGAGCCCCTTCCCGAACTTCGTGGGCTTGTTGTCACGTTCGTACAATGCGTAGATGGCCAGAAGGAGGGGGTATATGGTAGCGGCGACGGCAGTGTGGGCCATAATGTGGGTCAAGGCCGCCGTAACCACGAAACACCCCAGATAGATCATGCTCGTCTTCTCGCCCACCACCATGAGCATCTTGTAGGCGAGCCTCCTCGTGAGTCCGGTCTTGGTAAAGACCATTCCGATAACGATGGAAGCGAAGATGAACAACACCGAAGGGTCCATGAAATCGGTGAACGCGGATTTTGCCGATCGAATCATGAACAGTGCCTGAAGCACTCCGATAGCCAAGCTGGTTACCCCGATGGGGACCACTTCAAACACCCACCAGGTGCCTGCCAGCAGGAATATGGCGAGTGCGCCCTTCCCTTCCCGAGACAGAGGAAAGTGCTTGCCCATAGGATCTACGGCGTCGGACCATGTTGGAGAATAGTAGACCACGGCGAATAGGACCACTCCGACCAAAATAAATATAATCCGTTGCCAGTCCAGGCTCTTTGTCGTGAAATCGGTTTCGGCTGCTGCAACCATTGAAAGATTCCTCCTCGGTGCCTGTCACACTCTCGACAGGTGCTAAGCTTTACAGGCTCTTATTTCCTCGGCGACTTTGTCGAAAACGTCGATGAGTCTGAGTAAGCCCACCACCTTGTCCGCGTCGTCGGTCACAAGGAGGGAAAGCTCGTGAGCCATAATCAACTGGTGGACGGCCTCGTTAAGAGGTTTCCGGCGATCGACGTACTGCGTCCTCTCGGGCCGCTTGATGAGGTCCGCCACTTTTCTTCCCGCGGCTTTGGCACAGAGATCCTGGAATGACCCTTCCCAGAGACCGAAATTTTTCACCATGAATGTGAGAAACTCCGGGCTCCATCCGAAACGGGAAACCGTCTCTATCTCTCCCACTTTCTCGTACCTGGGCTCCAGTGCTTTGAGCATGTCGGCGTACGTCAGTTTGCCCGCCACATCCCCCCGCTCGTCAAGGACGACGACGGATCGATGCCAATGCCTACCGTGTTCATATTTCTGAGGAGCCTCTTCCAATGCCACCACGGCTTCGAGCAACGTGGCATCCCGTGAGACGGTGGGATACTCTGAAAGGGGAAGCATCAAATCCTCAACCAATATCGATTTCATTCATCACCTCGTGAAATCGGCCATCTCCTGGGATAGGAGAGCTTTGTCGTCGGGCTTGTGCACATCGGAGCCGCGGTCCGGCTAAACTCCGCGCGTGGCGTCTCCCGCGTCCCCGGAGGATCATCCTTTTGGCGAAGACGTTGAAAACGCACGTAAATTCTTTGGGGCCGCAATGATGGTCCGGCCTGCCTGTCGCTGGAAGCAGAACAGCAGCCTACCCCGCCATTTCGGCATACCTCCGGCGTCCGATCGCCTACCTTGATCGTGTAACCTGTCTGAATGGTGGTACCCGGTGTAATTCAGAGTGTGCCGGGGTAATCGACGGTTCTACCAACCCCGGGTTTTGACTATTCGATCGATCTCAGCCTGCCGAATCCGCCCCTCTTGCTCCTCTTTCCGGCCCGCGGCTTTGTTGATCTTTTCCACGAGCTCGGTCATGTCAGTGGGCTTCATGAGATAGTCGTACGCTCCGAGACGCATTCCCTCTATGGCGGTCTCGATGGTCCCATGACCGGTGAGCATCATCACCTCAAGGAGAGGCTTGATCCGCTTCATCTCCTTCAGGGTTTCGATACCGTCTTTCCCCGGCATAAGAACATCGAGAAGAACCACATCAGTCTCATGTTCTTTTATCCAGGTAATTCCCTCGTCTCCTCCAAAGGCGGTAGTCACTTCGAAATCTCTGGTAGCGAGGCGCTCGGCGAGCGTCTCGACAAACTCCTTCTCGTCATCGACGAGCAGTATTTTGACAGCCATTCACAGGCCCCCTTGGTTTCACCTTTTCTTATCGTCCTGGTCCATGATCCTCTGCGCCGTCTCGAATTCACCCGCTTCGGCGAAAGCCCCCGCCACTGCCGATTGCTCCAGCTTGAGCTTATGCTGAAACGCGTCCTTGATGGTGGAAACGAGTTTTTCTATTCCCACAGGCTTCTGCAGATATTCGTAGGCTCCTAATCGACGTGCGGCTTCCTCATCTTTTTCCGAGCCGTGACCGGTCAGCATGATGACTTCGACGCTGGGGTACCTCTGCTTGGTTCGCTTGAGAACCTCCAGACCGTCAATTCCCGGCATCTTGAGATCCAGCACCATTACGTCGGGCAGGCTCCCTTCAAGCGTTTTCAATGCGGCCTCGCCGTCCAGGGCGACATCGGATCCAAGACCCTCTCCTCGCACCTCAAGGCGCTCCGAAAGGGTGTTTACGAAATCCTGCTCGTCATCCACCAAAAGAACTTTGATTTCCTTTATCATAGCGACTCTCCTCTAGTGCTCGCGGCCGGCACCTATTTTTTCCTGCTTTTTTGGGGATCTTCCGGAGGCTCCCGGACCTTCGATCCGGACACTTGTCGTGCCAAGTCGAATTCTCCTGCCTCAGCGAATGTAGCGGCAACAAATATATCTCTAAACCGCTCGCGAAAGAATCCCTTCTTTGCTTTAAGTGCCGCTTTTTTTTTCTCTCCGGCTTGTCGCACCCGCTCCGTAAGTGAATTCATGTCTATGGGCAGCCGAAGATCGTCGAACGCGCCCAGCTTCATTCCTTCAATGGAGAGGGTCAGTTGCTCGTCACCGGCAATGAGAATTACTTCCGTGGGAGGCCGCAGCTCTTTGATGCTTCTGAGCAGCATGAGCCCCTCGCGCCCCAGTCCGGGGAGCCCTACGATGACCACGTCCACATCTTGTTCTCTTATTATCCTCTCGGCGTCCGCCCCGCATCCGGCAACACCGACCTTCAAGCCCTCATCGGAGAATCGCCGAAAGAGAGTCTCCCTCAACGCGTCTTCAGTCTCCACGATAAGCAGCTTGAGCGCCATGGGGTAATCCGATTCGCACCGGCGGGTCTCAGACCTGTAATATCATGTGGCGTACCCGAACGTGCTGCAATCCGACCAGATCAAGGAAGGACTTCTCGGCACTCCAATTCTTGCGAACCGGCGCGGTCGCTGGAGTGAGGATCAATTCGGCCTCTGCATGCAGACCTTCCTCGGCGAAGGCAACGGCGGCAAAGGTCTTGCGCAGGCTTTCAAAAACAGAGCTCGCCTTCTTGAGGGGGGCGGAGGAAGTCGGAGCCATTTGCAAGGCGGTCTCGTGCTCACCGGCTTCGGCGAACGCGGCAGCGGAGAAATAGGCGGTGAATCTATCGGTGGATCTTGACATGGCGTCCTCCTTGCGGATTACTTGTCTTTAGTGATAGCAAGGAGTGTGCCATAAATATTTAACGTGAGATAACAAATTGTTACCATAAGGTGACGCGGGCTGTGCACCATAACGAGACGTTATGGAACATCGCTATGTCCCAAAACGTCTCGCTGCGCGACATTCATCCCTCCATATCACGCAACAAGGTCAGCCGAACACGGCCGACGCCTTCATCCAGCTCCACGTCCGCACGAACGCGTTCGGCCGTTTCCTCCAGCGCCCCCCACACGGGTGACTCCTTCAGACGCGCTGGCCAGCCCGCAAGACCTTCCTCCGCTCCTTCCATTGTCAGATCCACATGCACGCGGCCTCCATCCTGTGCCGCGCGCAATGAGATGCTCTTGAACGCGGGAGCAAGCTGGAGCAGTGCGTCCACAGCGGTGAAGACCGTCATGTGAAGCGCCAGAGGGTCGTTGACGACTGCCGTTGAAGGAGGAACCGGTTGGATTTCCAAGGAGACCAACTTCATTTGGGCGAGTCGACGACTCAGGGCCACAACATGCTCGAGAAACTCCCCCATATTGATCTCAGCCCGTGTGGAATCCGGGGCGTGGGCAAACTTGTTGAGGCCTCCGGTCAGCAGGGTTCCACGGTCGACCTGGGCCAGGATTTTTCCAATGTGTCGGGTAAACTTCTCCTTGTATTGTGCGGGATCTCCTTTCCCCAACACCATGAGATCCTGCATAAGACCTGCAGACTCCTTGATGATTGCCAGAACGTTGCGCAGTTCGTGGGTCATGCCGGCCGTAATTCTCCCCATAAATGCCGTTTCTCGGTGATTCATCGCCTTAACGCTCCATGTTTTCCAAGATGTCTCACTGTCCGCCCCCGAGAGCCTCTTCGATCTTCTTGACCAGTTCTTCTATCTTGATCGGTTTCATCAGGTAATCAAAAGCCCCCATTCTCATCCCCTCGATGCCGTCACGGGTGGAGCCGTGTCCGGTCAAGAGAATTACGGGAAGATCGGGATGGTCTTCTCTTACCCGTTGGAGTACTTCCATTCCACCAAGGCCGGGCATCATGACGTCGAGCACAACAATCCGGGGGAGGTCCTGCTCGATCTTTTCCAACGCCTGTTCCCCGTCAAAGGCCGTTTCAACCGTGAGCCCCCTCAACCGGAGTCGCTCGGCCAGCGTCACCGCAAAATCGGCCTCATCGTCCACCAACAGTATTTTCCACGGTTCCATGTGTCAGTTCCCCTGTTGTTCTCTCGGCGCTCTCGGCAGGTAGACGGTGAACCTGCTGCCTACCCTCGGCTTGCTCTGGACTTCGATTTCTCCGCCGAGCTTCTTGACGATTCCGTAGGTTATGGAGAGTCCGAGGCCTGTCCCTTTTGTCTTCTTCGTCGTAAAAAAGGGGTCGAAGATGTGCTTGAGCGTCTCTTCCGACATGCCCATTCCATTGTCCTGGATTGTAACGCCGAGATAATCTTCATCTTTGAGGAAGGTGGTGACGTGCACCTGGCCGCCTTCGTCCACAGCGGCAAAGGCGTTGCTGAGGATGTTGAGAAAGACCTGCTGGAGCTGACCCCTGTCCGAGTCGATGGAGGGCAGATCCTTTGCCAGGATCATGCGCAGCTCCACATTCTTGTATAGTGCTTCTTTCTCCAGAAAGCCCGCGGTTTCCCGGATGACGGAGTTCAAATCGAGCAGTTCGATCTGAACTTCCATGCGTCGGGCGAAACCGAGCAACCGGTGAGTAATGGTCCTGCAGCGGTCGACCGATCCTTCGATGCTGTCTATGAGGGAGCCGAATTTCTCCTTGTCCGGAAAGGCGGGGTTCAGGGCCATGAGATCCTTGAAGAGGCCTGCCTTTTCACCGATGATGGCGAGCGGGTTGTTGATCTCGTGCGCTACACCGGCAGCTAATCGTCCGATGGAGGAGAGCTTGTGGGAATGCTCCACCTCTAGGAAGGCCATCTCTCTCTTTTCGTCGCTCTCCCGCATTCTCTTGACCAGACGATCGACAAGGACGAAGACAGCCCCCAAAATCACCGCCACGCTTATCAGGAGCACGACGAGAAGGTCCCCCCGAAGAGCGGACCAGGCCTTGAGGACTCCCACTTTGGGCTTCACCAGTATCAGGATGAAGTCGGGGCGCAAGAAGTAGGAATAGGCGACCACCACATCTCGCCCCTGCGGGTCGACACTTTCGATGACCGTGGGCTCGTAGCTCCTCATGGGAACAGGCATCGGGAACTTTTCCAGTACGTCTCCGTAGAACTTTGACCGAGTCTGGAGAATACCCTCGCGGTTGATAAGAAACGCGTCGCTTTGCGCGTCGAGGCCCATGGACGCTATGAGCTTGTCAAAACGGCTCGTGTCGATGGTCGCCCGAACCACCCACCATTCGCCGGAGTCGGTGCACCGCTGGACGGCGATGACCACGTGGGGGAACTTCCGATATCCCATGAACACATCGCTGATGTACTTTCTCTCTACCCGGACCTGCTGATACCAGCTCTGGTCGGAGTAATTCTTTCCCCGGAGGTTGTAGGGCCCCGTGTAGCTCACCTGGTTCCCTTTGGAGTCGATAAGGCCGAGATCCACGAATCCGGAGAATTCCTGCCTGAGCACCCTGAAGAGGCTGTTCAGACGCTTCTCGTTTGAAAGCTCTTCAAAGGAGTAGTCCGACGCGATGAAACTTACCGTGGATTCGCGTTCCGCCAGCCACAGCTCGAAGGAGTTCCTCGTCTTGTTGACAAGGACCCTCATGGGGGCAAGGACCTCCTGTCTCAGTACTCCTTGAAACTGGACGTAGTTCATGAAGGCCATAATGAACAGAGGGAGGAGTGTAACCACGGTGATGAGGATGATCATGTTTCGCCGGATCACGCGGTAGCGCTCGGGGGAAGATCCCTGATCCGGCATGCGAAATAGTCTACCGATAGCCTTTTCTAGCCATTTCCAAGTGGCCATGATTTTCTCTCTAAGTTGTCCCCATCAAGATGGCACCTTCGACGAGGGTACCGTCTTTGAGGCAACGCACTACTTGTTCGTGATGACCGATAATTGAGTCAATAACCCTGATTTTCTTCCATGTGAGGTACTGATAGTATTCTTCTTCAATCCCACCGCAAACCACAAGAGAAATGCCCTCGTGGAGGATCAATTGGCAAAGATCCTCGGCCGATGCCTGTGGGAGGACGATATTCTTTTCTTCCACCGGATTGCCTTCATTGTCGAGCTCGACTATGAGGACTTCGGTGGCGAGGTCGAAACGGGGAGCCACCTCATCGTCGTTCAACGGAATAAGCATCTTCATGGGCGTATGGACTCCGACTGAATCCGAGGGACCCCACCGGCCCCGTTCACTGATTGATCCCGTAATGTTTCATCTTTCGCCAGAGCGTACTGCGGCCCCAGCCGAGGAGAGCCGCCGCCTCCCTCCGCCGTCCTCCGGCTCTGACCAGTGCCTCCATGATCATGCGGCGCTCGGCCGTTTGCCAGTTATAATCGACCGATCTGTTTCCGAGCCAATCGCCGATTACCGATCCGGACTGAGCACGGACTGTGTCGGCCGTCCGTTCGACGGCCCTCGGCTCCACGATGTAAGTCGGCAGGTGATTCGCTTCAATGCGATTGCCGTCGCAAATGTTCACCGCGTATTCAACGATGTTCCTCAGCTCTCTGACGTTGCCGGGATAATGATACCCGAGCAGAATCGTCCGCGTCGATTCCGCGAGCCCCTCAATTTTCTTGTTGAACTTTGCCGCAAGAGTTCGAATGAAGTGATCCAGAAGCAGATGTATGTCGTCCGCTCTGTCCCTCAACGGAGGGATGTGCAACCGGACCACATTGAGACGGAAAAGCAGATCCTCCCTGAAGCGTCCGTCCACAACCATTTGTTCAAGGTTCCTGTGAGTTGCGGCGATGACCCTGACATCCACCCTTGTCCCCTTGGTGCCTCCAAGGGGGTAGATGACCTTATCGTCGAGAAAGGTGAGGAGCTTCACCTGCAACTGAAGTGGTAGGTCTCCTATTTCGGTGAGGTACAACGTCCCGTTGTGGGCCAGACGGAATCGTCCCGGCTTGTTCTCCACGGCTCCTGTAAAAGCGCCCTTTTGGTGGCCGAAAAGCTCCGACTCCAAGAGCGTCTCGGGAAGAGCGCCGCAGTTGACTTTGACGAACAGCCCCTTGGCCCGATTGGATGCCAGGTGGATAGCCTCGGCCAGAAGGTCCTTGCCCGTGCCGGTCTCACCGGTGATGAGGACGGAGGAGTCCGTCTGTGCAACCACGGGGAGGATCTGGAAGATTCTCTCCATCTGCGCACATCTGCCGATGATGTGCGGGAACCGTGAGTCTTCAGCCACTCTGTCGTCGAGCTCCTTGAGCAGTTGCAGATCTTCCACGGTCTCCACGTATCCCGTCAGGTTGCCGGAAATGTCCAGGATCGGAGCGAGGGTCAATCGCACCGGTATTCTCTGACGGCTACGATTGATAAGATTGGCATCCAGACTTATTGCCTCGGATTCGGCCGTCAACTTCAACACCGGGCAGTTGTGGGGGCAGAGATTGTTCCTGATAATGTGACGGCAGGGAATCCCTTCGGCTTCCTGACGACCTCTTCCGGTGATGGCCTCAAGAGCCCTATTCAGAAAGACAACCCGGCGATCTCTGTCGAGCAAGGCAATCCCCAGAGGAATCTCATCCAGCAATCGTGCAAGCGCAACCGATTGACCGAAAAGACCGTCAACCCTGGGAATCGACGTTGCCATCGAAGCCAAAAACCTCCCGATGCTGCTCCTGAAATCATGATCTCGAAATCGCTGAAGGGGCTTTATTATAGCAAGAAGTGAGGCCGGCCGGAAGAATAACCGCATGAAAAAGGTCATTCTCTTCTGCAGCGGCCGGACGGGTCACACGCTGAGCGAAAGTCCGCGGGAACCGCAATATCCGATGTCGGTTCTCAACCCAAGGGACATTTTCCCTCAGTTTCATCAATGGAACCGATGCCGACTATTCGATTTGACAAGCTCGGTGGTGCACTTTGCCGTCGGCGGCGCTACCAAGGTATCTATGTACGATCGAGCACTCTCACCGTCGTTCGTGCGGAGGCAGGAATCCTGGCACTTCCGAACACTCCGGACCCCGGCTTTCGCTCGACGTGACGGCTTGGGTCAATTCGGGGTCATCTTGAAATCGCTTACTTTCCGGAACCGTATTTCCGAAAAAGAGTACTATGGAGCTCGAGTCTCGTCGTCTTCGTACTCCTCTTCTTCCGCTCGACGCTCCATCTCACGCCTGTTGAGATAGGCCTGCAGACGGTACGCCACCCTGTTCATGAAAGCTCCGAGAACGACGAAGACGCCCAGCGTGAGATAGAAGTTGTTTCGCACGTCCATTCCCACCAGCCACATCACCCCGATTACGAGCAAGGAGAAGAGTAAGACCAGGACTCCCGCCAGAAGGGACGTAGAACACCCCGGATGGGGTGAAGGCTCCGCAGAGTCCGGAGGCTCGGCTCCGTCAGGTCCTCTTGTCACGCCCCGATCTCCTTCCTCCATGGTCACGGCCATGCTCTCCTCCGTCCGTTTCTTTCACCGGCCACAAACACAAAGGCGCTCAGCCTTGTCCCCGTGCGGTTCTCAATAGGTGTCGATGGAGATCCGGATTCAGGTTCCGACAACCGAATCGGGAGCCCCGTTAAAGGATAGTCTCACCGTCGGGTCAGGCAGACAAGAGACCTTTCCTTCCCGAAAAACCCGAGGTGAAGGGTGCTCGCACCTCATTTCTGCTCTTGCGACCAATATTCTCGAATTTCAGGACGGACGGCGGTGCGGCGGAAGACTGTAGCACCATATCACAAGAGAGTATGGGATGCGACCCTCATGTCCGCTCACTCAACCAGGATGGTGACGAGGTCCCCTTCGTCTCCGGGGGTGACCGCATGAATCTCATGGCGGCCTCTGGTCATTTCCCAGAAGAGCTCATAGGGGGGCGGCGTCCTGGCAATCTCTACCCCGTCCACGAACCACGTCACTCGGCTCACCACTGTTTTGGGAACCGCTCGGAAGAGAATACGATTCTCCTGCTCGGGAGAATAGATGAATCGGTCGAAGTTGTGCGGACTCACGATCTCGATAGACGGCGAGCGGGTCTGGGACGAGGAACCGGGCTCCATCAAGCGGAAGCGTCCAAGCCCTTGCTCCATTTCCCGTCGATGCAGCCACTGAGCGTAATCCGCACCGAGAAAATGATGATAGCCGTCGTGAGGCAGGTCGCAGAATGCGGGTTCTTGTCCCTCCACGATCAGCTCTCGCGTGGTGTGAGGACACCGGGACGTTGCGCGCTTGCCTGACATCGAGCAGACCGACACTTCCTTCACACTCTCCGGTCGGGGGAAGACCCCGGGACTGTGACCGCCGTAAAGCGACGCGATCACGTCGGCAAGAATCGGCCCACAAGCCCCGGAGCCCGACGCACTGTTGGTCGGATGCCCGCTGAAATTTCCCGCCCAAATGCCGATGATATGCCGGGGAGTATATCCGACGATCCATGCATCGCGAAAGTTGCTGCTCGTCCCTGTCTTGAGGGAGACGGGGAACCCGAAATCGAAGTAGTGGGGATTGCCGAAGGTGAGCAACCGAGCCGAAGGATCGGCGAGGATATCGTCGATGATATAAGCAGTGCCCGCCGAAAAGACCCTTCTCGTAGGCGGGTTGTCTCCCATAAGAACGCTGAGCGGCTTGTATTCTCCTTCCCGGGCAAGGCTTCCGTACGCTTGAACGAGTCGATACAAGCTGACCTCGATGTTGCCTATGGCGATACCCAGGCCGTAATAGTCCGGAGACTGTCCCGGAGGAGGAGAGATTCCCACGCTCTCCAAGAGATGCAGAATGTCGTCCACCCCTACCCATCGAGCCACCTTGACGGCGGAGATGTTCAGGGAATTACCCAAGGCGCTTCTGACGTTGACCGGCCCGTACGATCTCCGATCCGCATTGGCCGGGTGGTAGTCCCCATGGGGGGTGGAATAGCTCCGCATCGTGTCGGGGACTTCCGAAAAGGCACTGTACCCCTTCTCGATCGCCAGTGCGTAGAGGAAAGGTTTAAGGGTGGACCCGGCACCTCTCAGGGCTGTGGCTCCGTTGTTGTACCCCTGGCCCGCTGGACCATACCGGAGAGATCCGACCATCGCCAGGACATTCATGGTCCGGGCGTCGGCAACGATAGCGGCGGCCTGCTCGACTCCGATCCGGCCCAGCCGGTCCCGGTGGGAGCGCAGCACTCGCGTGAGCGATCGCTGCAGCGTAAGATCCAGGGTGGTCTTGACGACATTCTCCGCCGGGCGATCTCTCAGGAGCACGAAATCGACGAAATGGGGAGCCGACAGCGGCACCGGACGATTTGCGAAGGAGATCTTCGGTCCGACGTTGAGACGATACTGGGAGGATGTGATGTACCCCAGTCGCTTCATGCGTCCCAAGATGCGGTCCTTCTCCTCGATGAGCTGTCTCCTGCCGCTGGGAGTCTTCGGGGAGTATCTGGTGGGCGACCGCGGTAGAGCTGCCAACACGGCAGACTCGCAAAGCGTTATCTTCCCGACATCCTTCCCGAAATAGATTCGGGCGGCGAGCCCTGCCCCACGGATGGTGCCCCCCATGGGAGAGAGATTCAGATCGAGCTCCAGGATCTGCTCCTTGGTGAGCTGCATCTCCATTTTTATCGCACAGAGCAGCTCGATGAACTTGGCGTAGTAGGTTCGAGGCCTCGGATCGATCAGTCGAACCACCTGCTCGGTGATGGTAGAGGCTCCCGAGACGGTTCTCCAGCTCCGTATGTTCGTGTACAGCGCTCGGAAGACGGCAATGGGGTCGAATCCCGGGTGCTCATAGAAACGGCGGTCTTCTGCTGCAACCACAGCGGACTTGAGTATGGCGGGAAATTCGTCGATGCCGCACCAAAGGCTCATACGCCTTTCCGAGTCCGGAAAGAGTCGCAAAAGCCGGTTATTCCTATCCAGTACGGCAATTCCCGCTTTGGCCCGCTGGTCACGCACGGCAGTGCGGTAGTCCGGCAGCACATGGTAGACGATGGTCGACACCACCAGCAGGAGAATGCCCAATACCACGGCAATCCGTTTGTAACCGCCCTTTCGGGAAACCAAGGTTGTCAACCGGCGAATTCTGCGAGCCGGAACTTGATCGGTCATGGGGTCTGAAACCGCTGTGATATCGGAGAAGTCATAGACATGAGGGAAAGTCCTCGGGTGGTGAAGAAGGCAATGCGGTCTCCCGGCAGCCCCCCGTGCCGGAGAAGATAGCGGGGAGCGTCCGCGGACCTCCGTTACGAACCGGTCCCGTGCAAACGGATGACCGCAGAGGCCACAACCTCGACAGCGCGGTCGATTTCCTCTGGGGTGGTCATCCGCCCCGTGCTGAATCTGAGCGTTCCTTTGGCCCAATCCAATGGAATGGCCATGGCTTCCAGAACGTGCGAAATGGTCACGGTATCGGAATGACATGCGGCGCCGGGTGAGGCCGCCACATCCAGGCCGATCTCTTCAAGTATTCTAGTGGCTTCCAGACCCCTGAAGGACAAGCTGACCGTATTGGGCAGACGCGCCTCCGGGTGACCGTTGAGCTTCATCCCCTCTGAGAGTCGCTTCCCGAGCCCTTCATGGAGCATGTCTCGCATGAGCTTGAGATGTCGGGCGTTTTGTTCAAGATCCCGACCGGCGATCTCGCAAGCGGTTCCCAGCCCCACGATCTCCAGAACGTTCTCCGTCCCGGCCCGTGTCCCCATCTCCTGGCCCGCTCCCAGCATGAACTTCTCAAGCTTTGCTCCCTCCCCGATGTAGAGGGCCCCAATTCCTTTGGGGGCATAGAGCTTGTGTCCTGCAACGGAGAGGAGATCCACACCCAGGGACCGGACGTCGGTTGGAATTTTCCCCGCCGATTGAGCAGCGTCGGTATGCAGGACAATCCCCGCTTTTCGGGCGATTTCAGAAATCTCCCTGATGGGCTGGATGGTTCCCACCTCGTTGTTCGCGTGCATGATGGTGATAAGGATGGTTCGAGGGGTAACGGCCCGCTCGACGTCGGCCACGGACACCATGCCGAATTCGTCCACGGGGAGGTAGGTCACCTCGAAGCCGCGACTTTCGAGACTCCTGCACACTTCGAGAACGGCCGGGTGTTCGATTCGGCAGGTGATAACGTGATTGCCCTTCTCACGATTCGCCAGGGCCGTCCCGATGATGGCGTGGTTGTTCGACTCGGTCCCTCCGCTGGTGAAAACGATCTCCTTGGGATCGCAGTTCAACAGGGATGCCACCTGGGCTCTTGCCTTGGTCACCGCTCTCTTGGGTGCTATTCCGAACCAATGAGTGCTGGAGGGATTGCCGAACTCCTGCTCCAGGTAAGGCCTCATGGCGGCAATTACTTCCGGATGGTGCGGGGTGGTTCCGTTGTAGTCCAGATATATGGGATTCTCCACATTAGCCCTTTCATAAGCCGATTGCGCAACGTGGCCATGGAGCGAATGGGCGACCGGAGGATTGATGGAGTCCGTTCAGAGCGACCGAAATCGTCAGCCCCGACAAACGCAGTGGAATCGGCTGCTGATTTCTTCCAGCCACCCTTGGATACTCCTTCCGCAGGCGCAGTGATCCCCGCCGAGCGCAGGGGAGCAGCTCTCTTCAAAGATGGTGTGGGAATTGACCAGGCAAACCGGCCATCCGGGGACATGATGTCTAAGTCCGTTGTTTTCAGCAACTCGGTACACCATGAAGGACTGTTCGTCGCAGGTCACTCGGTACCAATTTCCCTCATGCTCCACCGAAAGACTCTCTCCCAGGATGCCAAGAACTCTGAACAGCTCCTTGATCTTGGCAAAGACCTCCTGGGGCGAGGGGTCCTCCTCGCTCAATGTGCCGGCCCTCGGTGTCTCTTTGCCCTCCGTAGACATACATCCCCTCCCGTTTGACCATGGGGATATCGATCGACTTTCGGCCCGTTGTTGCGACGCACCTGTCCGTCAGTCGGCGAGCTCCCGTTTGTGCCGTTGCCAAAATTCCTCGATGGTAAACCTGTGGCATTGGGTTCCCTGGCATTCCACGCCGAAGCTGGCGCATACGGCACCCATGCGAGCCGCTTCGGCAAGGGACTTACCCATCACCATCCCCTTGATCATGCCGGCTCTGAACGCATCGCCCGCACCCGTGGGATCCAGCACTCCGTCGGCTTTGACCGCAGGAATGGGTACGTCCCCCTCTGACGTGGAGAGAAGGGAGCCCCTATCACCCAGCGTGGTAATCACCGTCTCCGTCCTCTGCAGAAGTGCCGATTTCTCCAGACCCGTGGAGCGCATCACCATTTCAAGCTCGTAGTCGTTGGAAATGAACATCTTCGAACCGGTCAGTGCTCCCACCAACGCCTCCGGAGTGAATGCGGGAATCTGCTGTCCGGGATCGAATATGTAGGGTATGCCTTTCTTCCGGCAGGAGTCCGCGAAGCTCACCATGTCGCCCACATTTCCCGGCGCGATGATGGCGAGGGTCTCAGCCGGGTCCGCGCCGTCGATCTCGTAAAGGCAGGCATGCTTCATCGCACCCGGATTGAAACCGGTAATCTGGTTGTCCCCCTGATCGGTGGTTATGTACGCCCCGGCCGTGAATTCATCGGGAATCCTTCGAATTCCCTCCAACGATAAATCCAATCCTTTCAACCAGCTTTCATAACTGTCAAAATCGCGGCCTGCCGAAGCCAGGATCAAAGGTCTCTCCCCTAGTAGTGCAAGGTTGTAGGCGATATTTCCAGCCGTGCCTCCGAACTGCTCTTTCACTCCGTTGACGAGAAAACAGACGTTAAGAATGTGGATCTTGTCCGGAAGGATGTGATCGGAGAACTTTCCGGGGAAATCCATAATCCTGTCGTAGGCCAAGGACCCGGAAACCATTATCTGCATATCGTGACTCCTGTGTGAATGCTCGTCGTCGCGGTCGGCGCTCCTTCCGGTGCCGCTCCTCTATAATCCTCGTTCCGCCCGGGCACTGCCACGCGACATGCACTTGAGGATAGGAAAAGGAGGCGCCTGTGTCAAGGACGTCACGCGCTGGGGACATGTCCCGGTGCCTCGGCGGGTGGCGGCGATCGTTGTATCGAAGGGACGCCGTGCACATACGAGACACGGGACGCGACGGCGGAGTCTCACGTTCTTTGAGGTTTATTGACCAAATATATCCCCGCGGCTACGAGAATCAGCCCGATCCAGAGAAGAAGCGGCAGCGGTTCATGCAGGATGATACCGCTCAAGAGAACGCCGAAAAGGGGAGCGAGGAATGTGAAGGTTGTCAGGCGCGTGACGGTATAGTTGTGGATCATCCAGAACCAGAGAATGTAGCTGAAGAAAGCCACAACCACCGTCTGATAGGCCAAAGCCGAAACCACGGCCGTATCGAGCCGCACACCCCTGTCCGATTCCAGTACTAGCCGGCAGACCGCCATGGCCGGAATGGAGAAGAAGAGCTGGGAAAAGAGCGCCTGATAGTGCGATATGGGTCTTTGCCGGATAAATTTCTTGATACATATGGTGCACCCTGCCCACGAAGCGGCAGCGGCAACTTCGAGCAAGTCCCCGATCCAGTGATCGGCTCTCAGGTTAGCCGAATGTGACCCGAAAACGGAAAGCAAACCGAGGAAGGAGAGCACCATGCCCAGAACTTTCATGGGCGTCAGGCGATCGTCGGAAAGAAGAAAGTGGGCTCCCACTGCCACCCAGAGGGCATGCGTGTAGAGAAAGATGATGGAGCGCGAGGCGTCCGTATAAGCTGCGCCGAGATAAAGGAAAACAAAATCCACAGCGAAAAGGAACCCGATCGCTATACCGTGTTTGAGATCCCGACCGTGCAAGAAGACATCTTCACCCTTGCTCCTCGCTTACAGCCACAGGAGGAAAGATGCTACAAGGGATCTGAAGGTCGCGGCCAAAACCGGTGGAATACCAACATTGCTTATCTTGATACTCACCAGATTGCCGCCCCAAAGGAAGCTCACGAGAACGAGCAGCAGCATCCCGTTTACAGGAATGGTGTCCGCATGATCCTTGACCTACGCCATAGAATCAGCCTCACATGGTACTCGCATGGGACACGACGCTATGCGGCCCTCAGGGGGAAAGTACCGATATCCGGGCAGCCGTCAATTTACTGGCTTTGTCTTCGCATCCTCATGACCAGGTCCCCTGCATACCGAATGACCGCGGGAACCCTTTCCATCTGCACGCATCTGAGGAGATAGGCTGCTCCCACTACAAAGAGCAGGGCCGGCAAAGGAAGCACCAGCTCCGGTGCGGCCAATCCCGAGCGTGCAGCACGCTCCACGGCAAGGGTGGATGCATAGTAGACGAACATCGCGGCCAGCCCGAGAGAAACATTGTTCAATCTGCTCTTACCCATGTTCAGCACGCCCAGGGGGAAGGCTGCAAACGCCAGGGCCAGGCAGGCCAGAGGATAGGTAAATCGTTGGGTTATAAGGATTCGAGCAATTCTACGGACCCTGTCGTAATAGGCTCGCTTGTCCGGAGATTCCGATCCCTTTTCAGTCGTAATCTCTTTCACCCGTTGCCTGATGGCGGCCACGGAGAACTCTTCCAAGTCAGGGTTCTGGTTGGTCAGTCCCGCCAGACTGAGTGGATATCGGAACACGTAGCTTTCGAAGGTCAGGCTGCCCGTCGTTTCACCGTGACGATCCTCTTTGAGGACCGTGCCGTTCTTCAAGTTGAGTATGAATGCCTTGCGATCGGGATCGGGAACGGACTTCCCTTTCTGCGCAATGATCGTCTTGACCTCGTTTGGATCGGATGATTCTCTGATGAAGACCCGGCTGAGCACTCCCGTAGCGGAATCGATCTTTTCCACGTAGACTACGAGATTCTTCAATGCAACGAAAAAGGTGCGCTCTTCGATCCCCGCATCGACTCGCTTGGTCAGAGCTTCCTGGGTAAGTCTCCGTCCTTCGGATATCCCCTTGGGAATCAGGATCAACGTGCACGCCAGACTCAGCCCGAAACCCAGCAGTCCCATCAAGAGAACAGGCGGGAAGAGACGCAGGATCGAAATCCCCGACGACTTGATCGCGGCTATTTCGTTGTCCGCGGCCATTCGTCCCAGACCCAACAGGATTCCGATCATCATAGACAGGGGGAGGATGGTGACCAGCATGCCCGGTAACGCGTTTATGAGTACCTGAAAAAGGATGACCGACAGCGCCAGCCCTTTCTCCATCCCCTTCTGCAGCAAGGGGAGAAATCCGGCAATGAGCCCTGTAACCAGGAATATCGCAAAACAGAACAAAGAGGATACGGCGATTTCCTTGAAAACGTATCGATCGATGATGGAGGGACCGATCACCCGGCCGGCACCTCCCAGGATGTGAAGACGGGAAGAGGGGTGCCTACAGCGGAACGCCTCGAAACCTGCGTGATGTTTGAACGGGGTTGTCTACTATCGTCGAGAGAAAAGAGCTTAGTAACGGTTTTCATAAATTCGATAGCGTATCCCCGGCGACTAAGGGATACCTGATTTCGCCGATTCAAATCCGTCTTCGCCACAAGGCCCTCCCTCTCATCCCCTCGTCCACGGGGGGAAGTTCTCCCTCCCCGTGGACGGGGAGGGACGGGGAGGGGTCGTCTGATTCGTTACCGTACTTTTGAAACGCAGTAACCAGGAATTGCCTCATAGTGTCGTCAAACGCATTGCTAGGCTTTCTTCTTGAACTTGATCCCCTTTACGTCGGTGAGACGTGCGCCTCTCATACTCGTCTTGGCTATCTTTACACCGGAGAGGTCCGATTTGTCTATCACCGCCCAGGAGAAGTCCGCCTTTGTGAGATCCGCTCCAATCATGGAACCGGAAGTCATCTTCAGTCCGCTCGCGTTGACTTCCGTCAGGTTGGTCTTGGAGAGGTCCGCTGAGTCCAAGATGACGTTCTTCAGTGACGCCCCGGTCAAATTCGCGCCGGAACCCTTCACACCGGTCATGTCGGCGTCGTCGAGCACGGCCTTGGTGAGATTGGCACCGGTCAAGGCGGCACCGGTCAGGACGGCCTTCTGTAGATCCGCCTCCTCAAGATTTGCGGCGGAAAGATTTGCGCCGGTCAGATTCGCGCGCTCCATGGCAGCTTGCCGACAGTCCACCTTCTCCATTTGCGCGCCCTTCATGTTGGCCTCGACCAATGTGGTCCGGACCAGAGCAGCCTGGTACAACTGGCAAGACGAAAAATCCGCTCCGCTCATGATGGCTCGGATCAGTTTGGCCCTGCTCAACTGGGAGCCGGAAAAGTTGGCTCCGGAACCGTCCGAGTCGGTCAGGTCCGCGCTCCCGAAATCAGCGGCCGTTGCGTGTGCTCTCATGAGCTTGGCCCCGTCCAGGGCCGCTCCCTTAAGCACCGCCTTTGAGAGATTGGATTCAACGAGGCCGGCGCTGGACAGGACCGCTCCCGTCAGATTGGCACCGTTGAGATCCGCCCGGTCGAGAATTGCAGCAGTCAGGTTGGCCTTGCTGAGATTCGCTCCGGCCAGTTGCGCTCCGGAGAGGTCAACCCTTTCCAGGTTGGTCTTGGTCAAATCGGCCTTTTCAAAAGCGGTCCGGACAAGCTTCGAAAACGAGAGATCCGCACCTGCGAGTTTGTTTCCGCTCAACTGAGACTTCGACAAGACGGCTCCCACAATCCTGGCCCCGGACAAATCCGCCCTTGTCAGTACGGCCTTGTTGAGAGTCAAGCCGGAGAGGTTCGCCTCTCCGAGATTTGCTCCGGTCAGGTCGGCATTTTCTATCACCGATTCGGTGAGATCGGCCCTGTACAGGTTCGCTTCAGTCAAGTCCACATCGCCGAGGCTCGTGCGGCACAGCTTGGCGCCCGAAAGATCGACGCGACTCAACACCGCCTTCTTGAGGCAACTTCCGGTCAGGTCGGCACCCGAGAGATCCGCCCCGGAGAACTCTGCTTCCGTGAGATCGATTTCGGTGAGATCCGCTCCTTTGAGATCCGCCCCGTAAAACTTCACCTTGCTCGGTTTCTTGATCTTGAGCGTTATGAGAATCTGTGAGAGCACCGACGCATCGGAACCGGTCAGCGTCGCCGCTTGAACAAGCTCTTTCAAGGAACCGGCCTTTCCGCTGAAAATGACCTCACCAGTTTTCCTGTTCTTGATCTCGAATTTCGGCACGATCCGGCGCTCCTGGAGACTTGATTTCTTTCCTGTTCCCTTGAGGGATACGAATCTGCAGTCCGCTCCAAGCATCGGGCAGATCCTCAAGAGATGACGCCGGCTTCCAGACCTATCGCACAGCGCCTTCCACTCACGGGTTCGCCCGAGCAGTGAGCGGCAGTATAGCACAACCTCCCTGTCGCGGTAACCCTTTCCAATGGTTCGTGATTATATTCCAATCTGTTGCGGGAAAGAGGAAGTCGATCAATTGCCGGAATAATTGAGGTTCTGTTGAGAGGGACAGGACTTGTCGCGATTCCGGTAACGGAGGAGGATCACAACACTTGGGCCGCCAAAGGGATGTCCCGAAAGGGGAACGGCCCCCCCATGAGGGGAGACCGGTCATCACGGCAACGAGTCTTTCCTACTCCATGAGGATGTCGGCAACGCAGAGGAACAAGTCGGAGTCCCTTACGACGCCGACGAGTTTGGCGCCTTCGTATACAGGCAATACGGTGATCCTGTTTTGACCGATCATCTTCAAGGCCTCCAGGAGATCCGCATCCGCATCAATGGTGCCTCTCACCTTGAGCATGACCTCGCGGACCCGGGTTTCGGCATTCTTGATAACCCGAGCCCGAAACCCCGCCCGGGATTCATCTAGATTCTCCGCGTCGGCCATGGCGAAGGCCATTGTCACTCCGAGGGCTTCCAGTTTAGCTGTCAGCCCGCCGGCGATTTCCGGAATGAGGACCTTCAATATGCTCTTGAAATCCAAGATGCCCACAAGGTTGCCGGTCTTGTCGAGCACCAGTATCGTCCTGTGTCCCGCTTCGGTACACTTGCCGATTTCCACTTCGCAATAGAGTCGTCTCAACATTGGGACGGCTTCTCGCAAGGGCTTGTCCTCGGTTGTGACGGCATACTCACTGATAGGTATAAGGCAATCTCTCACCTTTTTTGTTAAAGGCATTGATCTTTCATCTCCTTCCTGAGCAGAACAATCAGCATCCGAATATCGTCGGCTCCGCACTGCTCTTAGCTGCGTCGGAACGCTAGTGTCCTCCTGTGCCAAGGATGCCGCTGGCCGCAACCGCGAGAATGATCGCCTCCAAAAGGGCAAGACCCGCATAGAGTCTGTCATTCTCTTTCCAGAGTACAGGCACGATCGACAAGTAGCACAGAATGGTGACACCGGCGAGAATGGCTATCCCGATAAAATTGAGAAAATCGCCGTACCCCACCATCTTGATCCAGCCCCAACCCGCTTCGATGTGGGCTTCATGAAGGTAATCGCCCACGCTCATGGACCAGTATTTGGACACGTCGGCGCGCTTGATATAGGGAGACATTATTCCAAGAACGTAAATAGTGAATGTAATGAGGAGAATCAGTAACCCAAAAAACATCCCCTTTTCAAGAATACGAGCGTACAGGACCTGCTCCGGTCCTGCCTGCAGAGATTTTCCGGACTTGTCGGTCATCGTCTCGCCTCCAATTGAGCATCTTCAAGGTTCCCGAAGCAACCTTTCATGAATGGTTGTCCAGAACACGTATCCCTAGAATCCGAGTCCTTTGGAAAGGGCCTTCAGACCTGCGAATCCGAGCATTCCGATCACGATCCATCGCACCATGGCCGGCTTGGCCACTTTGAGGAGTCTGACTCCCACGAAGGAGCCGAGCATAATCCCGATCAGCGACGGAACGACCAGCATAGGGATTACGCACCCCTTGTTCAGGTAAATCCATGCTGCCGACGTGTCGGTGATGGACAAGAGAAACTTGCTGGTGGCCACACTGATCTTGAGAGGCGCTCCCATGAGCAGATTCAGGACCGGAACGTTGGCCCAACCGGCGCCAAGTCCGAACATACCGGCCATGACCCCGATAATGACAAACAGCGCAAGCCCTTGCGGAGTGCGGTGAATCTTCCAGTCGATGACTTGACCCGTGCTCGCCTCCTGATAAACACCGTAGATTCTCAAGATCGACGAGAGGCTGTCGGCTTGTGGAACTTCGGGAACCTCCGACTTTTTGGCGATAAGCATCAGGATGCAGATTCCGAGTATGGTGACCCCAAGAGCGATCTGTATGACATTGGTCGGCAAGGCCAACCCGATCATGGCCCCAATAATTGCAAAGGTCGAAGCGATAAGAGCCACGGGAATCGCCAGTCTCAAGCTCGCCAGGTTCATCTTCAACAATCCCGGCCCCGCGGCAAGTGCTCCCGACAGAGCGACCAGAAGGCCGGTTCCACGAACAAAATCAAGATGAAAGGGGAAAAAACCGCTGATGATGGGCACAAAGAGAACCCCGCCGCCCACACCGCCAAGGACGGCCGCTATTCCCATTACGAACGTGACCACAAGAAGCAGCAAAGGCCATATCCACCAGGGATAGGCTCCCGACGCTTGCGGGATTATTGGGGCTGCTTCGGCGGACCAAGCCGTGGGCACGAGCACCGGGATCAAGAGTAAGCAGACCAAGCTTACCATGACTAGTTTACCCATTTTCGTCATATCCTGCTCCTATTCCATATTGTACACAGTGGCCACCCTCCTGCCGTAATCGCCCGGCGCACTCCCGTCGAGCACACGATCAACCAAAACAGAAGTGCTGCTCCTGCGTTCGGCCGGAGACTCGATTACAAAGCAAGAGGTTCCCGCCAATACCTGAAATCCCTGAGACGTCCAGCACAACAGTCGTCCCGTGAACCTTTCCATCCGATTGTAATGGTGGTGGTCCGGAGGCCTGAGTCGAGAAATCCAAAGGGCCTCCAGAATAGCAAACGTATTATATTCAATCCGATATTGCAAGCGGTTTCCGTCGCCGTCGACCTCTTGGCCGTTACCGCGGCGGGCTCCCTGACGACCGGGCCTGAGTGTAAATCTTACCCACGAAAACGGATAACGTGCGGTATCCACACGCATCGGTAAGGCCAAAACTTTCGTCTTTTCAGACGCGCTCTCCCTGGAAGTGCGTAATCAGCACATTTCCCCCCGCGACGAAGAATCTTCTCCCGGGACGAGCTCCATTCATGACGGAGCTACATGGCTCATGTTACTGCACTTAATGACCACGCACCATCATCCGGGGCTGTTGGCACGTCACTTGCTTGGCTGTAGTCAAGTTCGTCGCCGGAGTGAACGGCGTCGAATTCAGTTCGGAGCCACTCGGACACAAGACGAATCTTGAGTGAAATGTTGCGAGTTTACTGCACGGTGACTCCGTCAAGGGTGATCGGCTTCTTGTGGCTGGATAATTGAGAGTGAAAAGACAGCAGCGCAGAGCACGAATAAGCACTCGGCGTCCCCGGAAATTAGTATGAGTGAATTACGTCAAAGTCTCCGTCGAAGATGAGGGAACGGGGATACCTCCCGAGAATCTTGCCCGCATATTTGATCCCTATTTCACCACCAAGGCAAAAGGCACCGGTCTCGGGTTGGCCACCACCTATTCCATCTTAAGGAATCATGGCGGAATGATTACGGCTGAATCTGCAGCAGGCGTCGGGACCGCGTTTCACCTATATCTTCCGGCGTCAACCGAAAAGGTTCTGCCGGGTATGAGACAAAATTCTCCGTCAGTAACGGGAAACGGGAAAATTCTCGTCATGGATGACGAACCGGAGCTACGAGAGCTTATCCGAGAAATGCTTGAGGCCCTGGGATATGATGCCGTATGCGTTTCTGACGGATCGGAAGCGCTTGAGCACTTCCGGAAGGCAGCGTCATCCCCATGCCCCTTCGATTGCGCGGTCATGGATTTGACCATTCCGGGGAGAATGGGCGGCCTGGAGGCCTGGCAACAAATGCTTGAAATACAACCCAATTTTCGAGCCGTCGTTGCAAGCGGGTATTCGAATGATCCTGCAGTAGCTGATTTCGAGAAATTCGGCTTCAAAGGCATATTGCCCAAGCCGTTCACCACCGAGGAACTGGGCAGGGTGGTCAACGAAGTGCTGGGCAACAGCCGCCCCGTTTCGTAGGAGGCAGGCATCCGTGCCCACTCTCTTATGTGCCCTTTGTCAAAGATAGGGAGTCGAGGTGTGGGTGCAATTCTCAACACGTTGTCGGTTGAGGGGCATCCCAACGGAGCAACATCCCGCGACCCAAAGACAGGTTGGCTCCCGCCCTCAACCATGGCTCCGGTTTCCCGGATCTTCACCGCTCGGAGGGCTTGAAAAGTCCTCTTGCGACCTCAAATAGAGAAAAACGGTCGGAACTTCGGTCCGAGTCATGCGGTATCTCGTCGGATTCCCGGCTACAAAGACTCCGTCGAGTCGGAGCCCCCTTTCCTGGGCGAGATAGAGAGCTCCTCAATGGTTCGGTACAGGTCCTCGGTTTTCACCGGTTTGGATATGTATGCGTCCATGCCCGCTTGGAGGCATTTCTCGCGATCTCCTCTCATTGCGTGAGCGGTCAAGGCCACAATGGGAATGTGATCTCCCGTTTCCTCTTCCTGTTTCCTGATGAGTCCGGTGGCCTCGAGACCATCCATATGAGGCATTTGAATGTCCATGAGAATCAGGTCGAAGTCCTCCCGGGACTGCAGGGTGAGGGCCTCTTGACCGTTGGTGGCCACCCGAACGGTGTATCCTCTCTTTTCGAGCACCTTGACCATGAGCTTTCTGTTGACCACATTGTCTTCGGCCAGGAGAATGTGGAAACGGTGTCGCTCCACGAGCTCCAAGTCCTCGGACTGATCGACGGGTTGACCCTTCCCGGAAAGCTTGGCTCCCAACACCCGCGCGATCCCATCGAACAACTCGTCCGTTTTGATGGGCTTGGGCAGGCATTCGGCTATGCCGCAGCGTCCGACCTCCTCCAGATCGGTCGGCGGGTATGCCGAGGTGAGCATGATCAGAGGAATGTCCGCCAGTTCGGGGGTGTCCTTGATCCGTCGCGCGAGCTCGAATCCATCCATTTCCGGCATCATGAAATCGATCAGGGCAATCGAAACAAGACGCTTTTCGGTGGCTGCCTGTTCCAGGGCTGCTATTGCCGACTTACCGTCTGAAACTGCCGTCGGTCTCATTCCCCATTCGGCGAGGGTCTGCTCGAGAATCAACCGGTTGGTGGCATTATCGTCCACGATGAGGACTTCCAGATCTCGAAACTCCGGGTACCAGCCCGACGCGAGCGTCCCCACCCGATCTTCATTCAGGCCGAGCCAAACGACAAAATGGAATGTGCTTCCCCTGCTCACTTCGCTCTCCACCCAGATATGTCCTCCCATCATCCGAACCAGAAGGGCCGAGATCGTTAATCCCAGGCCGGTACCTCCGTATTGCCTCGATGTGGATGTGTCGGCCTGCTCGAAGGAGCAGAAAATTCTTTCCAGTTTGTCCTCAGGTATGCCTATGCCGGTGTCTTTGACGAAAAAGTGCAACCCAGCGTGGGTATTGCTTCTCGCGTGGAGCTCGACTGTGACCAGGACTTCGCCGGTGTCCGTAAACTTGACGGCGTTTCCCACGAGATTGAGAAGGATTTGTCTCAAACGGCCGGGATCGCCCAACGCATGTTCGGGAACATTCGGCCCGAAATGAACGGCCAGCTCCAGTCCTTTTGTGTGCGCCGCCACCGCAACGGTTCTTAAAGAATCGTTAACGCAGTTCTGAAGACTGAACTCGACCCGTGCCAGCTCCAGCTTCCCGGCTTCTATCTTCGAGAAATCAAGAATGTCGTTGATCAGTGTCAGCAGTGAGTCTGCTGAGGTCTTGACTGCTTCCAGGAATTCCCGTTGCTCGCGGGTGAGCTCAGTGTTGAGGGCAAGCTCTGTCATTCCCATGATGCCGTTCATGGGGGTCCGAATCTCGTGACTCATGTTGGCCAGAAAATCGCTCTTAGCTCTACTGGCCGCTTCAGCCGAAGCCTTGGCGCTCATGAGATCGCTGACGTCGGTGACGCTGAGGATGACCCCGATGCTCACGTCATCCTGAAGAATGGGCTGAGCCCTGACGGACACTTGCATGCCGGCGAAATCGCCGTTGACGACCACGCGCTCCTTTCGGTCTCCCGATTTAAAGTCTTTCAGAAGAGCCGCGAGATCGCACCCCGTGTCGACCCGGGCACAAGAATCCCACAGACTGTGCCCGACCAATTCCGCTCTTGTGGCTCCGACCTTTTCCATAAACCAACTGTTGACTTCGGTGATGAGGTCGTTGGAGTCCGCCACGACGATCCCGGCATCCATGCCTTCAATCATGGTCCGGAGCTTGTTGGCTTCCTCTTCTGCGAGTTTTCTCGCTTCCAGCATGGCCTGTTCTGCATGCTTGCGTTCGGTGATGTCCTGCAGGATGCCCGAAAGTTTTTCCGTCTTGCCTTCCCGCCGGTGGGCCTTGCCCACGACCCGTACCCAAAGCCCCTTCCCCTTCTCGGTGACAAGACGTAGGGCCAAATCAAAGGATGTTCCACTGCGCACCGCTTCTGCAAGTGCGGATTCCAATTTGCGGGAGTCTTCGGGGATATAAAAAGCCAGGGTCTCGCGGAGTCCCGGTTTGTAGTCGAGGGCGACTTGCAGAATGCGGTAAACCCCTTCAGTCCATATCATCTCATTGGTCCCCACGTTGAGCTCCCAACCACCCAGACTGGCTATCTTCTGGGTTTCGTTGAGAATCGCCTCACTGACGCGGAGGGCCTCTTCAGCTCTTTTACGATCGGTCGTATCGTGGATGATTTCGTGGACGAGTTTTCTTCCGCTCCAGTTTATAGGGCCTGCATAGATCTCGACGTCGCGTACTTCTCCGGATGCCAGCCTATGACGAGATTCGAAATAGGTCTCCCGTCCCGACACGGCCTCAGCCATTTCTCGCAACACGACCTGCGGATCCCCCGTGTTGATATCGGTCACGTTCATGTGGGACAATTCTTCTCGGTCATAACCGTAATAGGCGGACGCTGCCGGATTTGCATCCACAATGAGCCCTGTTTCCGCATCAATGAGCAACTTTACGGCCTCGTTCACCTCGAACATCTGACGATAGCGCTCGTTGCCTTCTCTGAGATCCTCTTCCACCTCCTTGCGCTGGATGATCTCCTGCCTGAGTTTGACCGTCATAGCCGTCAACTTTGCTGTTCGTTGAGAAACGCGCCTCTCAAGCTCCTCATTGGCCTTGTGGAGGGCCTCTTCGGCGCGCTGGCGCTCACCCACTTCCTTGTGAAGGCGTTGATTGGAGGCTTTGAGCTCGGAGGTCCGCGCTTCGACCCGTTTCTCCAGGAGCTCCCGCTGTCGCTGGCTGTGGAGCTGCTGTTTCTTCTGCAGTGTGAGGTCTTCCACCAAACAGAGAAGCATTCTTTCCGAGCCCGTCTTCACCGAACGAAAGTTCATTCGGCCCCAGATGGTGTTGTCTCCGATCTTCAAGACGGCTTCGCCCACCTGCGTTTTCCTCGTGGAGAAGAGAGCGTCGATCATAGAGCGTGCTTTCGCTGCTCCCGCGGGATCCGGCAGGAGCTCGGCAAAGTGCCGGCCCTGAATTGCTTCATAGTTTGCGCTGATTTTGCCGCAGGCATTGTTGGCATAGACTATCGATCCGGAGCGATCGATGAGCATGGTGGGAATGGGTAAAGCCTGGAGCAATCTGCCGAAGGAAGAAGTGGCCAGCCGTGCCCTCAGACTACGGGAAGAGGTCACCTCTTCTTCGAAGAGATGATTGAGATCGATCGTCTCTGTGGCAAGCTGTCCGAGCCCCATCATTTTCGGGGCATCTTCCCGATCGTCGAACTCGTCGAAGCCAGGCAGTTCCTCGTTCCCCATCACTTGTGCCTTCCCCGAGCTCTGTGCATTCTCACACGTTCCCGGTCTCGCGCGTGCTCAGACCGTTAAGCAGGAACCTAGCGGAAGTGTCGTCCGTGGAGTTTCATACACCAAAGATTCATTATAGCACAAATGGCTCAAAGAGAGCGAGGGTGCCGACGGTCCGGAGCGATCTTTCGGAACCCCGGCGGTCCGGTCAGGCCGAGCCGAGCCGATCCAAGTGTTCCACGCTGAAATGCTCTTTGGCAAAGGCTATCCGTTCTCCAACACTCCCCAGATCGGCATAATTCTTCTCTACAAGATCCAGACGAGGCAAAAGCCCTGAGTTATTGGCAATTTGTATATTCAAGCCCGGTCGGGCGTTGAGCTCCAGTACGAGCGGGCCCTTATCTTTATCGAGGACAATGTCCACGCCCTGGTAACCGAGGCCGGTGATTTCATGGCACCTTGCAGCAATATCCAGGAGCTTGTCCCAATTGGGGATTTGCACATCGCTGACGGAATTTCCCGTATCGGGATGCTCGGCAACCACTTCGTCGCGCCAAACAGCGGTGAGCGTCCGGCCCGTAGCAATGTCGATGCCGGCGCCGATGGCTCCCTGGTGGAGGTTTGCCTTACCATCGGACATTCGAGTGGGGAGTCGAACCATGGACATGACCGGCACGCCGAGAAAGACGATGATCCTCACGTCCGGCACACCCTGGTAACTGATTGCCTCGAACACCGGATCGAACAGTACGCGATATTCGATCAGGACCCTGTCCGGCTGTCCCCCCAGACTATAGAGACCGCTGAGTGTGTTAAACACGTGGTGATCGATCTCATCCTGGAACAAGATGGTGCCGTCGGCCTTGCGGTACCGACCGTTGTTGACGCGACCGGTAATGACCAGAATACCTTCGCCTCCGCTTCCGTGAGCCGGTTTGATTACAAAATCGTCATGATCGAAGATCATCTGAGGAATCCGGCGCACCTGGCCTTCAACCTCGATGACCCCGTACAGCTCCGGAACGGCTATACCGTTTTCCAGTGCCAATTGTTTGGTTCTGAGCTTATCGTCCACCAAGGGGTACAAACGTCGAGGATTGTACGCGAGCGTGTACTCCGCGTTCCGTTTGTTGATGGCCAGAACACCCTTCTTTCTTAAAGCGTGCAGTATCGCTAACACGAGCTCATCCTTTAGCCAATTCCCGGAACCGGTAGAGATCCATCAGACGATAACCCGTGTATCGCCCCATGAGCAGTGTGGCCGCCAACAACACGAGCAGCAGCTCGGGGAAGACGAATACAAGATGCTCGATCAACTTGATGTTCATGACGAGGAACGCGAGAGCGGCCGTCAACATACTGCCTATGCCGGAAACGAGGGCCTCATATGAGCCGCGCTCTTCCCACACGATGGACATTCTCTCAATGGTCATGGTCAGGATGACCATGGGGAACAGGGCTACGGACAGCCCGGTGTGGCCGCCCAGGCGATGGGCGACGATGCTGATTACGGCCATCAAACCGACCACGACTATGAGCACAGCGGCAAGGCGCGGTACTACGAGCAATTTGAGTCGCTCCAGATAGAACCGTATGCTCAGGCCCAAGGCCACCAGAACCGAAAAGAGGATCACCCCGCGCATGAGTCCGGTTTCACGAAAAGAGAGCGCTATGAGGACCGGCATGAAGGTACCGAACGTTTTAATCCCCACCACGTTGCGCAGGATCACAAGGAGAAAGGCACCGATGGGAACGAGAAGCATGACCTTGAAAACCGCCTGCGTATTCACCGGCAGCCCGAACAGAGAGAACTTCAGGAGAAAGGGCTTCGAAATTTCCGCCCTGCGGACGGCTGCACTGAGGCCCTCTTCGATCTTGGGGCTGACCGAAATCAGTGTGTTGAGGTTCGACCCTCCTTCCAGACTAACGAGTCGCTTCGGTCCGGTCCACCAGAGGAGCCAGTCTTCAGGAACGGGAGATCGCCCTGTCGTGGGGTCGAACGATACCCAGTGCGTGCCGTCGTGGACCTCAATCCAGTGAACTATGGGAACTTTCTTCGAAAAATCGTGCTTTCCTTCCTGGAGGCTTATGCCGTTGACCTCTCTGGCGGGGATTCCCGAGTACCTGAGCAATCGAACGGCAAGTCGAACCTTACGGTCGGTAGTGGGCTTGTCGCGAAGGAGAACTTTGACGTTTTCCTCCTGCACCGGGCGGTTTAGTCTCCTGATGAGCTCCCCCACGAAGGTCGTGGTGTCAGCGGATTTTGCCTTGGTCTCCGCAAGCAGG
The DNA here is from genome assembly GCA_041741735.1 of Desulfomonilaceae bacterium. Taxonomy (GTDB): domain Bacteria; phylum Desulfobacterota; class Desulfomonilia; order Desulfomonilales; family Desulfomonilaceae; genus JBGSJS01. Next base: position 193,251 of record JBGSJS010000002.1, on the reverse strand, counting down.
GACTTGGCTGCGGCCAAGCTCGTCCCCTCCAGTTGCGGAGGTGAAATCTCCGGGGCTTTTGAGGGCGGTTCCGGCGCTTTGGTGTGGACGCGCCTCACCACTGCCTGATAGTAGATGCTCTTGGCACCCTTGGCCTTGCGTACGGCCCAGGTGGCCTGTCGATTGCCTTCATCCCACGACGCGACGAATCCGAATCCTCCTGAAATAAAGTGCTCGTCAACGATAGCGAATTTCCGCGAGCTCGAGGGAAGGAACATCGATGCCTTTGCCGGTTTGTCATCGGCGAGAAATTTCAGCCGGGCTTCCACGTTCCAGACGGTCGCCGTCGTAGCCGGCTTAACGGGGAAACCCAATACAAAAGCTTTGTAAGAAAATAAGAGTAAGCCGATACTCGCAAGGGCTGCGGCAAGAATATAGAGATGAAGCTTGTTCAAAGTCGTCACGCCTCCTAACGGCCTGCTCCAAAAAACCAATAGCGGACGTCTCGTATTCCAAGTCGCCGGAGGACAAAAACGGGCCCCAACCTGAATCTTCCGGCTTCACCATAGCACGCCCGCCGGCTACGGTGGCCCAATCTATATGCGTGGGCAAGGGATTGTCAAGAGCCGCAAACGGACACATTGGCAACTCTCTCGACCCAGGAACGGTTTTGGACAGGGGGACGATTCACGGTCATCGATCGGTCCGTACGAAGCGGATCCTGCTCCCCCTGGTCCATGTTCAATTTTGCGGGAATCTTGTCAGCCCAAACGAACCGTTTTCCGTGACGTAATTCGAGGCAAACGCATACCAACAAAAGTGTGGCTGTACCCGACGCTAGAGCAGCCGACTCGCCTCTTCCACCGTTTTCAGCCAGTCGGCCAATCCGGCATTGAGGATTCTTTCGGCCCGTGCCAGATCCAAGGAATACTTTTCCGGGATGTACGAGAGGTTGACTACCTGGATGCCGTCTTTTTCACACAGGAAAGGACAGGCTTCCAAATGTTCGGGCTCGAGTCGGGAGAGATACCGATAGACTCGATTGAGGACTCTCTTGCTCCCCTTGATTTTGAATCCTTGGGCGGTGTAGTTGTTGGCGAAGAGCGTGAGGTTCCACGCACGAAGCTCTTTATCGATGCTCCGAATCTGATCCCGTTGATTGATGAGAAAGAAATAGGGTGCCAGTAAGGAGAAGCTTGCGAGCGTTGCGAGGTTTCCGTGGAGCGATTCGTCAATCTGACGGAGCATCAGGCCCAGGCTATCGCTGCTCGGATCGAACTCCCAAAGCTGGAGGTCATTCTCACGATCGGGAAAAGCCTTGTGGATGGCGGCCTTCAGCTCCGGCCGTACGAGAAAGACCGATCCGCAACTTTCCTGCAACGGGTCTCCATCCCGATCGAGTCCCAGCTCCCCGATGTTCTTCGCGTAGATGATGTTGAAGCAAGGTCCCGCGGCTTTCCGCATCGGAACGAGTGCCGCGGCCACGGCGCCGGCATGTGGAATGAAGCAGGCCTCAAGAGCCCGAATCTCCGATTCGTCGATCATGGCGATATCCGCGGCCTGGAGAATATTCTCGACCGCAACCACCTGCAACATATGCTTTTCATGATCGAAGGGCTCGTGGTCGTCCTTCCATTGCTCGTACGTGAGCACCTGCAATTCTTCCTTCAAAGCGTCGGACATCCGTTCGATGCCGTATTTCCCCGTCAAATTCTCCCGTGGGATGATAACGGTCTTGCACCCGGCATCAGCGGCGGTTTCTAATTTGACGTCCAACCCTCCAATGCCGGCGATCCTGCCCTGGGTGTCTATTTCGCCGGTCATGGCCACGTCTCTGCGAATGGAGCGCCCGGTCAGGACAGAGGCCAAAGCCAGGGCCACCGCCCCGCCACCCGACGGTCCGTCCTTAGGGGTGGAGCCCGCCATGAAATGGAGATGAACCGGCGCCGTCGCTTTTGCCAGGTCTATTCCCAAAGGCTCGGCACAGTACAGGATGGCTGTTGTGGCCACCTTGCGGCTTTCGTCCATGATCTTTTCGATGTTCCCCGTGGCATGGACCATGCTCAGGGATCCGTGCCTGGGCTCGTCCTCGGAATAGCTTTTGACGAGTGTTGCCTGAATGGGGATAAGCGACCCGATTCCCAATTCCACATTGATGCCGAGCGCCATCATCTCGCCTACGCGATCCTCGTTGTTGATCTGCCGCGGAAGGACCGGAGCCTCCAGGTATTTCTTGATCTTCTCTCGGGTAATCTTCACCGAGAAGTGCCTCGACGTGAGGATCTCCTTGCGGAAGGCTCTCAGTAGGAGCGTCCGGATCATCCGTTCAAGCTCGCGCACCCCGGCCTCTCGGGTATAATTCTTAACCAAATGCCTCAATAGGTCCTCTTCCTGGCCCGGATCGAAAAAGATACGGTCCTCGAGAATCCGGTAGCGTTCCCGTATCCTCCCAATGAGGTGCTCCTCGGCTATGGCAACTTTTTCTTCCACACTGTAGCGGTCCAGGTGAACAACCTCGCACCGGTTGATGACCGGCGGGGGTACGGTATCCAGGGTGTTGGCCGTGAGCATGAAATGGCAGTTGGACAAGTCTATATCAACGGTGGTCTGTGTGTACTTGTCGTGAAACAGGTGGTTCTGTTCCGGGTCCAGAATCTCCAGGAGCGTAGAAATGGCAAACTTCTCCGTCTTGTCCGCCTCGTCCATAATGAACATGCCGTTCATGGCGCCCATTTTGATAAGTCCCTGGACGATGGCCCCGGGTTTGGAGCCCTCGTAGGTGAATCCGTGTCCCCGGAGATCCGCCTCGTCCCTCATCCCTCCCAGAGAGAGTTTGTGATAGGGAATCCGGAGATTCGTCGCGATGGAGATGGCGAGAGAGGTTTTCCCCACACCGGGTGGGCCGACGAAGAGAAACGCACTCCCGTTTCTCCGCCATTGTCCGGCGTGCTCTTCCTGAAATTGATCGTACCGCCAGATGAGATTGGTGAAGAAATCACAGATGATCTCTTTCGGCTTCTTGAGCCCGTAATGGGATAGGTCGAGCCCCTGTTCGAACTCTTCCGGGGTCACCTTGATTTCCTGGATTTTGCCCCAGGGAATGGCAAGGAGCGTCTCTATGAGCTCACTGAACTTGGACCCGCTATGGCCCACGGCATTGAGCTTGTTCTTATCGATGACCTCCATGACCTGAGTCGGGAACTCCGGATCCTTTTTGGCCTCTTCTATCCTGTCTTTGAGGCTTTTCACGGGCGGTTCCACCGCCTTCTTTTCGGTCCTGGGCACTTCCTTGACCGGAGGAGCCGGCCCGAACAGGCCTCTGGTTTCCTCGAGGAAGCGGGCAAGACTCTCTTGGAAGAGCTCAAAGATTTGCCTGGTATCCTTGCCCTCCACCATGGATTCGGACCATCCGAATTCCTGCAGGAGGTAGACGATGCCCCAGCGGTCTTTGAAGGTATCAAACACCTGGTGAGCTTCCTGGGCGTCGCCGACCAGCAGTATGTCGAAGAGCCTGGCCAGCTTTTCGAGACAGGACGTACGCCGGATGAGAGAGTACGAGGTGTCCCGGCTTCTGCGGTAGCAAAGGCCGAGGACTTTGGTCTTGATTTCCCCGTCCAGCATGGGAAAAACTGCCTGTATGAGGTTTTCGGGAAGATCGTCCAGAATTCCCACGTACACGTTCACAATTTCGGTCGCGGCCGGCTCCAAAGATTCGCCCTTCTCCACGGAATCGAAGAGTGCAGAGTACGGGCCGCCTTTGAGCCCGTTCAGCTCATCGGACAGGGCGTTCCTCAGTGCCCTGTAGAAGGTCGGATCGTTTTCCCTCCTGAACATTGCGAAGACGGCGTCCGCCTCCAGAACATCCCGCTCGGTTCGTTGCGGATAGAGCATGTGCTCAAGCTCATGACGCAAGAGAAATTCTGAGAGCGCCAGCACTTTTCGCTCTTCGGGGGTTCCCTCGCCGAGGCGAGCCTCGGGATGAGTGGGAATGACAAAGGCAAGGTAGTCGAAAATCCGCTCGTGAATATGAACGAGCCATTTCTTGTCTTCACGGGTGACCAGGCTCACACCCCGAACCCGATTGGAGGGATCTTCCAGTCTTTGTAAGACGAGGCTATCGCCCACCTGAGAGATGGTGATTGCGTCGGTTCCCCGGTTTTTTCTGAAATAGGGCATCACCCGTCTGGAAACGATAGCCTTGAGGATATGGAACACTCTTTGGATATCCTCTTCGGCCGGTACGGGCAGGGTATCCAGGACCGTGTGGTCGAATTCCATGGGAAACATGCAATCTCTCCTGCTTCGACGCATTTCCGTACTTGAAGTGTCCGATCTGCTTACAGGCAAGTCAAGAATAAAAAGACGTGGGGGCTTGTATTGGCGCCTGCTTCAGGCTCCTGGCGAGTAATTATGCTGTTTCTCGATCGAACCGATAACACGGACGGCATGCCTCGTCCCATAAGAAGAGCCGGCTTCGGCTTCGCTTCAGAGACAATCCGTTCGTGAACTGAAGTCACATCGATGTTCGGCAAATACTATGTGAGGATTCCGGAGGTCATACCACCACGGGCGCCCACTTGTCCGGTGGTATGTTCAGAGCAGATAGAGTATGCGTTGCATGGTCGTTGAGAAAGTACTGACCGGATCTGTCGGGCCCCACGAGCACAACGGGTCCCCTAAACCTCGAGGCGAACTTCTCGATGGTGGTAGTACCGACGAAGATCGCCCCTTTGCTCTGATACGCGATGACGAGCACCTCGTAGTCTCCGCGCCTGTAACAGCGTTTGAGCTCCCATTCGGTGCTCCCCTCGCAGACTCGAAACCCTACTTCGGGATATCCTCCCAGACGTTCATCGTAGATGAACCTGAGCTCCTTGTCCTTTTCCGCCATCAGATCCGGGGTGATGTCGGCAGTCCGGCGCCGCTCCTCGTCGATGAAGACCACATCTCTTCGAATGGCAAAAGGCGAATCGAGGCAGTGGAAGATGTTGAGTTTCGCTCTCTTTTTTCTCGCCAACCAGAGTGCATAATCAAAGGCCCAGTCGCCCTGTGTCGAGAACGTAGCGCAAAGACCGATCCCCTTCATATCACTCCCCGGACTCTCACGGTTTCTCTCGCTGCATCAAACCACTGCTTTCCTGCTCTCCTGCCACTCTCCGGGGCGCAGAGGAATGTCAATCCGGAACGTGGTTCCCCGTCCCTCCCGGCTCTCCACCGTGATGGTGCCGCCGTGCTCTTCCACGATCTTCTTGGTCATCACCAGTCCCAACCCCGTGCCGTGACCACCCTTGGTGGAGTAGAACTTCCCGAACAGCTTCTGCTTGACCTCGTCGGGCATGCCGGTCCCGTTGTCGCTCACCACGACACTGAACGTGTCGCCCTCCACCCTGCCCTGCACCGTGACGGTGCGAGGGGCTTTATCGGATTTCGCACATGCATCGATCGCGTTGGAAATCAGATTGGAGACCGCACTGTGCATGCCTGCGGGATCGAAAACCCCCGGAGCCATCTCTCCGTCAAAGTCCCGGACCAAAAAGATCCCGGCTGATTTTGCCTTCTTTTCGAATAGCTCGCAGATCTCCGACAGGAGCGCGGCGGGATCGGCCTCTTTGTACTCGGGCTCCCTCTCCTTGGCAGCGAAAAGGATGCCGTGGACCAGTTCCGACACTTTCTCCACATTCCTCTTCACCATGGCCCACCCCTGGAGAATCCTGTCCTCCCTGCCCCGGGCGATCCCGGAATCCACCACATAGACGCCCCCCTGCAGACCGGCGAGAATGTTCTTGATGGTATGAGACATGCCTGCCACGGTTTCGCCCAGGAGGGCCAGCTCGTTCTGGAGACGCTTGACCTCGGTGACGTCGGAGCTCATTTCCATCACTGCCACGATGTTCCCTGATTCATCAAAGAGCGGAGACGTCCGGACCATGATGTTGGATTCTCTCCCTTCCTTCCGCCAGACTTCCTCGGATTCGTGGGAGAGGCCGTCGATGAAAGTCTTTTCAACCGGGCAGTTCTCGCATTTGGAAAGCCTTTCCTTGTACCCGATGTAACATTTTTGCCCGACCTTGGGACCGAAATGATCTTCGAATTTCTTGTTGGCGCGAACGATCTCAAAGTCCCGATTGACCACGGTCAGGTAGCAAGGAACGTTACCGAAGAGGTACTCGTAGTCGCCGCTTCTCTTTTCCAACTGGGTTTCCAATTGGCGAATCTTGGTAAGATCCACGGCCATTTCGATGACTTCCATAATCTCATGTCTATCATTGAAAATCGGAGCCGTCTTTACCAGGACACTGGCAGTCCCGCCGTTCACCTGCCATTGCTCCTCCGATTGGTGCGCCATGCCGTCTGCAAAGGTCTTTGCGACCGGGCACTCCTCACATTTGAAATCGGCTCTTTTGTACCCTACGTAACAATGGCTGCCGAGACGATCCCCGAACTGCTCTCTGAACGCGCGGTTAGCCCGCACAATGCGATATTCACGATCCACTACCGTCAAATAACAGGGAGCCTCCTCGAAGAGGTTCTTGAACATCTTTCTCTCTGCGGTCAACTGGTACGTTCGTTCTTGAACCCGACGGCTCAATTCATCCACCGCCCGGTATATTGCGGCCACTTCAATCACGGTGGAGTCGTCGGGCATGTCATCGTCGCGTGGGATGCAATCCATTCGGTTTCCCTTTCACTCTACCCTTTCGAGCGGATTAACGATTTGAACGGCCGAGCGGACTCAACCGGCCGCAGGCGGCGGCCTTTTCAACCCACGATCACGGCCTCACTGAGAAGCTCGGCAAGATTCATGACCTTCGCTTCGATCTTGTAATGCTCACAGATCTCCTTCAACTGGTCGGTACAATTGTGGCAGGATTGCAATACCACGGTGGCACCTGTGGCCTTGATTTCGTCGGCTTTAATTTTGCCTGCCCTGATACGCCGATCGGAGAACTCGGGCATGGCCAGAGCCCCGCCGCCGCCGCCGCAGCAGTAACTGTCCTCCCGGTTGTGCTCCATCTCCACAAAGTTGTCCACTGCAGCCCGTATGACTATTCGGGGCTCTTCCATGATTCCGCCGGATCGTGCGATGTTGCATGAATCGTGGTAGGTGAAGACATGGTCTTTCCATACCGACTTATCCAGCTTGATCTTCCCCTTGAGAACGATGTCGGACAGAAGCTCCATAACGCTCGTGATCCTGAACGGGACACCGCCGAGCCAATTGGGCAACTCCCAACGAAGACCCCGATAACCGTGACCGCACTCTCCCGAGAGGAGACACTTTGCCTCAAGCCGTTTCACCTCGTCGAAGATCCATGAGGCGAAGAGTTTCGCATCGCTGTCAATGCCGTTGAACATCGCATAGTTCGTCAGATCCCAATACCTGCTGGAAATGGTAAAGTCGATGCCGGCTGCGTTGAGGACCTTCGCTGTTGCCTGTATGGTGAGCGGATAGTACTTGGGCTCGCGTGGGTTCAATGTCAGCACGTACTCCGCGCCCTTCTTGTCCAGAGGGATCTTGAAATTTTCGCACCCTTCCTCGGACTGAAGCTCCTCTTCGATCCACTCGATGGTTTCTACAAACTCATCCTGGGGAACGGCCATGTTGTTGCCGTAATTGTAATGGGTATCGACCGTCTCTTGCAGGTTCTTCGGGACCCGTCCCACTTCGCACATGATAGCCCGTGCCGCTCGGGTCAGCATGCCGTAATCGACCCCCATGGGACAATTGAAGGTGCACCGGCGACACATGGTGCATCCGCCCCACAATTTGTCGTACATCTCTTCGGCGAGCTCCTTGTCCAACTTCCGCGCGCCGACAAACGAGGGGAATATCCTTCCCATCCAGTCGAATCTGCTCTTGTACCATTTCCGAAACCGATCCGCCTTGTACGCAGGAAGGAGGGTCTTGTCTTCCGGTATGGATACGCTGTAGTGACACGCGTCCGAGCACATGCCGCAATGGATACATCCCGCAAGTGATGCGGCCACTATCCTATTGAGCTTGGCGGGAAGGAGATCCTCCATCTTCTGCAGCATTTCCGGGGTAAACTCCTCTTTCACGTGCCATTTTCTTCCCGCTTGAGCTCCCAACTTCTCTTTCTTCGGTTTGTCGGCAACTTCTTCCGGGACCGTTTCAACACTTTCCGTTGCCAAGTCGGCCATTTTGTCTCCTCCATAAAGATGAACGCCGTTGCATCTCTCGGTCGCCGCCTCCGGTCCAAATCCGGCGAGCGGCTGTGCATGTGGTTGAGCTGAGACATTGTCCTGCAGCTCTCCGCGGTTACTCGGGGGCCGGACGGTCTACACTTTCTTGTTCAAGACCCCTCGCCCGCCAAAAATCTGGCCGAACATGACCCGCCCGAAGGGGTAGAGAACGTAGTGGGAAATCTTGCTGAACGGAACGTAGAGAAGGAAGAATGTCGTCATGAGGAAGAAGACCCACATCCATCCGGTTTCAGGTCTGCCGGCAAGCCACATCCACATCGTGACGAACCCCACGCCAAAAAAGGCCGTCATCAGGCTGATGGCAAAATAATCGTCCGGACTACTGATGATGCGGATCTCGGGCACCGTGAATCGTCGGTAGATGCGACGAAGGCCTATCAGGAAAGCGAGCCCCATGAATGCCATGATAATCTTGGTCACCAACGGGGTCATGAGTCCCGGAACCAGCGGAATGAAGAAGGTCGATCCGATGGTCAGGGCCACGGCGATGTGGAAAATTACGAACTCGCAATAAAAATAGAGGTTGTTGCGGGTGCTCTCCATCCCCCACGGCCGAAGCACATTGGCCAGGGAATGCACGGCACCTGCGAAACGGTCTCCTTTGAGCTCCGCCTTTTCCGGTGGCCCAGGCTTCTTCATGAGTTGATAGATTTTGGTCGCGTACATGAGGGCCATAAATGTCAGGCACACGTACTGCACCGGTTCCTGCAGGATATACAGGGCATGACTCACTTCATTCTTCATTGTGTCCTGCTCCTTTTGGTCGTTGCCATAGATGTTCCATGGGTTGGGAAGGGATGGTTTGCTGAAGACTTCGGGGGGTCTTCTTCTGCTTTCTTTGCCGGGCCGGGCGCGTTGAGCCCGTGATTTCTTAGGGTCTGCTCACGTTTTTCCGAGCGGATGAGTAGTCTAAGCCTACGACTCCGAGGATAAGAAACACGACAGATTTTGTCAAGATGGTTGTTGACAATATTTATCAAGGAAGCAATCTCAGGCTTTCACCTGAGCCACATGCTGCGGTTGGTTCTTCGGGGAATCTTTGGCAGTTCTATCGAGGATGAGCGGATTGCGACAAGAGGGGATCGGCCTGCCCGACCGGTGATTAAGTATTCTAAGGCCCAAATAGTCCGGCGTATTGTGCTGCAGCGACTTCGGTCACGGATGTCGGCGACTCCAATATTACCCGGACCGGGCGTCACGGACGCGCCCTGCTCCCCCTCTCAAAGAAGACTTTCCTGACAGCCTCGGCATTTGCAAAGGGGCTCTGCAATCGCATCAACTTTCCCCCCAGCTTCACGAGCAAATCCCCGCGCCCCAAAAGGTACTCGGCCCCTCCGGTGTCGATGACGATCCTGCTCTCCGTGCCGTTTGCCACCTGGAGCGCGACCGCGCAGGGCAGATTGGCCTTGATCAGGCCGGTAACGACTTCTTTCCGCGGGCTCTGGGTAGCAATGAGAAGATGGATGCCTGCGGCACGCGCCTTTGCGCCGAGGCGTTTGAGGGATGCTTCCATGGCCTTTTTCAGGTCTTTGTCGGCCATGGCATCGGCGAATTCGTCGAAGGCGACAACCACACGCGGTATCTTGTCGGCTTCCAGTTTATTGTACTCGCCCAAGTGCTTCACTCTTGATTTGCGAAAGAGTCCGTACCGCTCTTCCATCTGCACCACAAGATCGTTCAAAAGGGTAACCGCTTCGTCCATGTCGTCGATGACACGGCTTCCCTTAATCGTGGTTGATGGAACAACTCGAGTATTGGTCGAGCACTTGGGCGTGCTTGGGGCACTGTGGTCGGACGCCGTCTACGTGAATAGGGCTTGGGCACTCAGACCGAACTAGAACTCGGGAAGTTCCCCAAGATTGTCGGCCTTCTTAGAGTTGCCGTCAGTCCTAATATATTTAACTTTGTCGACGACAATGATTTTTACTGCAGCACCCTTGTTCCACTTATTGTCAGGGCCCATCAAGATCGTGACAAAAGTGGAACCGCTGTCGATGGATGATACTACCTGTTCACGAGTCCAGACACCCTCTGGGCCGAGTTTCTCACCCTGATCCTCTCGAACTTTCACCTTGACAATGTGCGTGTGGTTTGAGTCGTACTGAACAGCTGAAATACAGTAATCAGCCCACTTAGCCATGACAACCTCCGTCGAGCAGGTTTTGAGCAAGGGTCCTACGCGCTCACCTTGTGGGTCACTGAATGGTTCTTCGATGACGCCCCCCGATCCGTCAAAGCCGGGTGTGCTTCCCCCGGTGGTACAAGAGTTGAAAACCCTAGCCGGTTGCAGGAATAAGTTTCTCTGATCTCAAGTATACTGTTTTGCCCTAGCCGGGGTCAAGAGTAACTTGGCCTCGATCGATCAGCACCCTTAATTCCGGCTATGGGCAAATCGGCATTGCGGCCCAGGTTGAAAACGGTGTTTGGAGGACCAATTGGGCAGGCAAACAAGTCTTTCAAGCCGGAAGGGCAGGTGCTGACCTTGCACTTACAGATCCGAGACGTGCATTATTCAAACAGTTTGCCGCTTCTCACCGACCGCCGGATTTGGTCCCGCCCCGCCCTACCATGCGTTCCTCATTTCCGGTCCAAACGCACACTCAGGGCCGCAGCGTGTGCAGGGAAGCCCTCGTACCGGGCCAGAGTCAAGGTCTTGGGGGCCAATGCGGCGAAGCCCTGCTCCGTGACGCGGGAAAAGGACATGCGCCTCGTGAAGTCCCGCACGGAAAGAGCCGAAGCGGTATGGGCAAATCCCGACGTAGGCAGAATGGCGTTGGGTCCGATTGAGTAGTTGGCCAACGTCCCCGGCGTGAACGGCCCCAAGAGGACCTCCCCTGCGAACCGGACCTTTTCCAGCAATCGCTCGGGGTCTCGTGTGAGGATCTGAAGATGCTCGGGAGCAAAACCGTTGACGAAATCCACGGCATCCTCCTCGTCGGAAGCCAGTATCACCCCTCCGTTGGATCGGAAAACAGCTTCGCAGAACTCCCGTCGTTCGTCGGGTAAACGACCGACCAGTTCCGGAATAAGGTCCAAAGCCTTGTCGGCCAGGCCTCGATCGACGGTCACCAGGTACGCGGAAGAATCGGGCCCGTGCTCGGCCTCGATAAGAAGGTCCGTAACCGCAAGCAGAGGGGCAACGGAATCGTCGGCAAGCACGATCGCTTCGCTGGGACCGGCAGGCAGACCCGTGTCCACCTCAATGGAGAGGAGGTGCTTCGCTGCCAGCACGTATCCGGAGCCCGGGCCCACAATTTTGTCCACCCGAGGAATGGACTCGGTTCCGAAGGCCAATGCGGCAACTGCTTGGGCTCCACCGATGGCGTAAACTTCGTCCAGGCCTATCAAGCGGGCTGCCGCGAGGGTGGCTTTGTCGGCCTTGCCTTCGGCGTCGGGAGGAGTGACCGCCACAATGCGATCCACTCCGGCCACCACTGCGGGGACTGCCGCCATCATCATCATCGAGGGGAACGAGCCCTTTCCCCTCGGCACGTACAGGCCGACGGAGGCAATGGGGAGAACTTTCTCACCGGCGACGATACCGGGCATGATCTCCATCTCCCATGTACGCGGCTCCACCTGGCGCTCGTGGAAGGCTCTGATGTTGGCTATGGAGACCTGCATGGCATCTCGCAGATCCGGTGAGAGCCCCTCGACCGCTGCATCCATCTCTTCGACGGGGACCCGGAACCGTGCGGGCTCCATGTCCACGCCATCGAACCTCTTCGTGAATTCCCGGACAGCCTCGTCGCCCCGTTCACGCACAGCCGCGACGATGGGGGCCACTTTCGGGATGAGATCTCCCAGTTCCACGCCCTTGCGGCGATACAGTCCCGTGCGCTCGGCGGGATTCATCCCGGCCAGCTCATAGAAATTGACCTTCATGCTCCACCTCTGAAGGGACTCTTCTCCCCGTTGCGCTTGAAGCAGGAGAGGCACCATCCTGACACGGAACCGCTTCTTCGGTCAACGATCTATCCGGTTCCCGCCGTGCGTCATCGAGCGGCCGAACAGGGGTCAGAGGAGAGCGGTTAGTCAATGTGCATCCGAACCGTGCTTTGCTGCCGCCCGAGGGCTTGTCTTTCAGGCGCCGTCTTTGAGACGTCTGAAGAACGCGAAAAAGTCCTTGGGATAACTTCCTTTCAAATAACGAGCGACGGTGCTCTTGTCCTGTAGAGTGGACAGCCGCTCTTTGCTTACAATCTCTCCGTTGCCGTTGGTGCGGTAGATGACTCCTACGGCATTTCCCGGATTGGCGTCGCCGTGCATTCCCCTCACGCATTCCGCCAGTACGAGGGCTTTCGCGAGATCTACGGTACCGATGTGGTGCCCCACGGCAAAGACGAGATTCCCATCCGGCCGTATGCCGAACGCACTGCGTGTAGCCAGAAACCAGAGGTCGCCCGACGTGAAGTTGAGCTTGGACGTGGGCTTCTCGCCGGGGGTCTCCGCGGGGACCGTGATCACCGGCCTCTGCTCGTTGAGCAAGGAGCCGAGCCCTATCTCCGCCGACACCTTTTTCCCCCTCTTGGTCCGAAACGTCACCACCTTGCCGTCTTTCACGATCAAATGCTTGAGTTGACGAGCATCCCCGACATCCGAAACGTTGATGGCGTCGCTCCATTCCAGGATGTCTATCGATTCGTCCGTGTACCGGACGATGGCGGCAACACCCGGGTCCATCTTTTTCAAAACCGCGCCGCGGTAAATGATCCCTCCCTTACCCGCGTGTCTGGTCTGCCAGAGGGCATTGGTGATTGCCAGAAGCTGGGGTTGCTTTTCATCCTCCACTTTGGAGGATGCTCCCGCCCGGTACGGCTCGGCCGAGCCCAGGTACAATCGTGCCGAAATATGCTTCATATTCAGCAGCATCAGGTAAACGATCGCATTGGGGTACTCTGCACTGGGTCGGTAGAACGTGCGGTAGATGAAGGGATCGGGATCGTGTCCTCCGGAGACGTCCTCGACCTTCCACTGTCCCTCATCGCGCATTTTCGGCTCTGAATAGAGGGGGATCAGATCTTTCGGGGCGAAACGTTGCTCGCCGGAAACGGCAGGAGTCTCAGAGGGAATACTGCTTGCAAGTGTCGGACTCTCGAACACTTCTCCGCTCTTTCCGGTCCCTTTCACGCCGGCAGTAGCCGAAAACACCAAAACAAACAACATCGCCGGCATGGCAGCCGACCCCCAAAAGCATTTCATCGTCATCCTCCTAAAAGTCTTCACCAAAAATCGTCGCAACAAAATGACGGACTCCGGACGCTTCCCCCTGCGTTCTTGCTATTGATGAGAAGGCAATGTGATGGGGAGAACGACAAGCTCGCCTTCCCCGTTGACTGTGACCGCTCTCTTTCCGTCCGGGGTAAGGATCCATCCGGGGAGCCAATTCCGGGTGCTTCCGATGGGCATCGGAGTCTTAGCCTCGTAGTCCACAGCGTACGTTTGACCGTCGACCCAGACGCCTACCCAGCCCGGGGTCGGAAAACGAACGATGTTGTTGTGGGGCCATTTGTGATCAGTCCTACCCAACCGATGGAGAAGCCGTTTCGTGAGCGGAATCACTTCCCACGGTCGCGGTCGAACGAGGCATCCTCCCAGGCCTGGGTAGTCATGGACAATAATGTACTCGCCGTCAGCCGTCCAGAGCGCCTGGAAGCTAGGCAGCGAATTGGATTGCTCTGTCTGAAACGCTTCGGTAAATTGCTTTGTCACGTCCAGGATCTCACCGGAGGGGAGGTACATCACCAGAACGCGGATCGGTTGCTTGTAGCCACTGAACGCACAAAGGGCCGCTGAACCGTCCGGCCTCCACGAGAACTTCCCGTACGAGCTCTTGGACGGACCGAACGAGCTGACGGTGCCGGCGGCCACGTTCAGCAGTTGCACGGGCTTGCCATAACCATTCTGGAATATGACGAATCGCCCATCAGGTGACCAAGACTCCAAAGGCGTGTAACGTAAGCCGGTCTCTTTGTAGAATTCCACCCGAGCCTCCGGCCCTGAGTGCGTCTTCTGGCGGAAGAAGGCCTGATCGGTGCGTTTACTGACTTTCCCCTCTTTGGTCGTCTGCACCACATATCCTATTTCGTCGTTTCCGAGCCACCCGAATGCCGTGACGGTCTCTCCCGTTCGCGATAACTGCATTATTTTCCGAGATCCGCAGTTTACGACGAGGAGCCGGAGCGGGGTTGTTGCCGCCAGGTGTTTAGAATCAGGAGAGAAGCGCAGACGAACGGCACTTTCGTCAAAAGGGCTGCTGTTCGGCCCCGAGGTGTCGAGCTCAACGGTTCTACACCTCACCCCTTTATTCAGATCGCACCACCGCAGATACACGCTGACAAAGAACGTAGGCATCTCCGGCGGTAGCGGCAGGTCCCATTTCTTTGCCCTCACGAGCGCGACGGTCGAACCGTCGGGAGAGAAAGTGAGCTCATAGGATGTCGCGTAGTACGAGCACCCCGACACGCAGGCCGAGAGCAAGAGCAGCAGGAAACACCTTATGCCGGCCGGTTTCAACACCAAAGCTCTTCGCAATCTCCCCCCCTTCCGCCCTATTACGAATTTCCTTCCCGCCATGCTTTGCGCTGCAATGATGACCGAGCCGGAAAACGCATCTCTACGAGTGAGTATCTGCCGGACAACTCTCCGGCGGGTCGTCGTCAAGGCTGGGTCTCTTCTTTTTGGCTCGATCCTTAAACCACACGCGCACCTCCGTACCCCCCTGGGTGAGTACTTCCAGTCGTCCCGCCAATTGTATTTCGGCCAGGTTGGACACCAACTGGAGGCCGAGAGAGCTGCATGCGCGAAAATCAAAACCTTCCGGCAACCCTTTACCGTTGTCCGCTACGGAGAGGAGATACCCGTCGTCTCCATCCCGGCGAAATGCGATGCGGATCTCGCCTTCCTGTCCGTCGGGAAACGCGTGCTTCATGGCATTGGAGGCCAGTTCGTTGACGATGAGACTGCACGGCAAGGCCACTCCTATGCCCAGCAAGACCTTATCCCCTTCGGTCTTGACCGTTATGGGAGCCAATTTGTGAGAATGCATCTGCACAAGGACCGCTGCCAGTTCCTTCAGATAAGCGCTGAAGTCTATCCCCGACAGATCGTCTGACCGATAGAGCTGTTCGTGGATCAAAGCCATGGATCGTATACGACCGCGACTGTCCTTGAGCGCATCGACCACAGTCGGGTCGTTCACCCTGTCACATTGGAGAGCCAGGAGGCTCGAGACTATCTGGAGGTTGTTCTTCACCCGGTGGTGGATCTCCTGCAGCAGCACTTCCTTTTCCTTGAGAGAGGCCCTGATTAGCTCTTCCGCACACTTGCGTTGGGCAACCTCATCCTCGAGCCTTGCATTGGCGATGGAGAGGTCCGCCGTTCGTTCGGCCACTCTCTTCTCCAGTTCGTCGTGGGCTCGTCTGAGCTGCTCCGCAACGCTCTTCCTCTCGTTGATCTCCCGCTGAAGCTTCTCGTTGACGCTCTCCAGGTGGGCCTTAGCATCGATCAATTGTGATTGGAGCTCGACGATCCGCTCTCCTCCCCTGATGCGAACCCGAAGCTCGTGGGGCACGAACGGCTTGACGATGTAATCGTCGGCTCCGGCCTCGAAACCTTCGATAACGTCCTCTTCGCCGCTCTTGGCAGTCAACAAGATAATGTAAACATAAGGCCGGTTCTTGAGCGTTCTTATTTCCCGGCAGATCTCGGCTCCGTTCTTTCCCGGCATCACCCAGTCGAGGATCGCCAATCGCGGGGAGCCCTCCTGCATGAGAACGTTCAGTGCTTCGGCGCCATCGGTGCAGATCACGATCTCGTGTCCCCAGGAAACGAGCAGTACCTCGAGTTGCTTGCGGGTTACGGGGTGGTCCTCAGCGAGTAGTAGCCTCATGGTGCAGTCTCCGGACCGATATCAAGGTGTCTGTTGCGGAAGCGCTCCGGGGGTTTCCTGGAATAAGATTCGTCGGTCTACACCCTTCGTCGGTGGAGTAATCTTGACGATAGCACAATCCGGATTGACGACCGTCTCTTCAGAGGCCGGCCTCGAGTTTGGCTATCGGCCCGATAATAACACCAAGGACGCCGCCGAACAAGCTAGCCCGAGAGAACCGGTCGAGGCTTCACCTCCCCGTGCTCCGCCTTTCCACTATCCGACGACAACCGGGTGAAAGCAAGCAGAATGATTCCCCGTCAGCCGCTTGCTCGGCGAGGCGCAACACATTTCACCTTCTTTCAACACAGCCCGTTGCGGCGAGATGACGCCTACGGGCGACTTTGGGTGTAACGGCGCCGGATGTGAGGGGCGCCAATGGACCGGTGAGCAGGCAAACATCACCGAGCGCAGATACATTCACGTTCGCCATGTAAGTACCGATCGGACATCATTGAGGAAATGTCAACGCTAGGAGATTGTCTCGCTTCGCTCGGGAGGACCGGTGTGCTCGGAACGCTTCTCCTCTCATTCACCTGGATGATTGATGGAGAGTTGGAAATTTCCTTGAAATTTCCCGCATATTGCTGTATCTTAGGTCACAAGCGTAGTAAGGGAACGGACAAAACGAGCAACGGGCGGTACCTTCGGCAAGGTTCACTTGGTCCGGGCAAGTGCGAAGATGCTTTCGCGGGGGTGTTGCCACGGACGACATGTGCCGAGGTCGGTTGTAATCAGTGCTCTTGTCCCACAGTTCCCATCGATCACCGTTTCGCTTGGGGTGGGACTCTTGTATATTCTTACCTGCTGTCCATGCGGTGCCGGGGCTGTTCTCCGATGGTGGAGACCGCCACAGCTTTCCCCGCACCTCGAAGCAAGATTTTCCTCAGTCCCGACTCATCCGGAGAAGACCATTGCGAAAGAAGCGTAGAATTCCTGCACAGGAGTTGGCGATTGACGTCCGTGCGGGGTTGAGCGACGAACAACTCCGGGAGAAGTACGACGTAACCGCCGGCGTGCTGCAGTATTTACTGAAGAGGTTGGCTCATAGCGGCTTGATTACCGAGATGGAGCTGTTCGAGCGGACTGCGCTTTCCGAAAGCGACTTGATGAGGGCTTTCTCCGATCACGGAGAGACCGTGCTCAACTGCCCGATTTGCGGCAAGCCTTTTCCGGACGGTCAGGACCAGTGTTGGAATTGCGATACCATTACTTCAACGTTCGATCTGAAGATGCTCATGGAGAACATTGACGCCCCGGACCGCAAGGAAGTCCCGTCGGAAAATCCGGAGGAGGTCGGTCTGGCTTTTGCCTCAAACGATATCGCACTGGTTTCGGCAGTTCGAGAGCAGTCGCCTGAGCGAATTCGGGAAATGCTGGACCGTGGAGCCAACGTCAACGGTAATGACGATGAAGACATTACCCCGCTGTTGGCGGCCGCTTCTCTGGGACGGCTCGATGTGGTGCAACTCCTCCTCGACCGCGGTGCAGACGTCAACGCCGTGGACCGAAGCGGAGCAAATGCATTCTTCCGGGCCTATTCGGCGGGGCATCAGGATGTGGCCCGACTCCTCGCGGCTCGCGGCTCGGACGTCACATCGCGGGGACTCGTCTCGAAAGAGACCGACGGTCCCGAACCGGGGGCTGTTGCATCGGTCACGCCGGCGCCTGCGGCCATTCCGGCCGACGCGGTTTCCTCCACCGAACCGACCGAGACCGAGACTCTCGGCTTCAGCCGCAACGAGACAAGAAACGGCCCTGCTTACGAACAAGCGCGAATCAAAGCTCTGGCAAAGGCTGCAGGCCGTGGAATGCTCGATCAGGTCCAACTCCTTTTGAATAAGGGAGTAGACGTCGATTCTGTGAGCAAGCACGGAAACACACCGCTTATGCGTGCCGCTTTCAAGGGTCACCCGGCCGTAGCGCGGCTCCTCCTTGAACGAGGTGCGGACGTCAATGCCGAGAACGCACAGGGAAACTCGGCACTTCTCCTCGCCGCCGGCGCCGGCCACACGGACGTGGTGGGACTCCTCCTGGAAACCGGTGCTGCCGCAAACACGAAAAACGTTGACGGACACACCCCGCTCCTTCTGGCAGCAACCAGGGACGAGCCTGAAATCGTCGAGTCTCTGTTGAAGTATGGCGCCAACCCCAACGAGGCGGACAAGAACGGCGACACCCCCCTCATGAAGGCCGCGGAGAGTGGATTCTTTCTGGTCGTCATGCTCTTGCTGGAGTCGAGAGCGGATGTGGATGCCAAGAACCGATTCGGCAACACTGCGCTTATGAAGGCGGCATTCCGAGGCAATATCCGAATTCTGCAGCTCCTCCTGGAGGCGGGACCGGACGTAAACGCTACGAATGTTTACGGTAACACCGCTCTCATGAAGGCCGCCCATAAGGGGCATGTAGACGCTGCCGGCATGCTTTTGAAGGCGGGCGCCGATCCCGAAATCCGCGATAACCAAGGCAATACCGCATTGATGAGGGCAACCAACAAAGGGGACCGGGAGATCACGGCCCTGCTGAATCGGAACGGCGAAATGAGGAGGGCTCAAGCTTAGGCACGTCTGCGCTATCGCTGCCTGCGCCGGAACGCCGTCATGCCCGAGAGCGATTCAACAATAGATACTTGGACCTCCAACGAGTTGCCGTCTGAGGCACGCCTGCCGTCCCAACGGAGGCAGTGCGTTGGGCGCAAAAAGCATGCCTCATACAGCGATGAACGTTGGCGGTCAGGCACATGCCCTTCGACGTCAGAGGCCGGGGGTTTGCAGCAGAGCCGACCGGTAACGACCTGAAGGATGAGGTACCCCCTGCCCTAATCTAGCCTCTACTACTGCAAGGGAGCAGTTCGCCACCCTTTACTTTACTTACCGTAGGCTGAAGAGAGGCCTTCGGCTACTTCCAGGCAACCAGGTACGTGCAGGAATCTCCTCCCTTGTGTCGACACGGCTGAGAGTCGTCATGGCGCACCAAAGCGCCGCCCGAGCCGTCTGTACTGAATCGTGCAACGAATCCCTCGACAACGCCCTTATCGAAACTGCATCCGTACGGGTTGGGACATACCATCTTACCTCTTTGCAGACCTCCTTCCGATGCCTCCAACGTAAAGTGATAGCGCCCTATCTCTCCGCCTCTGTGATTCATGTGGTAGGCAACGTCAACCGACTCCAAACACTTCTCCACGGAGTCCAGTCCCGGGGGAAGTTGTGCGTTTGACGCTATTTGGGCTCCAATACGAGTGAGCATGTGGGACCCGAGCTTGTCCCCGATCTCTTTCATCGCATCCAGAAACGATTGTAACCGGCACCATTGTCCGGGACGGAGATCTGTGATCCCGTGGCTCTCTAAAATCCGCGCTCCCACCGCTTCCGTTCCCGTCGGGAAACCGTCGAGGAACGCCTGGATCACTTCTCCCAGGACTTCAATCTGTGGTCCGGAAGCCTTGAACTCTGCCATGCTACCCTCCTTTAATCAGGGTTCCAATAACCCTAGTATATCTTCAATCATCGGAGATGAGGTAGCAAGCCCTGATCCCAATATTCACAAAAAAATAATGATTGCCTACCCGGAGTATCAGTCTAACGGCCATGCACGGTCAGAGCAGGGAGCCGGCCGATCTCCGTTTCGAGCGGACCTCAGAAACGAAGTCAGGCGGTGCCGTTCGGAACGGAAATGACTTGCCCGCGACGACAACCGTTCGGATCGTCACGTACTCCTCACTCATACCCGCATCGGTACAATGCGGTCACCGCCCCCGGGCAAATTCCCTCTGGTATTTTGGCCGGGAATGAGAGAAATTAACCGACGGTGCTTAAACGGAAGTGCATGAGGTATAGGTTCGTAATGAATGAAAAGAAGATCGGGGTCTGGCTGGTCGGCGCGCTCGGGTCCATATCAATTACCGTGATGCTTGGAGCCCTTTCCTTGCGAAAGGGACTCTGCGACACGACCGGCATGATCACCGCGACCGAACATTTTTCGGAGCTCGGACTCGCTCCCTTTGATGCATTGGAATTCGGCGGTTCGGATGTTCGCCGGGGGAGTCTCTGCGAGATTGCCTCCAACCTCGCCCGGGAAGGAGTTGGGATAGACTCCCGGCTCGTGGAGAGCGCCCGGGAGGATCTCGAGCTGATCGAGGCCCATATACGGCAGGGGACGACGGTGAATTGCGGAGAGGCCATCGAGCGCCTTGCCTCGGGTTCGGCGGTATGCGAAAGCACGATTCGAGATGAGATCGAGCGCTTGGCCGCAGATCTGGAAGAATTCAAGAAGGCTAAGAATCTCAGTGAAATAGTGGTGGTGAATCTCGCCTCCACCGAGCCCTTGTTGGAGCTCGGTGAAGAGCACGCAAATCTTCAGGCTTTTGAGGCTTGCCTCGATCGTGACCGCCGCGAGTCGGTACGTGCCGGCACCCTCTACGCTTACGCCGCAATTCAGGCGGGATGTCCGTACATTAATTTTACGCCGTCAAACAGTGCCCTTTTTCCCGCCATGGTGGAGCTGGCCGAGCGCAAGGGGGTACCGGTGATGGGGAGCGACGGCAAGACAGGGGAAACTCTCGTGAAATCGGTTTTGGCTCCCATGTTCCTGTATCGGAACATGGAGGTTCTGAGCTGGGAAGGATTCAACATTCTGGGAAATATGGACGGTCTCATTCTGAATCATCCGGAAAACAAGGAGTCCAAGGTCAAGACCAAAGACGTGGTTCTCGGGAAGATTCTCGGTTATCAGCCCCATTCTTGCGTGCACATCAACTACGTACCCTCATTGAACGATCAGAAAACCGCATGGGATTTCGTTCATTTCAAGGGATTCCTCGGATCCAAGATGTCGCTTCAGTTCGTCTGGCAGGGGTACGATTCCCTGCTCGCGGCTCCTCTCGTCCTGGATCTCGTCCGGCTTGCGGAACTGGCCAAGAGAAGGGGCGAAGCCGGTCTCATGCCTCACCTGGCCTCGTACTTCAAGAATCCCCTTGGGGTGGCCGAACATAGGTTAAACGAGCAGTTCGGCATGCTGATGGAGTATGCAAACCGGGCCAAGCAACCGGTTAACTCCCGGTCGGTGGAGGCATGAGGCTATCGTTCAGCACGAACGCCTTTGTGAGGCATACCGTTACCGAGGCTGTCGAGCGCATTGCCTCCGTCGGGTACGAGGGGGTGGAGCTGCTGGCCGACACTCCTCATCTCTATGCGGATTCGGTGACCCAATCGGATCTGGACCATTTGAAGGGCGTGCTGGATAGTACCGGGCTGAAGGTTGCAAACATCAATGCCAACACAGCGGTCGGCTATTACGGGAGAGACTTCTGGGAGCCGCTGTTCGAGCCGTCTCTTTCACATCCGGACGGATCTTTGAGACGCTGGAGGATCGATTACACCAAGAAATGTATCGACATAGCGCAGAAGCTGTCGTCGCCCTGTGTAAGCGTGACCTCGGGGAAGTCCGTACCGGGCTGTCTACCGGACAGGTCGCTGGATTTCCTTCGTGATTCGTTGAGCGAGATTCTTCGGTACGCTGAAGAGCGATCGATCCGCATCGGGATCGAATACGAGCCCGGTCTCCTCGTCGAACGTTGCGAAGAGCTCGCGACCCTGATCGATCGTATGCCTTCACCGGCTCTTGGGGCAAACCTCGACCTGGGGCACAGCCATGTGCTCGGCGAGGACCCGAGGACGGTCATGGAAACACTGGATGGCAGGATCTTCCACATACACGTTGAGGACATTCGCGGGCGGAAGCATTACCACCTCATCCCCGGTGAAGGAGAGGTGGACTTCGAACTGCTCTTCCGGCTCCTGGCAGAGCACGGATACGACGGGTTTTCCACCGTGGAGCTTTACACGTACCCGCACAAACCCGGCGAGGCGGCCGAACAGGCATTGCGTCACCTAAGACGTTTCCGGCAGCACCGCCCGCTGAAAGGAATGTAAGAGGATGAAGCCGGCTTTCAGTTCCAACGCTTTCCTGCGATACAGCCTTCTGGAGGCCATAGCCATCGTTGCCGCCATCGGGTACGAGGGTATCGAAATCATGGCGGATGTGCCCCACGCCTTTCCTCTCCATTTGACCGAAAAGGACGTGCGGAAGATTCGATCGGCCCTCAGTAGCCACGGCCTTCAGATATCCAACATCAATGCCTTCATGCACCACGCGGACGGCGACACGTACCATCCCTCGTGGATCGAAAAGGATCCGGCCTTGAGGGCCAAACGAGTCGATTACACCCTCCGATGCATCGACTTGGCGGCAAACCTTGGGGCCGCGAACATCTCGACGGAGCCGGGGGGTCCCCTCGAAGGCATGACCAGGGAGGAGGGGCTCCGACTCTTCAAAGAGGGACTCGGCGCTGTTGAGGCGAGAGCCCGAGAGAAAGGCATCCGTATCCTCATCGAGCCCGAGCCGGGCCTGCTCATCGAGAATAGCCGGCAATTCCTCGATCTGTTTAACGAGCTGGACCCGGAGGTGTTCGGTATAAACTTCGACGTGGGGCATTTCTATTGCGTCGGTGAAGACCCGTCGGACCTGCTCGTCAGCATGCGCGATATCATTCACCACATTCACCTGGAGGATATCGCGGCCGGTCGGGAGCACCACCATCTTATGCTCGGCCACGGAGCCATCAACCTGCCGGACGTGCTCAACACCATCGAAGAGATCGGCTTCACCGGCTTTGTCACCGTGGAGCTTTACACCTACGAGCACGCGGCAGCGGAAGCTGCCCGGGAGGCCTTTGAATACCTCAGAAGGTGGAACCGTTTGGCGATGTAAAAGGTTGCGAAGAAAGCGACGGCAATTCGAATCGTACGAAGACTTGGTCGTGGCAGCCAGGCTTTTCAATGCTCGCGAATTTAAGAAAACCCAGTTCGGTGGGCATCCCTCCCTGGCAGGGTGGTTTCGATTAATCGGTGACCCTCCGGGCGATCACAAGGATCGCCCCTACAGGACAGGAATCAAACCATGTGCGTAGGGGCGAATTTTGTATTCACCCTCTTTGATGCACCCGGCGCAAACGCCGACGGCGGAGAAAAACTGCTTGACCTGTCTATAGCTTCATAGTTCAGCTTGTCCAATCGAGGGGGGAACAACGGAGTGATAAAGGAGACCGAACTATGAGCAATTTTCAGGCAAAACGAACCATCAAGGAGAGTGTACACAGGATTTCCGCATCTGCCGCAGAGATATTCCCGCTCTTGTGCCCTGTTCGGGAATATGATTGGATAGATGGATGGACCTGCCGGATGATCTATTCCGACACGGGTGTGGCCGAAAACAACGGTATCTTCACCACGGCATTTCCCCGTGGGGTTGAAGAAGTGTGGGTGGTGAGTCGATACGAGCCGGAGCAGTACGCGATCCAGTTCGTTGCCGTGAGCCCTGATTCTCATGTGATGAAGCTCGACATCAAGGTCGAGGAGAGCGGCGAGGACTCTTCCGATGTCCGATTCACCAACACCTTCACGGGATTGACTGACAAAGGGAATGCCTTTCTCGAACAATACGAGGCCAAGGCCCATGAACCCTTGATGAGCGGGGTGTTTGCATCACTCGAACACTATTGCCGAACCGGCAAGATGCTCATGAAAGAATCCGTGCACGGTATAGGTCATTAAGGAGGAGACGGCTGGAGGATTCTTCGCACCGAAGGACTCCTCCGGCTTCTCCTCGAGAATCCTCTTTCGCCCCCGGGAGGGTAGCCCTCGTGTATACCATCGGAAGATTGGCAAAGAAGTTCGGGCTGTCGCGGAGCACCCTCCTCTACTACGACTCCCTCGGTTTGCTCACCCCGGCATCGCGCACGGAAGGACGGTACCGGGTCTACTCACAGGACGACACCAAACGTTTGGAGCAGATCTGCCTCTACCGCAAGGCCGGTCTCCCCCTGGAGGACATACGCCGTGTGCTGGAATCACCCGAAAGCTCTCTGGCAGCCATTCTGGAGCGGAGGCTCGACGAGCTCAACGAAGACATCGACCGCCTCCGACACCAGCAGCACTTCATCATCGGACTCTTGAAGAACAACAGCCTTTTCGAGCGCATCACGGTCATGAACAAGGAGACCTGGGTTTCTTTGCTGGCCGCATCCGGATTCACCGAAGAAGATATGCGGCGGTGGCACATCGAGTTCGAGCGTCTGGCCCCCGAGAAGCACCTCCGCCTGCTCAAGTTTCTGCGCATACCCGACGAAGAGATCGAGGTCATCCGATCGTGGGCGCGTGCGCCGGTGGGTTGAGAGGCCGTGAAGCGCAAGAAAATACTGTCGAAGCTCGCACCTTGCCGGCATCCCCCACGTTCATGCCGCGGGATTGAAAGATGCAGCCAACAGGAACGAGCATAGGTCTCTGATATAATGCAACAATAAAAAAGAAATGACGGGCCCTTCTAGAATCGCTTGACAAGCAAAGCTTCCTGGCTTATGCTTCAAATTGAACCTTAACTTGTGTTTCTCCAGTCGACCTCTTTTCAAGGACTACGGGCGTCATGCAAGGATTAAGATCCCTGAACATAGGCCCCCGTGTCGCGGACTTCACGCCGTAATTCAATCCGGTTTATCCCCGCTCACAAACAGCCGCTGTTCGTATCTGTCAACGCACTCTCGCAAGCCGCGTTTTGTGCTTTTCTAAAGGAGCTAGAGAATGAGTATTAACATTTATGTTGGAAACCTGTCCTTCGATTCCAGCGAGGCAGATCTCAGAGGCCTGTTCGCAGCCTACGGAGAAGTGGAGTCCGCCAAAGTGATCGTCGACCAGTTCACAAACCGGTCCAGGGGATTCGGATTCATCGAAATGACCAACCGGGAAGAGGGCCTCAAGGCCATACAGGAGCTCGATTCCAAAGATCTCGGCGGCCGAAGCCTTAAGGTGAACGAAGCGAAGCCCAAGAACGACAATCGCGGTGGCGGCGGCGGCGGTGGAAGATCCCGCTGGTAGTTCTTTCGTAAAGTAGCATAAGGATCGGGCAAGAGGCGGCAGCCGCCGGCTCTTGCCTGAACCTCTAGATTGGTATCTGCAAAACCCACCCTTTACTCATCGAGAACACCCGCGGCTTCACTCATGAAGACTCGCCGCTCATCACCCCCCAAAAGACAACAAAAGCGTGCTCAGTGAAGCCCTCGGCATCGTTCCTAACGCTTGCTTTCTACAGCTCACCATAAACCAGGCATTGACAACCCGAAGAACATTGTATAGGCAGTCGGAAAGACTACGGATACTGTAAACTCACGAGGAGGCCGAACCCGTGACTGCCCCATGGAAAAAGATGCTTAACGTCGACTTCTCGGCTGTGAATGCGAGGGAGCTCATAGACTATGCGTGTCCTTTCCTTGAAGAGGTGCGCAATTACGCGACTTGGGTCTACGGACGATGTGGAAATCATGGGAACGATGGTGATCTGCCGGTATTTGTCCTCTTTCATCACGTGATCGAAATGGCTGACGGCATCCACGTTCTGCTTTCTGCATCCTGTTGCGAACCGGCTTTGCCGCTACTCCGTAGTTTATTTGAGGCGTTTATTTCCATGGAATACGTTCTTACGTCCAAAGATGAAGCGGAATACTCTCGCAAGTCGAGAAGCTGGATGTATATGGAGAGAAGGAAGGACATCAAAAGATATGCACTCCTTGATCCGATTCCCCAGCCCCAAAGCAACGTTCCCGAAATGCTGAAACAGCATCTTCTGAACTTGGGCCCCTTGCCTGACGTGAAGGGAATCATCCAAGAGATGGAGAGAAACCTGAAATCCGACGAGATGGCTGAAATCGTGGAAGAGCACCACAGTAAGCGTCCCAAGGCGTCCGAGTGGTATCAGCTCTTTAAGGGCCCAAATAGTAGGCGAGAGCTTGCGAGGGAGGTTGGCAGAGAAGATCTCTACGAGCTGTTTTACACAGACTGGTCACGCACTGCCCATGGTGGCGATTCGCAACGCTATGTCATTGGAAAGCGCGGCGGCAAGTACACGATTCGATCGCTCCGATCCTGTAGGAACTTGTATCGCTATGCGACATGGACGAGTTACTTCCTTGTTGGAGCCATGGATCTGATGATCAAGAGATTCAGGCCTGCAGAGCTGGCTCCCTCGTCCGGTTATGTTCGGTGGCATGACGAAATGCGGCAACGTTGCCAAGCCCTTGCCGGCCAGGAAGTGACGGAAGTCTTGTTGTCGCCCGAACGCTTGAAGCAAGAGGCAGTAGAGCGAGATCTCGATTGATCCAGGTTCGGTGCACAGCTGGGTACCCGGGTTGCTTGTGGAAAGCCCTCATTCGCTCTTTTCCATCCACAATCAAAAGACCGGCCGATCACCGCGCAGCTCCCCATGAAGTTGGTAGGCGAACACCAACCCGCCGTCGCACGGTACTCCTTCGCTGCGCTTCACGAAAGAGACCTGTCATCCTGTCGTGTTCTCATCCATGGGTTAAACCCATAGCTATACGCGGTGCGCCACTCCGGGAGTTGGGAGATTTCTGCCCCGCAGGGGCAGACTGTGAATAGCCGTAGGTTTCAACCTACGGGACACAGGGCCGCCTATCCAACCTTCTGAATCGACCCTGAAAGGGTCGTCCAACAAACGTCTTCTCGAATGCCTTTGCCGGCCCCCGTTAGCGTCCAAACCTGTCTTTGTTGATACCGGCTTTCCGCAGGTTGAAACCTGCGGCTATTGTTGGTCTGCCCTTTCAGGGCATAGACCTTAAGCAGCCAAAGACCTTCTTGCCCTTCCCGGTGCCGCGCACCTCCTTGCTCATCAGATCAGGAAGCCAAAACCGAAGTTGAGAAATCATCAATTGGATATGTTTGCGTCTTCGTGGTCATTACTCCTCATCCTCTGATAACTCCGGAAATCCTTCCCTCACGATCCTGCGGGCCTCTTCTTCCTCGTCTTGGCTCATGAAAGTCTCCGGCAGATCGGGGCGTGGTCTGCCGATGCTTTCGTACTTGTCCAGGCCCATGGGATTGTACGGGAGGAGCTTCAAGCACGTCGCTCCGCATTCCAGCAGAAACCTGCCGACCGCGGAAAGGTTCTCTTCCGTGGCGGTAATCCCGGGGACCAGCGGGATGCGGGGAACCACCTTCACCCCCCTTTCTCCGATCAGGCGCCGAAAGTTGGCCAGGATGAGATCGTTCCATCTGCCCGTGCATTTCCGGTGCCCGACCGGGTCGATAGGCTTGATATCAAAATAGATGAGGTCGAGGTACGGGAGGATCTTACGCCGGAAGAGATCGTACGGGAAATGGCCCGAGGTCTCGATGGCCACATGAATGTCTGAGGCCTTCAGGCCTTTGAGGAGGCTTTCGAGGAAATGGGGATAGAGGGTGCATTCACCCCCTGAGAGAGTCACCCCGCCTCCGGAGTGGAGGTAGAAGAGCTCGTCACGCAAAAGAATGCCGAGCAATTCCTCCACCGAATAATAAGTGCCGATTTTCCGAAGGGCCGTTCCGGGGCAGTTCTCCACACAGAGGCCGCACCGATCGCAGCGCTCTCTGACGATGCGTCCGGGAAGGGCGAAATCCACTGCGGAGCGCGGGCATGAGCGCAGGCATTCCCCGCATCCGATGCAATCACGCTGAAAGAAACCGATCTCGATGCCCGGTCGCTGGGTCTCCGGATTGTGGCAAAAGACACACCTGAGAGGACAACCCTTGAAGAAGACAACGCTTCTGATGCCAGGGCCGTCCTCCAGGCTATCTCTTTTGACGTCCGCGACGAGGGGACGACGGCTCACGATCCTATGCCCGCTCGATGAGACCGAATCTCATGAGCAGGTCGCGAGCCATGAATCCGAACTTCATGAGATAGTTCAGATTTCCCTGGGCCTCCACCTTGTGGCCCAGAAGCTCGTCCATAACGTCGCCCTGACTCCCCTTCACCAGGAAGCCCAACAAAGCCCAATCGTCTTTGAACGTGACCTTGACGTTCCAATCATCAATGCCGTTGTCCAGGACCTTCATTCGGTCGTGCTCGAAGACGACCCCTTCCTTTGCCCCATTCCTGGTCTCGAAAAGGTACCTGCCCTTAAACCCCTTGATGTTTCTATGATACCCTCCGAGTATCGAGTCCAGCGGTGGCATCCTGCCTACGAAGGATTGGGACAGATGGAAAGAAATGTCCATCGCCTGCAGCAACCGGTGAAGAAAATGGTCCGTGAGACCTTGGATCAGATTCTCGGTGAGCCCCGCCAGCCATGGGTTGGGCTGAGCCTGTGCCAACTTCTTGAGCCGAGCGATGAGATCCCCCGGATTGAAAATCGGGGCAGGCGGAGTCGGCGGCACGTACGGGAGAAAGGTTTCGGCGGCTCCTGTGGAGAGCTTGTACTGGGTACGCTCAATGATCTCCTTCTGCATTTGGGGGCTCAAATCCTTGAAGTAAGCAGTGTATCCCGAAACTCTCACCAGGAGGTCCTGCACCTCGGGATGAGCCTCTATGAAGGCCTTGGGATCGCGCGCCATCCCCTCAAAGATCTTTCGATCGGTGATGTTGAACTGGATCTCCATGCCGCCTGTCTTGTCGGTCTCGCGTGCGCCTTCAAGGACAAAGGCCTTTACTCGTGCGACGAGCTCATCCAGCAGCTTCTCCTTGGGACCGTCGTTCGGGGTGAATTTGAGGTTGAGCGCTACACCGCTGGAAAGAGCTTCCGAGGGAAGGCCCGCCACAGAATTCAGCGCCTTGGTCAACGTCGGAGTAACGCCGGAAACCGGGGTGATGCCGCTGGCAAGATTCTCGCCGGCTTTGCGGCCGCTGGGCAACGCGCCGATGAGTTTTCCAATCCCCGCGTGGATGGTCATGGTCCAGTACCCCACGCGGTGGTGCCCGCCACGGTAGTTCTTCCTGTTGCTAAAACTGCCGTCAAGCAACTTCACAAGCCACTCGACGTTCGCGTCAGCAGCCGGGTCGTCGTTGCCGTACTTGGGGCTCTTCACGATCATGGCGTGAGTGGCCCGGGTTGCGGTGCCTCCGTCGAAATTGTCCGCCATGGCGTTGAGAATGTCGGAAATGGTCTTCTTTGGCGCCCCGTTCTTCGGGAAGACGATCGCCTCGATCGCGCTCAACGAATCCGCCACGTCCGCAAGTCCTATGATCGATGCGCCGGACGCGTTGATCGTCGCTCCGCCCTGGATCACGTCCATTCCTTTGTCCATGGGCCCTTCAAAGAGTGACGACAGAATCGGAGTCGGATAGATCCGCTGGTGAGTCCGGCCCAACAGGTTATTCAGATCGACCGCCTTATCTGCCAACCATTTGGCCTGTGCAGCAAAAGCCTCCTTGAGCTCGGCGAAGGTTGTGAAATCTGCCGGATTTCCCGTCTCACGGCTGATGATGGGCCCGTCGGGACCTACTCCCGTATGTCGATGCCGTCCGTTGTACAGGGTCAGCTCCAGCGCCGCAGTGAGATTGATGAGAATGGCCGCGTTGTGGGAATAGGTCCGTCCCGCACTGATGGGCTCGACGCACCCCACAATCCCGTAATCCCGTGCCTGCTCCTCTGAATCACCTTTGTCCATGAGCGCGTGGATAACGGCCTTGTCGTTGTGAAGTGCCGGGGTGGCGCGGGTATTCACATTGGCCTCGCACAACCGCCGCAAATAGTCGGGAGAGTTCTTTCCCTCGTAGTACCGGGCGTTGAGGTTCGGATCCCTCATCATCATGATCTCCGTGGCCCGGAGAATGATGTAGGTGAGATCGTTGACCGCGTCCTTTCCCTCCTTATCGACTCCGCCGATGGTTATGGCCTGATTCGCTCCGGTGCCTCCGAAGAGCTGCTCGGCAGTTTCGGTCATGATCGGCACGTGGTCGCCTATCTTGAGCCACAGGTAGCAAATGAGCTCCGTAGCCCGCACCGGATCGAGGATTCCCTTGGCCACGTCATTCTTGTAGAGCGGGTAGAGGAGTTGATCGAGTCTTCCCAGGCTGAGCCCCACGTTGGGGCTCTCCAGATGACAGGCTATCCAGCAGAGCCAGACCGTGGTGAGTCCTTCTCGGAACGTCTCGGCTTTATTTCCCGGCACTTTGCGATAGATTCGCGCGATCTCTTCGAGCTCGCCCTTCTTGACAGGGTCATGCTCGGCTGCTGCATGCTTTTCCGCTTTGTCCGCAAGTCTTTCCGCGTATTTGACGATCCCCTGGAGGACCACCGTAACGGCTTCGTAGAATTCCTTCTTCGCCGGGTCCGGTGTTTCCACCTTTCGCTGTTCCGCGTCTGCAATCACTGCATCGAGCCCCTCATAAACGGCCCGGGAAAAGTCGGGAATCGTGTGGGAGATACACAGAGGCTTGCTCGTGAGGAAGAAGACCAGGTTCTGGAGGAGATCGATCTCGGGAGCAGACTTCTTCACCCCGTGCTCTACGAAATTGTCCTTGAAGCAGCGGTCCCTGGTAACCTCAAGAATGTTGTAGTCGAGCCAGGGAGGAAAGACTTCGTGATTCAAAAGGTCTACCTCGGACTTACCTTCCGACTGCTCAATGTAGAATGGGTTGCTCGATCGGTCGGGCAGCGTGAGCAGTTCCGGCCAGAGCATGAGGCCGACCAACTCGGGGTGAATCACGACGCCTTTGAATTTGCTCGTGGTGGAGCCGGCAAAGGGCGACGAATCGGCAACGACGAACGGCTTCATCCCTTGGCCCCGAGCCGAGACGTGCCTGACCACGGGCTCCCGATTCTCCAAAACGTCCCGATAAACCTTTGCTTTCTCGAGAACCGAGATCCGTTCCTTGCCGAGTAACTCGTATTTCTTGTGATACTCAGTTACGAGATGAGGGCGTTCAACGCACACCTCCGGGAGTGCCTTGAAGTAGGCGCGCTTCAACTCCATGAGAGGACTCGTCTCGTCAGGCTTCCAGTCGGTGAGCTCCTTCACCGCAGGCGAGATTTCCGGCATGCTCTTCTCCCCCTCTTTAATTGTGCGGATTGGTTGATGGTTTTCCGGTCACTTCTGCGGGCCTTATTTCCAGACTACCAGATCGGACTTTCCCTGTCATGAATAATTTATGACAGGGAGATCCGGAAGAAAGAGCGAGAGCGAAAATTCCTTCATGAAGCAGTGGCTGGGACGGATATATGAAACCCTTGGCGACCGTACCTGCCCGGCGCCTCCGATTGGGAGCAGAAGCCGCATCGCGTCGCCATCCATAGGGTCACGACGGAACCGGCCCCATAACGGGGATTCGAGATCTAACTGTGCGATTTCATAAGTTCGGTCGCGCATTTCTTTTCTGGAGGCGCCACCAACTTATCCGTCCATGGCCAAACGCTTTCCCCGTCGTTCCTGCGGAGGCAGGAATCCAGGTTCTTTCCGAAAACTCTGGACCCCGGCTTTCGCTCGGGGTGACGACTTGTGACGGTTCGGGATTATCCTGAAATCGGCTGCCTTCCGGAACCGGATCTCCTCATCATGGCGTCAAGCTTGGACGAAACGGCCCGAGCGAATTCCTCGTCGTTGATATGTGCCTCTACCTCCACGACCTCCACTCGATCGCTCAGCCTGAGCTTCAACTCCTTTAGGAAGATGTCGTTGGTTCCCGGCTCATGGAGCGGCCCCTCAGGGGAATCGGCCTCGGACCAGCCGACACGGGGAATCATGAAGACGGTTGGGCCTTTTGCCATGTTGAGCTTTGCGGAAATCTTCTCAGCGAGCCTCATCGCATCTCTTGCGTCCGTCCTGACTCCCGACCGGAAATCGTACCAGAAGACCTTGCGCCCTTTAACCGCCTCAGGCATCGTCTCCAGGGAGTTGAACTCCAAGACAATGCAGTCCAGACCGCCGGGAACCACCACCTGCGGAATTCCCATCTTTCCCGCGGATTCGAGCCTCCCCGGGCCGATGTCTCCGCAGTACCCGCCGTACATCTCGTCCGCAAACTCATGGAGGGCAAAATCGAGCACACCGGCGATCAATCCCTGGTCAACAAGATCCTCCAGGGCCATGCCTCCCGTCCCGTTGGCGTGAAAGGGAGCCACCTCGTACCCCAGGTCTTCCAACGACCGTTTCACTCTCATGGCCCCTTCGGTGATGAAGCCGAAAGAGGTCAGCCCCACGATAGGCTTCTCCGACTGAATGGCGCCCGCGCTTCGGGCCATCCCCACAATTGCCGCGGCGGCATTGGAGAGTATCTTCTTGGTGATCGGATTGAGTCCCAGGATGTCGGTCACCGAATGCATGATGGTGATGTCTTTGGTCCCGATAAGCTTGCTCATGTCCCGGGAAGCCACGGTGGAGACCATGAGCTTGGGTATCCCCAGCGGCAGGGTTCTCATGACGCCGGTTCCGATGTGCGTACCGGTTCCCCCCCCCACGGAGATGATCCCCGACAGCTTTCCCTTCGAGAGGAGCCCCGCCACAATGGCGGCGGCCCCGTCCGTCATAGTTTGGACTGCCAGTCTTCTGTCTTTTCGCTTCAGAATCTCTTCCGTGGTCAAGCCCCCTGCCTCCGCCACTTGCTCCCTGCCGACGTCGGCAGGCACGGCCGGCGGGTGGAGGGTCCCCACGTCTACCACAACAGTGGCACATCCTTCTTTTTCGATAAGATCTTTGAGGTATCCGACCTCCTCCCCCTTGGTGTCGAGGGTTGCCAGAATCACGACGGTACAACGCATACTTCTCCCTCCAGGATTGCTCGGGACGGTTGCCGGTCTGTTCCATCAAGCGGCGAACTGCTCAGCGCTTTCTTGCGATCTTAAGGAAGTATCTCATCGGAGCGGACATGGGCTCGTCGCGGCGAGTCAAGATGTCGGCCTTGAAGATTATGTTTCCTTCTTCGAGGCTGATTTGTTTCAGGATTCCTTCGGCGAGCTCCTTCTCTATTTCATGAGACAGGATGAAGGAAACTCCCATTTTCCTCTCGATGTAGCCGAGGATGAATGTGAGACTCTCGGACTCTACCACTACCGAGGGCGCCACACCGTGTTGTTGGAGTTTTCTGAGAATTGCGTGCCGCGAGCCCGATCCGTGTTCCCGAATGATAAGGGATTCTCCGTTGAGGGCGGCAAGGGAAATCGTCCCCCTCTTCGCAAGAGGGTGGTCCGGACGAGCCACCAGAACGAACTCCGGCCTTGCAAAAGGAACTGCCCGCAGCGCGGTATCATACTCGGTTCGCGCCACCACCACAAGATCTTCTTTGCGGCCGCGAAGTCTCTTGATGAGATCGGTGGAATTCCCTTCGCTTAACCGCACGTGAACCCTGGGGAACCGCTCCTGAAATTGAGCGATGAGGTCCGGCATCTCGGTGTGGGCGTACGCCTTGGTGGTACCGATCCAAAGCCTCTCTTCAGTGGCCTTCCGTGCCTTTTCCAGCATCTCGTCGATTTGGGCAACCCGGGAGAAGATACGCTTGTTGAGGAGGGCAATGGTCTCCCCCATTGCGGTGAGCCTGAACTGGTTGGACTCGCGATAAAAGAGCTTGACTCCGCACTCAGCCTCGAAATTCCGCAACTGCTGGGAGACCGCGGGCTGCGAGACGCTGAGCTGATCGGCGGTCCGGGACATGCTCAGGGACTGGCAAAAATAGTGGAATGTTTCCAGATGCTTGAGATTCATTATCCCCTGTCTTTGTGGCCGGTCTGCGTCAGTATAGTATAAGTAGATCTTATAGAGCTATAACTTTTTTTTACTTGACTTCTTTCCTGATGTCCCCGAAAATTCTAATTATTACAAGATGAAACTTCCGGAACGGAATTTCATTGAGGTGTGCTTTCGGTTGAGACTCTTCCTGCGACTCTTCGTCGTCCTAATGTGACCGCCCGCGTCATAGGGTCGGGCTCCGGATTGGCGGACTAGTAACCTGAGAACTACCATTATTTATATCACCATTTTCACGTCCGTCCTCTCCGCTGGGGATGGACTCTCCGGGTCGTGAGCCGAGAAACTCTATTGGCCGCCAAGCCGTGAGGCGCCGTGAGGAATCGGTCCGTGCAAAGCAAAGCGTGGTTCACGAGCGGTCTTTTTAGCTGACTTGCGAGTGGCGCAGTGTGCCGTTTGTGCCATCGCGGCTCCGTCGGGAACGGCAGCGTCAACCCTAAGAGATCACGATTGAAATGGGAAGCAAGGCCGCAAACCCGTGCGTCCCTGGAACCGAGAGAGGGTCTGTGAAAAGAATCATCGTGGGTATCAGCGGTGCCAGCGGCACCATTTATGGCGTTCGGCTCCTGCAGGTCCTCAAGGAAGTGGATGGGATCGAGACTCATGCCATCATATCCCGAGGGGCGAGAGTAACCATGGAGCTGGAGGCCGGTACGAAGCCGGAGGAGGTGGAAAAGCTCGCAGATTTTGTTCATGCTCCCGATAACCTCGCCGCGGCCGTGTCCAGCGGCTCGTTCAAGACGGAGGGGATGATAGTGGCTCCCTGCTCCATGAAGAGCCTCTCCATGATAGCCCATTCCATCGACGACAACCTCCTCGTGCGGGCCGCGGACGTGACTCTCAAAGAGAGGAGAAAACTCGTGCTCGTGACCCGAGAGACGCCTTTGCATCTGGGACACCTGCGCGCGATGACCGCAGTCACGGAGATGGGCGGTGTTATATTACCTCCTGTGCCGTCCTTTTATCACAAGCCGCAAACCATTCAAGACATCGTAGATCAGACCATCGGAAAAGCCTTGGATCAATTTGGAGTCTGCCACCGGCTTTTCGATCGTTGGGCCGGCGGATGACTCGTGAAGAGTTTGAAAGAGTCGCCATTGAGCTCATGGATTCGGTCACAGCCATGACGTTGGCCTGCTGCGTGGACGATCGACCGTGGGCTGCCGACGTATATTTCGTAAGACAGGGATTTGACCTGATTTTCTTTTCATCGCCCCGCTCACGCCACTCGACGGTATTGGCGAGCAATCCTCGTGCCGCAGCCGCCATACACGGCGAGTACGAGAAGTGGCAACAGATCAAGGGGCTCCAGCTGGAGGGGAACGTTCAGCCCATCACAGGTGCCGTGGCATTGGGTCGCGCCACGGCTGCCTACCTGAAACGGTACCCGTTTGTTCGGGATTTCCTGAGCAATCCTGCGTCAATATCGATAGAAGCCGTCGCGAAGATAAGCAAAGTTGCCCTGTACGTGTTCCGACCGACGACCGTCCGCTACGTAGACAACTCAGTGGGGTTCGGAACGAGGTGGAGACTGGAAATCGAGAATGGACGACCCGTCGGCGAGCCGGTCTCGGACTGACCGGGCGCGACACGGGAACCGGTCACCGAAGACCGTTCCCACGGGTATCTCTGATCTCGATGTTCCCGGAACCAGGCGCT
Source organism: Desulfomonilaceae bacterium (assembly GCA_041741735.1). GTDB lineage: Bacteria > Desulfobacterota > Desulfomonilia > Desulfomonilales > Desulfomonilaceae > JBGSJS01. Next base: position 157,890 of record JBGSJS010000002.1, on the reverse strand, counting down.
TTCCTTGGGAGCCGAAGCTCAAGCAGCGGGTAACGGCATCCACAAGGGCTTCATCAAGTGAGACGAATCGAGGGTTCGAACCCCATGCACCTGATGAAAACGGAACGGAAGGGGAAAGGCACTACTTAACCGACCTCTTCGCGTCAGGATCTATCGAAGCATATCGGAGGAGCAATGCCCGCGGTGGTCCGCAAAAGAGAGGCGGCAACCGCACAGGGACTTTCAATCCGTCTCGTTGTCCGGTCGCTGCAGACCGGATGTAATCGCAGGATTCTACAAAGCAGGAGGTGGAGAGATGGCTGATCTTAAGTTCCCCAGTCCTCACGAGGCTGAGATTATTCCCGGGACAGAGGGATGGGAGCGGATGTATCCGTATCATTATCAGTTCAGCACTGATAACCCGGAACGAAAAGAGTACGAAGAGAACATGTTCTGGTTCTACGACGGACTGCACTATCCCGAGCCCATGTATCCCTTCGACATCATCTGGGATGAGGCATGGTTCCTTGCGTTGTCGCAGTTCAACAGCCGGATCTTCATCGTTCCGCCGGCAATGGGAATCGATCACAGGATTCACAACGGCTACATCTACATCACGCCGGTTCCCGTTACCGACACGGAGACCATCCCCAAGAGGGTCGAGCTTTTCATGAAGCGGGCGGGGTACTATTACGAGAACTGGGACAAGCTCCACGATAACTGGGAAAGAAAGATGCGCGGCGTTATTCAGGAGCTTTCCGATTTGACCATCCCCGTGCTCCCCGAGATGGAAGCCGAAGAAGTCGTGACCGAGGGAAGAGGGATTTCCACGGGATACACCCTTCTCAACGCCTACGACAAGCTGATCGATCTGGGCATCCTGACGTGGCAGTATCACTTCGAGTTCCTTAATCTGGGATATGCGGCCTACGTTTTCTTCGTCGATTTCTGTACCAAGGCATTCCCGGACATTCCCCTCCAGCAGATAACCCAGATGGTCGGAGGCATAGACGTCATCATCTATCGACCTGATGAAGAGCTGAAAAAACTTGCCAAGCTCTCTATAGACCTGGGGGTTGACGAGATCGCCATGAATGGAGACGCTGCAACGGTTCTCAAGGCCATGGAGGCTTCGGAAAACGGCAAGAAATGGCTTGAAGCATTCCAGGCTGCTCGGGAGCCGTGGTTCCACGTATCGACGGGAACCGGCTGGTACCACCACGACAGATCGTGGAACGACGACCTGGACATTCCGATTTCGGCGATGCGGATCTATATCGAGAAGGTGCGCCAGGGGTTGGGCATCGACCGACCGACGGCTCAGATCATTGCGCAACGAGACAAACTGACCGAAGGCTACCGTGAGCTCCTCAAGTCCGACGAGGACCGGGCCACTTTTGACCAGATGCTGGGCACGGCAAGGACGGTCTTCCCTTACGTGGAAAACCACCTTTTCTACGTGGAGCACTGGTTCCACAGCCTCTTTTGGAACAAGATGCGCGAAGTTGCGAGAATCATGGTGGATCATGAATTCATCGAGGACGTGGAAGACGTCTGGTACCTCAAACGCGCGGAAATCAAGGACGCCCTCTGGGATCTGGTCACTGCCTGGGCCACGGGGTCCAAAGGCCGAGGCCCGCTGGTATGGCCCAAGGAGATAGCCTGGCGCAAGGCGACCATGGACAAGTTCCGACAATGGACACCGCCGGACGCCATGGGGACGGTTCCCGAGACGATAACGGAGCCGTTTACCATCGTGCTGTGGGGTATTACGTCCGAGTCCATGTCCCATTGGGCCAAGCTCAAGACCGTGACTGAGGGCGATCTCAGCAAAATTATCGGCTTCCCCGGCTCTCCCGGAGTGGTGGAGGGCGTGGTGCGGGTCTGCCGCACCGTCAAGGAGATCAACGAGCTCAAGGAAGGCGAGATCCTGGTGGCCCCGACCACATCGCCGAGTTGGGCCCCTGCCTTCCAAAGGATCAAGGCGGCCATCACCGACGTCGGCGGGGTCATGTGCCACGCTGCCATCGTGTGCCGTGAGTACGGCCTTCCGGCCATCGTGGGAACGGGCTCTGCTACGTCCCGACTGAAGACCGGTCAGCGAATCAGACTCGATGGAGCAAAAGGCGAAATCGAAATCATTTCGTAACACACCTCGTTGTTGGCGGCAAATAACGTAGTGGTATTAACCGGTGCATCCGAACGCCTCCGGGTTGACTAAGAGTCCATAGATCGCGGGACTCGGCGGCGTTCGGCACAAAATGAGGATTCCACCCATGGATACTACCCGATACGTCATTCCCTTTGAGATGTGCGACCTGAGTATGATCAATCTCGTTGGAGGCAAATGCGCGAGCCTGGGAGAGCTGCTCAAGGCCCAAATCTGCGTTCCGCCGGGATTCGCCGTTACTACGAACAGTTACGAAATGTTCCTGAGTGAGAACGGCCTCGCCGACAAGATAATCGATCGAGTCAAGGGCCTCGATGAAACCATGGTGGAACAAATCCATAACGCTTCGGACGATATTCGGGGGTGGATAGAAGCCGGGACCATATCCGAGTTTCTGGAAGACCTGATCGCCGACAACTACCGCGTGCTCTCCCGTCGTACACGATGCCCTGCCCTCCCCGTTGCGGTTCGGTCCTCGGCCACTGCGGAGGATCTCCCCGACGCGAGCTTCGCCGGACAGCAAGACACCTATCTCTGGATCAGGGGCGTGGACGATCTGCTCGACCGCATTCGCAAATGCTGGTCCAGTCTCTTCACACCCAGAGCCATATCCTACCGAATAAACAAACACTTCGATCATTCCAAGGTGCTCATAAGTGTTGCAGTGCAGAAGATGGTGCGTTCTTTCACTGCGGGAGTAATGTTCACGATCAATCCCGCAACGGGAGATCGATCCACCATAGTGATCGATTCGAACTGGGGGTACGGAGAGAGCGTAGTTTCAGGCGAAGTCACACCGGATCAATTCCATGTAAATAAGATCACTATGGAAGTGACAAAGAAGACGGTTTCCGACAAACAAATTTACTATACCACCGACCCTGAGACGGATGAAGTAAAGAAACTCAAAGTGGACGAAGAGAGACGCACCGATCAGAGCCTCTTGGATATTGAAATCGTCCAGCTTGCCACGTTGGGCAAAGAAATAGAAAAGCATTACGGCAAACCCATGGACATCGAATGGGCCACCGAAAAGTCATTACCGTACAAAGGCGAGGTCTTCATCGTGCAGAGTCGGCCGGAAACCGTATGGAGCCAAAAGAAGGCCGAGCCCTTGGTACAGCCGAGAGCCAGTGCGGTGGAGCACATTGTTGCAGGACTGATGATGGGCAAGAAAGTCAGGTGATTGCGCCCGAACGGGTGAAGTCCCATTGACGGATAGAACGGTCGAAAGAACCGGTCATCGGAACGCGAGCTTTTAACAAACAACAGCGAAGATCGGGGCACAGGCTCCCTAGCGCTCCCGCTAGTGACAGAGGTGACGCCCTGCTCCTGCCGGGAGATCGAAAGGTTCAAGAATATCAGCCAAGGAGTTCATGGAATGTATGAAATTGGTTAGCACTGTTGGAGACGGGAAAATAGAGTGAGCTTTCTCGTCCCAAGAGTGGAGCGGATCGGAACCTGAAATTGGCCTTTGTCGCCCCGCTCGATCGAGTTGCCGGAGGCCCGGCAATCGTAGCGGCGAAACTAGGGGGACACGGCATGCCGATCCGGTCCGCGGGTCTTCCCCATGTCCAACCGGAGCGGACGACCCGAGTAGTTTAGGCTCTATTGCTTGTTGTTACAGATGTGATGGAGTCGAGGGAAAACAGATAGGTTCCGGGTGTGAGAGTGCAATCATGATGCCCTCACACCTGAAGACTTACAAGTGTAACCGTTTATCCCCATACCTGGAAGAGGAGAACAGACCCATGAAAGACATGAGAGATTTTGTCAACGAAGCCTCGGAAAAAGGACTGTGCAAACGCATTACGGCTGAAGTGGACTGGAACCTGGAACTGTCCCACATCGCCAAGTTGAACGAAGAGGCTTGCGGCCCTGCCCTTCTGTTCGAAAATGTGAAGGATTACAAGACACCCGTCATCACCAGTGTCTGCACCACCACCGAGCGACTCGCCCTGATCATGGGACAACCGCTGGAATCGACGCTCGTGGATCTTTACAAGGCTTGGGCAAGATTAGGCGAAAACCTTATCCAGCCAAAAGTTGTGGACAAATCGGCAGCACCTTGCAAGGAGAACATTCTGACCGGAGATCAGATAGATCTCTACAAGTTCCCCGTTCCTCAATGGTACCCGCAGGACGGCGGACGCTATATCGGAACCGCTCACTTCTTCATCACAAAAGATCCTGAAACGGGCTGGGTCAACCTCGGCACGTACCGGGCCCAACTGCTCGGTAAGGACAAAATGGGGACCCAGTTCATCAAGGGAAAGCACGCTGACATCATGTTGAAGAAGTACCAGGCAATGGGCAAACCGATGCCGGTGGCTTCGATCATAGGCTGCGATCCTCTGCTGTTCATCCTCGGGGCAGCGCGCGTCTCCGCTTTCGTATCCGAATATGACGTGGCGGGAGCTCTCAGGGGTACGCCCGTGGAAGTGGTCAAGGGAGAAACCGTTGACCTGCCTATTCCGGCACATGCTGAAATCGTGATCGAAGGTGAAGTTGACGCCGAGAAATTCATGGAAGAGGGACCGTTCGGCGAGTACACCGGTTATTACTCGGGCGTAGGCACGGACCCGAGAAATTTCGTGGATGTGAAGTGCATTACCCACCGAAACAATCCGATTCTCTGGGGAACCACCGTGGGCCGAGCGGTGACGGACACACATATGACCATGGCGCTCTCCTACGGCGCCACACTCTGGCAACAACTCCTGGCCATGAAGATACCCGGTCTGAAGGCGGTCTACTGTCCGCCGGAAGGCTCAGGAAGATTCCTCGCCATCATCTCCATGAAACAGATGTACCCGGGCCATGCCGACCAGGTGCTCACGGCAGCGATCTCCACGGAGATGGGCGCTTACGGATTGAAGACGGTGATCGTGGTCGACGAAGACATCGATCCCTGGGACATTCCCCGCGTCATGTACGCACTGAGCTTCAGGTTCCAGCCGAACCGTTCACAGGTCATCAAGCGGGGCCGATCCACGCCCTTGGATCCCTCGCTCCCCATCGAGACCAGGGACATCACGGGGAGGCTCCTTCTCGATGCCACCATCCCGTACGACTGGAAACACAAACCGATCCCCATCGAGCTCGACCCGAAAATGGTGGAGAGAGTCAAATCCAGATGGTCCGAGCTGGGATTCTAGGAATTAGCGATAGAAAGACGGATTGGTAGATCCGTTCGGGCTCCCACGCGTCGCGTGGGAGCCTCCGGCGGGACGCCGCCCGTCCCACGCACAAGTGCGGACCATTGAGGAGGCCGAGGTGAAACCGATACGCTATAAGAAGGAAATGGTGGATGAATTTGTGAAAAACGGGTACTGGACCCAGGAAACCTTTTACGATTTTTGGGACAGAAACGCTCGAGAATACGGAGACAGGGAAGCCTTAGTCGATTCCAAGTACCGTTTGACCTGGGCTGAGGCCAAGCGACTGGTTGACGCCATGGCCATCTCGTGGGTAGAGATGGGAATTCCCAAGCATTCCCGCATCATCGTCCAGTCGCCCAACAGCGTGTACGGGTTTTTGTCCCGAATCGCCTGTGAAAGAGCCGGTTTGGTCTCACTAACGGTCTATCCGTATCTGCGACAGAGGGAACTGGAGTACATGGTGGAGCGGACCGAGGCCTCGGCCGTAATTATCCTGCATGTTTACAACAAATTCAATTACCTGGAAATGTACGAAGGACTCCAGAAGCAGTTTCCGCATTTGAAGAACATCTTTCTCTTTGATGACGAAGTCCCCGCTTCGGCCCCCCCGGGGACGTTCTCGCTTACCCGGATCGTACAGGCGCGTGCCGAAAAGCCCGTGGACGAGTCGGTCCTTGCGGAAAGGAGACTGGATCCCTTTTGGGACGTGGCACTGCTCACCACTACTTCGGGGACAACCGGCATCCCCAAGCTGGTGGAATGGCCCATCGCTCCCCGGGTCTGCACGTCCAAAGGCCGCGTGGACATCTGGAACCTGAACAAAGACGACATTACCATGGCCATTGCACCTCATGCGGGCGGAGCGGCCGGAACTCTCACCTATTTTGCCGCTCCGCTGGCAGGGGCAAAGACGGTCATGTTGGAGGAATTCTCCCCGGACAAAGCCTTGGCCCTCATTGAGAAGGAAAAGGCCACGGCCATCGGAGTGGTCCCCACTCATCTGGTGAGGATGCTTGACGGGGATGCTTCCAAGTACGACCTGAGCTCGCTCCGTTTCATCCGTTCCGCGGGCGGTTACCTGTCGCCTCAGATCGCGGAAGAAGCCGAACAGGCATTCGGTGCTTCCATTACCAGCGACTTGGGCACCCAGGACATGGGCTCCGTCTCCGGATGCCGTGTTGAGGATTCCCGTGATCTGCGACGCCGGACGGTTGGCCGCATGCTGCCGGGGAACATGGTTCGGCTCATGGCCGAGGACGGCAAGACCGAGGTTCCGCAGGGAGAGCCCGGAGTACTCTGGTTCCGGGGTCCCCACGCTCCTGCGGGCTATTACCGGGATGAAGAGCTTACCTCCACGGTTTTCGATCCCAATGGGTGGACCACCACCGGCGACATCGTCAAGTTCGACCAGGAGTGCCTGTGGATCTTGGGAAGGGCCAAGGACATGATCATCCGGGGAGGCCAGAATATCTATCCCGCGGAGATCGAGGGCCTGTTGAACGACCATCCCAAGGTGGCCACGGTTGCCGTCGTCGGATACCCGGACAGGGAAATGGGCGAGCGGGCATGCGCCTATGTCATTCCCAAGTCCGGTCAGGAATTCACCTTCAAGGAAATGGTGGATTTCTTGAAATCACGAAATATAGCCATGTTCAAGCTCCCGGAGCGTCTTGAGGTCGTGTCGGAATTGCCCACCGTGGGCGATTCAGGAAAGGTCAACAAGGAGACCCTGAAAAAGGATATCAGGGAGAAGGTCGAAGCGGAGGGAAAATCCTGATGGAACGCGTCATACTGCTTCTGTCCACTTTGGACACCAAGGGCCCGGAAACCTTGTTCCTGAGAGATCGCATCCGAGAGCACGGAGGCGGGGTCCTCGTCCTGGACTTGAGCATGTCGGGGGAGACCGCCGGCGCGGACATCTCCCCCGGAGACGTGGCCAAGGCCGCGGGAACGGATATCGAGGCGATCCGAGCGTCCCGGGAGCGAAAGAAAATCACCCGGCAGATGATTGACGGTGCCGTGAAGATAGCCCGGGATCTCTTTCAATCGGGAAGGCTTGCAGGATTGATCGGTCTGGGAGGATCCACGGGAAGTCTCATGGCCACGGACGTCATGCGCTCCCTGCCCTTCGGCGTTCCCAAACTGATGGTTTCCTCCACCGCAGCGCTTCCGGGGCTCTCCACCCGCTACATAGGAACGGGAGACATTTCCATCTTCCATACGGTCATCGAAATCTCTGGACTTTCACAACCCCTGTGCAATGTACTCGATAGAGCCGCAGCGGCCATAGTCGGAATGGGGCGAGTGAGTCCGCTCACCGTGGAGTCTGCCCGCAGCGACGGGAGACCTCTCGTGGCCATGTCTATGTTCGGGCCGACGGAAAAATGCGCGCATCATTGCCGTCTTCTCCTGGAGCAAAGGGGCTATCAAGTGATAGGTTTCTCCGCTGCAGGAGTCTGCGATCGGGCCATGGAAGAGATGATCGGGATGCGCTTTTTCGATGGAGTTGTGGAGCTGGCTCCGGGCGGTGTCGGCGAGGAGGTCCTCGGCGGCATGCGGGCTGCCGGACCGGATCGGCTGACGGCTGCCGGAAAATTGGGGATTCCTCAGGTGATAGCCCCGGGCGGCGTCAATCTCATGAGTCCGAGGAAATCTCGGTACAAGCCGGAATACCACGAGCGGAGAAAATTCGACCTCGACGAGTTGAGAACCTTCCTCAGGCTGTCGGACGATGAGATGGAAAAGGTTGCCGAAGTCTTTGCCGAGAAGCTCGCCGATGCAGCCGGCACGGTGATTGTGCTCTTTCCATCCAAGGGTTGGTCCGCACTGGATCCCCCGGACGGTCACATGTTCGACGCGGAGCAAGACCGGATCTTCCTCCGGGTGTTGAGAGAGAAGGCCGGTCCCAGAGTCGAAATTCGGGAGATCGATGCAAACCTGGAGGATGAATCATTTGCCGCGGCTGTTGCTCAGGCATGCCTTACCACGTTTCCGACACCGTAGCCAAAACGGCCCGAAGTCAGCACTCGGTGAGCCCGCAGAATAGTTGTCTCACCGAGTGCTGGGTCCGAAAAGAGCCTGAACCAGTTTCGGAAAAATAGGGAACTACTATTCCCCGGAGGCGACCATGCTCATAAAAAATTGGATGCTACCCATGCCGCACACCATTTCCAGCAGCGCACCGGCAACTGAGGCGGTGATGCTCATACGGGAGCACAATCTCAAGATGCTGCCCGTGGTAGATGAAGGGCGATTGCGGGGAGTAGTTCACCGCAGGGACCTGAGTGAGGCGGCGCAGTGCGTCAGCGGTAGCGGCGACATCTGTGAAATGAACTACTTCTGCAACAAGCTCAAGGTCAAAGATGTCATGGTCCGGATGCCCCTGGTCATCTCGATCAACGACTCCGTGGAGGAGACCCTCATCAAGGGACGGGACAACATGATGAGCACCTTCCCCGTCATGGACGGGGAACAGGTGGTGGGCGTGGTCTCGGACCGTGAGATATTCGTGACACTGTTCAAGCTACTTGAAGCCGGGCAGCAGAGGACTCGCATCACCCTGAGCGAAGTTACGCTCGGGACGGGGACGTTGTCGGGGATTCTCCGCCTCGTTGATGACATCGGAGGAATCGCCAGAGCGATCTTCACCGTGCCGGAGGCCGTAAACGGTAGGGTGCGTGTGGTGCTGAGGGCCGACTGCCCCAATCCGGAGAAGCTCAAGAAGGTGCTCGAGGAAGAAGGCTATCATATTCTCGAGTATGTGACATGACGGCATCCTCAACTCAACGAGCTTGTCGGCCCTAGGTAATCCTTTCCCGAAATACGGTGATGAATGCAGAGACTCCACCCCGGCCTTCCCCGTCCGCGGGGGGACAAGAGAGGGGTCTGCGCGGACGACGGATATGGACAATCCAATCGAGATAGCCTCCTCCCACCCAGAATCCGCTACCGCATTTGCAAAATCCTGTAATAAGCAGTAGAGACGGGTCGCACTGCGGTGTTGACGAGGAAACGGGCCCGTCGCCGCCACTGAGGGCCGTCCGTTGTCGGAAGGGATTGTCTCCGCACCCCGGACATCCTTAATATAGCCCTGAAAAGGCTCACCCACGGACGTGTCGGTCCGGAATTTCTAGACAAAAACCGAGGGGGGAGTGTTCGGAAGGAAGATCCGGGAGTCCCAATGAAATGGGGCTCCCGGTGAGTGCCTGAAGGGATTCTCTTTTATTCCGAGGTCTTTGCGGGCTCTTTCGCTTCCTGAGCCTTCTTGGCGGCTGCAGCGGCTTTCTTCGCGGCCTGGTCGGCCTTGATTTCTTCAACGGCCTTTGCCTGACGCGCAGGGTCCGCGTAACGGAAGATGAACTGGCGGTTGCAAGCCTTGACGCATCCTTCCGCCATTTCCTCCGTGAAATTCGGGTAGTCTATCTCTATGCGGTCGTTGACCATGTTGACCACGTCTTTGGCTTTTCTCGTGCACGCCATACAATGGATGCACCCGGCCTGACAGACGTTGGTCACCGCCTTCCCCGAATCTTTGGTGCTGCAGGGAACGTAGCAGACGGCGTCCTTGGGCATCAACTGGAGCACCTGCTTCGGGCACGCACTCACGCACACGCCGCAGCCGGTGCAGGCCTCGGGATCGATGACCGGCATGTTGTCCTTCATGTGAATGGCATGGAACGGACAGGCCGCTTCACAGTCCCCGTACCCGATGCACGCGAAGTTGCACTCGTACGGGCCGCCGAACGCGATGGACGCGGCCTGGCACGTGTCGAAGCCGGTGTACAAATGTTTCTTCTTCACTTGCCCGTCGTTACGGGAGCACCGGAGAAAGGAAATGACCGCACTCGCCTCGCCGGCGGCCTTGCCGGTGATGGCCGCGACCTTGTCGGCGACATCCTGCTTACCGGGGGCACATTTTCCCGGAGGACATGCCGGGTCGGTAACAACCGCCTCGGCATAGGACTCGCATCCGGCGTATCCGCATGCACCGCAGTTGGCACCGGGAAGACAGGCCCGCACCGCCTCGATCTTGGGATCGACCTTGACGGCGAACCGCTTGGCCGCGTACGCCAGAAGGACACCGCACAGGATGCCGAATGCGGCAAAGAAGAGGATTCCGAACAATGCAATAGTCCAGACGTTTTCCATATCTAAACACCTCTGTGAAAACCGGCCGGCAACCGACCGGTGAGGATTCCGAGAATTGTCCTAGAAGATCGCGAGCCCTGAAAAACCCAGAAAGGCCAGCGCAAACAGCCCCGTAACCACAAAGGCTATGGGAAGCCCCTGAAAGGTCGGCGGCACGCGACAGACCTCCAGCTTCTCACGAACGCAGGACATGAGGAAAAGCGCTATGGCAAATCCTACGCCTGCTCCCAACCCGAGCGTCAGGCTCTCAAAGGGCCCGTTTCCGCTGTCGGCATTGATGAGCGGCACGGCCAGAATGATACAGTTGGTAACGATCAGCACGAGGTACACGCCTAACTTCTTGAAAAGATAGGGATTGACCTTTCTCAGGATGGTATCCATCGCCTGCACGAAGATCGCCACCGTGCCGATAAAGACTATGATCTTGAGGAAGCCGAGATGCAAGGTCTGCAGGACGTAGGTGTAGAGGGCCCAGCACATGATCGCGCTCAGCACCATGACCGTGGTGAAAGTGATGCCCATGCCGATGGCCGTCTCCTTTTTCTGGGAGACGCCGAAGAAAATGCAGAGGCCGAGATATTTGGTGAAGACAAAGTTGTTGATCAGCATGGCGCCCAGCAAAATCCCCATGAGCACCTGGATCTGACCCTTCTTCACCATGAACCCCCGCGAGCCGAGCACTTTCCCTGCCGATTGGACGTCCTTGGCCTCGACCATGTACTCGCTTGACGTGTTCAGAGGATCTTTGAATTTCAGGCCGACCTCGGTCTTGCGAGCATCCAGCACCACCGAGTCCACCGGGATTCGGATGTCGGGATCGGGCTTCTCATACACCGTGTAGTTGGCCGGGTTCTTCGCCCATGCCTCATCCACGGGCACTCCGAAGGAGATCTGAATCTCCTTGTCCTTCTTGAACGATCCGGAACCGGTGGATGCCGCCATGGTCGTGCCCGCAAGCAGGACCGCCATGGCAAGGATTGCAAACGCCGTGAGGAGAAGTCTAGGTGTTTTCATATCAGTGCCCTCCTCCTGATTTGGGCATCTTGCCGGTGAACTTGTACTCGAACCAGTTGAATGCGGCCATGATGAAACCGATGACGAAGAAGCCCCCGGCCGGAAGAATCATGACGAGCAGCGGTCGGAAACTGAGCACTTCGTATCCCAGGAGCTGCCCGGCTCCGAAGAACTCCCGAATAGCGCCTATCAGACAGAGCCCGAACATAAAGCCTATCCCCATACCCATGCCGTCGAAAAAGGAGGGGACAAACGGCTCCTTGGAGGCGAACAGCTCCAAGCGGGAGATGATGATCGCGAAGACCACGATCAATTTGACGAAGAGTGCAACCTGCTTGTACGCCTCGGGCGAGATCACGGGCAAAACCATGTCGATGACGCTCACCCACAAGGCGATCACGAGAACGTACGCGGGAATCCTGATCCTCGGATGGATATACGATCTGAATGTGGCCACGGTACAGCTTGAAAAAACCTGGACGAATACGACGGCGAGCCCCAGGAGAAGCCCGTTCATGATCGACGTCGTCACCGCCACTGCGGGACACAAGCTGAGGGCCAGGCGGAATATCGGATTTTCGGGAATGAACCCGTTCCAGAGAAGTTGTATGTTCCTGTTCAACGTGGACCTCCGCTAAAACGCTACCCGGATTTCATCCTGCTGAATAGCCTTGCTCAGGATATCGACCCGGTAAACGAATTTCCTGACCGTGTCCTTGACGCCGTTGGTCAGCGCCCTGCTCGAAATGGTGGCTCCCGTCAAGGCGTAGATGTTGTCCTTCAGATGCTTTTCCTTGATCTTGGCGATCTGCTCCGGAGTCAAGCCGGCTTTCTTGGCCTTGGCGGGCTCCAGCGCTGGTAAATAATCCGAAGGAAGCGGTTCTTTCACCACCGACAGATTTCTGAGAATCTCCACCGTCTTGCCCACGAACTGATTTCTGAAGTAGTTTTGTTGAATCTCCGCGCCGAGTCCGGGATCTTCCTCGGATTCGGTGACCGCAACTCCCGTGACGGTGAACTTGGGATCCAAAGAGACCATCAGCTTAACGAAAGTCTTGAATCCCTGGGTCACCCCGGGAACCACGTACCCGAGACGCTTGTCGCCCAGGTTGGCGACGTACAGCGTTTGAGCGCAGGTCGCCTGGGAGCCTTTGGGAAGAGCCGCCAGGACTGCCTTGTCTCGCGTCGCCAATTCGCCTATCTCTGCGGCATCGGCCTTGATCTGGAACACTTTGCCGGGCTTGCCGGACAAATCGATCTCACCGAGGGCATAACCTTTGTCCTTGAGGGGCATGAGATACCCCAGCAAGGTCTTGCCCTCCGGGTTTTTGATGACGTATCGATACACCGAGAAGATCTTCAGGTCCGCGGGCCTCTTTTTGCCCGTACCGTATCCAAGGAGACTCTCGATGGTCTCTTCCTTCATCTTTTCTTCATTCACTTTGCGGTAATGTTCGGTTTTTGCGAACACCGCACCCAATATGAGCGCCGCAGCTACACAGACGGCGGTCAGACTGAACGTTATCTTGAGAATTTCTTTCATTGCTGCCTCTTTGCGGAAAGGGAAACCCTACTTAACAGCCGCTACAGGCGCCTGCTTGGGCGGTGCGAATCTCTTCGGTTTGAACCACTCTTCCAATGCCGGGGTAAGACAGTTCATGAGCAGGATCGCATAGCAAACCCCTTCGGGGTAGCCACCCTTGAGCCTGATCATCACCGTCAATGCGCCGACTCCGATACCGAACACGATCTGTCCCGCCTTTACCGTCGGCGACGTCGCGTAGTCCGTGCACATGTAGAAGGCGCCGAGCATAAGCCCGCCGGAAAGGACGTGAACCAGGGGTTGGCCCCCGAACCAAGTCTCTCCGCCGAATATCCAGCTCAGAAGTGCAACTGTGCCAATGGTGGAAACCGGAATATGCCAGGTGATGATTCCCCTGACCATGAGAAACAGCCCGCCGACCAGAATGAGAAGCGCCGAGGTCTCCCCGATGCAGCCGGGGCGCAGACCGATGAAGAAATTCTGATACACCGTGTGCAGGCTGCCGAACTGTTTAAGCATGGCATCGAGCCCGTAATGCCTCAACACATACAGAGGCGTCGCCGTCGAAACCGCGTCGATAGCACCAGGGGCGAGATAGACACCCAACGGTGACTGAGCCCAATTTACGGTGGGCAGCCACGTTGCGGTCATGTACACGGGAAATGAAGCCATGAGAATGGCCCGTCCGACGAGGGCCGGATTCCAGACGTTGAATCCCAGGCCTCCCATAAGCTGTTTGTTGATGAAAATCGCCGCCACGGCTCCTATGATGGGCAGCCAGTACGGTACGCCGGGTGGTATCACGAAGGCCATGAGAATGCCCGTCAGTACGGCACTTCCGTCTCCGACCGACACGGGCCGACCAAGGGCCTTCTGGGAAACGGCTTCCACCACCACGCAGGAGATGACGCTCACCAGCGTGATGATCAAACCCCTGAAGCCGAAATTGTAAATGGACAGAAGCATTACCGGCACAAGCGATGCTGACACCGTCCACATGATGCCGGCGGTGGTTGTCCCCATTCTTATGTGGGGAGATACCGAAACGGCCCATTGGGGTTCCATACTCGGTGTTTTTTGCTCTATGGTATCGATGGTCCCATCCTCCCCGAAGGTATTTTTCAGGCCACAGGGCTTATCTCCGCTCCGTCGGATCGCCTGAAAGTACTATCCCGCTGACGAACGGCGACTGTTCAGCGCCGGTCGACACCGGGCAAACGATGTGGGCTGCCGACGGATTCGGAAACTCACCCGTGTTTCTTGACCTGTATTTTGGCCAGTCTGGCAAACTGGACCAGAGGGCGCTTCGCCGGGCAGACATATGCGCAGCACCCGCATTCGAAGCATTCAAATATGCCGAATTTCTCGGTCTGATGTCCCAGGCCCGCCTCCACAAAAATCCCCACTTCCTTTGGCGCCAGCCCCATCGGACAGGCTTGCATGCACCATCCGCAGTGGATGCACGGACCGAATTCGCCGGTGTCGGTCTCTTTACTATTGAGGAAAAGAACTCCCGACGTCGTCTTGGTGATCGGCGCGTCCAGCGTGGACAAAGCGAAGCCCATCATCGGGCCTCCGGAGACTATCTTGAGCAGATCGGTGGTTCCGCCGAGGTAGGCGACCACGTCCGACAGAGACGTCCCCACTCTCACCTTGAGATTGGCCGGCCGGTTGACGGCCCGTCCGGAAAACGTGACGACCTTTTCGTACAGCGGCTTGTTCATGGCGCACGCTTCGTACACGGCCAAGGTCGTGGAGATGTTCTGGACGATGACGCCCACGTCGAAGGGAAGCCCACCCCCCGGTACCGATCGGTTGGTAAGGGAGTAGATGAGCTGCTTCTCCGAGCCCTGGGGGTACTTCACCGTCATACCCTGAACCTTGATATCAAGGCCGCTGTCACGTTTGGCCTTTTCGGCCGGTTTGCTCATGGCGTTGATAGCGTCGGCCTTGTTGAGCTCGATGCCGATTACCGCCTGCTTGATGCCGAGAATCTTCAGAAGGATCTTCGTCCCTTCCACGACCTTTTCGGGATACTCGAGCATGAGCCGGTGGTCGGTGGTGAGATAGGGCTCACATTCCGCTCCGTTGAGCACCAGTGTGTCAACTTTGGCGCTCGGTGGCGGCGACAGCTTGACGTGGGTGGGAAAACCCGCGCCGCCAAGCCCCACGATTCCCGCATCTTTCACCCGGGCCAGAAGCTGTTCTCTCGACAGAGTCGTCCAGTCTATGGTTTCGTACGTTCTTGGGGGCGCCGAGGGGTCTCGCTCGATGACGATCGCGTCGCATCTCACCATGGTGGGATGAGGCCGAGGCTCGATCGCCTTGACGACGCCCGTTACGCTGCTGTGAATTGAGGCACCAAGGGCCTTTTCAACTGTTGCTATGACCTCGCCTTCTTGCACTTCCTGTTTCTTCTTGACCACCGGCTTTGCCGGCGCCCCGAAATGCATGGACACGGGGAGAACCACCTGGTCCGGAAGCGGCATTTCCTCTATCGCGAGGTGTTCGGTAATCTCTTTGTGTTCCTCGGGATGGATCCCGCCTTTGGGGAAGGTAACTCCTGACATGGTTCCTCTTTATCCGCTGTTGAGCGCGTGGTGTCGGTTTCGACGGGACGCGGTCCAGGGGGGGCCAAAAAAACCGTTCCCCTCTCCTACACCGTCAACCCGGAAGTCAGCCTTGGTGAAACCGTTCTGAAAAGCTCTTCATCAAAGCCTCGGAAGGCTGTGCACATCGCATGTGCGAGAGCTAATGATTTAGCCATTCAGGATAGTGTCCTACGCATATTCTGTCAAGAAGTTCTTCCCTCATCCGCCGGTCGTGCTATGATCCGTTCCGGAAGCTCAGATCGACAGGCACGCAAAAGCGTACGATATTCAGTGGAGTGTCGCTCCGTTTCAAACCATGTCAGGGTGCTTCGCTTCGGAGGCATGACCGCAGCGGCCATTCTTTTTGAACATCCAAGACCGCTTGCTTCAGTGCGCATCGGCTTCAGAAGTCAAGACCGGGCGAGGCCAAAGCCCCTGATGGAGATCGAAACGCGGGTTTGCTCAGGCCACCGGCGAGTATTATCATGTGCGAGAGGAGACTGCACCATGGTAGAAGAATACGAAAAACTCATACTGGATAGGATCGACACTCCCGGGTGGGTGACCACGAGGGGAATACTCCTGGACCCCACCGGCGAAGGGGCTGAGGAAGATCATCGTCAGGTGGAGACGGCCATGAAGAATCTCGCTGACAAAGGACGAGTGGCCTTGTGGCTGCTCATTCTCCAGGACAACGCCGGGGAGCTGCTGACGGCCGCGAGGCCCGGTCTTGAGCTCGACAGGGACCTGGAGCAGCGGGGCGCCTGGGCCACCGCGGTCAGATATAACCCTGAATCCTGAGGCCTTGACCTCGACGAAATCGAGAGATGATTCCGCTTTTGGACAGAGAGATCTACGAGCGTTTCACCGAGTCGCATCTCGTTAAGGCTCAACGATACCTGTGGATCGCCACGGCAAATGTTAAAGCCACGGCGGTGCGCTATCACAACCGGTTCATCTCGTTCCCCGATCTCATGGCCACTCTCGTGAACAGGGGGGTTGCCATTCGCATCATTCACGCCGAGCTTCCCTCCCGCCCCTTCCGGGAATTATACGAAAGGATCGACTCGAAAGGCCGGCTCAGTGCAGGAGTGGAATTCCTCCACTGTATCCGCATGCACGCCAAGATCATCATCGTCGATGGCGAGGTTGGCCTCGTGGGGAGCGCAAACCTCACCGGGGCCGGCATCGGGGCCAAGTCCGGAAAGAAGAGAAACTTCGAGGTCGCTTTCCTCTTGGAGGGCCAAGAGGAGCTCGTGCCTTTCCTCGACTACTTTGACAACGTCTGGATGGGGGCCCATTGTCCTGACTGCGGACAACGGGACATCTGTCCCGCCCCAGCAGCGTGACACAGGTGGGAGAATCTGCAGGGAGGACGGCTCGGCGAGGTGGGCGCTCCGTTTGGGAGCCCGTGGCGAGAGGCATCACGATTTGGTCTAATGTGCGCTTACGCTGAAGCCTTCTGCCACGGTAAGCACATACAGGCTCCCGTCGTCGCTTCCGACATATACCACGTCGTCGGCAACCGCCGGCGTGGAGAAGACGGGCCCTTTGGTTGCAAACCTCCACTTCTCCCGGCCTGTTGTCAGGCTCACGGCATATACGTAGCTGTCCGCACTTCCGAAATAGACCACCCCGGACTGGATGGTCGGGGATGAAAAGACCTGACCGCCGGTCTTGAACTTCCACCGTTCTTTGCCGGTTGCAGCGTCCAGGCAATAGAGGTGATGATCCCCGCTACCGGCACAAATCAAACCTTCCGACAACGCTGGACGACCGTGGACGGCCCCGTCGGTTTTGAATCGCCACTTCTCCTCTCCGGACTCCAGATCCGCTGCGTAGAGGTTCCCATCCCAACTGCCGAAGTAGACCAGCCCGTCTCGAACCACAGGAGATCCCACAACGTCCGAAGTGCGAAATCCCCACTTGAGCGTTGCGCTCTGAACGGACTCGAAATCGACCACTACCGACTTTTCCCTCAGCGAGGTCCTTTCATCCAATTCCGACTGAAGCATCATGCCGGCCCCAACCATCTTGCGAAGCAGACTCTCCAATCCTCGGGCCGAAAGTCTAAACCTCTCCATGAGGTCCTCGTCGGATGCTCCGGTCTTGATGAGCCTGCTGATTTCGCTCCCGCTTATGGTCGGCTTGCCCGATTCCTTCACCGCCGACGGACGCTGGGCGGCCGGTTTTTCCTCAGGCACCGCCACATATTTGGTCTTCTCCGGTCGCTTGAAGGTTCGGTCCTGGGCCCTTACAATATCCTCCAGCACGTCGTCGGAAATCACCACCGTCCCGACGAAGGCCTGAATTCGTTGATCGAGCTCCCTCTGGCTCACCACCCCTGCATTGACCAGCCTGTTGAACAGCCCTTGGAGCTCCTTGGCCGAAACAGCGTACTTCTTCATGAGAGCCGCGTCGCTCATTCCAACTCGAATATCCGCTACCAGTTCTCTGGCGTCGATTTGTCGTTTCGGCATTGAAACAGGACCTCCCGATGACGAGCCCCACAACGGCGACTTCTGCCTCTCTCGTCTCCCCGCACGTGGTGCCCGGCTCGTACCGCCCTTCCCCGTCCGGCAAGCGCCTCCACCAAACGGGAAAACCCGCAATGGCGTCATGGTGCGTCCGGGCGCTCCATCTCTTGCCGACACGCGCCGAGAGCTTCATGGGAAAGAACACCCCGCAGGATCGGGGGTTCTCAGATGCAGGATATAGGCGCCGATCTCGGTTCGCAACCATGATAAGCAGCGACCGTCTTCGCCCCATGCAGATCCGAAGGGATCTCCTCATAATTCTCTATCGAGACGGGCTCGCTGTCAAGGCTTTGAGACCATTTAGGGAATAGGGCTCCGGACGGGCTGCGGCCACCTTACCGTAAGGCCCGTGCATAACGGGGCCGATTGAATCGAGGATCGCCTCGGCTACTACTTCGTTCCCCCTGTCACCGAAATGGTAGGCGTCCAAATAGATGAGGCTTTTGTCCATGGAGGCGTCGAAGAGACAGGACAGATCGATAAAAGTAAGGTTATCGGCTTTCATGGCTCCCATGGCCTCGCGCATCCGGCTGTAGCAACGGTTGAAGTATTCGATGGATGTTCGGTCTTCATCCGGGCCCGCGCGCCTCCCATGGGTCACGTACCAGTTGGGCTGCAGGACGAATACGTAGGGGGTGTCGCTCGGTCGAAGCGCTTGGCCGGCCAGACGCACATTCTTCACTAGACGTTGGGCCACTAGCTCGGGCGGGATTGGGTCGGCGCTCACTTTGACGATGTCCGGCATGGAATCGTATCCGGTAAGCCTGCGGGCTCCATTGAGCAGAGCCCAGAACAACTCGTCCTCGTAGGTCCTGAACCACAGGACGTTCCTTCCTCTGGCGCCCCAGTGAACGTCGTTGGTTCCCGAGAATGAAATCACCAGGTCGGGCTCCAACTCGGAAATCCGGTTCTCGATCAGTATCCGCTCGTGAGTGCTCGCCCATGCGGGATTGGCCCCGGTGAAGACTCGATACTCCATGCCGGTATCGGCAGAAAACCTCCGGTTCACGAGAGTTTCGAGAAAACCGCCTATGGTGGTATCCTGACTCGGCGCGCCGACGCCGAATGCCGTGGATCCACCCGTCACGAAAATTCGGTACTCGTTAGGGGGTTTCGGGACTGCGATTTCACGCCGATTCCTGAACTGCATGGCGTTGACGTACGTATTATGGTTTTGACCCGGCCGAGGGACACTACCGACGAACGGTGCCGCCACCATGGGCACGTTCCAGGAGATGTTATCGGCATGTTCCAGGAATTCCGACGGTCTGAGGTACGCGACCGCCAGCTTGCCCTGTGCCAGGGACTTGGCAACAGGAGCGAGAGTAACACTCTTCGCCCTTTCGTCGAGAATCTTCTGAAAATTCTTCTGGGCGGCATAGCGACCGATCACGAAACCGACGGTCACACAAACTCCTGTGAAGACTGCGGCCACGATACAAATGATGACCGGCGTTCGATAGCTGCTTGCCACTGACATGGCCTCTCCTCACGGTCGAGACGTGGACTTTCTCACAAGTGTGGAGAGGTTGGTGAGGATCTCCCGGTATCGGCCTGAAAAAAAAGCCGATCCGGTGAAGGTTCAGGGGCGACTCCGGCGGGAACGGACCGACACCTACCTGCGTGCTCGCGGGGATCATTGACCGGTTGTACCGAAAGCAGATCCCCCTGAGAGAACCCGGTCTCTTCGGTTACACACCGGTACGGACAGTCCCGGAAAGGAGCGACTCCCTCTTACCGTCAAAGGGTCAACCAAACCTACAAACCACTCAAAAAGTCCACACGACGAAAAATTGTTGCCTTGATGAGGATTGCCCCGGCCGACCCGACTCACGTCCGACGAGCTCGGGCCTTCTCGGTACCGGTCCGCGCCGTTACCGACGGAGGCGGCAACATTCCGCCCCTTACTCCGCCTCGGCTTTCGCACCCAGCCGGAAGGCAATTTCCCTCGACCCGATTGCAGCGCTGCAGCTTTTCCAAGGCATAACCGTTGGGAGCATTTGGGAGCAACAGTTTCAAATCCCAAAGCTTTTTAATCTTCGGTGAGCCTTGATCGATGAGGGCCTCGTATCAAAACCTAGAGACTATGTAAAGACTTTTCCAACGAGCGCATAAGATTTTGTTGTTAACCCGGCACACTAATGAGGGGTTCAGCGATGTCGGGATACAAGAGAACGAGGGGACGGAGGGAGCGGAAAGAGCCGGGGAAGCCATTTTATCGTAAGTTGAAGCCTCGGAGCGTGTGCAGCCGCGTAACGCATGAGCCAAGCACATGGCCCCATGTTTGAGGCAGACCGCCAAGCGCTCGGAGCTCAAATCCCCCTACCCCTTTCATAACAGGGGGTAGAGGGATTTGTTCGGGGAACCCGTTCAGCGATGTCGGAGCTTCTTCGGGTGATTGTGCTGCAGGGAGCGTCAGCTCCGGAGCTCCGGAATGCCGGCGAATTGATCGAGAGCCTCCGGGTTTGCCAGGGCATCCTTATTGGTGACCGGCTTGCCTTCGATGACGTTTCGTACCGCCAGTTCCACCTTCTTGCCGTTCAGGGTGACCGGAACGTCCTCAATCGGGAGGATCAGGGCGGGTACATGGCGTGGGGTGGTGTTTTCCCGAATGGTCTTCTTGATCTTTTTCTTGAGCGCATCGTCAAGCTCCACCCCCGGGCCGGGCTTTACGAAGAGGATCACCCTAACGTCGTTTTCCCAGTCTTGGCCCACTACGATGCTGTCGGCGATCTCCTCGAGGGATTCCACCTGACGATAGATCTCCGCCGTGCCGATGCGCACGCCCGAAGGGTTCAGAGTCGCGTCGGAGCGACCGTAGATCTTGACCCCTCCGTGCTCGGTAACTTCAATAAAGTCCCCATGATGCCACACGTTGGGGAAGACGTCGAAATAGGCCGCCTTGTACTTCTTGTTGTCCGGGTCGCTCCAGAAGTATATGGGCTGCGAGGGGAACGTCGCCGTGCAGACCAGCTCTCCCTGCCGGCCGAGGACGGGCTTTCCCTGAAAATCGAAAGCTTCCACTTTCATCCCGAGACCTCGACACTGCAGCTCTCCCTCATAGACCGGAAGAATCGGGCATCCCAATGCGAAACAGGAGATGATATCGGTCCCTCCCGAGATCGAGGCGAGGTCCAGGTCTTCCTTTACTTCCCGGTACACGTATCTGAAGCTCTCCTCTGCCAGAGGCGAGCCGGTCGAGCACATGGTCTTGAGCGCGGAGAGGTCGTATTGCTCCTTTGGCTTGAGTCCCGCCTTCTCCACGCCGGCAATGTACCGGGCGCTGGTACCGAATATGGTCATCTTCTCGTCGTGGGCCAGTTGGAATATGGCTCCCGCATCGGGGTAGAACGGCGATCCGTCGTAGAGGAGCACCGTCGCGCCGACCGCAAGCCCGCTCACCAGCCAGTTCCACATCATCCAGCCGCAGGTGGTGAAATAGTAGATTTTGTCCTCCCGCTTGAGGTCGCAATGGAGGAGGTGCTCTTTCAGGTGCTGGAGGAGGGTTCCTCCTGCCCCGTGCACCATGCATTTGGGCAATCCGGTGGTTCCGGAAGAGTACATGATATAGAGCGGGTGGTCGAAGGGGAGCTGCTCGAACTCCATGGTCGGTCCCTGCTCTTTGGAGATGAAATCCTCATAGTGTACGGCGTTGGGTATGGAGCTGATGTCGGCCCGCTCCTCGGTGTAGGGAATGACCACAATCTTTTGGATGGCGGGTAATTCCTTGAGAATCCCGGCGATCTTGGCAAGAGAGTCGTGGGATTTCCCATTGTAATAGTACCCGTTGGCCGTGAAGAGGATTTTGGGCTCGATCTGTCCGAACCGGTCCAACACTCCCTTGATGCCGAAATCGGGTGAGCAGGAAGACCAAACGGCCCCGATACTCGTTGCCGCCAGCATGGCCACTATGGTGTGCATCATATTGGGGACATACCCTGCGATCCTGTCCCCCTTTACCACCCCCGCCTTGCGGAGCGATGCCGCCAGCCGGGCAACCTCATCGTAGAGCTCGGCGTACGTCTTGCGTACCGTTGGTTGCCCTTCCCCTTTGAACACCAGAGCAACGCCATCGTCACGGAAACGCAAGAGGTTCTCGGCGAAATTCAGACGCGCACCCACGAACCACTTCGCACCGATCATCGTGGGAGAATCGTCCAGGACCCGGTCGTACGGTACGGACGCTATGACTTGGCCGAACTCCCAGACCGCAGCCCAGAAATCCTCTCGCCGGTCTACCGACCATTGATAGAGTGCTTGGTATCCGCTGAGGGTGAGGGAGTACTTCTCGTTTACGAAACTTATGAACCGGGTGATATTCGCATTGCTGATGCGTTCTTTCGAAGGTTCCCAGAGAGGCCCCATCTTTATACCTCCTTAGGCGGGGTGTCGCATGTATCTCTTTACCATTTGAGTGGTGGATCGGGCCGGCAGCAGATTTCCCTCCGGCCGTCACTAAGCGGGGCCTATTCATTGCCTAGCGCCCCAATCGCCGAATCGGGCTCATCACCCTTTGTATTGTGCTTTCTCAGGCCAGTCCTCGGGGAATTTCTGACCCGGTTGCTCCTTGAACTTCGTCTTCAGTTCCGCAAGTCCCTTGCGTTTGTACTCCTCGCGCGGCTGCTTGGGAATGCGGCGGTTCAGGATCGATTCCGATCTCAATCTACGCCCGATGGTCTTCTCCATCATATTGCCCAGGTCGAGGAGCCGATCTACGTCAATTCCCGTCTCGATACCCATTTCGTCCATCATGACGACCATGTCCTCAATGGACTGGAGACCGACGACGTTCGGATCCCTATAGTAGTACGCTCCCGTTCCCGCAACGGGGACTCGGTCGAGAAAATTGGCAGGCTGTCCGCCGAGGCCCCCCAGCGTGGCCTCAAAGATCTCGATACCGGCCTGCAGGGCAGCAAAAACATTGGCCAGTCCCCAGCCCCGGGTCACGTGGAAATGGGCGACATGCAGTTTCTTATCCGGCATTTCATCGAGGACCATACTGTAATACTTGTACACTTGATCCGGCGGGGCGCTTCCGTCGTGGTCCGCGTGCTCGATGTCCGCAGCACCGATGTCAAGCCAGCGTTTGGCGAACTCCACAGCGTCCTCCATGCGCGTCGGACCTGATATTGGAGACCCCCATATGGTCGAAACCGTGCCGTTCATCTTAATCCCCACGGCCGCGGCTTTTTCGATGCACCTCTTGGCTTCGGCCCAGTACGCGGGAAGGGTTGTGCCGGAATTGGCGAAGTGATGCTCCTCGTCGGTTGAAACCATCATGAGAATTCTGTCCGGGCCCCACCCCTCTTTTTTTCCCTCAATAGCTCTGTCCACCGCCTTTTCCCTGATGGTAATGCCGGTGAGGGTAATGTCGCTCCAGTTAATTCCCGCCCGAGAAAGTTTCTTCGAGTCTCGCAGCTTCTTGAACAGCTCCTCTGCGTCTTTGAACTGCGGCATGGATCTCGGGTTTCCGAGATTCGTCACTTCCATGTGCTTGATACCGCACATGATGAGCTCTTCAAGATAGAACAGCTTCGCCTCCGTGGGTATCCAGATCTCTTCGTGCTGGAAGCCGTCGCGTACCGTGATGTCGCCGATCTGCACCTTCCTGGGAAAAATCAATTCGCGTCCTGCCATACGTCATCTCCTCCCTGGTCTATTCGCCCGTATAAACCGGTTTGCGTTTTTCGCGGAATGCCGTTAACCCCTCGGTACGATCCTTCGTCGGGATGGTCACGGCGTATGCGTTGGACTCAATTGCCAACCCCATGGGAAGGCTTACCTCCGAACCCTTGTTGACGGCGTACTTGGCTTGGGCCAAGGCCACGGGCCCGTTGCCGGCAATCTCCAAAGCGATCTCCACAGCGCGGGGCACGAGTCGATCGAGCTCGAGCACTTCCAGAAAGAGTCCGTATTGCAGCCCTTCCGCTGCGGAGATCCTCCTGGCTCGGAATATCATCTCCTTGGCCCGGGCCAGACCCACGACCCGGGGGAGTCGCTGTGTTCCCCCCGCGCCGGGAATTATTGCCAGACTTGTCTCGGTGAGGCCCACAATCGCGTTGGTCGATGCCAGCCTTATGTCACAGGCCAGCGCCAATTCCAAGCCACCGCCGAAGGCGTATCCGTTGACGGCGGCTATCACCGGTTTGGGAAGCTCTTCCACGGCAGTGAACAGATTCCGAATGGTCTGTATGTAGAGCCTGACCTGATCCGGAGACATTCCGGCCCTCTCTTTGAGGTCCGCGCCCGTGCTGAACGCATTCTTGCCCTCAGTGGTACCTGTGATCACCACAACTCGCACGTCCTTGTCGAACGCGATCTCTGCCACAGCTTGCCCGAAGATTTCGAGAAGCTCCATGTTGAAGCAGTTCAGTGCTTGGGGACGGTTAACGGTCAGCGTCAAGACCCCGTCCCGAAGTTCCCTCAGAAGGCTACTCTCATCACTCATGTTCTTCCTCCCTACAACGCTCGCCCCCCGGAAACGGCACGGCAAGCCAATGAAAAAACTCGGTTTTCGCTCGTGGCTCAAGGCCCCAAAGGCCGTCCGAATGGTCTATTTTTTTCGGGGGTATGCCCCTTTCAGACTCCTCGCGAGGCTCGCACACCCCACGATGACATCCGAAGCCGGCATGCCGCCACTCGATTTCTCAGCATCTCCTCAACCATTACGTCCGGATAGGGTCCAACGAGGAATTCATCGGGCTGATCGACCCGGCCACGGTCGGGACCGAGGGCGCCGGGCTCCGGCGAACGTCGCGAAGCGGGGTTTGCAACGTGTGCCGAAGACGTTTCCATCTATACCATTTTTCGTCTTGACTTTTCAACATCGGTTTCTCCATGATGAATGTATCCACGACGGATCGTTCCACCTTTGGTGACCTCCGGTCACTCCTCCCTAAAATGAATTCAGGGAGAGAGGCCCCGGTTGATAAGACATGACAAACCGATTGCTCACGATTCCTTCGGGAATTCAGGTTCTGCACCGTGGCGAGACCGAAATTCGCGTCAACCGAAGCCTGAGAACGTTGTCGCTCGTGCTCACGTACGGCCGGCATCCGGGGTGCTCCCTCGACGCTTGGCTCATGGGGTGACACCAGGAGACGGGGCAGGATAATCGACCGGTTGGGCAATGGTTGAAGTACCTCATGGAGAAATTCGGAGCTTCCGTGTATCGAGTAGACGAACCTCGCCGGCCCCCCCCCCGATAACCGGAAAAGAGACACCCCTGTGCCGAGTATCTCGTTTCACTCGGAGACATGGCTGTCCCGACGGAATCTCCTGGCGAGAGTAAGGTGCCGATCGAACGGAGCCTCAGTGATGGATCGGCTCAGGCCCAAGAAACACTCGCGTGGCGTCCGGCCCCTCCGAGCGTTCCCGAGAATTTGGCAAACACTGTGGATTGGGCTGGAGAATCGAGCAGGCGGGCACGGAATCATTTATTCACCATCATGAACTAATTCCCTATGGAGGTGAACGGTGGCTGCGCTCCTTTGGGTAGGACAAGAAAGGCAAATGGTCCTTATCCGGTGGAGTATGGTCCCCACGCGAATTTCACTTCCTGGCCTTTTTTCACCATAGTAGAACTTGACCTTGCGTGTACGTTTTGGTATTTTGGGTGCCTTGTCTCACCGGCAGGTATTCCGGGTACCATTTCCAGGGGTGGGTTGACCCGTGGGCCGGTAAAATCATTCGACAACTGTCCTAAAACGCCCAGCGGCCGAGCATCAGTGTGGATTACGCAAAGGGGATCCCGAATGTCGGAAGTCATACTCGAGGCAAAGAACATCTTTCTCTCGTTCCACGGCGTCGCCGCCCTGACGAACGTGAGCTTCCAGGTCAAAAGGGGTGAAATCTTCTCCATCATCGGCCCCAACGGAGCCGGTAAGACCTGCATGATGAACTGTGTCAGCGGGCTCTACCATCCGAAACAGGGGGAAATGACCTTCAAGGGGACAGACATCACCAAACTGTCGCCGCACCGAAGGGCGGGCATGGGCCTGTCCCGCACGTTCCAGAAGATCGAGCTCTTTGGCGGCATGACGGTCCTGGACAACATCCGTCTCGGGCGTCACCTGCACCTGAAAGCCGGACTCTTTGGCTCCTGCTACTACTGGGGGGCGACATCTCGGGAAGAGATAAGAGTCAGGGAATTCATCGAAGAAGAGATCATCGACCTTCTGGAGATTGAGGCGATCCGTAATGAAGTTACCGGAATGCTCCCGTACGGCTTGCAAAAACGAGTGGAGTTGGCGCGTGCTCTCGCGCTTAAACCGGAGCTCATCCTTCTGGACGAGCCGCTTGCCGGCTTGAACCTGGAAGAGGTCGAGGACATGGCCCGCTTCATCGTGGACATCAGTGAAGATGAGCGCTGGAAGATTACCTGTGTGCTCGTAGAACATGACATGGGCGTCGTCATGGACCTGTCCGACAGGGTTATGGCCTTGAATTTCGGCGTGAAGATCGCCGAAGGAACCCCCGCTGAGATTCAGGAGAATCCGGAAGTTATAAAGGCATATCTGGGTGAGGTGGAGGATCTATATGTCAGCCGCAGATGAACTGAACCGCCCGGGCGAAATAGAAATCACCGAAGATCTGACCTTGCCGAAGCTCCTGGTCCGGCAATGCGAAAAATTCGGGGATGCCAAGGTGGCCATGCGCGAAAAGGAGTACGGCATCTGGCGTCCGGTCACCTGGAAGCAGTACCTCGATAACGTCAGGCAGATCACTCTCGGTCTCATCGCACTCGGCATGGAAGATGGCGACAAAGTCATCATGATCGGCGACAACCGCCCGCAAGCGCTCTGGACGGAAATGGCCGCCATGTGCGGAGGTGGAGTGGGGGTGTGGCTCTTCCAGGACTGTCTCATGGAAGAGGTGAAGTACATCATCGATCACTCCGACTGCAAGTTTTACGTCGCCGAGGGACAGGAAGAGGTCGACAAGGCTCTGGCAATACGGGATAGCTGTCCCAAACTCAAGAAGATTATCTGGGACGATCCCAAAGGGTTGCGCCATTACGACGATCCCATGCTCATCAGCCTCAAAGAGGTCATGAAGTTGGGGAGAGAGAAGGACAAGGAAGATCCCGAGCTCTTCAACCGCGTCGTATCCAAGGGAAAAACCCAGGACGAGTGCCTGCTCTTCTACACGTCCGGCACCACCTCGTTGCCCAAAGGAGCCCTCCTTACCCATTACAACATGCTTACCATGGGTCAGAACCTCATGAGGGTGGACCCGTGCACCCCTACGGACGATTTCGTCTCGTACCTCCCCTTTGCCTGGATCGGCGAGCAGATGATGTCGATCTCCTGCGGGCTCCAGGTGGGTTACACCATCAATTTCCCGGAGGAGCCGGAAACGGCCCAACATAACGTACGGGAAATCGGACCTCACGTGATGTTCGCTCCTCCTCGACTCTATGAGCAGTTCACGCGAACGGTTCAGGTGAAATACCTCGATGCCACATGGATCAAACGCAAGGTGTACGAGCTGGCCATGAAAATCGGCTACCACACGGCCGAGCTGAAATTTGAGAAGAAGCCTGTTCCGATTCACTGGAAAATCTTGAGGGGCTTGGCCGACTGGGCCTGTTATGGAAAGATTCGAGACCATCTCGGACTCAGCCGGGTGCGCCATGCATACACCGGCGGGGCGGCCATGGGACCGGACCATTTCAGATTCTTCCACGCAATCGGGGTCAACCTCAAGCAGATCTACGGCCAGACTGAAATCGCAGGGATCTCAGTGGTTCACAGGGACGACGACATCAAGTTCGACACTGTGGGAACCCCGATCCCCGGCACTCAGGTCAAAATCGGCGAGAACGATGAAATTCTTTCCACGAGCCCTTCTGTTTTCGTCGGATACTACAAGATGCCGGAGGAGACGGAAAAGACCCTCAAAGATGGATGGCTTTACTCGGGCGACACCGGATTCATCGATGAAGACGGTCACTTAGTGGTATTCGACCGATCCAAAGACATCATGATCCTCAGCGACGGGAGGAAGTTTTCGCCCCAGTTCCTGGAGGCCCGGCTCAAATTTAGCCCATATCTCAGGGACGCCTTGATTGTAGGACATCAGCGGCCCTACGTCGTGGCAATCCTCTGCATCGATTACAACACCGTAGGAAAATGGGCCGAGGACAACGGAATCAACTACACGAGCTACACGGAGCTTTCACAGCATCCCGAGATTTATGATCTGGTGGCCAACCCCATCAAAGAAGTGAACCGAACCCTTCCCGAAGCGGCACAGATCGTGAGATTCGCAAATCTTTACAAAGAGTTCGACGCAGACGACGATGAGCTGACCCGCACGCGGAAAATCCGCCGAGCTTTCGTGGAAAACCGCTACAAGGACATTATCAACGCCCTCTATACCGACACAGAGAAGTTCCACATGGAAACGAACATTACCTATGAGGACGGCAGAGTGGTGGAGATCGTGGCCGACATCAGGCTCCAGAGTGTGGGAGAAGGAGGAAAGAAGTAATGCACATGTTCCTGGAACTTCTCATAACCGGGGTCATGCTGGGGTCGATCTTCGCCCTGGTGGCGCTCGGTTGGGTCCTCATCTACAAGTGCTCGGGGGTGCTGAACCTTGCCATGGGCGAGCTGACCCTCATAGGCGGTTACGTCTGCCTCGGACTGTACGAGCGCTTCGTCACCTTCATGCCGCTCACCTATGCGTTTCTTCTCGCCCTGTTGGGCACTCTGCTGATCGGGCTTATCCTGGGTCTCCTGACGGAGCGGATTTTCCTCCGAAAGATGATCGGAGAGCCGATCCTGGCCGTAATCATGGTCACCGTGGGGCTCTCTTTTTTCTTCAAAGGCATGGTATTCATCATATGGGACACCGATACCCAGGTCTTCGAGCCGAGAGTCTTCCCCATCGATCCCGTTAACATTGGAGGGCTCACGGTCGGGCAGGTATACATCTGGGGCTTCGTTGCCGCTTTAGTGCTCATGGTGATCTTCGTCTGCTTTTTCAAATATACCCGCTGGGGACTCTCCATGCAGGCATGCGCGGACGATGAAATGGCCGCACTCTCCTTGGGCATCAGCGCCAAGTTCGTGTACGCCTTGGCTTGGGGCATAGCCTTCATGGCTGCGGGGGTCGGCGGAACCCTTCTGGGAAACATCAACGGACTCAACTACTCGGTGAGCGTCTTGGGACTCCTGGTGCTTCCCGTTGTGGTTTTCGGAGGGTTGAACTCCATACCCGGGGCAATCGTCGGCGGCATAACCATAGGTATTCTCCAGAACCTCACGGGCGGTTACCTCGACCGCTTTTTCCCCGGCGGCATCAAGGAGATCGCGCCGTTCGTGTTCATGGTGGTTTTTCTCCTTTTTAAACCCTACGGGCTGTGGGGTTGGGAACGGATAGAGAGGGTTTAGTCCATGAGTAGCTACCTGCCTTGCGGCGTATATATGGAGTCGTACCTAGCCGATCAGAGATGGTGGCGCACGCCTTTTATCAAAGGGAAGATGATCGCCATGGTCATCCTCCTCGCCGCCCTGCCCTGGTTGGTGGATTCTCAGTGGCTCAGTGTCGCGTACACCATCAACTACTACATTCTGGCAGCCTTAGGCGTGCAGTTGCTCGTGGGTTATTGCGGGCAGATTACGCTGGGACACGCGGCCTTTGTTGCGGTGGGCGGATACTGCAGCGCCATGATGATGCTCTACATCAACTGGCCGGCGTGGATGATCAGCGCAGGGTTGGTCTATCCGATCACCATCGTTTGTGCCGGATTTGCCGCTGCCATCTGGTCGGTCCTGTTCGGACTTCCCTCGGCACGGGTCAAGGGCTTCTACCTCATCATGACCACCATGGCGGCCCAGTGGATCACCGTTCCTCTCGTGATCACCCAGTATGTCAGCCAGATTGGCGGACGCGGGCAGTCGCTTTCAATAGATCCGAAGTTCATTAAAGTCGGTCCGTGGACGATTGACTCCGACGTGAAGATTTACTTCTTCTCGGTTCTCTTGGTCGCATTGTGCCTGATTGCCGTGGGCAATCTCTTGCGGTCCAAGTACGGACGCGCCTGGATTGCCATCCGGGACAACGATATTGCAGCCGAGACTATGGGAGTAAACATCGTCATCTACAAGCTTCTCGCCTTCTTTGTTGCGGGTTTTCTCGCCGGAGTCGCCGGAGCTTTCTACATCAGCGCTCTGTTTTTTGTCAGCCCCGAGCATTACGAATGGTTCTATTCATTGTTGTGGGTGGGAATCATCCTCATCGGCGGAGTGGGCAGCCTTCAAGGGGTGGTATTCGGCTCGATGTTCGTGGTCGTCATCTTCAAGCTTTTGGAGATGTCCGTCCTCGGAGCGAGCGACGCCTTGATGGAGTCGTACCCCGGTCTGGGTTGGATGACCACCAAGTTCATCTTTTTCAAGGAAGCCGCGTTCGGGCTTGCGATCATCTTCTTCTTGATCTATGAGCCCAACGGTCTCGCGTATCGGTATTGGCAGTTGAAAAACTACTTCAACCTGTGGCCCTTCTCCTACACGGGTAAGTGATTTTGAAGGGCAGCCTGTTAACCGAAAGGAGGTGGTGGGTCTCGTCAACGGTACGTCGGCTGTATGAAGATCCATTCCACAACAGACACGAGGGAGGTGTAATGTGACTAAGAGAATCGTGCTCCTGGGCTTGGCTTTCATTCTTCTCTGTTCGACCGCTTTCGGAGCCGGCCAAATAACGATAGGCTCGATTAATGATTTGACCGGAGCTACCTCCGATGTGGGAAAGGACGCGGCACTCGGTATCCGGGAGTGCGTCACCTACATCAATGACTCAGGAGGAATCAACGGGAAAAAGATCAAGCTCCGCCTGTACGACTACGGCTATCGGGTGCCCGAGGCGATCACCATTTACAAGAGATTTCGTGATTACGACAAGATCAAGCTTTTGCTCCAATGGGGAACCGGTGATACGGAAGCTCTGTCTCCCACGGTCAACAGGGACAAGATGGTCACCATTTCCGACTCGCTCTCGGGCCACTTGTGCGATCCCAAGAAGACGCCTTACAACTTCATCTACAGCACCGACTATTCGACCAACGCAAGAGGGGCACTCACCGGCTGGTACGAGGAAGTCTGGAAGAAGAGCGACAAGTGGAAAAAGGCCAGAGAAGCCGGCAAGAAGCCTAAACTGGTCTGTTTCTACATGTTCTCGTCACCGTACTGCAGCGCTCCGATTAAGGCCATTAAAGATCAGGCCAAGTTGCTGGGAATTGAAGTCGGCAAGGATCAGGACGTATCGTTGACCGCCCTCGACGCCAAGAGTCAGATCCTCGCGGCCAAGGGTGAAGATCCCACCATCATTTGGCACGGCAATACCACCATGTCCGTTGCCACGGCGGTGAAGGACGCCTATGGGTTGAAGCTGGATGCCGACCACATCGTCAACAACTGGGGCTTCGACAAGAACCTTGTTCGCATGACCGGAGCTGCCGGTGAAGGGGTGATAGGAGCTGCTTCTGCCGCTTTCTTCGGTGACCCCGTCCCTTACATGGATAAGGTCGTGGAATACGCGAAGAAAGTTAACCCCGGTGTTCCCGCGGAGAAACGAACCATCCGTACCGTGCAGGCCTGGCTGAAAGTCTCTCTGGCCAAGACAGGTCTGGAAATTGCCGACAAGAAGGGCAAGCTGGACGGCCCCACGATTAAGGCTTCTCTCGAAACCCTGAAGGATTGGTATCCCTTCAACACGAAGAATGCATTAGGTCGAGGACCCTACACCATTACCTCCACAGATCACAGACCGACCAGTGTGGTTCTGCTCTATACCATCAAGGGCGGCAAGATAGTTCCGTTCAAAGAAATGGACATGAAGAAGCAGTTCCCCGACAAGTGGCAGAGCTGGCTCGGTTGGTAGTTCCCGATCCTGGGGCGAGACCTGTCGCCCCATGAGCGCCCAGTCGTGCTTTGCCGGGCTCAATCCACCGAAAAGGGAGAAGGTTGTGGCCGAGAATAGCGCAATTTTGAAGATCAGTAATATCGAGGTCAGATACCACGAGGTGATCCTCGTCCTCAAGGGGGTTTCCATTGAGGTTCCGGAGGGTGGAATCGTTGCTTTGCTCGGGGCCAACGGCGCGGGCAAGAGCACCACGCTCAAGGCCATTTCGGGCCTGCTCAACCACGAGGACGGTGAAGTCACCGACGGTGGTATCGAGTTCATGGGCGAACGGATCCACAAGCTTCCTGCGGAACAAATCTCCAAGAGGGGCATCTTCCAGATCATCGAGGGAAGGCGCGTTTTTGAGCATCTCACTGTCGAAGAGAACCTCATCGTTGGAGGTCACCTTCGGCCGTCCGGTCTCAAGGAACGCCTGGACATGGTCTACCATTATTTCCCTCGGCTTAGGGAGCGCCGCGGTGTGATGGCCGGTTTCATCAGCGGGGGAGAGCAGCAGATGTGCGTCATCGGGAGAGCCATGATGGCCCAACCCAAGCTCATGCTGCTGGACGAGCCTTCAATGGGGCTGGCGCCGTTGCTCATCAAGGAGATCTTCGAGATTATTCAACGCCTCAACCGTGAGGAGAAGATCCCCATTCTGCTGGTGGAGCAGAACGTGAAGCTTGCCTTGACTGTGGCGCCGCACGCGTATGTGATGGAGAACGGTCGCATCGTCATGGACGATACTTCCGAGAAGCTCAAAGAAAACCCCG
This sequence comes from Desulfomonilaceae bacterium, assembly GCA_041741735.1. Taxonomy (GTDB): domain Bacteria; phylum Desulfobacterota; class Desulfomonilia; order Desulfomonilales; family Desulfomonilaceae; genus JBGSJS01. The sequence goes on along the minus strand of JBGSJS010000002.1, from coordinate 125,069 downwards.
ATATCAGGGACTTCTACCTCGGTCTCACCGATGTGGGAGGCAGAAAGAGCTTCCGAGAAATCAAGCATTATAAGAGACGTAAACGGTGGTTAACCTAACAGACCCTTCGGGGTAAAGGAGGGATGATGAGCAAGGGTATAACGATAGTCACGGCTTTCCTGGTTGCACTCGCATTCACCGCCGTGCCGGTTTTCGCGTTTCAACCGCCGGTCATCTCGCTGGAAAGGGTAGAGGTCGCCAGTATTCAACCGTTCTTCGTCAAGCCGAGGATAGGATACAAGAGCGAGAAGGAGCCGGGAAAGGTGCAGACGTACGGCTACAGCAGCACCATGAACGTCGCTTACATCTTCAACGTCAAGAACCCCAACAAAGAAGCTGTTATGCTGGACGAGCTCCAGTTCACCGTGGCTTTCGACGGTTTCGATGTCAGCACCCCCATGGTGTACGAAGACTCCTGGGTACCTGGCGGCAAGACAAATGAGCTGCGAGTGGTCGTCACCACCGAGGCATTTCCCACCGTTGTCAGCCTCATGGTCGGTGCCGAGCATGTCGATAGTATCAAGAAGATGAAGACCTCCGCCGGAGCCCTGGTTGGCAAATGGTTCAAGGAGATACCCGACTTCTCCTTTCCGATCACCATTTCCAACGGAACCGCCGTGTTCAAGGATGAGAAAGACAAGGAAATGAGAGTAACCTTTACGGGGAAATTTGGAAGCACCAAGGCCCCGGAAAAGAAAGAAGAAAAGAAGGAAGAAAAGAAGAAGTAATACTCCGGTGCCCGTCGGGCGTGAGGTCGGTCCCTCTCGGCTCTTTCCCGAGTAATGAAGGGATGGGCAAGCGCCCGTGGGGCACATGGAAGCCTGGTTTTCCCATTGAGACGGTCCGTACACGGGCCGTCTCTCTTTTTTTGGGACTGCCGGATCGTAGGATTTCCCATCCGCACTGTGTCTCGGACATTCCCTTTAATCTTTCCTGCGGCCTGTCCGGCATTCCTGTCGCGGCGGCAAAGCCTCTTGCCAAACCTTGTGTATTGCTGCATGATTGAATACGACTCACGGCCTTCCCGGCCGGGCCAGGACCGGAGTCAAATAACCTCTTAGCGCATTTGCCATGACACATACCGGTTCTCACGATCTGACCGACCTCGTGGGAGAGATCGAAGATCTCCGCAACCGCATCAGGTACCACGACCATCGATACTACGTCCTCGACAGCCCGGAAATCACCGACGCCGAGTACGACCGTCTGTTCCGTCAACTGGAGAAGCTCGAGTCGGATCACCCGGAGCTGATCGCTCAGGATTCTCCTTCCCAGCGCGTCGGCGGCGCGCCGCTGGAGAAATTCGGGCAGGTCCCACACGCGATGCCCATGCTTTCCCTCTCCAACGTCTTCGAGGAGTCCGAGCTCTATGAATTCGACGTCCGGGTTAAAAGGGGGCTCGGGCTCAAGGACGGGGTCGCGTATGCGGTGGAGCCCAAGCTGGACGGCGTGGCCGTGGAGCTCGTGTACGAAAACGGCCTACTCATCTCCGCATCCACGCGAGGGGACGGCATCGTGGGTGAAGAGATCACGTCAAATGTGCGAACCATCAAAGGTATTCCTCTCAAGCTTCGAGACGAAGGACCGCTCGCGGGACTGTCTCTCATCGATGTGAGAGGCGAGATTTTCATGAATCGGGCGGACTTTGACGAGCTCAATCGTAGCAGGGATGATGCAGGGCTTCAGGCATTCGCCAATCCCCGCAACGCAGCCGCGGGCTCGATCCGACAGCTCGATCCGCGGATCACTGCCGGGAGACCCCTGAGATTTGCCGCTCATGGGGTGGGACGACTGGTAGGCCACGCACCGGCAACCCATTACGAGCTTCTTCAAGGCCTGCACGGGCTCGGCCTTCCTGCAAACCTCGATAACGCAAAGCTCTGCCACGACATCGATACAGCGATTCTCCACTACCGCCGGCTCATGGAGATCAGGGAGAATCTGCCATACGAGATTGACGGAGCCGTGGTGAAGGTGAACTCCCTAGCCGATCAGGCCGCCCTCGGTATCAAGACCCGATCCCCGCGCTGGGCCGTGGCTTTCAAGTTCGAGCCGCTCCAGGCAACGACGAAAATCCTGAAGATAGAAGTCGGAGTCGGGCGCACGGGCACATTGACCCCGGTGGCCATCATGGAGCCCGTCAACGTGGGTGGGGTGAAAGTGAGCAGAGCTACGCTCCACAATCAGGACGAGATCGATCGTAAGGACATCCGGGAAGGCGATACGGTGGTCATTCAGAGAGCGGGGGACGTGATACCGGAGGTGGTGGAGGTAGTCCCCGAAAAGAGGCCGCCGGAAACGGTGCCGTACAAGATTCCCGACCTCTGTCCGGTTTGCGATTCCGAGGCCGTCCGTCTGGAGGGCCAAGCCGCCAAGCGGTGCGTCAATGCGTCTTGTCCCGCGCGACTCAAGGAGACGATCAGGCATTTTGCCTCTCGGACGGCAATGGATGTTGAGGGGCTCGGTACCAAGCTCGTGGAGCAGTTGGTCGATCGAGGCCTCGTTGCAAACCCCACGGATCTCTACGGACTGGATCCGGAAACGCTCGCTTCCCTCGACCGCATGGCCGAAAAGTCAGCCGCGAATATTCTCGATGCGCTGGAGCGATCCAAGAAGGTAGCCGCGGATCGTTTTCTCTTCAGCCTCGGCATACCTCTCGTGGGAGAGCATGTGGCGAGGCTTCTCACCGAGGCTTTCGGCGACATTGAATCTCTCGCGCAGAGGACTCCCGACGAGATGCAGAAAGTGCACGGCATCGGTCCCGAAGTCGCATCGAGTGTGGCTGCATTCTTTCGGGAGAACCGCAACATGGCCGTTGTAACAGGTCTTTTGGCTGCCGGCGTAACCCCGGAGCCTCTCGAAGCCCCTCCCACAGCGACGGAATCTCCCTTCTTCGGAAAGGCGGTCGTCTTTACGGGAACCATTTCCCTGGCTCGTTCAGAAGCCAAGAAGGTGGTGGAGGCCCTTGGGGGCAAAGTAAGCGGTTCGGTAAGCCGCAAGACCGATTATGTGGTAGCCGGTGACGATCCAGGCTCCAAAATGGACAAGGCGCGTGATCTCGGCGTTACGGTTTTGAGCGAAGAAGAGTTCCGCGCCATGGCGGGGATATGATGGTGGAGCGTATTGAAAGCTTTGGGAAAACTAAGTGAGCCTTTCTGCCATCCGGAAGCCTGCGGATGATTGCCCTGCACGCCACATCGGATGAGCTGGAAGCTCAAGAAGGCGCCACCGCTCTCGAAGCAACCGGCCCGCTTCTTGGTGACAACTCGAATGAGAGCTCATTGGCCTTCAACTCAAAGAAGGACGTGAATTTCGAAGAGCGGCACGAGCGAATCCGGACTGCCGAAGGGCCGAGGAGTTTATCGATGTCTGAAAGAATATGTCGGAGAGTGATTGTCTCGGGAAGGGTACAGGGTGTTGCCTTCCGAGCCTACGCGCGGGCGGCGGCGAGAAAGGTGGGGGCAACCGGCTGGGTTCGGAATCTCCCCGACGGAAGAGTGGAAGCCCTTGTGGAGGGTGCTCAGGAACATGTGGACTTGATGGTGGTTTGGTTTCACCGAGGCTCTCCTTCCAGCAGGGTGGAAAAGGTAACGGTCTACGACGAAAAGCCTTCCGGAGAATTCACCGATTTCGACATCACGTTCACCGGGGGATACTGGTGAGAGCGACACATCACTCCTTGCGACATCTCCCGCTTGCCCTGACCCTTGCAGCGGCACTGTTGCCGAGCTGGAGCTTCAATGCCATGGCTGATTGCAGACCTTTCATTGTCGACTTGCTCATGGGAGAGCCCGTACCGTTCGAGGCCATGCTTGAAGACTTTACCAAAGCGCGCATCGTCTACGTGGGCGAGTTTCATACCATCGCGCGGCACCACGACCTCCAAACCCGCATTCTGAAGGGCTTGGCTCAGGAGGGGCGCAAACCGGCACTGGGGATGGAGATGTTCGAGGAATCGGACCAGCCGACGTTGAATCGGTGGCTCGGCTCCGATAAGGATTTCTCCGCGCTCATGGAAGCATTGGGGCCTCATCGTTGGACGAACTTGCCGGACTACGCGCATCTCCTCCTCCTCGCTCGCGATCTGAAAATACCTGTGGTGGGACTCAATGCCTCGGCAGCCCTGGTGAGAAAGGTCGCCCGGGAGGGTCCGGAGAGCCTCAGTGAAAATGAAAGGAAAGCACTCCCCCCGGACCTTGCCGACGTCGCCCCTCTCAACGATCGCCTGCTCCGGCTACGATTGAGGGTCCATCGTGCATTTCAGAAGAAGAGCCTGGATCGGGTGGTTCTGGCACAAGGACTTCGCGACGCAACCATGGCGCGAGCCGTGGTCCGATTCCTGGACTCGCCCAAGGGCAAAGACCGCATGATGATGGTCGTTGCCGGCAACGGTCACCTGAACTACGGATTCGGTATTCCCCGGAGGGTCGGAAAGATGGGGGACTACCCCCACCGGATAATTCTCGCCTCGGAAAGCGGAGAGTTGGTTCTCTCCGATGAAGAAAAGCGCACATCGGTCCCGGTGGAGATAACCCATGAAGACTTGAGCTTCATTCGGCTACCCATAGCGGACTATCTCCAGATGATTCCCTTGAAGAAAGAAGAATCCCCTCCGGCAAAGAAAGAGGAGCAATCCCCGGCGATTGAGGCCTCGGCCCGGCACTGACACACGGCCAAACGCAGGGCGCGCCCCTACCGAAAGATTTCCCGGAGTCGCGGGATGGTTGCCCGTAGCCCGAAGGGGTGGGTTCGATACTATTTCACCATTAACAATGTGACTTCCCGGCAATGACGGTTTGTCTCTGAAGCGAAGTCAGGACACGCCGTTCGTAGCGGACGAGACATGCCGTCATTGTTTTAGCGATTTGATCATGAAATGGCATGAAATCCGCCCTCGTGGATCGTTGACGGCCGGTCCTATTATTACCCGAACAGGAGAAGGATAGCTGAAAGAGAGACCATGGAAAGCAGGGTGGATAGGACGATGGTGGCCGTGGCAAGCTCGCAATCGCTCTTGAAATGCGCTGACAGGATGTAATTGTTCGGGGAGGTGGGAAGGGCGAAATAGAGCATGGCGACCTTGAACGGCGTCTCGTCGACCCGGAAGAACCGGAGAAGGAGGAAGCCCACCACCGGGAGAAACACGAGCTTGATGGCCGCTGCGGCCAATGACGACCCAAAATGACCGGAGAGCTGCTTGAACGTCAGCGAGCCGCCGATGGAGATGAGGGCAAGAGGCAGCGCAAGCGAAGACATCAATCCGAGGGTGTTATCAAGGAAGATCGGTAAGGGGACGGCCAGCTCGGAATAGAGAATCCCCGCGACACAGGCGAGGATGAGTGGGTTGGAAAGCGCCGATTTGACGAGTACGGCAACCTTTCGTCTTCCGGTATAGTCCTCGCCCGAGAACCATATGAGCGAGGAGACTGCCAGGATATTGATAAAGGGAATGACAAACCCGATGAGAACGCCGAACTGCCTCACCCCCTCCTCTCCCATGGATGCAACGATGACCGCCATACCGATGTAGGTACTGAAGCGGTAACAGGCCTGAGAGAAAGAACCCGCTTCCCGATCGGGCATCCCTACCAGTCTCGCGTGAACCAGACTCGCTGCAAATGCGATGAAAACCGCTATCCAGACGGCGGGAACCAGGGACCAGTCGATGCTCTGCGCGGTAGCGGGTTTCCCGATTTTCCAGAAAAGCAGTGCTGGGAAGAAGACGTAATAGACCAACCTGTCCGACGCGGAGATGAACCGGTCGTCGAGCAACCCTACCCTTTTCAGAAGGCTTCCGAGGGCTATAACCGCAAAAATCGGCAGCACGCTATTGAGGACGAGCACCATGAAACCAGTCCTTAGGCGCATACGCCGGATGACGATCCCTGTCGGCATCTGCGGGCCGCAACCGCACACGAAATAGTCTGCTCGAACGTCAGGCCGACATTCGTCGAAACATGAAGGCTCCAGCCAGAGTCGCTCCTATCCAAAAGACCATGAGAATGAGGAAGTCCGAAACCGGGGAAAAATGGCTCGGCCCACCGACGGCAAAGCGTATGCCGTCCACCCCGTACGTGAGGGGATTGATGTACGTCAACATCTTCAGCCATCCGGGAAGCCCTTCCAAAGGGTAGAGCGCACCGGAGAGAAAAAAGACCGGCATGATAAGAAAGTTCATCACCAGGGGAAATCCGTGGGGATCGTCCATCACGGACGCCAGGGCTATCCCCAGGCTTACAAAAGACGCTGAGATGAGAAACATGAAGATCAGGGTAACAACCAATCCCGTAGCGTCGAGTCGTATAAGGTGCCCCGCGTACAAAGCCGCCAGGAAGATCAGCCCCTTCCCCATGGAGGTGGTGACGTGTCCCATGGCAATTCCCGCCATGATGGCTATCCTGCTCACCGGCGCGACGAGGATCTCCTTGAGGAATCCGAACTGCTTGTCCCAGAGCACGTTCAGGCCGCCGAACATCGACGAAAAGAGGAGTGACATGCTGACGATACCCGGGCCGATGAACTCCATGTATGAAACATTGGACCGATACCGAAAGAAACTCCCGAACCCGCTCCCGAGGAAAATCAGGAAGATTGCCGGCATGGCCATGGAGCCGATGAGACGACTCTTGCTCCTCCTGAACCGTGTGAGCTCTCTCAGCCACAGGGTATGAACGGTCACCGCAAAGCTCACCTTTTTCTCTCCCACCCTCGGTAGATTCTGAAGCGATCCTTTATGCCGCCTGCGGTCTCATTTCTGATCTCTCTGCCGGTCAGACGGATGAAAACGTCCTCAAGGTTCGGTTTGCGTACGGAGACTTCCGCAATACTTACACCGAACCGGTGGGCGGTCTCGAAAGCCCTGGGAACGAGCGATTCTCCGCTCGTCACGGCAAGAACCACGCGGCCGTCCTGTGACTCCACATTGCTGACTGCGGGGAGCTCGCGGAGAGCTTGCAGGAATGCCTGCGGGACTTCCGTCGCGGCGCCCAGCACGACCACATCGCCCCCCAATCTCGACTTGAGCCCGTCGGGAGTATCCTCAGCCACGATCTCACCCCGGTCGATGATGGCGATACGCGAGCACAATTGCTCCGCCTCGTCCATATAGTGGGTGGTCAAAATGATCGTCATGCCGTAGGAGTCTTTCAGCCCGCGGATGTAATTCCAGATTTTGCGTCTCGTCTGCGGGTCCAATCCCAGGGTGGGCTCGTCCAGAAAGAGAACCTGCGGGCGATGCATCAGTCCCCGGGCGATTTCCAGCCGACGACGCATCCCTCCGGAATAGGTTTTCACGAGATCTCTCCGTCGGTCCTCCAGGTCAACGAGGTCCAGAACCTCCTCTATGCGAGATCCGCGCATAGAGGCATTCATGCCGTACAGTCTGCCGTGGAAATCGAGATTCTCCTCCCCGGTCAGCTCGTCGTCCAGTGTCGGTTCCTGAAAGACGATGCCGATGGATCGTCTCACGGCATCTTCTTTCGAACCCACGTCGTGCCCGCAAACCGACGCCGCTCCTCGTGAAGCGGGAAGCATGGTCCCCAATATGGAGATGAGTGTGGTCTTGCCCGCGCCGTTGGGCCCCAGAAGCCCGAAAAGCTCTCCCTTTTCGATTTCAAGATCGATATCGTGGAGAGCCTTCAGATTCCCGAAGTCCTTGCCGAGTCCTTTGATACTTATTATTGCCGAAACAGCCCTCCTGCCTTGCCCGGAACCGATGGAGAATTCCCCTTCTGAGCCCACAGGATCGCAGACCGACTCGGGTCAAGCAGGGAGCTCCCTGCCACCGAGCTCTTTGTTATCTCTCCTGTGCGCTTTTTCAGAACTACCGTGCCGGCTCGAAGAGAAGGCGAACAATTTTACGATGATCCCAAAACGTCGCGGGTCGTCACCCCGAGCGAAGGCCGGGGTCCGGAATGTTCTGAACAGCCCGGATTCCTACATCCGCAGGAATGACAAAGCGAGCCACCGTGTCCTGGACAGGCACGTCGGGGCAGTAGCAACCGGTAGAATTCCCGACCAAACTCATGAGACGGTGCGCCGAACGCTCACTTCTTGAGCTTTTCCTTCAAGATATCGCCCAAGGTGCCGAACGAGGCCCCGCCGCCTTTGTCCGAGACAAAGTCCTTGAACTGAGATTGCTCCACCCTTTTCCCGAGGCTCTTGGTACTGAGAGAGATCTTTCCCGAATCGGGGTCGATGGCGCGAACCTCCACCTCTACGGATGCACCCACGGGAAATCTGCCGCGAAAATCGCCGCTCCTCTGGTCGCCCATCTCGGAAACGTGCAGCAATCCGGACTTTCCTCCGGGTAGAGCCATAAATACACCGTAATCCTTCACCGAATCGACCGTCGCCGGAACCACATCCCCTTCCCTGAGCTCAACAGCGGGAGCCCCTCCTTCGGAACCGACCTCCGCACCGATCAGCTCGAGCCCGATCCGCTTTGCAGAAGGGTCTACGGAGAGAACACGGACTTGCACCTGTTCACCTTCGGAAAGCACTTCCCCCGGATGCCTGAGTCGTCTGCCCGTGCCGAAATTTGAGATGTGAACGAGTCCCTCCAGTCCCGGTTCCAGTTGTACGAATGCCCCGAAATTCATAAGCTTGGTCACGATCCCGGAAGCCTTCGTCTGTTCGGGATAGGATTGGATCGCAGAATCCCACGGATCTTCGAGGGTCTGCTTGATACTGAGCGATATTCTTCTGCGGTCCCAGTCGAGATCGAGGATCTTCACCGTCACCTTCTGACCGGAACTGAGAACGTCCGCCACGTCCGCCACCCGATACCACGCGAGCTCGGACATGGGGATGAGCCCTTCAATGCCTCCGATATCGACAAAGGCGCCAAAGGGGGCCAGCTTCTGAACCGTCCCCTCGATCACGTCTCCCGGCCGGAGCGTCTCCTTGAGCTGAACAACCTTCTTGAGTCGCTCTTCTTCCAGTATCTCCCTGCGGGAGAGAACCACGTTTCTGCCCCCTTCCGAATACTCGATGATACGGAAGGTGAACTTCTTACCAATGTAATCCGAAGGCACTCCGCCCGACTGCAAATCCATTTGAGAGTACGGGCAGAAGGCCGTCTTGCCGAAGACCGCAACTCCGTAGCCGCCCTTGCGCTCTTCGGCGACCAGTCCTTCCACGGGGACTCCGCTGCCGTAGGCTCCGCGTATCGCGTCTTCGGATGCAGCGGTGGTCATTTTCACGCTGAGAGTTACCTCACCGGCTCTCGCACTCACCACATAAGCGGTGAGAGGGTCGCCCACTTTGACGGAGAACTCCCCCTCCCTGTCCAGCAGTTCTTCACGGCTGATGACGCCTTCGCTCTTGCCGCCGATATCAACAAAGACCCAGTCATCTCCAATCTGAACAACGGTTCCTTGAATTTTCGCGTCTTGAGCGACACGTGGGTCTTTCTTCAAGTCTGTCGATGCAAAGAGGGCCGCAAAGTCTTCCTGCTGATCGTTCTCTTCCAAGTCGTCATTGGTACGGACGTCGGTGTCCGCATCGTGGTTTTCCATAGCATTACCTTCCCGTGTCGGTTTCCACCCTGATAGGACTGCAGCTCTTTGTTACCCTTTTTCCACGCCGGTTTCAAGAGCATAAGCAAAGGAGACGTCGAGTATGCGATCGACGGCGCTTGCCGGTGAAACCCCGCCCGGTGATGCAAGAATACAGCCGCACAGGCTGCAGAATGCCGGGCAATGAGATTGCCCCCCTTCATCGACCCCGACAAGCTCGGACGGAGCACGCTTTGCTTCGCTGAACAGAGCGAACGAGACCCGGCCTATGTTTTCGTTGACATTTCAGCCTCTTCGGTGGTAAACTGAACGATCCCCGCCAATGAGGAATCTTGCTTTATGCCTTTTCTGCGTCGGAATGAAATTGGATGGAACGAGCGGTTCCGTCGATGTCTTTACTTTTTCCTGAGGGACGAGCTCGACCGCGTCATGATAGCCGAGTCCTTGATCGAGTCGTACAATACGTTCAAGGCCGAGCACAAAGAATACCCCTTCGTAGAGCCTCGCCTGCTCAAGCCCAGAGCCAGAATTATCGGTCCGGAGATTCCCGAGCACGGCCACTTCATCGTCATTTTCAATGAAGAAACTCTCCCGGCCTCTGCAAAAACCCATATCTGTTTCTTCGACTCCAACAAGGTGACGAAAGAAAACCTTGCCAACCTGGCAGTGTTCGACCTGCAGGAGGTCTTTCATCACCGCATGCGGTTATGCGAGGACAGTGAATTCCCCCGGTTGCTCAAGAGACTGACCAAGGCGGATTTCGCCGTGCTGATCCAGAGAGACCCCGGCATTAAATCCACGTACCGCTTCGGGATTTCACATTTTCACGTTCGGATTGACTGGCCGGTGGCCTACGCAGCGGAAGACCTTGGTCGCTACCTGCGATACATTTCAAAAGACTTGTATGAAAAGGGAGACCGGGTGGGAGAATATCTCCAGCAGAAGCTTTACGAATACTATGGATTCCATCACACCGTCGGAGGCAGGAGGACTGCCGCACTTGTGGCAGCCCGATTCATGGCCGGATTCGATTTCATCTCCACCGTGTACGTCTCTTCATCCGAAGCACGAACCCTGGTTCGCATATCCGAAGCCGGAATAGGCAAGTACGTCCTCATCAAGGTGTCGAATCAGGATATCGAGGATCTGGCTCAACAGGCAGGAATGGAGGAAGAGGATTTCGTCAACGCGTACCTTATCGACCGGCAGTCAGACCACGGAGTTGGGATCTTCCTCGTCAGTTACATGCATAACGAGCATTCCACTCCCCCTCCCGACGGCAAACTGAGGGACCTCAATCCGGAGTATGCGTGGCTCAGAGTGGACTTGCAGTTGCTCGTCCCCCCTCCTCAGAGTGGGGATGTGCGCCCCATTCCCCTTTCCCGGGTCTATGCCTGACTTCGCGTCCAACACTTCAAGCGGGCCGTGTCACGTCTTTGCCCGAACTTTGAAACGGAACCGTTCGATCGGTCAGGGAGACGGACGGCACCTGTTGCCGGGTTGACTCCCCCGGCATTCATCATCTTGGGCGTGAATTTTCGGATCAGTCTATTTCCTGTCCTGTGGTGGTCATGGTTATCTTGCCGTGCTTGACCCCACGCGTGGAAATAAGGAGCTCGCCGGCCTTCTTCACCTCTTCAGCGAACCCCCTCATGATGAGGACCTCCAGACAGTTGTGGTGGTCCAGATGGACATGGATCGAGGAAATGATAAGATTGTGCTTCTTGTGTTGGATCTCGGTAAGCTTCTGTGCAAGCTCGCTCTGTTCATGGTTGTAGACGACCGTCACCGTCCCGACCACCACATGGTCGGACTCGCTCCATTGATCCTCTACAAGCCGATCCCTGATCAAATCCCGGATCGCCTCGGATCGGTTTGTGTATCCCTTTTCCGAGATGAGGTTGTCGAACTTCCCAAGCAGATCGTCGGGGATTGATACTCCGAACCTGACCAGATCAGCCATGATGGTGTCCTTCCCTTTGTATAAGGATCTCATGATCTTACCCAGCGGTAAGGCCCGAGTGAGCAGTACTGATGAGCATAGCCGCAGAAGCCGCGTGAAAGCAAGAAAAAAGCCGGATCAGGGGGAGGCATTCGGTCGCGAGGGATTCCCTTTTCGGAGACGGCAAGAAGGAGGTCGCATAGTTCCTTGAAGCTACCTCCTTCGGCCTCTTGCAAATCAATGTACTAGTTGAGAATTCTGCGAGCGATCCCGGACCACGTCCTGTGTGACGGCGGAATTATTCGCTCATGGACAAGAAGAAATCGGACAGAATTTCTGCTCCTCCAACATTGAAGGACTGACGCACATCATGCCGATTTCAAGGGGAGTTGCGTGGTTAGAGCCTCGTCGAAGGATTCCACCGGGCGGAGGATCACCGGCCGGGGGGGGGCCGGACGGTTGTCGGCTTCCTTTCCAGTCCTGTCAGGAGACGGATTACCGAACACCGGAGCGTTTGAGGGAGGGGCATCGGTCCTCTCTTGTCGGGAGCTCATCTCCTCAAGAGCCAGAGCCGGCATCATCTCCATTGTCGTCTGCTTCACCGGCATCCCGCTTTTCGATGTTGTTGATCACGCACCTGGCCCACGATTCGCTGACCGTGTAGATCATCTCGAGTCCCCGCCGCTGCGAGCTGATGATGCCCCGACTCTTGAGGTGTATGAGATGCTGGGAGACGGTTGCCTGGTGAAGACCGAGACACTCCTGCATATTCTTTACGTTGCACCCGCCGACCTTCAGGAGACCATAGACGATCTTCAACCGAATCGGATGTCCGAGTGCTTTGAAAATCTCCGCTTCCCTGGAGAATTCCTTCTTCTTGATGTCGTTAAAGATTTGGTCCAAATCCTGGGCCTCTTCGTCTGCGCCGTCGGCCATAGCTCGCATGTCACTACCTTCAATCGGGATTGGGTCGAGCTCCTGCTTTGCTCGAGTTGTCATTCCCCCGGTCACGGGGGGAGCACGCATCCGACATTCAGGTTACTACCCCGAAATAGGGCAGCACCCACTTATTCAGTGCGTACCACGCCGCTACTATGAGCACCAAAACGATCAATTCTCTGTACTGCATCGTGGGCATCCTTCCGTCCCCGAGGGACAATCTTGTTCGCCGTTTTCCGCCTGTATAGCGCCGGTCATTGAAATTGCGGAGCGCAAGAGACTATCCGTAGGCTTCCCGATGACTCCAAGGCTCTCTTCGTTTCCTGCAATTTTCAAATCGCCTCCGCCAAAAAACCGTACCGAACCGTCCCGGCGATCGGCCTTTACGTTAGTCTTTGAGGCACTCCCGACTACCGAGCCGGATCCGCCGGCATCCTTCGGACCAGTCGGGCTTGGGAACCGCCGCCGCCCTGACTGCTCATGAGTCGATGGAGCCACACCGGCAACTCCCTATCCTTCTTCTCGGCGGGCTTCGCACCTCCGCTTTTTCCCAGAAGGTCGTCGATCCACCTCCGAATCGGCGGGTCCGTCCATTTGGCCATCCCCAGATGCGAAGCGACCACCCTGCCCTCTTTGTCGATCACATAGGTGCTGGGAAAGCCCCGCACTTCATAGATTGCCTCCCGCGCCTCATTGAGGACGTAGTAGCCCATCACCCGGCCGCCGACTTTGTTCTCAATCAACCACCGGCGATCGTCCGGTCTGGTGGCAATACGCAGCCCACTTGCCGGGCTCTTCACCGAGCTCTTTATCCACGATGGTTTGTCCCACAGATTGACGGAAACAACCTCCAGATCGGGCCGGGCAACCTGCTTGAGCATATTCTTCAGGTAGCGCTTCTCCATGACGCAATACGGACAATTGCTACGCCAGAAATTTAGGAGCACCACCTTCCCCTTCAGGCTCGAAAGGCTGAACGGGTGACCGTCCAGGCTCTTCATGGGGAAATCGTTCGCCGGCGGAGCACCCTTGAAGAGCTGAAAGTCGGGTCCGGGCAGACCGGCGTACGCCCGGGCGTCGCGGGGGGACGAGACAATCCATCCCGAGATTGCCAGAAAAGCGAGAGCCATGGCCTGTATGAGAATTTTGCGAGGCAGGGTCACCGTTACCTCCGCCTTGGGTTTTATATTTGAATATACCTATATATTGTTTCTGTCAAGAACGAATTCCATCATCCGAAAAGTTCACACTGCTTCGGCGCGGAAATCTCTTTTTTACCGTGGGAGGACAACGGCTCGCTCAAACGGCAGATCGTCCGATCGACGTTGCTCAGGAATGAGGACTCCTCAGACTCCACGGACCGGCCGAAGAGGGTCCTACGTCCCGCGCGGGTGAGAAACAATCCATTGCCGGCCCTTGTCATGGCTACGTAGAGCAAGCGTTTCTCTTCTTCCCGGTCAATGGTGAAGGCTTCAGCCTCTCCGGGGGGGACGTACGGAATAATCCCCTCTTCGCATCCTGCCACAAAAACAACCGGGAATTCCAACCCCTTGGACGCATGGATCGTCATCAGGGTAACGGCTTCCGCCCTGGGGTCCAATTCGTCCGCCTCTTCTTCCGGACGGTTCTTGCGGCCGCGCTGGAAGGGGATGCCCGAAGCCTCGAATGCCTCCTCCAACGCATCGCCCACGGCATTGAGCCGGAAGAGAACAGCGAAGTCTCGGAAACCCAATTCCTGCGTCGATTCCTTGGCACGGCCGGAATCCAGGGAGAAAAATGACGAGCCACCGAGCATGGCATCTATGGTGCGGGCAATGAACATCCCCTCGGTCGCCGGGTTGGGAAGCACCACCCGTTCTATGGGGGAGGCTCCTCCATTCTCGGGGATCAACCGATCACCGGCCTCCTCAACTCCGAGCACGTCCGCGGCCCCCCGGAGGATGGTCGCTTCGGAACGATAGTTGCGTTTGAGGGCAATTCGACGTGCTTGGGGAAAATCCTCCGCGAATTTCAGAAAGAGCTCTCTGTCCGCTCCCCTGAATCCGTAAATTGCCTGATCCGGATCGCCGATGACAAAGAGGCCGCTTCCCTCGGGACCGCTCAAGAGTCGTACCAGCTCGTACTGGGCCCTGTTGACGTCCTGGAATTCGTCCACCAACAAGTGAACGGCCCGGGAGGATCGCAGGAACGCTAGGATTTCAGGTTCGGATCTCAGCATCTCGACCGGTCGGACAATGAGGTCGTCGAGATCCAGTGCTCCCTCTCTTCTCAGACACTCCTCATAGGCTGCTCCTGCGGCTGCCGCCAAGGGCGATACGGATGCATCGGCAAAGCTCTTGAGGTCCTGTTTGAGAAGGCTGATCTCATTGTGCAGCCTAGCGACCTTGCCCGACGCCAGGTCCACGTTCAGGGCTTTGACGACCGATCGGAATAGATTGAGCGCCTCTTCCGGTTCGAGTACGCGCGTCCGTTCTTCCGGGTGTCCCTTGGAGCGGAACAGCTCCAGAATCTCCGCCCCAAGTTGGTGAAAGGTCCCTACCCTCACCTTTGCGGCATCCTCCGGTGCGATGAGACGCTGAAGCCTGGAGCGCATCTCCTGTGCGGCTTTTCTGGTGAACGTTACCGCTGTGATCGCACCGGGATCTGCAACCTTGCTCTCCACGAGGGAGGCTATCCGGTGGGTAAGGGTGCGGGTTTTTCCGGTTCCCGGTCCTGCCTGCACGAGCACGCATCGGTCGCGGATAAGTGCGGCCTCTTCCTGCTCTTCGTTGAGGCCTCCGGCATCATTTGCCGATGGTGCCGGCCCGGGCCGTTTCTTGCTGCGGCCGGTTGCCGTCCGACCCGATGAAGCCTTCCTCCGTTTGGGGGCCTCTATGGAGATGAAGGACTGCTGACCGGCGAAAAGCTCGTGCTCGCCGGGGGCGAAAAGCCGGACCGTACCGTATTCTCCGTCATACCCCGCTTGGATGTGGACTTCCCCGTTCCTGACCCGCCTGATCCCTTCGACGATGATTTCGGGTGCGTGTCGGGATATCTCCGACAAGGGGAGCGACCAGAGCACCGCCAGCTCCGGCCCGAGCCTGCTCAGGAGGTCTCTGTACACGGCGCTCACTTTCTTCGACTGAGGACCCACCCCCATTGCCTGGGCCACGATCTCAGCCAGCGGCAACATCCTCCAGAAAGGAGCTGCGCGGGGCGGCGCGATCCCCGGGGCCCGGTCAGCCAGAGCGTTCACTCTATTCATTACGCCGACGGTAACCGGATGGCGGCAAACCGGACATCTGCCCTCCAGAGCCTCCGTCTCCTTGGGATCGAGGCGCGCGAGGCATTTTCTGTGCCCGTCGAGATGGTATTTCCCCTCCTCGGGAAAGAACTCAATGGTTCCTACAAACCCGGGGGCAATGCCGCCGTCGCTATGACCCGTCATTGCACCGAATCCTCTCGCTGCATCACCTTCCCATGACCGTCCGTCTCCTCCCGTACGAATTGCCTCTCGAATCGCCTCGTATCCGGGCTCTCCCAGGAAGATGTTGGCTTGTCGTGCCAGTTTGGAGGGCGAGTGCGTATCGGAATTGGACACGAGGGTGAAACGATCCAATCCACTGACCCGGTGATTCATGGCAGGGTCCGACGAGAGACCGGTTTCAAGCGCAAACACGTGAGGAGTGAGATCGCCGAAGCACTCGTCCACGGAATCAAACCCGGATTTGGAGCCGAGTATGGAGAACCACGGCGTCCAGATGTGAGCGGGGATGAGATAGGATTCCGAAGAAGTCTCCAGAGCAATTTCCAGCAAGTCCCGACTGTCGAGCCCCAGGATGGGACGACCGTCCGATTTGATGTTGCCGATCCGGTCCAGCCGGGCGTTGAAACGATCCACCGCGTCCAGGTCCGGCATGAAGACGAGATTGTGCACCTTTCTCGTGGCACCGTTCTTCTTGTAAATGGAGCTGATTTCCACGTTGAGGACAAAGCGCACGTCACCCGGTCCGAACCCGCCCGGTACGGTCGGATTCTCGGGGACGTGCTCGTCCTTGAGGCGAAAGAGGCCGGACTCGGCCTCCTGAAGAAATTCGCGAATTTCCCCGTTCCAGCTCGGATGCGTGAAGTCCCCTGTGGCTAGGACCAGCGTCCCCTTCAGCGCGGCCCAACGGGCGAGCTCCACCAGATTGCAATCCGGAGAAGTGGCCCGTGAATACCGGGAATGTATGTGCAGATCGGCAAAGTAGAGCACAAGAATCTCTCCCCTGTTTGTCTCGTGCATGTGTCCGGCTGCGGTCCCGCGGCCGCCATGCAGCGGCTCGGACAGAGGAGAGCCGGCGGCAACGCCGGGACGTGAGATTAGCGTTTCTGCCGCGACTTCAACTCGTCAATCTTCTTTTCCAGGCCTGTCCGGACGGCGGCATCATTGCATGAATTAAGGGCTTTAGCGTAGTATTTTATGGCTTCGGAGACCTTGTGGGATTCCTCCCAGGCCAGTCCCATGCGAGCAAGCAGTCCGGGCTTCCTGTTCGGATCGGTTTCCAGCCTCAACGATCTCTTATAAAAGGAGAGGGCATCACGGAAACGTCGTTTTTCCAGCGCCGCATCGCCCAGATACCCGAGTATTTGAGCATCCTTACCGTCCAGGCGGAGCGCCTTGCCCAGGATGTTTGCCGCCTCGTCGGACCGGCCTTGGGCAAGACAGGCCGCCCCCAAGTTCTTGAGGGCCCCGACATTCTTCGGGTCCAGGGTCACGGCCCGGGCGAAGTCCCTTGTTGCCTCCTCGGGGTGTTTCTCGGACCAGAGGATGATCCCTCGGTTATTGAGGGCGCCGGCGTGATCGCTGTCGAGCTCCAGCACCCTGTTGAAATCTTCAAGCGCCTTTTTCGGCTCTTTGAGGCGTTTGAGGGCCAGACCCCTGTTATAGAGACAGTCAGGCCGATCGGGTCGCAACTCCAGTGCTTTTGTGAAGGCCTCCGCAGCTTCTTGATACTTTCCCGAACCCATGAGAGCCGTGCCCAGGTTGAAGTGCGCCATGAAGTCGGTTGGAGTCCGAGACACAACCTGCCGGCAGTCCCGTTCCGCACTGTCGAATTCCCCGACGCGAATGAACGCACTGCAGCGGTTCAGCAAGGTATCGGCATTCTGCTCATCCCTTTTCAGCGATTCGGTGAAACTGTCGATTGCTTCCCGGAATCGACCCTTACTGAAAAGCGCCTCCCCTCTACTTCTTAACGCCTCTGCGGAATCGGGGCTCCGCTTCAGGACGGCGTCAAAGCACTTCAGAGCCTTGTCGTACGACCCTCCGTTGAGATAGATGCGCCCGAGGAGGAGATTGGCCTCGACATTGTCCGAGTCGAGACGGAGGAGCCTCTTCAGGTCACCTTGGGCTTCGGCCGCAAGATTCGATTGCCGGAGAAGCACGGCCCGATTATACCGAGCCTGCGGGTGGTCGGGATCGATTGCCAGAGCCTTGTCGTAGTCTTGCGCTGCCTGTTGGGCATCCCCTTTCTCATGGCAGGCTTTGCCTCTGTTGGCGAGGACGCCGGGGCTTGCCGGATTCAAGGCGAGGGCGCGGTCAAAATCTTCTATGGCCCGATCGTACTGCTTGAGTCGCGAGAACACGACCCCGCGATTGTTGAATACGGCCGCGTTGTCCGGAGCCAACTCTGCGGCCCGGCTTAGTGCCTCGACGGCCCCCTCGAGATTGCCGGACTCCTCCAACCTGACCCCTCGATGAAAGAGATCTTCCGCTTCATCGTTTGCGACTGCCGGCCCACCCGCGATCGCCGTAAGAGAGAGAACCGTCAGCACGAGAATCAGTCGCCTTGTCATGAGCTCAACCTTTCGCCCCATTGTCCGGACTTGACGGCCCGTAACAGAATTGATAAAAGCTCATTCAGGCCCGTATTGCCGGAGAACGCCGGGCCTCTCCCGGGGGGTAGCTCACTGAAGCCCCCTCACGTGGGAGAATCAATACCCCTGTTGTTCGGGTCGAGGATTTCGGTATCCTTATCTGATGAGCCACATCATGTCAACCGTCGCCAAGGCGGATGGAAAAGCGGAAGTAGTAAGGCGGAGCCTCGTTTTCGCGGGGAATGGCCGTTGGGGCACCGGACTGCCGAGTCGTCGCTCCTCATTGGGCAACGGAGACGCCAAGTCGGGGGGCTCAGGCCGCTCGGTTCGATGGGACAGGCTTTGTCCTACGATTCTCCTGCTGCTCCTCTCGGTTGCCGCGGTCGTCAACTGTTGGGCGCTCGACGACTCTTTCAGCCAATACCCGCCCGCTTGGGAGCCGATCCTATGGGGCGGCAAAGTATCGCTGAGCGAGCCGAGCAAGGCCGAGTCCGGTCCGGAGAGATCAGCGACGCCGGGGAACACCGCGTCCACGGCACCTGAAACGGCCGGGACCGTCCCCAAGGAAGAGGCCCCATCTCCATGGCGGATCAGCATCGATGCCGTGACGCAATCCGTTGCACCTTCATGGGAGAGCCGGCCGGCCGATCCGAGATTGGCACATCGTTCCGAAGCGTCGGCCGGTGGATTTTCGCTGATGCCGTACCGGGTGTTGGAGCTGAGAAACATTCCTCCGCTGTACTCCACTCCGGCCCTGCCCGGGGAAGGGATCTGGCAGTCCCAGGACTTGCCCGCGGGAAGGAACGGCTGGCCGGTCATGTATAAGACGAGCTACCGACCGAGCGTGGACTACCCCAACGCCATCGTGCACATGGTCCTTTTCGACATGAAGCGACTGTCTATGAGACTATACTTGGGCTCCGCGGAACCGGGAGCATTCAAGGGAGCCTCAGCCATTGAGGCGGAAAAGATGCCGCGGCTCCTGGTGGTGACCAACGCCATGTGGAAGCAGCGCCATTCCGGAGAGGCGGGAACCATTTTCCGAGGGGAAGTGGTGAAGCACATGGCCCCCGGGGTTGCTTCCCTGGTCATTTATAAGGACGGGTCCGTGGACATCCTGGAATGGAACGAAGGTATACCCACCGCTCTCATCAGAGATGCCAAACAATTGAGACATCTCATCGTCAAAGACGGAAAAGTGGTCACCAGAGTCATTGCGGGAGGCGAACCGAGCGATTCGGAGATCGGACTGGGATTCCTCCTGTCGGAACAGGAGAACCCGGCCCCCTCTTACTCATACTGGGGCGGTTTCTGGAATCGCGGCCCAGAGATGACTGACGGCCAGGAATGGTTTATCGCCACCCGCAGTGCTTTCGGCATTCGTCCGGACGGCAACCTGGTCTTCGCCGTGGGGCATCACATCAGTACGAAGGATTTGGCCAAAGCAATGGCCTTGGCAGGATGCGATCGTGCCATTCACGGAGACGCCAATCCTCACAATGTGCTGGGGAATCTTTATTACAACGACGGCAACGGAAACATCGTGAAAAAGGCAAAACTGTCGCCGGATCAGAAGGATTACACCCTGGACCGTTACCTGGGGCGCGGCTATACCAGCGACTTCTTCGGCTTCTTCGTGAGAGACGAGAAGAGGGATGCATCGTAATGTCTCGTGCCGCTTTATTGATCTTCACGGGCTTGTTGCTGCTCGTTCACTGTCCGGGATTGTTGGCTGACGATGACGCAGCTTCATGTCAATCCGCTCAGGAGAACTGGTCCAAAGCGTTCACCCTTCTGAAAGAGAGGACCGATGCCCTTCGCGACGCGAAGGAGCAAGGGGTCACCCAGCGCATCGAGGAGAAGCTATCAGGAGGGAACCGGGGCGAGTCCATTGCTCGAGCGGTGAGATCGGTGCTGGAGCAGCATAGGAAGAATATGGCCGAAGCACGTCTCGGATGCGGCGAAGTGGCTGAAATGGAGAGGATTGCTTTCGAGCAGTGGCGACGCTGCAGCGTGGGACGGAGGGGACCGAGAGGCTCTTCAAGCTCTGAAAAGCCGGAGGCCGTCCTGCAAGAGCGGAACAGGCTGTTGACGCTGTTGAGCGAGCTCATGCTCGACGAGGCATTTGCGCAGTACAGGAAATCTCGCCCCGTACATACCGGAGAGAATCCCCGACACGGTTCGGGAGAGGCATATGCTTCCGGTCCGGTACGGTCGGGACGCGGAACACGGCGAGCTCCAGGCGATTCCGATCAGTTTTCGGGATACGGAAATTCCTACCCCGGCTATTACCGTTGATCTTATTTTGGACCGAGGTAAGGACCGCACCGATTCGACGGATCGACTGCACTGCAGAAGTTCCGACTTCTTTGAGCCGCGCTTCTCGGAGTCCGTCTCAAACCCTCCGGAATTCTCTTGACATTCGTTCTTCCAAGTTATAAAAATAAAAGCTCTTTTTTGAATACTTCGGATACGTGGATATCGTAGTCCATCGACGGGGCTGCGGTCGGCCTTTGGTAGTCGATCCGGGACCCGCAAGGTCAAGACGGTCGATGAATACCCCGGTAGTAAGACCTTGCCTCGGCAGACCCCGCCGCGGGACCCGTTGAGAGCCCGCAGGCCGCAAAAGACGTCGGATCTCATCGATCTTCATCAGGCGCCGAATGATGATTCCGACTCTCTGGAGGAGTTGCCTATGAACAAGTCGGACCTAGTCAAATCTCTTGCCAAAGAAATGGATCTCCCCATGCGCAAGTCCGAGGAGATTGTCGACATGGTTTTCAACACCATGTCCGACGCCTTGGCTGTTGGGGACCGAATAGAGGTTCGAGGCTTCGGCTCCTTTGTGGTGAAGAAGTACGAGGGCTACACCGGGAGAAACCCCAAGACCGGCGAGCAGATCGTCGTGGAGAGTAAGGCCCTTCCCTTTTTCAAGGCCGGTAAAGAGCTTAAAGAAAGATTAAACGGTTGACATCAAGTATTCATGCGGGAATACCGGTGCACCTTGATGTCCGGGTCGGTTTGGCAATTGAAAGCCTTTCTCTGATAAGCTAGTCTGAATGCTCATGACAGCACCAACAGGCTACGGATATCGCGTTACCTTGCTTCACGCTCTTTCCCTTATGACGGCGGTCGGCATATTGGTCTCGGGGGGCATGGTCAGTACCGTCGTTGCCGCAAAAGCCGGCGGGTACTCCCGCGCCCACTACGTACTCCCTGCCGACATAAAGGCGAAAGGAATCTCTTTCGCCGGATCTCGCATTCCGCTCAATCGCCCGGATGTCGCAGATCGGGTTGTCGATCAGATGAACTACCTCCTCATGGATCGTCGGTCGGGGATGATGGAGTGGTTCGATCGAATGGCCGTCTCGGGTCCCATGATTCGTCGGACCATTGAGAACGAAAAGCTTCCGGGCGATCTCGTCTACCTGGCCGCTCTCCTGAGCGATCTCATGCCCAACGCGACGACTCGCTCCGGAGGGGCGGGTTGGTGGGCTCTCGGTAGCGGCACTCAGAAGAAAAACTCCCCACCCGCGTGGCTCTCCTCAGCGGATTGGGACGACAGACGGGACCCGGTGCTTTCCACTCGGATCGCGTGCACCATCCTCCAGGGAATTCACCGGAAGATCCCGGGGACGGACTGGTTGACGGCCATAGCGGCTTTTGTTGACGGTGCGGATCGAATCGAAAAGATTATCCGGAAATCCCCCGGGTTTTCGTACTGGGATCTGGTGATGCCGCCGTACTCGGACGTCCTGATTTCCCGCTTGGTCGCGCTCAAGATCATTAATACCCACCGGGCATTTTACGGGGTCGAGGTTCCTTCCCTTTCCCCTCTGTCCTACGACTATCTCGGCCGGATCAAACTCGCCAAAGACCTTCCCCTCCACGTGGCGGCAAAATGGTGCGGAACCAACGGAAGGGCACTGTGGGAGCTCAATCCCGGGGTAGACCCGTCCAATGGAGTACTTCCCAAGGCCGACAAACGAAGCCCGGAGGGATATCCTCTGCGAGTTCCCAAGGGAATGGGGGGAAAAGTCAAGAAACTCCTTTCCCGTGAGGGCTATCTCGCCAAATGACCGGGAGCGGAAAAGCCCATGCCGACGCTGCCTGCAGTGACCCCAAGGGATTGTAGTCAACGGGATCTTCTCCCGTTTCGCCCGAAGGGCGATGTTCGCTTCTCTCGCCGCAATAGCTTACCGCAGTGCACACAGTCCGACATCGAGTTTCGAAATCGCCGGACGCGCCGTCCGTGTCGTGAAGTCACCTTGTTAATGGCGAAGTCATATAAAGATCTCGGGTAAGAGCTCTCCACCGGATGAGCCAACGTATGGGGGAGGTTTGGAGGGAGAGAAGAGTCTCTCCCTCCTGAATGAAGAAAGAACAACTAATCTTATGGGGGCTTCCGATTCACCCGAGGCGCAGCCACGGGCGGCATTCTCCAAGATTTTTATCTTTCGTTGTAGCTTCTCGGCCATGGGAGCCGGTATCAGGTGTAGGCAGGTTCCGCCTCGCTCCGTGACTATGATCGTGTAGTCTGCTAGTATGTGGTTCGATGAGAGAGCAGGTCTCATGCACCGGATCGAGCCGTGTCGCGATGTTGAGGCTGCGGAGGATGTCGCCCTGCTCTATTTTCGCATCCCGGCGGCCCCGGAAAGAGGCAGGGTCTTTAGCAGGACGAGCTGTCAGATGAGTCAGGACGATCGCCAATCGGTCGCATACTCCTTGGTGGCCACGCTGTCGCGAGTCGGCGACACGAGGCAAAGGAGTTTTGCTTTGGCCTCGAGGCTGAAAGATCGGGAGATAGACTTCATTCTTGAGGTTCTGCGAGTCATAAGAGAGGGTGCACTCGACGGCGAGGAAGATTTCTTACGGCTTTACAACGGCTTACTGGTCAATGATGCCTTTGGGGAAGTCCTCGGCAACGTCACCATGTCCGCTTTGGTGGAAACGGCCCAGGAGCGAGGCGATTACGAGATCGTGGCGCTCCTTCTCGATCTGCCCCATGAATACCGGGATGACGCGCCTCCACAGCCTTTCCTCGACGCTTCCCTGCGGGACGTACCCCTGGGAATGAGAAAGACCCTGGCCCGCTCGCTGGATTTTGACCTCCTTCGGAAAATAGCGCGAGATCAGGATCATCGCGTCATAGGACATCTTCTCTCGAATCCGCGCCTCACCGAACCGGACGTTATACGCATAGGCTCGACGCGACCTACCTCACCGAAAGTCTTGGAAGAGATCTTTAAGCATCCCAAATGGATATGCCGATACCGGGTCAAGAAGGTGATCGTTCTCAACCCCCATGCACCCCTTTCTCTTGCATTGAGGCTGCTCGCCTTCCTCGCCGTCCAGGATCTCGAGTTTGTGTGCCAAAGCACCGAACTGGACCCGCACCTTATCAGCGAGGCAGAGCGTCTCTTGGAGAGGAAGGGCGGGGGGGAGGTGGCGGAATATGACCTTCCCTGCGATTGCGACCTGCCTGAATGTGAATGAGCGGCCTACCCCGCGATCATGCAATACGGCGCCGCCGCCTCCCCACCGGCGTGATCGTTGTGTCGGACGGTGGGTGACTTTCCGTTTCACTGGAGGCTCGTTTACCTTCATCGGGACATAGCGGCCCCGCCTTGCCGGTTGAGACAAGAAACCCCTTGGAGAACTATTGACTTCAAAAGACTGCCCGGAATGGGTTACATTCAAGGCTGAGATTACCGCCCCCGAGTCCGGTCGGAGCCCAGACTATGATCGTGGATTACATAGGCTTGGCCGTTATATTCATCGTTTACCTGTGCCTGTTCATTATCGTTTTTTCGCCGACACTGTATGCGGTCTGGTTCTATTTCATCAGTCGGCAGGTGTCGTTGAAACGCAAGGGCCTCCTGAGGATCGCGCTTACCACATGCTGCATCAATCTCATTGTCGCCTATTTCTTGTTCCACTTGGCTTTTGACTACTTCCTGGTTTCCAAAGTGGCCGAGAAAGACGCCGTGGCACAGGAGACCATTGTGAGTGCCGTGGCATCCGAGAAGCGATTCTTTGCCGATCGGGGCCGGTATTATCCGGTCGGTCCCGTTCGGGGACCGTACAAAAACGATAGGGGACTGAAAGTACCCAAAGACGTGATTCTGGAGATCGTCCCAAAGCGGAACAAGTCCACGGGAAAAGAGACCTTCGATGCGTATGCCGTCCACATCTGGGGCAGCTCCCTCCTCATGTCCTCACATGACGGCAAGGTGGAGCGTGCACCCAAGGACTCGCAACAGTACTCTCACATCAATGAGAGGCTCCTCAAGAACCGTTGATGTCGTGGACCGCTAGGGGCGCCGCGGCACGACACTGCACGACCCGTCTCTCGTCGCCCCCGAAATCCGGCGAAGCCGCCTCGACACATGAGGAAAGGGGTGCCGCTTCAGACCGATTAGTTTCTTGAAGGATTCTTCTCGATCCCCTATAATCGGTCGGTCATAGAGGCCTCTCAGAGGAGAACGAGAGATGTCATGAAGCGCTTCCTGGAAAAATACCTGAAGATCTACTCGCACGAGGCATCCAAGTTCGTCTGGATCTCGACCATCTTTTTCGTGATCTTCTTCGTTACGGCCATATTCAGAAACTACGTGGACGCCACTTTTCTCAAGCGTTTCGGGCCTCAATACATCCCGTGGATGCTCGTAATCAACGCCTTGTTGACCTTCGTGGTTTTCGGTGTTGCCGACCGGCTTGCAAGGCGTTTCAGGGACCACTTTCTGCTCTCCGGTTTTCTCGTGGTTTATGCCGCCTCGGTGACCGTTCTGTTCTTCATGGTGAAGGTCGGTTTCAAGGTAGCCGGCTATGAAATAGCCTATCCCATACTCTACCAACTCCTCTATCTGCTCGACTCGATTCTACTCGTATACCTCTGGAACATAGCCGGCGACCTCTTCGACGCGAGGCAGGGCAAAAGGATATTCCCTTTCATCACGGCCGCCCAGGTTCTGGGCACCACCTTGGGAAGTTTCTCCACGAAGCCCACGACGTTGATTATCGGCGACGATCCGACGCTTCTGTTGTTCGGCGGCGTCTGTTTCGCAGTGGCGCTGTTTGTTCTCAAGACGGGCTCCGGCGTCAACAAGCAGGGGGAGGGAAGAAGTAAGACCGAAAAGCAGCAATCGGTAAGTATTACGGAAGTTCCGGGGCTTATGGCCAAGTACCCTATTATCCGCTACCTGATCGTCACGGGGATTGCGCCCAATTTCCTGCTCCCGATCTTCTTCTACCAGTTCAGCGTCATTGCAAACAGCACGTTCACTTCGGAGCAATCGCTCATATCGTTTCTCAGTATTTTTCGAGGCATGACAACGTTCACGACGTTCATCCTACTGTTCTTCGTGGGAAGGCTCTACCAGTCGATCGGGCTCACCAATGCGTCTCTGGTGCATCCCATGAATTTCTCGCTGATTTTCGCTTCCTTGTCTGCCTTTTTCACAATCCACGTCGCCGCGTACGGCCAGTTCACGGTAATTCTCATCCAGCGAGCCATCGCCGGTCCGGTCAACAAGATACTCTTCAGCATTATTCCCTCGGAGCTGGCCACATGGAGCCGGACTTTCATCCGGGGGACCGTGCTCAAGATCGGCATGTTGGCCGGCTCCATCCTGATGATCGTGCTCAAGCCGGTCCTGAGTGTCCAGCACTTCTCGTTCATCGCCCTGATCATAGCCCTCTACTGGGTTATGGAAACCCTCATTTTCAGAAAGCATTACAAGCGGATCCTCAAACAGGTAATCGTAGAGAAACAGATCGATTTCGACCAGATAGAATCGGTCCGCGCCTTTGACAGCGGCGGAGCGGCCATGGAGCTCGGACCGGTATCGGTTGAGGATCGGGCGGAGGTCCCCCTCCCCGGGATCGTCAAGGACCCGCCGCGGTTGGACCCGGAAGTGGCGCTGAAACTCCTGGACGACCCCAATGCTCTCACCAGAACAGAGGCGGCCGCATCGTTTCTCTTGACCAAAGACATGCGTGCGGTGGGGAAGCTCATACGATGTCTCGGCGACGGAGACGACGACGTGCGCAAGGCGGCCATCGAGGCTCTTATGGTCTACGGCGAAGCGATCCTGCCGTTCCTGGAGGTCTCACTGGTCCAGGCTCCCCCGCGAGCCAAACAAGGCATTCTCGAGGTCATTCGGCTTTCAGGTCTCAAAGAATTTGAGATGATTCCCTTCCTCGGGAAGGAGCTCAGCCAAGCCTACGGAAATCTGGCTGCACTCAGGCGCCTGAACGCCATGGGGGACTCATACAGCGTGGGAATGCTCCGGAGGCACCTGTTGGAGCTGAACGAGGAGACATTGAGTCTCATTTTCTACGCCTTGTGGATTTACCACGCGGACATGCGGCTGATGTATCAGGCCCTCAAGTCCGAGACCGCGTCCATCGCGGTCGAATTGGTTGAGACTTCGATTCCCAAAGAGATGAACGCGTATCTCATCCCCCTGATCGAAGACATTCCCTTGAACGAAAAGATAGAAAAGGGAAAGAAGCTCTTTCCCATCATTCGAAACGAAACCGAGGATCGAATCCTTACCCTGCTCGTAGAGGCTGAAGACCCGATAACAAGAATGCTGGCACTCTTCGTCATCGGGGAAGAGGTGCCGGGTAGTTCGTTCATACCCATTGTGGAATCCCGTCTGAACGATCAGTTGTCGAACGTGAGGGAGATCGCCAGGTACTCCCTCCAGCGCTGCATGAACGAGGTGGCACCCATGCCGGATGTTATAGAAAGAATCAACAGGCTCAGAACCTTCAGCATTTTTGAAGGCATGGGTGTTCGAGAGCTCCACGCCATCGCGTCGGTAGTGAACATCGAGCACTTCGATCGTGGCGACGTCATGATCAGAGAGGGCGAAGAGAATTCCTCCATCTATCTCATCGTTTCCGGACAGGTGACCATTTTCGAGGGATACGGAACGGAAAAGCAGAAAGAGAAGGCCACGATTGGAGAGGGCTCGTTCCTGGGCGAGCTGAGCCTGTTCACCCGTTTGCCCCCCAATGCCACGTGCGCGGCGGCAGCGCCCACGGAAGCTTACGTCCTACGCCACCATCAATTCCAGGAAATCATGAGGTTCTATCCGCAGATCGGCATCAACCTCTGCCGTTTCTTCACTACCAAGCTTCGCCAGATGTCCTACTGATACGGGATGCGCGTTGTAGCAGGCGCCACGTGACGATGGGAGACGTTCGCCTTTCGCGCGGGACTCTTCAGCTACGGACCGAGCCGCCCTACCCCCTTCGGAAACTTGCCCGAAACAACCGTCAGGGATGTTGCTTCCTTAACCGCGCGGCGACACCCATTTCCGGCCCGCAGGCAATGTAACCCGTTTTGGAAGGCTCTCGCCCGGAGCCGGTATAATTCAGCGGTCCGTACTAGTGCACGGTACAGGCGGTGCCGATGTTCTCGATGCCGAAAGGCGAGATGGACCTCAGGAAGTCGATGATTCCCGGGAGCTCCGCCACGACGTAATCCATCTCTTCGTCGGTATTGTACCGAGAAAGGGAAAAGCGAATCGATCCGTGCACCGCTGTGAAGGGCACCCCCATTGCCCTCAGCACATGGGAGGGCTCCAACGAGCCTGAAGTGCATGCGGATCCCGATGAGGCGCAAATCCCCTTGTCGTCCATGCGCATGAGGATCGCCTCGCCTTCCACGAGCTCGAAGCCTATGTTCAATGTGTTGGGGAGCCGCACCACCCTGTGTCCGTTCACCCGAGCATGAGGGATTTTGGCCAGGAGGCCTTCTTCAAGTCGGTCCCTCATCCCTTTCACTCGGCTGAGCTCCTCCCGGATATTCTGTGCGGCAAGCTGCGCAGCGCGTCCAAGGCCCACGATGCCCGGTACGTTTTCCGTACCCCCGCGGCGATTCGATTCCTGATGTCCCCCAATGATGAACGGCTCGAAACGAGTCCCCTTCTTGATATAGAGCGCACCGACCCCTTTGGGAGCATGGAGCTTGTGTCCCGACAGAGAGAGGAAATGTATCTGGGTGTCAGCCAGCGCCATGGGGATTTTGCCCACAGCCTGAACCGCGTCGGAGTGCATAAGAGCCCCGCGTTCGGCTGCAATCTCGGCAATCTCTTCAACGGGAAAGATGACACCGGTTTCGTTGTTCGCCCACATGACGGAGACCACCGCGGTCCGGTCGGTGATGCTGCTCCGAACCTCGTCCATGTCGAGCATTCCTTCTTTGTCCACGGAGAGCCAGCGAACCGTGTAACCCTTGAATCTCGCCAGATGTTTGCACAAGTTGAGGACCGCGGGATGCTCTACCCGGGTGGTGACGATTTCCCTCCGTTCCGGCTGAGTTGCCAGGGCGCTCAGTATTGCCGTGGAGTCGGACTCGGTCCCTCCGGAGGTGAAAGCCACCTCGTGGGATGAAGCCCCCAGCAATCGGGCAACTTTTTCACGGCCCTCCCGCACGTCTCGGGCTACGCCCCCGCCAAAGGAATGCATGCTCGAAGGGTTGCCGTACCGAGCAGTAAGGAAAGGCATCATGGATTCAAGAACTTCAGGCGCCACGCCCGTGGTCGCGTTGTTGTCCAGATAGATCGTCTTCATCCCGACACCTCCTCTACGACGAGGTCGGGATACACCAACTCCTTGAGCTTGGCTTCTATTCCGGCCTTTGTCAGCCCGGCGCTGGGGCACGAGGTACAAATCCCTCGGAGAGCCACCAGAACATTGTTTCCCTCAAGGTCGATCAATTCCACATCTCCTCCGTCCTGCTGGAGCATCGGACGAATCTCTTTCTCCATGACGTCCTGTATCTTGGCAATTTTCTGGAGGTTGGTCATGGGCTTCCGAGCAACCGTCTTGACGGCTTGTGCGTCTTTGAGCTCTCCGCGCACCTCCGCGATAAGGCTCTCGATCTTTTCGTGACACAGGCCGCACCCACCGCCTGCTTTGGTATAGTGAGTCACCTCTTCCACCGTGGCCAAGTTGTTGGCTCTTATTTCTCTTCTGATCTGTTCATCGGTCACTCCGAAGCACTCGCACACCAATTGTCCTTCCAGTTGTTCTCTGGGCGCAGGCTCTCCGCGGTAGCACGCCACGGCGGCATGGAAGGCGTCCCTTCCCATCACGGAGCAGTGCATCTTTTCCTCGGGCAGGCCCCCCAAGTAGTCGGCTATATCCTGATTGGTGATGGTGAGGGCTTCCTCGATAGATTTCCCTTTGATCATTTCAGTGAGCGCGCTGCTGGAGGCGATGGCGCTTCCGCACCCGAAGGTCTTGAATCGGGCATCGACGATTTTGTCCGTCTCCGGGTCTA
The DNA here is from genome assembly GCA_041741735.1 of Desulfomonilaceae bacterium. GTDB lineage: Bacteria > Desulfobacterota > Desulfomonilia > Desulfomonilales > Desulfomonilaceae > JBGSJS01. The sequence goes on along the minus strand of JBGSJS010000002.1, from coordinate 95,494 downwards.
TCTTCAGGAACAATTTCAGAGCGTCCCCGCAAGCCAGGGACCCGACTTCCCCCACGGCCGAGCAATCTTCAAGCTCTCCCACATTCCGTGGATTGAAAAAGTGATCCTTCAGTTTCTCGCTGTATTCCCACATCGGGCACCTCTCAATCTGTTGAGCGAGCGCCGTCACGCACCAAAATCTGCGCTCGGGCGTTACTCTCCGGCCTCAGAAAAATAACAGACCGGGTGTTCTCCTTCAAGTCATTCCACCGATCCCCGGTCTCCTGGGCACTCGCACATTGGACGGGATCGCGTCTTGACATGAGAACACCGGCTCATATATACTTAATTCTTCCGGGCGGCTTAGCCAAGTGGTAAGGCGACGGTCTGCAAAACCGTTATACGGCGGTTCAAATCCGCCAGCCGCCTCCACCGGAACAGACAAATAAGAAAAGCCGACAGGCTCTCCCTGCCGGCTTTTTTCTTTTTCGGCCCCAGCACTCGCTTTCAGGGCTTGCCGGTCAGCCCCTGATCTTGATATTCCGGAGCTGCTTCCAGGTCTCTTCCGAGTACCAGATGTCCACCATTTCATCTCGGTAGCGTCGGTCCGCTTCCTTCATTCGTTCCCCGGTCTCCGCGCGCAAGAGCTTCTTGATGCTCTCAAAGGCGGGGCTGTAGCGCGCAGCGAACTCCTTGGCGACCCCCATGGCAGCTTCCATGAGATTCTCTTCGGCGGGAATCCGATCCACCAGGCTCATCGCCTTGGCCTCCTCGGCCGAGTACATGGCGCCGGTGTATGCAACCAGCTCCGCGTTCCGGTGCCCGACGCAATAGGTGAGCATTTCCGCGCTGCCGGGAAAGAGCGACGACCCGAAGTTGATCTCGTTGAGGCTTATTCTCGATTTACCGGTAACCAGGAGCCGAAAGTCGCAAGCCGTGGCCAGCATGCACCCACCGGCGATGGTGTGGCCGTTGAGCGCGGCGATGACGGGCTTGGGGCACAAAAAGATGAATGTGTACAGATCGGCAAATTTGGTGACGAAACGGATAAACGATTCCTTGGAATACCCGAGAAATTCAGGAATATCCAAACCAAAGGAAAAGAACGATCCGGTTCCGGTGAGGATCACGGCCTTCACGTCGGGATCCGCTGCCGTCTCTTCGAAACAGGTCTTGAGCTCTTCAGCGGTCTGCTCGTTTATTGCATTCACCTTGCCTCGACCCAGCCGAACCGTGGCAATGCTCTGATCGATCGTTCGTTGGACGAAATCCATAAATTAACATCCTCCTGCATATTGTGCCGTTCATTGAATTCGCGGCATTCGTCGAGTTGAAGGCCGGTGAGCCTTCGACGACATTGTCGCCGGAGATCGGCGCACTTTTTCCAAGAGTAACGGCGCCTGTTTGAGACTCACGGCAGACCCGACAACGGAGTGCAGTCCCACGGAGAATCGTTCATGGGGAGCCCGCCGGGTGGGCTACAATTCTACCGTAGGACCTACCTGATCCTGCAGGGCGCAGAAAACAGTCCCGTCGTGGTCGAGAAACTCGCGGAGCGATGCCCGTGCACAGTCCAGGGCAAGCTCGACACGATTGTTCGTCTCGGACATGTGGGCAAGGATGACGGCCTTGAGCTCGTCCGACACGATGCGTTGGAGCAGTTTTGCGCTCTCTTGATTGGAAAGATGTCCCAGTCTGCTGCGCACACGTTGTTTGAGCTCCCAGGGGTACGGGCCGTCTCTCAACATCTCCGGATCGTGATTGCTTTCCAACACCAAGACCTGCAATCCTGCCAATACCGTTTGGATAAGGCCCGTGGCCGCTCCGAGGTCCGTCGCTATGCCCAGGCGGGCAGTGCCCACACTGATCCGGAATCCCACAGGGTCGGCACAATCGTGCGGCACGGAGAATGGATGTATGCGGAACCCGGCAAACTGGAAAATCCTGCCGGTCTCGAAAGTTTGTAACGTATGGATTTTCCCGAGGGCATTCTGCGTCACGCTCAAGGTGCCACGGTTCATCAGTACGGGCAGCTTGAACTTGCGCGAGAGGACCCCAACTCCTTTTACATGGTCCGAATGGCCGTGTGAAACGAGTATCCCGGCGAGGCTGCAAGGGTCCATTCCAACCGTCTCCAGCCTTTCCACCATCCGCTTGCCGGACAGCCCTGCATCGACCAGAATTGCCGAACCATCGGCCTGAACGAGAAAAGAATTTCCGGAGCTGCCGCTGGCAAGAGGCGTGATCTTCATAAAGGACTCCCTGGCTTTCGGAAGCCGGCTCGGTTGGCCCGAAAAAATACCTCCCTTGCCAAAATGCGTCAAGTCCTTTGTTCCGGCGGGAACGATCGGCGAGACTCTCCCGTAAGATCTCACGTCAGGAGATCAATGCTCGGGCGGTCAGGCCCCATCGTGGATGCCTGAGTGAGCTCTAGCTGCCGTATCCAAGCAACTTTCCTACCACGATAGCCGTGAGTACGAGGCAGACTATCCACGACTGCACGACAGGACCGATTTTGGTAGGCGGGTCGGCCAGGGTCTCCATTGCTCCCCGGACAACTTTCTGTTGAGGAACATAAGCCAGCAGCCGGTTCACCATGTCGCTGAAAGGACTGATGGTGTTGGTGATCAAGGTGGGACGGGATCCGTCGGTCTCGAGAATAACGAAGACCTTGCTCCCCGCCCTGACTGCGTCGAGCGCCCGAACTTCCGACCATGAAAAACGAACGGATCTCAAGAACTTTGAAACTGTTATTCCCTCGGAGTCCAAGATGATTTTTCTTGCCAAGACCTCTGCTCCCAGGTAAAAGAAGGGCGAGAGGAGCAGAAGGAGCAGAAATCCCCGCTTTGTCGGTCCCTCCAGGAGGATGAGCAGCACGCCCGCTACCATGGCCAAGGCAACGGGTGGAACGAGTTTAGAGTCCACTCTGTAGCGATTCTCCGACATGTTCGTGGTTGTGCCCTCCGAGTTCCTTACACTTGAGACTATGAAAGTCTTATGATAGCATTCGAAGCTGTCTACACGGAGGCTTTTTGTGAACCTTCCGCAAAGTCATGAGGGGAGGATCTCCCATGCTGTTTGGTAAAACCACGAAATCGGCGTTTCTCGTACTGGCTGTTCTCGGAGTCTTGATCTTTCCGTGGCTTGACCTTCAAGGCCAGGCTCCGGCTAAGTCTCCAGATTATAAGGAATTGCGTCTTTTCCGCCAGGTAATGGGGATCGTCCAAAAGAATTACGTCAAAGAGGTTACGGACAAGGAGCTGATTCAGGGTGCAATCACCGGCATGCTCCAGTCTCTGGATCCTCACTCCTCGTTCCTGACGGAGGACCTCTTCAAGGAGCTTCAAGTCGAGACCAAGGGCGAGTTCGGGGGCCTGGGTATCGAAATAACCCTGGAAAACGGGATTCTCACCATCGTTTCGCCCATTGAGGATACCCCGGCCTACAAAGCCGGCCTCAAGTCGGGAGACAAGATCATCAAGATCGACGGTGAGACCACCAAGAACATTACCCTGCTCAAGGCCGTGAAGCTGATGAGAGGGCCCAGGGGGACTCAAGTCACCATCACGGTCATGCGGGATGGGTTTCGCAAGTTTAAGGATTTCACTCTTACCCGAGACATCATTCACGTGCACTCCGTAAAGAAACAGCTTCTTGAGCCCGGTTATGCCTACGTGAGAATCGTTAATTTCCAGGAAAGCACGGACGCGGATCTGGAAGCGGCCATCAAGGATCTCGGGGAAGGCGGTGAGATCAAAGGACTGGTGCTGGATTTGCGCAACAACCCCGGAGGTCTCTTGGAACAGGCGGTGAAGATCTCACGACTGTTCGTGGACAAGGGCTTGATCGTTTATACCGACGGCAGGAACAAGGATCAGTGCATGGAGTTCCCCGCGGAGAGATCGGGGAAACACTACAAGTTCCGAGTCGCCGTCCTTATCAACGGCGGAAGTGCCAGTGCGTCGGAAATCGTTGCCGGGGCATTGCAGGATCACGACCGCGCCGTTGTCTTCGGCTCGAAGTCCTTCGGCAAGGCTTCCGTTCAGACCATTATTCCCCTGGATAACGGAGCGGGCCTTCGTCTCACCACCGCCTACTACTACACTCCAAAGGGCCGCCACATTCAGAAGACCGGTATCCACCCCGATGTGGACCTCAAGGAGGCTGTGGAGAAGCAGGAAGAACAGGAGCTGGAGGACGATTCCGCCAAGAACGTTGATAAGAAAAAGCCGAAGAAGAGTCGTTTTAAGCGAGACTCCAAGGAGCAGCTCCTCAACAACGTGGTGGTTCAGAAAGCCATGGAGTGGCTGAAATCGGACGAGTCAGTCAAGGATTTCAAGAAAGAGCTCGAAAAGAAGAAGGAAAAGAAGGTACCCGAGACAGCGTGGTACGACGGTAAGTAACGTTGTGTGTATGCTCACCGGGAGACGCCGGCCTGTGTCCCGGTGAGCCTTTGAACATTCCTTCAGACGAATCGCTTCTTGATAGCCTGAATGTACGCCGGTATCCCGCCGGGCAGATCACCCTCTATTTCTCTCTTTGCCTCAAGCAGACGCTGCCGCAGCCTCGGATCGCGGAACCCGTTCATGCTTCTCACAGCTCCCCCTCTACGGGCGAGTTGGAAAAGCTCGCGTTCGTCGTCAGGCATGCCGAGATACTCGTCAATGATGCCGAGCATCTGCTGTTTGTCCTGTGGCAGAGTACCCTCCACGTCTTCCAGTAGATTCAAGATGTGGTCGCTCACTATGGTGGTGGTAATTCCGTCCAGTCGTTCAATTATCCCTCTGATTTCCGAGACCATTGCGTCCTCGTCGGGGGGAACAAAGGTCCCCTCTTCCGCCATCCGGGCCAGCGGGGAGCCTCTTCGTATATAGAGGGAGCGAAACCTCATGAATCCCGGGTTTACGGCGTTAACTACCATCGCCGTGCCGCTCACATGCTCCGCTGAAAGCTCCAAGCCTCCTATTCCGGGCATAACGTAGAGACAGAGCGAAATGCCCGCTTCCACGACGCGTTTCCCTCCCTCGATGAGTTGCTGGGCCGTACTTCCTTTTTGAATGAGCTTCAACACGCGGTCCGAACCCGACTCCATCCCCACATGGAGCCTGCTCAGCCCTGCCTGCTTCAACCGCACGAATTGGTCCACGGTCTTGCCTTTGAGCGTTCCGGCCCTGGCATAGGACGTGATCCGCTCCACTTGGGGGAATCTCTCTCGGATATGGTCCAGCAGTGAGACCAGAGAGTCGGTGGAAAGCATGAGAGAATTTGCGTCCTGGAGAAATACCGTTCGTCCGCCCGACGCCAGCCAATGGGCCACTGATTGGAACGAGTCCGGCAGAGCCGCGTCGCTCAGAATGTGTGAAAAGACCTTGTGAGAGAGGGCTCCTCCTTCGCCCAATTGCCACGAGATTTCAGCAATCCGGTCGGCCACCGCCTTTGCGGTATCCACATCGGCCTTGATCTCGTCGAGAGACCTACGGGAAAAGGTCTTCCCCTTGTATGTATTGCAAAACAGGCACTTGTTCCAGGGACAGTTTCTGGTGGCGCGTATAAGCAGGCTTCCGGCCTCACTGGGCGGCCGGATGGGGCCTTGCTCGAAACTTAGGGCTTGTTCCATAGTTTCGTTTCCTCCAAACGGAATTGGTTCGTGAAATAGTGCAACCCGAGCTTCCAGCCGCAACGCCCAAGATATCCCGGGCAGCGCTCCTCCACTTCGAGAACGCTCTTTGCGTTAGATCCGTCGAGGCTTGCGTTCGATGCGTAAACTCGGATCTTTTCTCTAGAAGATTGCTCGTTGACTTTATTCATGGTAAGCTGGACCGCGTGGTTTGACAACCGCTATATGTTGAGTCGGCGTACCGGTGATTCTTACAAAGTGGGGCGGAGAAACTCGCAGAGGCTCTCCACACGTAGTCTAGGGCGTTTTGAACGTATGTGATGACCCGCTGGACAGTCGTGGAAAAAGATTAATCACTTCGCCAAAATGAGGGAACATCATTGAGACGCTTTTTTCGCAGAAGAACGGTCCGGGTGATTGCGGTTTGCCTCCTCTGCACTTCGTTTGCGCTTGTCGAAGCGACTTGGGCGGAGGAGCCCCCGCCGGAGCACGTCAAGATAGTCTCACCCGACGGAGTTGCGGTAGGAATCCGCATTCAGGCCAAACCGACTGCGGACATTCTGGATATGGCACTGGACGGTGCGATATTTGAGGTGCTGGGAGAGAGCGGCGAATTCCTGGAAATCAACCTGCCCGAGGCCAAGATGTCGGGCTTTGTGCTCAAGAAGGACACCGTGCCGTGGTCCCCTCCCAAAACCCGCTCCATGTCCCCGATACTCATAGCCCTCATTGCCTTGGTAGTAGTGTTGGCGATCGGCGCTTTGGGAGTAGTCCTGTGGACCCGTGCGAAAAGGACTCAGGATGTAGCCGAACGGACGGCATCCATACCTGCATCGATCAAGCGTGCCGAAGAGCTGTTCCGCTCGGGCGAATACAGTGCCGCACTTGCCGACTTCAAGAGCTATCTCAGCCTGCAGGGGGGTGAAGTCCGGAATCCGGACGTCTATCGAAGATTGACCGTCTGTTACCAGAAGACCGAGCAGCACCTCGAGGCCGCCAAGGCCTGGGAAAAGATGCGGGCGCTGGGCGGTCTCAAAGGGATGGACGATTATGCGCTCGGGGTCGAGGTCATGATGGACTTGGGCCGAGAAGAGCAAGCGTCACAAATTTACGAGCAGCTCCTGGAAAGCGAGAGCGACGAAGAGAGAGTTTTGGATATTCGCCGGAGACTCTTCGACACCTATCGACGCCTTCGGCAACCTGAGAATTTCGTTCGGCACGCTGTGTGGCTGCTGGAAGCCAAGGTTGACGATGAGGCCATCGTTGAAGATGCGGTCAGCTTCCTGATCTCTCAGGGAAAGACCGACTTGGCAGTGGAATCAAACAGCAAGGCATTAATCTCTGCTATTTGTAAGGATTTTCTTGAGGACAACATCAAAACCCCACAAGCGGGCAGGATTTATCTCAAGTGCTCCGAATTCGACCGCACCGATCTGAGGCTCCACAAGCTGCTTGCCGAGGTGTACGAGCAGACCGGCGATTATAAGAGAGCCGTAAGCGAACTGGGCATCCTCAACCAACTCGACAAAAACCTGGCCGATCAATACATGGATCAGGCGGCAAGGATCTACGTCGAAAATTCTCGAGTGCAGGAGGCCATCGGCGAAGGGAACCCCATAATCATAAAAAAGATCGCCCAGACGTATCTGGCCCGTTCCGAAGTGAATCCCGACGCTGTGGCGGTTTACGAAAAGGTTTTGGAATACCAACCTCGGGCGGTGGGCATCAACAAGATGCTGAGCACTGTATATCTTACCCGGGGAGACCTCGACAAATACATGGAGAAGCTGAGACTGCTCCATGAAATCGACGGACAGAATCAGGATTACTTGACCGGCCTCGCCAAATGTATCATCGACAACGATCTCTTAGAGGAGTCCATACGAGAAGGCAATCGGGAGCTTAATGCCAAGATATTGAAACAATTGATAAAGAGTGGAGCCTCCGATGACAAAGCCGTGGCACTTTTCGAGAAGCTCGTCAAGTTTGAACCCCAAAATGTTCTCATAAGATCGGCCCTGGTGAGAGCGTACGAAGTGAGAGAGTATTTCGCCAAGGCCGTCGAACATATGGCATCCTTGAGCCAAATGAAAAGCGATGATGAAGAGCTTTTGCAGAAGGCGGCGGCTCTTGCGGTAGAGCACAATGTCCTCGGAGCCGTAGCCGACTTCGGTTCGCCGAAGCTGTTGGAAGTCACGGCCCTGAAAATTGTGGAGAGGGGAGCTCGCACACCGGAGAGCCGCGCGGTTCTCGAAAAGGCGTTGCAGGCAAAGCCGTCCCTGACTAAAGTTAAGAGCTTCCTTCAGTCCTTCAAAGGGATGGCGCCTCGCGTTCCGCCGACCACATCAGGTGCCGCCAAGTTCGACTCAGGGGTCAGAAAGGTCCGGCGTCCGGCACCGGAAAAGGTCTCTCAGCCACCTCGGGAAACGCCCGCCGAACCGGTGAAGAAAGATTCGGCCCCGCCTGCCTCGCCTCCCAGAACCGAAAGACCTCAACCTCCCCCCGAGAAGGAAAAGGCACCTGAGCCGCCGCCCCCTCCGCGACCGGCCCAACCCGCTGCGCCAAAACCCGTGGCGAAGCCTTCCTCAGCGCCGACTCCTCCTGCCGGAGGAGACAACCAAGAGGTCCAGTTGGTGGACTTCAGCGATTCCTCTCCCCATGACACCCGTGGCCCTGTTACCACATTTGTCTCCGGTTTCACCAAGAGAGGCGCGCTTGCCTACCAGAGAGAGGAATTGTTCCTCCCGGTGGCCGGCGGCTTCGCCTACAAGGATATGGAGCTTATCGCCGCGGACGGTTGGGGCAAGTTCCAAGTAGCGTTGGAGGTGAACACCGGTCGTACGGTCCTGATGAGGGTATTTTCCGACAGTATCATGGACCCGGCGTATCTGGCCGAATTCATCAGAGAGGCTGCTCAGTTGGGCCACAACATCGTCCACGAGAGCATCTTGCCGCTTGAAGAGACCGTTACAGGTCCCTCCGGCGCCCGCGCTCTGGTCCATCCTACTCTGCTTCGACCTCTGGACCAGCTTTTCGCTGCGGGTAAACGCCCGGGCATGGACAAGATTCCAACTATTGCTTCGAAGATACTTGAAGGACTGGGGTACGCCCACAATTACCAAGGACTCGACGGTAAGCTGAGGAGGACCTACCATCTTCACCTTCATCCGTCCCAAGTGTTCGTCAACGGCGACTTTTCGGAATGCCGAATCGCCAGTCTGGGTTACTCTCAAATTTACCGAAATCTGACGAGGGCAGCTAGGCCGCGCTTCAGCGAACCGGGAATGGAGCCCGCGACCATGCCCCCGGAGTTCTTCCGAGCGCGGGGTGCCCGCGTCCAAGAGAAGTGCTCCGACATTTATTCTTTCGGGATCCTACTCCACTACTTGTTTACCGGCGACTATCCCTTTGAGGGACCGACCTTCGAGGACTACAAGTTTCAGCACGGCAAGATCTACGCGGCGCCGGTCAGGTTGGTCAATCCGGAGGCCCCCGAATGGATTGAGCCGATCATACTCAAATGCTTGGAGAAAGAACCCGAGATGCGCTGGGACAGCACAGCGGAGCTTCTGGCAGAATTCAAACGGCACCTGAAGAAGAAGGACTAGGGAAACAGGTCTTCTCAGTGCACGAGGGGCTTCCTCGTTGGGAACAGTCCTCACGGATGCGATCTCGGAGAGGATGCCGACTGCACGGCAAACTCCCCGCTAATGTGTCGCGGTTGCCTTCCGGAACAGACCAATCCCATGCGGTCTCGGAAACAAGCTTTCTTGTTCCCGACTCCCGTCCCCCCGACTGAGCTAGGCTCAGACAGCCAGCGATTCGCCGTAAGATACCCCGGCATCACAGCACGCGACGTCGCCCGGAGTGAGGCTTTCAACATAACCTGTCAGTATCTTACAATGCTCGCATGGGTTGTAAGCGGACTCGTAGCGAGTCACTTTTCCGCTCCCCCGGGATGACATGTGAATTTTCAAATCCTTGATGTCGTTGTACATTTTCAAGCAATGGCGAATGCTCCATCTTCCCTTGAACACTCTACAGGTCACCGCATTCCTCTCCAGCCACAATTTTCTGTCCACCTTCATGGCGACCTCTCTCCCTTCCGGATATGACCCTTATCCGGCTCGGCCAGCATTACTTTTTCCGTAGCACTGTTTTCCCGCAATCTTGGTTTTGTTAAATGTTGACACTCCGACACCAAAAATGTTCCTAATGACCGTAGCGACTCCCAACATTTCGTGCCGGCGGCCGGGCAGTGCCCGTTCCCGATTCGATGCCTTATTCATGGGACCTCTTTGTGGCGTGTCGTTCTTCGTGGAAGCAGCATCGTGGCGCAGTGCCGTACCATCACGTGAACAATTCACGAATATGTTGCGATCCGCCCTCATCCATGAACGCGCCAGTGGGGCCGGAACACTGAGATAATGAGGACGAAGATCGAGTCCGTCACCCCCAAGCCGAGTGCGGAATTCCCCGCAACCTGCAGGACTTTTCGTGTGAACGGCATCAAAAGCCGTTGACTAGGACCTGCTTCGCTGGTATGGTACCGCAGAAGGTATGGAGAAGGGCTGTGCGAACTGAATATCCTAATTTACGAATTCCGTCCGGCAGGCCGCGAGGATTCGGAGCCGGTACGCTCATCCTATCGCTGCTTGTCCTGCTCTGTTTCGCGGTCGGCGGATACTGTTATTTCTCTCCCTCGCTTACGGAACGGTTTCCTTTCGCGTGCAGCCTTCCCGCGCCGCCCAGTCCCGCGGACAAGGATGTATCCACAGCGGAACCCACTAAGGACGATCCAGCGTGCGCGGTTTCTTCTGCAGACGTCAATTGCTCCCAGGAAATAGTGGATCTCTCCTCACCGGGCGACACCCTGGTATCGCTCCTGAGCTCCAACCTTCCGGACGATTCCCATGTTCAGGAGGTCGCGGCCAAGCTGAGCGCGGAGATCCGGAAAAACATGGGAAGGCGCTTCACCGAAAACACGCTCCTCAAATCGGACAGACGATACAGCATTACCCTCGACAGAGACGGCAAATTCCTCCGTGCAACCCTGGAGATGGACCCGGCCAACGTTTTTCACGCCGTGCTGAAGAACAATGCCGTTCAAGTAAAGAAAGAAGATGTGGTTCTCGACTACCAGGTTGAGACCATCACGTTCCCCATATACGGGAGCCTCGTCGAGTCGGTACTGAGAGCCGGCGAAGGCCGCGACTTTGCCCGGGAATTGGCCAAAGCGTTCATTTATGACATCGATTTTCAGTACGAAGCGCGTAAGGGGGACAGGTGCACCGTTGTCTTCGAACGTCGCTACAACGACGATCGACCTGCAGGTTACGGCGACATTCACTACGCTGTGTACCAAGGTGCAAAAACAGGGACGAAGACTGCTGTTTTTTTTCACCAGAAATACTACGATGCAAATGGCCTCCTGTTGAAGAAGAGCCTGTTGCGATCGCCGCTCAGGGCTCTGAGGGTAACATCCGGTTACGGGTGGCGTTTCCACCCGGTTCTCCACGAAGTACGGCATCACAGCGGGGTGGACTACGCTGCGCGACAAGGGACGCCTGCGTTTGCCGTGGCGAGAGGTATCGTCACCTCTGCAGGATGGAACGGCGGCGGTTACGGCAACTACGTCTGTGTAAAACACTCTAATGGAGCCGAGAGTCGGTACGGGCATCTGAGCCGCATTTTGGTGAAGAAGGGAGCGAGAGTCGAGCAGGGGCAGCGAATCGGGCTTGTGGGCAAGACCGGACGAGCGACAGGTCCCCATCTCCACTTCGAGCTCCTTATTGCCGGCAAGCACATCGACCCGCGCAAGAAAGTCAAGATCGAAACCCGTGTCGTGATTGAAAAGGATCTTATGCCACGATTCAAGGCAGTAGTTCAGGAAAACGAGAGCCTTCTCGGCAAACGGCGTGGCCTCGCCTCGGCGGTTTCCTCCTCCCAAGACGGTTGACCCGGCCTGCTAAGCTCATTCACATAATACCCCGACCAGCCGTGACCGCATCCTCCGGTTTCCCTATTGTGTGTGCGAGACGTGACACTGGAGCGTCGTCCACGGTTGCAGGCGGCCCGGACAGATTACGTCGTGGCTGCGGTCTGCAGGTTACCGCCGGGAATCTTGACTGTTTTTGTTAATTAGGTTACTATAATAGCGGCGTGGTACGAACGCGCCCACAACGGAGGAATTTTCCATGAAAAAATTGTCTCTTATTGCAGTCCTTTTCTTGCTTTTCGGTTCGGCAGGTCCCAGTCATGCATTCTTCGACTACTTCTTCGGCGGCTCCGCTACCAAGGATGCGATTGATAATTCTGCAGTGGGAGATCTGCGCGCCTGGTGGACTGGAAACCCCGTGTACCAGTTCAACCCCTATTACAGCGGCTCCGCCGACCCGGCGGCAGCGGGCCCGAATTCCCAGGCAGCCGGAGGTCAGCAATATACCGGCGTCCCGAACACCGGGTCGCAATACGGGGCAGGTCAAGCGGGAGCGCCCATGCCCCAACCAAGCGTCTCATACTACCCGCCTGCTCAGCAAAATCAGCAGCAATACGGCTCCGGCCAACCCCAGCAAATATACGGACAAGCCGGCCAATCACTTCCCCAGCCGCAGGCTCAACCGGTGATGCAGTATCAGCAGGCTCCCCAGCAGTACCAAGCTCCTCCGCAGCAGTATCAGTATCAGCAGGCTCCCCAGCAGCAGTACCAACAGGCTCCGGTGCAGTACCAGCAGCCGGCTCCCCAGGGCTACGCCCCGCAAGGCGGCCAGTATCAAGGCGCACCTCAACAGTATCAGTAGAGGAAAGACGCTTTCTACGAGAACTACGTCAGAGGCAATCGCCGATCAAGGTCAGACTCCCGGCCGCTGTTTCCGATCAAGGCGGCAGGGAGATCTTGGCGGTGGGACGACGAGTCGGGACGGAGCTCCCGATGCACCCTACTCCCTGGCTGTGAACGGTCATAGTGTGGCGCTTTGAAAGTTTAGGGCGACGCGAAGGGAAAGCCTCGGGAGGAGCGCGAAGCCTGAAGATGCCCCCTGCGCTCAACTATCGAGGCGGCCATAAACCACTGCAGGCGCCGTACTCTAGCAAAAACAGCGCCGATCTCAGCCGACAATGTTGTCGATCCGATGGCTTACCGGCTTTCCACCGAAAGAACGCCGCTAATTTCAGCGAGCGGCACTATGGTGGGACGGACGTTGTGTGAGAAGCGATTGTGGGGAGGTGCCGGTTGCCGGCTCTTCTTGAAATTCCTACCCATAATAATAGTTTGGAACTCCCATAGGTCCTCGTTCCAAAACCCCGGCTGGTTGGGAGACCGCTCGAGGCTCGGGCCTCAAACGGAACCGGGAGCCGCAGGTAGTGAACCGGTCTCGGCAGGCAGAGACTTGAGCCGGGTACCGGCGATTCTAGCCTGCGCAGTGTGCGGATAATCCTTGATGATCTTCTCGAAAATGATGCGAGCGGATCGGGCATCCCCCATTTTCTCGAACGCTTGCCCTTGCTTGAGAAGAGCACTTACCTCTTTGTTCGAGCCGGGAAACTCCTTGATCACCCGATCGAACTGCAGGACGGCCTCCTCGAAACGACCTTGGGCGAACAGTCCCTCTCCGATCCAATATGCCGCACTCCCTGCAAAACGACTTTTGGGGTACTGCTTCAGGAAGTTCTCGAAGTCCTGAACCGCCTGCTCTGTCCGGCCGTTTCTGAAGGCTGCATGAGCTCGCCGGTACTCCTGCTCTTCCGACGTAATCGGCGCGTTACGGATCTCAACGGGTTGCTCGGGATTGCCGGAGCCCGCTGAGGGGACACTCATGCCCGGAGCAGGTCCCGCAGGTGGAGGCCCCTGAGGAGGAGGCGATCCTGCAGGAGGCAATCCTGCTGCCGGTATGCGCTGCCAGACCTGCCCCTGGGGTTGGCCGGGGTTAAGAGGGGGAGGAGGGGCCGCCGCTCGCTCGGCACGCTCTATACCGAGCTGACGCTCTATGAAAGCCACCCGATCCTGGAGTCCCTTGAGTCTGCCGTCACTCAATCCGGCCATTTGCCCGCGCTCGATCATGTCCCTGAGTCGCCGCATCTCGGCTTCCATGGATTCGACCCTGGAGGCCAGATGAACGGCGGCAGGGTCGTTCATGGGAATGGAGTTGGCAGGCCGTATGTAGGGGAGCGTAGGGCCTGCCTGTCGAGACAAGCACCCCGAGAGAAGAAACACTGCCCCTACTACTGCCGTCGCCGCCACAAGGCGCAGTTTTGAGAATCTCTTACCCATAAACATTTCGGAGCGAGGCGTCCGTGACTCCATCATTTTGAGACCCTCAAATAGACCCGTCGATTCTTTGCCCACGCGGCCTCGTTGTGACCCGGATCGACCGGCAGCTCGGAACCGTATGAAACGGTCGAGAGACTTTGGGGAGGCACTCCCAGGCTTACCAGAAAATCAGCCACTGCTCTGGCACGACGATCTCCCAGGGCCAGGTTGTATTCCGCTGTTCCGCGCTCGTCGCAATGTCCTTCGGCTACAATCTTTCCGTGCATGGCCCGCTTGATGATCTCCGCGTCATACTGGAGCGCCGACTGCGCGTCGGGCGAAAGGGTATACCGATCGTAATCGAAGTAAACCGTCTTCAAATTGGCCTGCAGGGTCTGAAGGTCCTGCTCCGCCACCGGTCCTCCCGGAACCGGACCCGGCATACCCGACGGACCCGGAGCTGCAGGCCGGACAGGAGCTCTTGCACAACCGGTTACAAGGATGAGCAGGGTAAGGACGACGACCGCTCCCTGCATGAGTCGACGAAATGACATTAGTGTCTTCTCCTTTCGGGCCGGAGCTCCCCTTCGTCACCTTGTCAGGCGAGGCGACCAGGCGGGAGCCTTTCCGGTTATGGGAGAGACGGGAACCTGTATTTCACCAAGGGCATCCATGATGTAAATGAGCCTCTTACCCGTCCTGTTCGATGAAAAGGCGATCATCCGCCCGTCGGGCGACCACGCGGGGTCCTGGCTCGAACCCTGGTTGGTAAGAACCCGAAAGTCAGATCCGTCCGCCCTGATGGTGCATATCTGGAATCGCCCATCTACCCGAGCCGTGAACGTCAGAAGATCTCCCCGCGGCGACCAGTCCGGATCCGTGTTGTAATTGCTCCCGAACGTGAGGCGCCCAAACCTGGCTCCTGTGGAGGGAGCGCCAGGGATCGGGGAGCTTCCTGCGACCGGAACCGTATAGATTTGTGGGGTTCCGGCTTGATCGGAGACATATGCGATGGTCGATCCATCGGGCGACCATGTGGGAGAGATATCATTTCCTCTGCCGGTCGTCAACCTTTTTATTATGTTTCCTTGAGGGTTTATGATGAATATCTTAGGTATTCCTTTAAAACTTAACGATAGTGCAATCGTATCGCCTTTGGGAGAATACCTTGCAGAAGCGTTTATTCCTGGCCTAGCCGATATCACCCCTTCCCTTCTCCCGAACAAATCCGCCCACCAGAGATCCGGGTTCCCCTTCGCGTAGCAGGTAAAAATCAGGCCCTGAGCGTCCGGAGACCAGTCCGGGGACATGATGATGCTCCCCAGTCTGGTCACTTGCCGGAGGTAGTGGCCGTCGAAATCCATGGTGAAGATCTCTCGGTTTCGCGTATCGCCCACGAAGGCGATCTGGGTGGAGAAGCACCCCGGAAGTGAGGTGAGCTTGCCCATCACCTGGTCGCAGAATCGATGAATGATCCGTCGATGGTCCCCCACTTTGGCTCTGTACCGCTTGCCGAGCTCCTGCCGTCCCAGGGCCGCGTCATAGAGGCGTGCTTCAAGGATCAGTTCGTCGCCCTGCACCTGGAAGTTTCCGAATATCACGGCTTGAGCCCCCCTCTGAGCCCATGCCTTGAAATCGGGCTCGCCTCCCGGGTCCACGGGCGCTGCCGCCGGTGATTCGATGATGTGGAAGAGTCCGGTGAGGTTCAAGTCTTGCCGGACTATCTGCGCCAGATCCCTTCCGTTGAGCGGTCCGGGACTGGAGGACGTGAAATCGGGTATGGCAATGGGCATTTTCGCCATGGTGGGGCTGTTCAGATCCAATTGGAGCCTGGCCGTACCCGACGAAGGCAGGCCCATGACAACCAGGAGGACGAGCAGGCTCACAAACAGATCGATGAAAAGCGTTGTAGGCCGCTTGGCCGGCATCATAATCCTCACCGTGTCGCTCATTCCGCTCCCGCTGTCTCTCCCACCGGAGGGCTTGGTGGTCGTGTCCTCGCATCGGTTTCGCGATGAAGGCCACGTACTTCGGGAGCCGCCGCATGTTGTGTTTGACGATCTGCTCATTCGCTAAAGGATCCCAGGGAGCATGGCGATTGCATTGGGTGGAGTCTGAGATGAGCTGCACCGTGTGACGTCAATGGCGTCCTCGAGGGGCTCAGCTTTCCCATGCAGGCCTGTGGGGGGCTCGTCGCATATAGGAAATTTGGCGGCATTCAGAGCTCATTGCATGCCGCCCGGGGTGAACCGAAGGGCCAAGCCGCCCTCTTTTCGAATCCTTTCCCTTGCCGAGAGAGGAACGGACGGAAAGGGCGCGGCTTGGTAGACCGCCCTCATGGCCGATCGGTCGAAAACGGGGTCGCCGGAGGACCGGTCCACAGCGGCGGCCGTCAGCTTCCCGTCATCGGCAATTCTGGCGCCGATGACCGTCACCTTTTCCTGACGGCGCTCCTGCCCGAAGAGAGCCCAATGGGCGTTGATCGCGCTCCTGACCTGTTCCAGCCAATGGGCAAGCTCCTCGTCGGTCTTGCCGGAACCCGATGTCGCGCCTCGATTTCCCGCACCGGGCGATCCATCGCGCTTCTTGTTTTCCAGGTCCTTTCGGATGGCGGCCATACGTTTTTCGAGAAAACTCTGGGGAGATTCCGGTTTCGCAGGCTTCGCCTTCTCGGTCTTTGCATCGGCGGTCTTGGCCTTCGGCACTTCCTTTTTGGGTTCCGCCTTGGGGGCTTCGAGACGTTTTGGGGGCGCCCTTCGTTTCGCGAGGGGTATCAGATCCTTCGATGGAGCGGCCACCGACCTTGATCGAATGGTTTCTCTCTTCGCTTCCGGGGCTTTGGCCGGTTCCCGCGGAGTTGCGGTCTCTACCAGGACCGGCGACTCCGCCTTGTTGTCGGTCGCAGGCTGGAGCTTCTCCGCGGCCATGGTTCCCATAGTCGGCTGAACGAGCGTCACACGGCGAACTTCCTCCGTGGAGACCTTGTGAGGCCTAATCGCCAAGGACGAAACAGCCACGACCGCTGCCACCATCGTCACGTGGAAGATCACGGAGACCGCTATCATCCATGGGGAAGCCGCGTGAACAGTTCTGGAGGTCAGACCTATCATTTTCCCGACGGGGCTGCTTCCTTTGCAGAGGTTATCACGTTGATATCTTTCACTCCCGCCTTCCGCAGGTCTCCCATGAGGCGGACCACCGTTCCGTACGGAACCGCTTTGTCGGCGCGCAGATAGACTTCGCCTACGGATGGGTCTTGCTTGGTTGCCTTGATCTTCTCCACAAAATCGGTTTCTGCCACGGGGAGCTCGTTGATGAAGATGTTGCCTTTGTCCGAGACGGAAACCACTATTTCCTTTTTTTGAGAATTCTTGTCCAAGGGGACCCCCTCGGCGTCCGGGACTGCCAATGGGATACCCTCCTGCATCATCGGCGCAGTGACCATGAAGATGATGAGAAGTACGAGCATGACGTCCACCAACGGGGTGACGTTGATCTCGGACATCGCTGTTCTTCTTCCGGAGCTCATGCTGAAGGCCATGAAAACCTCCTCCCTACGTCAACTGCTTCTTGGGGGCACATGGGAGAGAGCATCATTTCCTCCTCCAATAGACTCGTTCGATAATGTTAATGAGCTCTGAGGAGAAATTGTCCATCTCATCGGCTATGGTGTTAATTCTGTTAAGGAAGTAGTTATAGAAGATAACCGCTGGTATGGCCGCGGCCAGACCCGCGGCAGTGGCGACAAGCGCCTCGGCAATACCCGGGGCCACAACGGCGAGAGACGCGCTCTTCATCACTCCGATACTTCGGAATGATTCCATGATGCCCCAGACAGTCCCGAAGAGACCGATGAATGGAGCCGACGAGCCGGTGGTAGCCAGGAAGTTCACTCCCCTCTCCAGTCGACTGCGTTCCGCGGTGACGGCCTGTTGAAGGGATCGCGTGACGTTGTCCATCGCGGTTCTCTCGTATTCGGGCTCCTGGGAGTTGTCGGTGACGCTTTTCTGATTACCTGATTGAATTCTCGAGAGTCTGTTGAGCTCGGCATAACCCGCCTTGAAGACCTGGGCCAGCGGGCTGAAGGTGAACTGTTTGGCCTCTGCGTAGAGGAGAGAGAACTTCCTGGATTCGCGAAAGGCATCGAAGAACAGTTGCGTGTCTTTGCGTGCACGGGAGAGGGTGATGGCCTTGGTAAATATGATTCCCCAGCAGATGACGGAGAACGAGAGGAGCAGCGTCATAACGCCTTTGACGACCCAACCGGCTCCCATGATGATGGCCCACAATCCCTGATCGTTGAGTCCGTTGGTCGGCAGAACCGTGGCAAAAGCCTCGGGCATGGAGAGTCTCTCCTTTCATGAAATCAGTGATTCCTTAATCCATAACGGATTGCAAGTCAAGTTTTTCCCTTATTTCTGAGTCTTTACCGGTAATTCCTAAAGTGAGCGGGAGACTATGGGTGCGCGTCTCGCGGCTACGGGATCTGCGGGCCTCACGCACCACGGTCTGTCCGTCGATCCATTAAGAGACGGAGAGCATACAAACTCTTTTACTTCGGCCGACAATATGCTAAAATTACAACGGACACGGGAGCGGATGGCTGCAGCGGCTCCTGCTAATTTGCGACCGTCGTCCCCGGCGCACCAGTCCGTAAAAGGCTGCGGGGGGCGCTCTGTTCTTTTTCCCGCATCGCAGGGGTGCCCGAGCGGATTTCGCGTACCGCACCTGAGGGGACCGGAGATGTCGAGCCTGAATTTAAGGAACAATGTGCATCTAGTAACCCGGATCTCAGAAACTTACGAATGAAAATAAAGACATTTCATCAAGGATAATGTTCCTCCTCGGTAATTCCCAAAGGAAAACCTGAGGGGGTAAGCTTGAAACAACTTGACTTTTGACTCGAATTTGTTGTATTTTTTAAAGAAAACTAGCGAGGTCACCATGCCCTTCCGGATCGTCGTGGCCGACAGGGACCCTCGAAGCCGGGAAGCGGTTACACGTTTCCTCGGCAAGAAAGATAGCCAGTTTGTAGGTGTCTCCAGTTCCGGCGAACTCAAGCAAGCCATTAAGGACCAGAAACCCGACCTGATCGTTCTCAACTGCGTCCTGGCGGACCCGCCGGGGTGGAGCGCCGTTCAGCAGGTCGTTAAGGGGATAAAAGGCTCCGCCAAGTACGCCGACGTTCCGGTCATTCTCATGACGGGCGATCCGGGCAGTCCCGCGCCGGCCGAAGCCCACAGCTCCGGGGCGGACACCTATCTCAGCAAGCCCATCGACGGCGCGGCCCTCAAGCAGGCGGCCGATTCCTTGCTCGGGCTCTCGACTTCCACCACGGTTCAGGCCGACGACGAAGAGATATTGATAGACTTCGCCGACGACGATTCCGGCGACATGACCGAGGAGCTCTTGGCCATGTCCAACGTTGCTTTGGACGGAGACGAACCGTCCACCGACGTTGGAGATACGGTGGAGATCGATACGGGGACCCTCGTTGCCGAATTGGACAGCTCCGGTGACTTCAGCGGTGAAGAGACCTACGAGGATACGGTCCGCCTCAACTTAGAGGATATGGGACTGGACGAGGAATTTGACAACGGTTCGGCCTTTGAGCCCACCATCGAGCTGGTCGCCGACCTTCCCTCGGATTTCGCCGCGCCCGCGGTCGGTGAGTCGTCCGTGGAGATCGAGCTCGATTCGGACGATCAGGGCTTTGAACTGGATTCCGCGGGAGGAGACGGCGACCTGGAGCTCGATATGGGGGGCGGAGAAGCACCCCCGGACTTCGGTTCCCTGAGCGAGACGGATCTTCTGGATGAGGATCCTACGGGCAAGGACTCCGTGACCGTTGACATGGACGTCGAAGATCTCGGCCTTGAGCTTGACTCTGACGATGCCCTCTACGTCTCCGGCCTACAAGAAGACGTGGCCATCGACGCCGACGACACGGAGATCGGACAGATTCTTGAGGTCCAGGATCCCTCCCAGGTTATCACTTCGGACGATCTGGACCTGGAAGAAGATTCCTACGTCCGGGAGCCGGTTGAGGAAGTTACCGCGTCGGACGTTGATGTCATCGATTTGGAAGAGGACAGCGAAATAGGAGAGCTGGCGTTCGACGAGTTGGAAGCCGTTCAGCCGGGCGACGACGATTTCGCCGGTCTGGACATTGAGGACGACACCGTACCGGTGGAAGATACCGAGATGCGCCAGATGGCGAATGAGGATCTCGAAGAGATCGACCTGGAAGAAGTGGAAGACTCCGGGATGCAGATCGAATCGCCCTTGGATGCGGCGGTTTCCTACGATGCCGGTGATTCTTACCCGGACGAGGAACTGACTCTGGACGAAGTCCCCGAGGAAGAGATGACGACTCAGGAGTTCTTCGGAGAGGAGCTCCCCACCGAGGAATTCCCCACCGAGCGGTTCCCCGAAGAGAAGACCCGGGACTTGGCTTCGGTTGAAGAGATCACCCTGGAGGACGTGGACTTCGGGGACGGATTGGAAACCGAGCCTACGGCACCTATCGGAGAACCCCTGGCTGAAGAGCTCACCATCGAAGGACCTTCCTCGGAAGAGGCGTTCTTCGACGAAGGACGCGAAGAAGAGCCCATGTTGGAGGTTACCGAGGATATCTCCTTTGACGAGATCACCCTGGACGAAGAGCAGCTGGTTGAGCCCCCTGCCCCTGCGGCACCTCCGGTTGCTCCTGTTGCCGCTGCCGCTCCAACTGCTCCGGAACCTCCGACGGCAGCCCCTGTAGCGGCCACTCCTGTCGAAGCGCCCCCGGAAAAGGAGCCCGAGGCCGAACGACCCGCTCCACCGCCTCCCCCGATTCCCCAGGCTCCTCCCGCCACTGCAGCTCCGGTTACGGCAGCACCGCAGATGGCCGACATCATGGCCGCCATTTCGTCCCAACTCGGCACCCTCCTCCAGGGAGTTACCCCCGGCAAGTCAGAGCTGACGGGCACTCTGAGCGACGTGGTAAAGGGTGCCGTGCCGACCAAGGACGATTTTTCCAGTACCTTCAATCAGGCAGTCACCGGTTCGGTTCCTTCCAAAGAGGAAGTTATCGAGGGAATCGTCAAGGAAATCGCAGGCTCACTTCCGACGAGGGATGAAATTCTCTCCAGGGTGGATAAAATGATCCTGGAAGCCGTCCCCTCCAAAGATGAGATCTCCCGGCGCGTTGACGACGCGATCAAGAAAGTCCTGCCACAGACGGAAGAGATCGGCGAAAAGGTGGACAAAGCCCTTCAAGCCATCCCGTCAGGAGAGGAACTGGACAAACGTTTCACGGAGGTCATCGCAGCCCTTCCTTCGACCGAGCAGATGCTCGGACGAATCGACACCGCGCTTGAGGGTGTGCCGACGAAAGAGGAAATCGGCAAACGCTTCGATGAAGCGCTGGAGGCAATGCCTTCGTCAGAGCAGATATTGGAGAGAATCGACACGGCACTGACAGCTCTCCCTTCCAAGGAGGATATCGGCAAGCGCTTCGACGAGGCACTTGAAGCAATACCCTCCTCAGACCGGGTACTGGAAAGAATCGACGAAGCATTAACGGCTCTCCCCTCTCGAGAGGAAGTTGACAAACGATTCGATGAGGCGCTGGCAGCAATGCCCTCTTCGGAAAACGTGCTCGACAGAATCGGCGAAGCACTCAAGAACGTGCCCATTGAGGATGCCGTCAACGAACGGCTCAAAGAACTGCTGCAAACCATGCCGAAGCCCGAGGAGATCCTGGAGCGCGTGGACGGAGCATTCGAGTCCGTACTCGGCAGGGATGAGATAAATGCACGGGTAGACGGGGTTCTAGCAGGATTGCCCACATCGGTGCAGTTGCTGGATCGATTCGACGCGTCCATGCAAACGATGCTCCCAGGCGATGAGATTCACAATCGGTTGAACGAGGCCCTCGCCTCGCTGCCGACGGCGGAATCGGTGAACGAACGGATTGAGGCGGCTCTTGCGGCCGTTCCGTCTCGGGAAGAAGTTGACC
This sequence comes from Desulfomonilaceae bacterium, assembly GCA_041741735.1. Taxonomy (GTDB): domain Bacteria; phylum Desulfobacterota; class Desulfomonilia; order Desulfomonilales; family Desulfomonilaceae; genus JBGSJS01. The sequence continues at coordinate 73,648 of JBGSJS010000002.1, read as the reverse complement.
GGCGCCTGAACAAGGCTTTCAGCGAGCTCCCGAACTGGGATCAGGTCATGGGGCGTATCGATGATGCCCTGCAGGCCGTTCCGTCACGGGAAGAAATCGACAAGCGCTTCAGCGATGCGATCGACGCGCTGCCCACAGGGGAACAGGTCATTGAGCGCATCGATGATGCTCTGAAGGCAATACCTTCAAGGGAAGAGATCGGCCACCGTTTTGATGAGGCCATCGGAACACTGCCGACCCCGGAAAGTATCCTCGCCCGGGTTGACCAGGCACTGGGCGCCGTGCCGACTCAGGAGCAAATTGAACGGCGATTTGACGCGGCATTGGCGCAGCTCCCGTCCTCCGAGTCAATTCACGAAAAATTGGAGAATGCCCTCGAAGCCTCGTTGTCAAAGGAGATGGTCTCCTCACGACTCGATGCGGCACTCGGATCGGTAATCTCGCCGGAGCTCGTTGCGCAGAGAATAGACATTGCACTCCGAGCCATGCCATCGCAGGAGTACATCAGGCTTCGTCTCGACAATGCCTTCGCTGCCCTTCCATCGGCCGATTCCGTCGAAGCGCGGATTGATGCGGCCTTGAACGTGATTCCGACACGCGAAGCGGTGATGGAGAAGATTGACGGCACCATGGGCATGCTGCCCGATGCCGAGGCGGTCAACAAACGCATAGACGGCTATATAGCGTCCCTCTTGCCCTCCAGTAGCGAAGTCACATCTGCGTTCCAGGGATTGGTGCAATCTCGAGTCGAGGAGGTCTTGTCGGACGCCGACTTGAAGGCTGCGGTGCAAAAACTATTGCCCCAGACCCAAGAGATCGTGGCCGCCATGGGATCGTTCTTCCCTCCGAGGGAACGCATGCAGGAAACCCTCGCTTACAGTATCACCGAGGCAATCCAGAACAGCCTGCCCGAACGGATCTGGCTGGAAAGTGTCTCCAGAGGCCTGTTTGACGAACGAACCAAGGGTCTTCTTCCCAGCCGGGACGAGGTCGTTGCTCTCCTCAGGGAAGAGATTCACCTCAAGCTGCTCAACACCGTAGAGAAGGTGGTAAGGGAGCAGGTGGAATCCATTACTGCCGAGATGAGCATGTGATGTAGCCGAAGTCGTCCTCATTCCGCTCCGCCCCGATGCGGCCGACCCGGTCGGGAGGCATGCAACAGGGCGAGCGGAAAGAGATTCGACCCGGTTCGGTTCAGATCAGGGGGATGACAAGGTAGGGGCCTTCCGGCCCGGCACATGCACGGTCGGATAGCAGAAAATCTGGCTCATCCACTCAGGATCGGCTTCCATGGCGGACAAGCCTCTCCCGTGACGGGAGCACATTCCCGTTCCGGCGCGCGGACCTCCCCAGCTCCTCGTGCCGCTCATCTTACGTCGAACTGTTCTAAGAGACCGTGCCGATTACAATTTTTCGAGCGCTGCCAGGATCGGGCAATTGGCGCAAGGAATCGTCCGCGACGCAGCTGCGTTCACTTGAGATTTCGCATTGCGCGGTCCTCTACCCGTCCTCCGAGAAATTTCCAAGCATGTCTTAGGGGTCCAGCGACCCTTCAAAGGCTTGCACTCGATAAGCTCGTGAGCCTCCAACCAAGCTTGGGCGTCGGTATACACCATATTTCTCTCCCTACAAACCGCAAACCATTATCCTCTTCGCAGCCCAAGAGCCTCAATAAGAAAACAGGAAAAATTAATTAGTTTAGTCTTCATTATAGGGGGCCTGGGAAGAAAGTCAAGGGATTTCACAGACACACGGGTACAGCCCCTCTACAGATGGGAAATGGGGCTACTCGCAGTCTCATGAAGTGTGAAACAGAGGAAGGCAATTCCCACTTCGAGAGGAGGGTCAAGAGTTCGATGCCAAAGAAAAAACTCTTGAGGTCCGCGAGGGATTGGCTGCGGATTTTCCTAGGACTCTTGTCGGCCACAGATCCACTGACACCGCGATCGGCAACCCGCATCACGTACAGGCCGGCTCCTTGCCGGTCTCGACACGCATCTCGGAGCGGCCCCTTCCGACATGCTCGGCCGCGGGAAGAGGCAAGTGATTCTGTCTCGCCGCTGTCCCGTCCGGGTACGACAGGAGAAGCCGGACCCGGGAGCCGCTTACCGATTCGGCTCCCGTCGTGCCGAGTCCGGGTGTGTCAGTTCAATATTCCGATATCGGTCAACATTTTCTTGACAGCCACGTACGCGGGGGCGTCGGATGGAATATTCACGAGCGGCTCTCCTGAAAGATCGAGCTCCACGAGCGAATCATCGTACGGGATCACCGCTTCCGGGGCGTACGGCAGTTTTTCTATTTCCTTGCGGGTTCCCTCGGGCAAATCCTCAGCACTTCCTTTACTGCGACTTATGATGAGGTGCTTATGATGTACTCTCCCGCCCAGCTCGTCGATGAGCTCGACAATTCGTCCAACCGTGCGCAGGCTCCGCGGAGCGGGATCGGATACCACGAAGAGGTGGTCCACCTCTTCTTCGGTTCTCCGCGAGAGGTGCTCCATCCCTGCCTCGTTGTCAATAACCACGAACTTGTAGTTACCCGTCAGTTTGCCTATGACCTCACGGAGGATGTTGTTGGCCATGCAGTAGCAGCCCGGGCCTTCGGGTCGCCCCATGGAGAGGAAGTCCAGATCTTTGGTCTCTTCCAGAGATGCCTGTATCTGGTATTCCATGAACCGATCTTTCGTCATCCCACCCGGGATATTGTCTCCGATCTTCCTGGTGTCTTCACGGACGCACCCCACGCTCCTCGGCTGGGCCAATCCCAACACCTCGTGGAGGTTCGAGTTCGAATCCGCGTCAATGGCCAGCAGGGGTTTCTTCCCGGCTTCGATCAACGCCTTGATCATGAGCGCGGAGATTGAAGTCTTTCCTACACCGCCCTTCCCTGCCACTGCCAGCGTCATTCCCATGGTTTGTCCCTTCTTGCGGCCGATGGCCCGCTTGTTCTCATACTTCGGTCAACCAAGACCTTTCATTGAATCCAATTCCGACAGAAGTCCGTACACCTGCTCCGTATGTCCCATCGTCAGGCCTGCACATCCGCAGGCAGGTGTCACGATTACGCGCTCCAGGAGGGCGTCCCGATCCACTCCGCTCTTCCCGATCAGGTCGGCGCCATCTTGTATCCGACGCACGACGTCCTTCACAGTCTCTCCCTCGACGAGCGCGGTGTTGCGCACAGCACCCCACGCCAAGACTCCCCCTCGTTCGAGGAATCGACTCAGATCGCCTGCATATATGGCCATTGTCTCCATATAATCCACCGCATCGAAATTGACGATGCGGGCCTGCGACCTCATGAGCAGGCTCCAATCAGTGTTGCCGCAGCAATGCACTCCGGGGATGCCTCCTCTTTCCACAACCATGGAAATCACATCGTCCAGCGATTCAATGACGTCCTCCACGGAGACACCGAGGAAAGCGGACGACCCGTATGCGCTCATGCTGGGCTCGTCAAAGAACACGATTACCCGGTCGGCATAGGCTTTGGCCTGCTCCAGAAGCCACACGGCCTTCAGACCCATGGCCTTGACCGCAATGTCACGAAACAGAGGATGATAGAAGATGGGCTTCTTCTGCTCGTCGGTCACCGTCAGTGCGAAGCTCAAGGGCCCCGTCACTTGAACCTTGAGGAAGGGCCATCTCTTGCCTTCTCTCTTCAGGCTCTCGAAAAAGGCGTGAATCCCTCTCCCGTATTCCGGGCCCACCGCAAAATAGTCAGCGCTTCCCCCTTCCGCAACTTCGAGGTAATGCGTGTAGAATTCCTCTACTTCAGGATTAGGATCACCCGTCGTATCAAATCCATAGGAGAGATTCTCCAAATCCGCTTTGAAACGGGGGAGATTCTCCGAGAATTGAATCCACATCTGCTCACGGGGATCGTATCTCGATAATTGAGGAATATGCGGAGCCGTCGTCAAATGGGTGGTGATGAAATCCACGGCCTGCCCTGGATCACTGTGCGGCAGGCTTCCCACGGCCGTAGCCAGAAGTGGGGGGAGTGAGTCGGTTTCGCTGAATTCTCTCATAGTATCTTCCGGATGAGTGATCGCCGGGTCGGTTGTTCCCGTTCGGAATCTTTACGGCCGGGGCTCACTTCCGGCCGATCCCCAACGGCATCCGTCCCTGCGCGAAGCGGTTCGCCCACGCGGGAAGTACCGCTTCTCAGACTGCATATCACCCGATATACTTAGGTATTGGTGCGGGATATGTCAAGGGTGCAGGTGCGGACTTGGCACAGTCCCTAACCCGGAATTAGGGCGCCGGCCCAGGTATTCCCTCGCTCCTCAAGACCCACTAACCACGTCGGTCCGCGGCATCCATAGTTGACTGATCCCCATGCGAAAGCTATCCTGACAAAAGGAGCAAGCGTAGCAGGAATACCGATGAATCAGATGAGGACCTTCTGGGTTCACCCCGCCAGCTACACGTACGCTGCCGATGAGCCGAAGACCATGCTCGAAACACTCTGGGTCGAACGGCCCGGATGGGGGTACATCCTACGCCGCGATCTCTGGGTGAGCCGCGAGTGTTCCGAAACTGAATTGATAGCGGAGGGATACATTCGCCGCAATTTCTCTTCCGGCGATAAAACCGGGGTCTGTCCCTCATGCAACATGTATGTTGACGGAATACCCGGATCTCTCATGGCAAAACATCTGAGCCACTGCCGGGGACTCGCCGACAATAGCTCCAAAATGGAAGAAATTCTCATCCAGGATCAACGGCTGAAGATGTTTGAACGGAAGCTTCGCCTCCAGCGTGAGCAAGAGCTGGCCGAATTGATGGAAGCCGAACGACGGGAGCGATTTGACAAGGTGAAGGAGGATAACCTGGCACGCCAGCAGGGTAAGGATCGCAAAGCCCGCCTCAAACGTGAGGCCAGGGAGCAGCTCAGGAAGAGATAACCCGTTGAGGACTTCACCTTCACCGGGCTTAGCGAGCCGACGAAGATCGTATAGCTCCACAGCCCTTCGCCGGGCAAAAAAAAAAGGGGACGTCGAACGTCCCCATAAATTAGGAGGAATTGGGGTTTTTTGTTAAGAGGGGATCCCACTTCACCCCCTCTGCTGTGGACAGGGTTTATTCCGAATTTTTGGCCGTGGAACAGACCCGATCCGGGTTAAGAAAGTTACCGCTTCCGATAGTCACTTTGTTTATCCTCTTGTATAGCCGAAAAGGCTTTCACACTCTGAATTTTCGTTGTACCGCCACTTTCCCGCACATTCCGGCACGGGCAATCTTCACCGGCCGTAAGGGTTGGCAACCCGAAAGACACCCGAGATCAATTTTGCAGGCATATCGGCCAAACCCTCGATTGCGGCTCTCGAACCCGGTTGGCCGGGACTCGGTACATGCATTGAGGCCGGCACATATGCCCCCTCAGGAATCGGGAGCTCGGCAGCTCCACGCAATCGGGCCGGGCGTCGGGGCACATAGGCCGCAGGGCGACATTTGGTTATCCTCCCGGGAGGCGGACAGGGGGCAGGACCGCACATGGGCGGAGCGCACGTGGAAGGTCCGCAAACAGGAGGCGTCCACCTCACCGGTCCACAGGCCGGCGGGGGACATGCAGGACGGCACCACGGAGCCGGTCCCGGACCCGGAGCAAGCAAGCCGCCCATGACAGCCGCCGGGATACCTATAATAGTGCCGCAGACATTCCGGCAACTATTGAGTATACCGGCACAAAGAGCAAAGGGGGGCACGGGACCGCAAGGCCGGGGACCGCAGGATGGCGGTGCGCATTGATAAGGGGGTGGCGCACATGAGGGCTCGGGGTAGCACGGCGGGCCGCCGGCTGTAGCGAAGGAAGCCGCGGATGTGAACGCAAAGATGGTTAGACAAACCAATACACTGGTAACTCGTAGCACCATACCTCATCCTCCTTTGCTCAGATCCTTCATACTATACTTGAGGGGCGTAGTCTCAAGCGAAGAATTCTGAATCTAGCCTCTTGCGAGGCGTCATTGACATGGGGCTTTAACATGGCGGATTTTGGCTGTCAAGCAAAATTATTGATTGGAATTATTTAGGGATAAAGCATGGTTCGAGCTTGACCTGAATGATATATCTACTTGTTTAGATAGTGATTATGTGGCACAATACACAGAAGTGACTCCTCGGTGATGGCGTCCCGGCAATCGGCCCGTTACTGAAGGCGATAGGTCGTTATTCAAGCAGACGCCATCACGACCAAAACAGGAAAGGATCTCAGACTCTATGAGAAACATCTTGTTTTTTCTGGCTTTTCTTATTGCTTCAATGCCGTTGAGCGGCTTTCCTCAGTCACGGCAGGACGGCCCCCCTCCGACCAAAGAAGCCGACTTAACCAATCCTGAGGGTGCCGTGACACTCTACAATAACGGCGTCGAGGCGCTGAAACAATCGAAGCTCGACGAGGCGATAGGGTTCCTTTCTCGTGCGATCAAACTAGACCCCAGGGATCATCTTGCATACAATAATCGGGGGGTTGCGTACAAACGCAAAGGGGACTACGACCGGGCCATAGCTGATTACACCAAGGCCTTGGAAATTAAGCCCGACTACGCCTACGCACTCGGGAATCGCGGCATGGCGCGGTTCAGGAAGGGCGACGTGGAAGGCGCTGTTGCCGATCTGACCGAGGCTTCGAAACGGTTATCACGGGACAGCGTCATGCTCACCAACCTCGGCGTCGTACTGAGCGCCGCCGGGGATTCGGGCGCAGCGATCAAGGTCCTGCAGAGGGCCGTCTCGTTGAACAGGAAGAATATCCGCGGCTATGAGGCTCTCGGCGGCGTGTACGAACACCGCAAAGACTATGACAAGGCACTTGATGCGTATGAAAAAGTCCTCGCGCTGCGCGGCAAGGACGCTGATTCCTCGGATCTCAACGCCAAGATTGCCCAATTGAGGAAGGACTTTGCAGTGGAGCTCCATCGGGAGGGCCTCGAGAGCTACCGCCAGGGCAACCAGAAGAAGGCTATGGATCTCTGGAGCAAGGCACTGAAGGTGAACCCTCGGATGGTGGCCGCTCTGCGCGACAGGGGTCTGATCTATCATAAGGCCGGGAAGCACAAACAAGCACTGGAAGATTTCAACGATGCACTCCGTTTGGCACCGTCAAATGCCGAGCTCTACCGGGTGCGTGCCGACGCGCTGTACAAGATGAATAAATTCGACAATGCGTTGGCGGATTACGACAAGGCTCTCCAACTGAATCCCAACGATGCTATCGGATACAACAACCGCGGGTTGATTTATCATGAGCGCGGGGACCTCGACAAGGCCCTGGCCGATTACTCCAAGTCCATTTCCCTCGAGCCCGCCAACTCTACGTTCTACGAGAACCGTGCTCTGGCTTATGTTGGAAAAAGGCAGGAAGAAAAGGCCATTGAGGATTACCGGAGCGCCCTCAACAACGTTACCGACGACAAACAGCGCTCGCACATTCAAGCCAAAATCGATGCAGTCACGGCCATGGCTAACCGGTCAACCGAACCATCAGATTCCACGGGTCCGGCAACATCCGGCGAAGCGACCAAGCAGGCGCCCGAGGAGAAGAAAAACTAGACGAGTGGGAAAACGAGGGCTTAGTACGGCATTTCGTAAATGCGGTGCCGAATCAGGAGACCCCTCCCCGTCCACAGGGAGGGAGAGCTTCCACCCCCTGGACGGGGGAATAAGGGGGGGGGCCTGCGAGGACGACGGACACGGACAATCCAATCGAGATAACCTCCACCCGTCGGGAATTCGCGACCGTATTTGCGAAATCCTGTACTTAAGCCTGGCGACGGCTCGTCGACAGCGGCAAGAAGATGCCCTGCCCTCAACGCCACGATCCCCTGAGAATCGAGGCGGGGGGCAGAGGAGCTCATCACTCTCTTTGATCGGGTACCAGAGCGCGCATCTGCAGTGCTTCGATCTCCCGAATGCCCTTGTGCGCCAGACGAACCAGCGAGCTCATCCGGGAGAGACTGAACGGCTCTCTTTCAGCAGTGGCCTGAACCTCCACCAGCCTTCCTTTCCCCGTCATGACCACGTTCATATCGACATCGGCAGTGGAATCCTCAGCGTAATCAAGGTCCAGCAGCATTTTATCCCCCACCACCCCGACACTCACGGCGGCCACTGAATCCAGCAACGGGATAGAGGCTATCTTCCCTGCCGACGCAAGCCTTTCCAGGGCACAGCTCAGAGCCACCCACGCGCCTGTGATGGAGGCACACCGCGTTCCCCCGTCAGCTTGAATCACGTCACAGTCCAGTGTGATGGTACGTTCCCCGAGAGCCGGCAGGTCCGTGACGCAGCGCAGAGACCTTCCGATGAGCCGTTGTATCTCCATGGTGCGCCCACCCATCCTGCCTCCACGCTCCCGAGGGGTACGAGTGTGTGTTGAGCGGGGCAGCATCGAGTACTCGGCCGTCACCCAGCCCCTACCCTCGTTCTTGAGGAACGGCGGCACCCGTTCCTCCACACTGGCGGCACAGAGCACGCTGGTGCCCCCGGCCTCAATCAGGGCCGATCCTTCGGCGTGGCTCAGGACACCGCAGGTGATCTTCCAGGGCCTCAGACCGTCAAGGGTCCGCCCGATTCGATTTCTCTCGGTCATTTGTTCCGTCCCACTGTTTGTGCGCGCACTTCTTGGAGCGACCTCAAAACCTCGGTCCCCGTGGGCCGAATCCGCAAGGCCGCCCGTTCCCCAGGAGTGACGACGGGCTGTTACCTCCGTCTCCGCCGGCCGGGTCGTCGGCATGACGTTCGGGAAACGACGTCCGTAGATTACCCGATGACCCCCAGGCTCCCTCAGCACCGGGCGGCATCGATTCGGCGGCGTGTCGGCTCCTTGGGATTGCTTCGTCTCTCCGCTCCTCGCAATCAAACCCGGAGCCCGTCATGCCGACAAAGCCAAACAAACTCAGCGGCCGAGAATACGCCACCATATTTACGCCATAGGTCACTTGGTTTCCCGCAACGCTCAAAGCGATCCACTATACTTATCAATGGGCCGCCGTCCCGTGTCAAGGACGGAAGGACCCCGTCGTCATCTCGGTTCCTGAGAGAATCGGATGCCGGCTCCATCAACCGGCCCTTGGTCGGACCTGACTTCGGAAACTCGGGAGTGTAGAATGCCTGAAGGCAAGGCCGTGGGGAAAATCTCCACACGGCCGGGATTCAGGCATGCGCGGCACACGGATGCTGCGGTTTTGCGGTTTTTCGCTCTGCTGCGTCGGTGACGGCCTGAGGACCGGAACTTTAGGTTATTTCTGGAACACTTTGATTTTTATTGACAAATAGTTTTTTCTATATTACAAGACCCTCGGGAGGAACGTGCATGTACGGAAAATAGATGCGGCCGCGGGAATTCATGACCCGAGACCGGTCTCTGAGGGACTGGTTGGATGATTCTTCGCCTCGGAGAGCGATTATTCGGAACCATTCCCTTTCCCGAGCTTCCGTTGCGTGCCTTTACCGTGCACGAGCAGAGGCGGCACCGAAGGACGCAGGATAAGAGCAGCGGGAGATGTTGCTCTCCAACAGGCCCCCCTCAGTGCTCAAGGCTCCGACCGCGGCAAGCATTGTTCCACGGAGCGCTCCCCGATCCCGGTGTCTCGCGGAGGCGGCGACAGTGTTGAATCATAGGGCCGGTCGTTGTCCGGAATCTCGGTCAGCCGTACAAGCAAGCCTGAGCCCGGGTCTCGTGCACGTCTTCACCGGGAAGGAAAAAGCTGCGAGGCTCAGTGAACAGCCGGACGGCAACGGCAGTAAAGAAATTTCGTTCTCCATCGGAAAGACTTGGCAACACCCCAAGCTGAAAGTCATCCCATGAAATTTATAGAAACCTACAATCTGATCGACTTGTTCGTTGCGGGAACCCTGTTAGTGTCCCTCACCCTTGGATTGTGGAAGGGCTTTATCCGATCGTTGGCCGCAATGGCAGGGGTTTTTTGCGGGGTTCTCGGAGCCATGAAATACCATTCCTTCGTCCAACCATACCTGAGCAAGGTCTCTTCACTCGACCCGCACATTTCCGTCATCCTTGCCATGGTGATCGTCTTCATATTGGTACAAGTCGTTTTTGTGCTCATCCGTAAACTGCTGGACATGCTGATCGACGTCACCCGCCTGAGTTGGTTGGACCGTGCTCTCGGGGCCGGCATGGGAGCCGTTGCCGGTTTTCTCGTGGTCGCTTCCGCGGTGCAAGCGGTCCTGATAGCAGTGCCCGAATGGCCTTTGATTAAGACCTCCAGGCTTGCCCGGCCGGTTGATGCGCTTGCGAACAAAGCCATTACCTATGCCCCCAAAGAGGCGAGAGATCAGTTCCAACAATTGGTGGCCAAGTGGAAGGGGACCCAGGAGACTCCGAAGCAATTGCCCGCCCCGCGCAGCGTTGCCTCCGAGACAAATACCGTCCCCGCCCCGGGACCCGTCAAGTGATTGAACGGTACTGGCCGTTCCTGGAGGACCTCATGAAGCGACCCCTCGGTTATATTCTTCTCGTCCTGATAGTGGGGCTTACTACCGGTTGCACCTATTTCTTTGCCAAGAAGGATGTGCCGCCTCCTCTTCCCCCGGTCATCGAGACGAAGCCGCCTTTGAAAGTAACCGTCAAGTGTTTCGACGAGTTTCCGTGGAAGGAATTGTCACCGGCCAAGAAGGACGGCAACGATCCCGATACCACCACAGTGACGCTCAAGGAAGGCCAAACCCTCGAGTCGGTGGCTGAAGATAGGATGGGCAATCCGGCAATGGCCGAAGAATTGGCGCGATACAACGCTCTCGCGGGGGCGAGCTCCGCCAAAGCCGGCGATCAGATCGTCATTCCCAACCCGATTATCGGAGTGAAGAGCGAGATCATGATCAAGACCAAAGGCAGCAAGCAATTCGCCGACCCGGTCTCCTTCGGTGCCGAATTTAAGAAAGGCGACCAGTACAAGCTTCGTTTCGAGACTAATGTGAACGGCCACTGCTACATCTTTCGCAAAGGAATCAAGACAATCACGTCCCTCTATCCCTTGAAGGCCAAACAGGGGAGGCGTAACCGCACACGTGCACCGCTGTACCGGGACTCGAGCACGGTCAAGGCCGGGGCGCCCATAGAGATTCCCATCGGGAAGGCAGCATTCAAGTATGACGAGAAGAAGAAGGGTGACGTCATATACGTCTTCCTCTCGCTGAAGGAGATACCGGAGCTCGAGGACGCCCTCAAATCAAAGAATGAGATCACAATGAAGGATATTGAGGACATAAGGGTGAAGGTGAGGGAAGACAAGATCCTTGCCGACAAGCCCTACCACCTGCTCAGAATGCTCAGTCCGTCGGATATATTGGGCTTTTCGCTGGATATCGACGGATAGGCGGAAATAGATTGACAATCGAGGAAGGCTAGGCCTATAGTGTGGATTCCGTGGGGCTGTAGCTCAGCTGGGAGAGCGCTTGAATGGCATTCAAGAGGTCAGGGGTTCGATCCCCCTCAGCTCCACCACGACATTCGTTCCCCAGTAAATAATGGGCCCGCCTTTGGGGGCCCATTTTTGGTTTTGGGGAACCGGCCACTCTTTTCTCCGGATCAGTTCTTTCTACCGCGCCGCGGCCCGTTCCGGGATGGTCTTTCAGAGGAAATCTCCCGGCACCAGGCATCGAAGGCGGTGATGAGTCTTCAGGCAAACACGAGCAATCCGTTCATAAGGGATTGGGGAGCGCACGAGTGGGAGCCTGACTACTTTGCTCGATTCAGGCCCATCGAGCGACGGGGATTCCCGGATTCCATGGGTGCCGATGGGATCGGTCTGCAGTCCAACGCGGCCCGGTGCTGCCGGAATTAATCACATTTTTCGTGCTTGATTCAGTTATTTGTGTATAGTCTACGCTGGAATCGGCCACGAGGGGGAAACGCGATGCCGACTGATGAATGGATAGTCCTGTTGGTACTAGCAGTGATCATCCTCCTCCTATTCTGTTTGGTGATATGGGAACCGGCCTATTGGGCTTATCGGGCTTGGAGACTCAAGCGCGCCTTCTACTTGCGTGACAAGGCCGACAGGGAAGCTAAACTTGCCGTAAAACAACGCGGTTCGAGGTCTCGTTCAGCCGGGCGCTCCGGCAAGACACCTCCTGGTCCGGAGGGTAATGGTCGCGAGCGTTCTTCATGGTGACCTCCCGTTAAGTCCGTGCGAACCGGGAGGTTTTCTTCACGAATGTCTTCCGACCTCACTTCAAGCGATCCCGTCGAAGGCCTCATCGTGCCTGAAATACTATTTTCTTTTGAACACTTATAAATGAATGAAGTCGATTGGTACGAAGCTGCCCGCGTGAGTGTCGACGTGGCAGTGGGAAGACGAAGCGCCCACCCTAAATTGTGAGCCGCTTCGCTATAGGTAGGTTACTATATTCGATGCTCGTCTCGTACAGAAGTTCCACGAGTCTTGAAATTATTTCTTAACGGACTCGTATTACCGCGAGCGTCGCATGCCTCGGATCGATCACCGGCGAGCCCGCGGATCGATCTCGGAAGACCGCTTCAGACAAGGGCGGCGAAGGCCGGGTCAGAGAGGTCGGCCGGGTCCAGAGGAGGAAGAATGAACGCCTCAGAGAGTATCCGGGTCGAACTGCACAGAGGGCAGTATTTGTAGCGGAGCATCGCGGCAACGGAGCGTTCGATCTTTTCAAGCCCCGATTCGTCCATTTCAAAAAACCAGTTTCCATGATGCATGAAACCACATTCGGGGCAGAGATACACGTAGAGAGCTTCGAGGCGACCCGTGCCCGCGGTCTTTTGCGGTGCGCCGGACCAGATGAAAATCGGGCCCGTAACCAGGAGTGCCGTCAGCTTCGTCATCAGGTTTGAGGTCTCTGCGGGAAGGTCGTCCTTGAACTGATCCAGGTAGTCACTAAGGGCTTCAGCAAAGCTTCGGGCGTCTTCCGCGGTGAAAAACGAGCCCCGCCTGTACTGAGACAAAGGCGACTCCAGCCACATGGTCTCCGCTTCCGACGGAGCCTCCCATCCTGCCTCCGCGCAGGCAGAGAAAACTCCTTCCCAGACGTCCTGCCGGCAAAACTTGTATGCCCCCCTGTTCGCATAGATCCACAGCTCTGTCTTCTTCTCTTGGACCATTGATGTTCTCATTCAAGGAGGGACGGGAGGAGTGCCCTCCCGCTGGGTAGTCGTTTCATGGGGAGAAGTACCAGCCGCTGATGTCGATGCGCGGTCCGGACACCGCTTTGACGGTCACGGGCAATCCGGGAACTGAAATCAGGCCGAACCAATCACTGCGGCAGACACCATTTCGTCACAGCGACCTCCTCGGCCCTCCAGTGTCACGCGTCCCCGCGCACATCCGTCACGCGCCGACGATTATCGGGTCATCCGGCCTCTTCGCTCAGCTCCCTACGTTTCAGACGCCCGGGATTCGCCTACCGTTGTGACAACTTGGCTATCTTCCTTCCCCAATCGTCCTTACTCAGTGTGACATCAGGGTCGCTTCCAAGGATGGCTTCTGCCGCTTCTTCCGTCATCCCGACGCTCTTGGCCAACCTTCTCACGCGGCGCCACTCCCAACGCGAGGACCGCATCTCCTGTTTCATGATCTCCAGAGGAAGGGCCTTGCTCCCCGGTGCATCGAGAGACAACTCCCCTTTTCCCCATCTTTCATCCACCACTTGCGATGAAAGCCTCTCGAGAGGAATCCTGAGGCCCCCCACGGTCTCCTGCAACTCGACGAGGTCTCTTCTTGTCTCTTCAATCCTGGTTTCCAGCATATCCGCGGTCGTTCGAGGAGCAAGCTTCTCCATCTGAGAATTTAACTGAGCCACTTCGCTGCGAAGCACCTCCACTCCCGCCTGGAGATCGCTCACTCTCGCGTCGGCTTGAAGAGCTCCCAAGGACTCTTTGACTCCTTGCAATTCTCCGCCCATGCGATCGAGAGAGACTTCCAGTTCCTCAGTCCGGGCTCGCGGTGCCCACTCCTCTCCTCCGGACCGCAACGCGGCCACGTCGGTCTTCAGTCCTGAAATCTCCCCATGGAGGTGTTCGGCGGTTTCCAACACGGTGTTCAACCGATCCCCGGTGTCAAGATTGGTGAGGTTCAATCCCAGACGGTCCATTTCTTCCTTTATCTTGCCCATTTCCTCTTCAAGGGGCTCGATTCCCCGGTGGACTTCCCCGGAAAGAGCGGTGGCGAGAAGGTGCTCCATTTCCGATCGAACCTTCTCTATCCCTTTTTCCAAAGCTTTGATTCTCCCATCGATCGGCTCAAGGGCCGATGTGATGCCGTAGTCGGAGCCGGAGGCCTCGATCCTCATCACCTGGGATCTCAAGTCACTTGTCAGCAGTTTGAGATCTCCTATCTCCTTGTTCACCGATTCCAGCTCACCGCGTACAGCCGACGAGAAATCGGAGCGCTTGACGGCTCCGCGTCGATCCAGAATAGATCCGATGTGATCGCGATAGCGATTCGCCATCCAGACCACAATGACGAAGAGCAGAAAGGGCCAGCTAAGAAGACCTGAGATGAGTTTTCCGGTCAGTCCGAGTACCTGGTCAACGATGTTCACCATGTTGAACTCCTCGTTCACGTAGTAGGCGCGGTTCTAACCATCACGGGCCGAGATCCGCCCTTGAACAACGGGTTTTACCGGCCCCTCCCGGAATGATTACACAGGGATGTTCCGCGGGTTTTCACCGGGGCCTATTTTTATAAGAAAAATGCCACAGGTGCAACAATCAATTTCCGAAAAGTGTCGAGATTTGGGCCGTGAGTCGGAAGCATAGCTTGCAGGTGAGCGTCGTGGGGCGGGGTGACGAAGGCACCTCCGTAACGAGACCCTCCCCACCGGCCGTTGCTTGCGCTCCCGGCAACGACGAGGAGGCCCCGGTATGTCAGGCCTGTGCCGCGGCCGCACGGGGCTTTTTTAGTGCATGAGGAGGGGCCCAAGGTTCTCGGCGCCGGAATGAGGGAGGACTCCAAACTTCATCCCTCGATCCGCAAGGCGCTTCATCGCCCCCAAGAAACCGTGAGTTGAGGAAACTGTCTCAAAACTCTGCCATGCGGGAATTCTTGTGTAGGGGCGCCTCGAGAAGCGCCGTCATTTCGGTCGGTTCACGAACCGCCCCTACAGACGATAGGGTCGAATCGCGGGTTTTGAGACAGTTTCTGAGGCCTCCGGTTTCGCTTAACCGCCAAACTCGGCGCGCTTGGCTTCCAGTTGAGCTCCCCGCATGGCATCCGCAATGACGAATTCTACAACGAATTCAGAACCGCCATCCTCCAGGCATTTTTTCGGAGGCGCGCAGTTCTCGCAGATGTCCGCGTCGCCGCCGGGCCGATCTTCCGCCTCCGCCAAGAGCGGACATCGCTTGGTCTTAAACGAGAGCTTGAATCCGTAAAGCTCGGAGAACATCCTGATTCTCAGCAGGTCAATGCCCTTGCCGCCTGCATTGAACGAATAGGGGCGGCGACTGCAATAATTCTCCGTGTCCTGAACAGGATAGAAGCCCTCGAAAATCAATTCGCGATCCTTGTCCGGAATTCCCCTCCCCGTATCTCTTACCGTGAAAACGTAATGCTCCCCCCGGAGACGACCGGTCACCTCGACCAGTCCTTTGTCCGGCGTCGCTTCGATCGCGTTCCTGATCAGCCCTTCCATGACCGCCTGGAGCACGTGGCTCGGTATGAGCAGCTCAGCGTCATCCAGACCGAACTCCATGACGAGATCCCGATTCTGGTGCGCCATCTGCAATGTGACGTAATCCAGGACGTCGTCGCCGAACTCCTTGATGTTGATCCGCTCCAGCTCGTCCTGACGGGTAGGAAATGTCTTTTCCAGCCATTGATGAATCACGCGGGTAGCTTGACGGATGCCCGGAGTTCTCTCGGTCTGCACTTCCATGAGGTCGAGAGCTGCCTGCAAGAACTCCGTTATCATTCTTCGCTCCCAGGAGTACCCGGTCATCATGATGCTTTCGACCTGAGCTTCGAGTCTGTTGAGGCCTTCGACGTGACGTCTCATTCTCGCAATGGGGCGCTCAAAGTCCATGATGTGCTTGTCGGCCATCTTGCGCTCCATGGTAGCAAGGGTGCCGCGGATGATGGCTAAGGGGGTACGTAGTTCGTGGGAGAGATGGTTGAGGATTTTGGACTTGACGCGGTTCAAGTTTTCCAATTCCCCGTAGGATTTCATCATTTCTTCGAAGAAGGTGTAGTTCTCCAAAGCCAGGGCCACGACACCCGCCAGCGAGGATAGAGTCTGCACGTCTTCGGCAGTGAACTGACCGTGCCGCTTGTTCATCACCACGAGACAGCCGAGGGTTTTCTCCCTGGTGTGGAGAGGGACGATGATCTCGTTGCGGATGAGGAAACCCGCACGGTCCTCAAAGGGTTTGAAGAATTTTGGATTGCCTCCCGGATCGTTGAGCAAGGCAGGCTCGCCGGTGACGTACACCTGGCCGCTTATGCTCTTGTCCAGAGGGATGCGCAGATCGCCCCACCTCGGGTCGATCTGCCCCTTGTCGTCCTGCACTTCTCGCCAGAACAGGTCTCCCCTGCGCTCATCATAGAGGAGAACCCCGCCCACCTCCGTGTCTAGTGCTGTTCTTAGCTCGTTGATCACTACGGTAAGCAGGTGGTCCAGGTCTAGGGTGCTCCCCAAGGCCATACTCGACCGGTAAAGCATTTCAAGGTCGTCCCGGGACTTCTTGAGCCTTTGATAGACCGTTGCGTTATCGACGGCCAGGGCAATGCTCCCCGCCATGGAGACCAACAGCGTCTCGTCCTGGTCGGTGAAGTCACCGCCGATCTTGTTCATGGTCATGATGACGCCGATGGTCTTTTCTCTCGTGTTGAGGGGCACCTGGAGAACCTTACGGATTTGGAAGCCGCTTTTCCTCGACATCTCCGGATAGTATCGGGAATCCTTGGATACGTCGTTCACCCGGGCGGGTTTGTTGTTTTGAAAGACCCAGCCCGCGATGCTTCCGTCGAGGGGGAGCCTCAGCGCTTCCGACTGCGGTGCCAGAATGCGGCGCGCATCCCGAACCTGTCGCCAGTACAGGTCGCCGCGATTCTCGTCATAGAGAAGGACCCCGGCTCCCTCGGTGAGCAGGGCTTTGTTGACCTCGTCAATGACGATGACGAGAAGCTCGTCCAAATCCATTGTTGAAGCCAGGGCTTGCGATACATTGTAAAGAACCGAAAGTTCGAACAGTTCGTGGTGCTCGCTGTCCATAGCGCTGTCAATAAGGTCGCCGGTGATCTTCTCCAGTTCCTTGACCCGTTTTTCCAACTGTTCGTAAGAAGGTTTCGCCATCAAGCGTTCTCCTTGCGGTCCCATCGGACCGCCGGTCGTTCTCCGCTCTGCATCACTTGGCGCTCTCGTTCGGAGACTTGACGACCGCTCGGCAAATATCCCGGAAATTGTTCACACCGGTGAAGAACTCCCGCATCATGATCACCCAGAAGTACCTGCCTTTTCGTGTGAGCCTGAGCGTGCCGTTGTCGCGGATCAACGCGCCCACGAGCCGAAAAAGTGCAATTTCTTTGCACAGGGTTTTCATGAACTTGCCGTTAAATTTCCGTTCCGCCTCCTCAATATCCAAGGAGGTCCCAAACAATTTCATCATAAAATCATAGTGAGCTTGGTCCCTTTTGGAGAACTCTTTCTTAGCGAGAATCGGTACTTTTCCGTTTTCCACCTTCTCGAGGTACTCCGGGACCGAGAACGTGTTGGCATAGCACATGCCGTTCACATAGCCGAACGACCCGCTCCCCGCCCCCACGTATTCATCGTAGTCAACGATATACTCGTCTATCATACTTTTCTTCCTGGAGAAACACCAAGCAGTTCCGAAGGTGTAGTCGGCGTCCAGCATCTCCACGATTCTGCCGTAGAAAGCCTTTTCCTGACGGTAGCTGATGGGGCCGAATCTGCGGGCCAGTTCATTACGGGTTATGTCCGACACCATGAGCGGATAGAAGGTCACCTGATCCGCCTGAATCTCTTGGATTATCTCCAGGTCGCGCTCCAGCGCGGCCATGGTCTGCGTGGGAAAATTGAAGATCATGTCCACGTTCAGCGTATCGAAACGGCCCATCAATAGGGCCAATCTATCCTGGATCTGCCGGCCGCTGCCGTATTTGTGATATCTCTCCATCTGCTTGAGCAGTGCGTCGTCGAAGCTTTGGACCCCCACGGAGAGCCGGTTAACCCCTCCTTCTTTCAACAGGTCGAGGATCTCGTCGGTGAGATGGTTCGGGTTGGTCTCGAGAGAGATTTCTCTGATGTGAAACCTCTTTCTCAGCTCAAGGAGGAGGTCGGTCATTTCCCGAGGCAGAACCGTGGGGGTGCCCCCACCGACGTACACGGATGCAAAGTCAAACCCGAGCTCCGCGTACATCCGAATCTCTTTGGTGAGCCCCTTGAAATAGTCCGCGGCAAGGGCTCTGTCCAGCGGGAAGCGATTGAACGAGCAGTAAGGGCACAGCTCTTCACAGAACGGCACGTGCAGGTAAAGCAGGTATTCCCGGCCCGGCTGAGGCAGGGGGGCCGTCGCTCCCTGGATGTCTGTGAACTGCAGGGTTCTTGAGTATTTGCGTTTGAGAAACGCTGTCAGCACGCTTTCTACGATCATGGAACCTCTTACGCAGGAGCCGCGGCCGGAGTGAGGCACCCCTCTCCTGAAATCACGTGCAGGGCCGATCCTTTCGCCCTCTTGAAAGAGGGGATGAGGGAGAGCTCTGATGTTTCACGCCCTACAAACTCATATTGCCCGAGAATGCGCCTTTGATTAGGCCGCCCTTCTCTTCGGGACTCATTATACCAGTGCGTTTTGCAACATGTAAGATGACGGATGCATTCCTTCCGCAGATCGTGGAGCAGCCCGATCCGGATTGGGAATAAGAACCCGCATTGGTCCCGATTTCACCTGGGAGAACAGAACTATATTATACTCCATATCGACTCATGCCGTCATCCCCCGATTTCGACAAGAATCACGGCTGGTCCGCGTCAATGACGGCCGGTGGGCAATGGAACGGCAAGACCGGATTCTTACGTGTATGAGACATTTTGGTCGACACAATCACGTGGCCCGCAGGAACACAGGCCACCGGGGCGCGGCGAATTCGGAGGGACGGCGGGCTCTGCCCCGCTCTGGACAGGCTTCCACCCAAAGTCCATCATGGAGAATTGTGGTAGTCTCAAAAAAAGAGAAGGATCTCAGAATCGGCACCTTACGTGGCTCGGATAGGGAGAGACGGACGGCAGCTCTCATGCTCGGCGGACGGTCGAATGACCGGACAACTGCCTAAGGGTGAAGCTATCAGTGTCTGAGCGGCCGAGCCGACGTCTTGCCGTTCGAAGGAGAATGGCCCCTCACTCATCGCACCCATCAACATCCGATCCGTCGCCGGGGTCAAATGTCGGGTCGCAACGAAATGAGGGGCTGATAACAGGCGTGGGTTCAGTGCTTTTTCATCCGTGGGGGCGACAGGGCCAGCATAGGCGCGATAATCTCGTCAAATGCCTTTGAGGCCGGGGACTCAGGATATTCCAGCACGAAAGGCTTGCCGTCATCCGAAGCGGTGACCAGCCGCGGATCGATGGGAATGCGCCCGAGAAATCGGAAACCGGTTTCCCTCGCGAGCTTCTCCCCTCCCCCACTCTTGAAAAGAGCGTGGGTCGCTCCGCAATCGGGGCACACAAAACCGCTCATGTTCTCGACGATGCCGAACACCGGCAAGTTCAAAGCCTTACAGAAACGGATGGACTTCTTGACGTCCTTTATGGCCACCTGTTGGGGCGTGGTGACTATCACCGCCTGAGACCTTGGGGGAGCCATCTGACAAATGGAGAGCGGCTCGTCGCCGGTACCCGGAGGTGCGTCCACCACGAGGAAATCAAGATCTCCCCAGTCCACTTCGGCGATAAACTGCCTGATCAGGCGATGCTTCATGGGACCGCGCCAGATGACCGCCTCTTCGGGGTTGTCCCGCATGACGAACTCGATGGACATCACCTTGAGATTATCGTTGTACCTTACGGGGACCAACCCCTTGGCCGACGTGCCGGAAGCGGCAGCCCCTTCAAGCTTCAAGAGGGTCGGGACACTCGGGCCGTGTATATCGATATCGAGGAGCCCCACACTTCGGTCGGACGCGGCAAGGGCGGCGGCTACGTTCACCGCGACGGTGCTCTTTCCTACTCCACCCTTTCCGGAGAGCACCATGAGCGTGTTCTCGATCCTGGTGAGGCTGTCGGCCAACATGAGATCGTCGCGTAGTTCTTCAACCTCCTCCTTGGACAGAGGCGGTTTCTTCTTCTCTTGCGTCATACCTCTCCTACTTTCTGCCGTTTAAATTCGCAAATCCATCTGTTCAGGCCACGTTGATGCTCTCAAGAAGCTTCTTGCTCTTCACTCGGTGAACATCCAGCCCTACCTCCTTGGAGGAAAACCCCAAGGCCAACCCGATGAGCTGCGTGAGATAAAAGGTGGGAATTCTCTTTTTTTCCTTAGACTTGCGCGCAAGGACGATCTGCCCCATATCGAACTGTTCGAAACAGGAAGGACAAATCACCGAAAGGGCCTGGATATTCCGTTCGTGAATGTAACCGAGCTTCTGGCGAGTAATGGCGTATCCTGCGTCCTGATCCGCGTTCGCTCCGAGGGGCGAGCCGCAGCAGAGAAACTTCCTTGAGTACTCCGTGGGCTCCACTCCGATGAGAGAGAGCAGGTGATCCATCTTCACAGGAACGTACGACTCCGCTTCGGAAAGCTCGCCGGGATACATCACCTGGGGAGGACGGAAATAATGGCATCCATAATGACATCCAACCCGGATGGGGATTTCCCGGACGGCCTCTTTGAGGAGCTTCTCCACGACGGCGTCCTGATAGAGGACGTCGAGAACGTGAGTCACCTCGATGGTCCCCTTATAGTGGTGGCCGTGGTCCTCCAGGACTTTGTTCACCCGGCGCCTCTTGGCATCGCTCTTGCGGAGGATGTGATTGGCTTCCTTGAGCGTGTTGACGCAGCCGGAGCAGAGCGTCATCACATCCACGCCCGCCTCTTCGGCGAGACACAGGTTTCTGGCTGCCAGAGCCAACCACGAATCGTAATGAACCATCTTCATGCTCGTCGGAGGCGGACAGCACGAAAAAGGAAGCTCCACGAGCTCGATCCCCAGCCGGTCGCATACGAGTCGGGTAGCCGCTTCAAAACCCGGATACTTGATCGGGATGGCACATCCCAGATAGAGGGCGTATTTCATGATAACCTTTTCACGCACTGTGGCCGAATCTCCGGCGGTGGGAAAACTGCCCGCCGTCAAACCGGCACCAATCTTCTTGTCCTTGGATCGTTACAGGAAGCTCTTCCCATCCATGCCCCGAGGTCCACACATCCTTGAAGGAAACCGGACTTCCTGCCGTGCTGCCCCGTCTCGGGCTTTCAATGAATCGTACCTTGCAATCACCCACGGCCGCCCGGGACTCGGAAGCATCTCTCGACGCTCGAGAATCTAGAACTCCACCACCTCATCCAGCTTCGTCTTCCTGAGGATGTCACGGATCTCATCCACCGGAGCGGGCGGGAGAGGCTTCAGGCCGTGATGGGCCCTCATCTCGTCGAGCTGATGCACGATCATGGACCTGCCTGTCTTGGCCAGCAATTCGACCGCCATACCGAGCCTGGTCGGAATGTTTCCGCGCCTGGCGGCGGAATTGCGCAGTGCCACGAGGAGGGCCGTGATGGGTATTTTTTGGGGGCACCGATCCTCGCAGACGTTGCAGGTGCAGCACAACCACAATTTTTCATCTTCCACGACCTTGTCGTGGCCAAGATTGAGGCACTTGAGAATCGTCTCCCTCGGCCCGTACGCCGGGGCCACTTCCATGGCAGGGCACGACCCCGTACACCGAGCGCATTGGTAGCACTCGTAAAGGCTTTCCCTTCGAAAGAAATTCCAGATCTTTATGTTGGGCATTAGGCTCCGCCCTTCTTCGCGGCACGCTGGATGAGTTTTTCGGCAGCTTCTTCGATCTGCCCGGGAGTCAGACTCCGAATTCCCTCTTCCATCTCTTTGATGACCTTGGCGAACTGTGCACCCTCGGCCGCAGACACCCAGGCCAGTCTCAGTCGATCCTTGTTAATGCCGAGCTTCTCCATGCGCTTCCAGAATTTCTCCACGCGGCGGGCCGTATTCTGGTTGGCGTTGTTGTAGTGACAATCGGCCGGATGACAGCCGGAGACGAGAACCGCGCCCGCACCTTTCACGAAGGCACGCTCGATCCATTGGGGAGAGACCCGGGCCGAGCACATGGTGCGGATGATTCTCACATTGTGAGGGTACTGCATCCGGGAGACCCCGGCGAAATCCGCGCCTGCGTAGGAGCACCAGTTACACGCGAAGGCTAAGATTTTTTGGTTTGGATTGGTTTCAAGGGCCTGATCGATCTGGCTGACGATCTGCTCCTCGGTGAAATGGGTCTGATCGATGGCGCCGAATTTGCACTCGGGCACGCACGCGCCGCATCCCTGGCAGGCTGCTTGGACCACCCTGTAGTACCCCTGCTCTTTGCTGCCTTCGATAGCGTGATAGGGGCAAACCCGCGCACAAAGACCGCACGCCGAGCACTTGTCGGGATCGATGTGTGCCGTGATTGCCGGGACTTTCACTTCACCCCGGCTCATGAGGATGTTGGCCCTGGAGGCGGCAGCGGACGCCTGAGTCACCGAGTCCTTGATGTCTTTGGGGCCTTCGGCCGCGCCCGCGAGGAATACCCCGCCGGACGTGGTGTCCACCGGTCTCAGCTTCGGATGGGCTTCCATGTAGAAACCGTCGGTGTCGGTGGAGAGATTCAGGAACCTCTGGAGTACTTCGGCATCCTGTCGGGGCTTGATGCCGACCGACAGTATCACCATGTCCATGGTGTAGCGATACGGCGACCCCAGGAGAGTGTTCTCTCCCAGCAAGGTCAAATCGCCCTTCTCAATGTCTTCGATGATCTCCCCCGGAATGCCGCGGATGAAAATCACACCTTCCCGCCGCGCCCTCTGAAAGAGGTCCTCAAAGCCCTTACCGAAAGCCCGGATGTCGATGTAGAAGACGTAGATGTCCGTTTCCGGCCAATGCTCCTTGATAAGGAGCGCGTCCTTGACCGTGTTCATGCAGCACACGTTGCTGCAATAGGGATTGCTCCGCTTACTCCTGGAGCCGATGCATTGGAGAAAGGCCACCTTCTGGGGACGCTGCCGATCCGACGGGCGGATCAGCTCGCCTGAGGAAGGCCCCCCGGCGTTGATAAGACGTTCGAATTCCAATGTGGTGATCACGTTGGGGAAACGCCCGTACCCCAGCTCCGTGAGGGCCGTCGGGTCGTACACGTCCACTCCGGTAGCCACCACGATGGTCCCGACTTCAATCTCCAGCGTCTTATCCTGATCCGCGAAATCGATGCATTTCTTGGAACAGGCCTGGAAACAGCGGTCACAGGCCACAATTCCCTGGTTGTTCAGGCAGAGGTCCATGTCGATCAAGTAACGGGAGGGGACTGCCTGGGGAAACGGAATATGGATGGCATGGCGGATGGAGAGCCCCGCGTTGAACTCGTCCGGGGCCAACTGCGGACAGGAGGAATAGCAATCTCCGCACGCGGTACACTCCTTCGTGACGTAGCGCGCCTTCTTGAGCACCTCGACTTTGAAATTCCCTATGTGCCCCTTGACGCCCTTGACTTCGGAGAGAGTGAGAAGCTCGATGTTGGGATGACGGCCTACTTCACTCATTTTAGGTGCCAGGATGCAGATCGAGCAATCCATGGTGGGAAACGTCTTGTCAATCTGGGCCATGCGACCGCCGATGCTTCCCGATCGCTCGACCAGGCATACCTTGTACCCGGCGTCGGCCAAATCCAGAGCCGCCTGAATGCCGGCCACTCCGCCGCCGATCACCATGGCCTTGCGAAGAACGGGGACGGACAGCTCAAACTGCGGAGTAAGCCGAGCCGCGCGACTGACTGCCATAGCCACGAGGTCCTTGGCCTTCTCCGTTGCGGCATCTTTATCGTGCAGGTGTACCCAGGAACAGTGCTCCCTGATGTTGGCCATTTCGAGAAGATAGGGGTTGAGTCCCCCGGCTTCGCATGCCGCCCTAAAGGTCGGCTCGTGAAGCCGGGGAGTGCACGATGCCACGACGACCCTGTTGAGCTTGTGCTCCTTGATATCCGCCTTGATCTGTTCCTGTCCGGGCTCGGAACACGTGTACAGAGAGTCCTGGGCGAGAGCCACTCCGGGGAGGTTCCGAGCGTATTCGGCTACTTCTTCGCAGCGGACCGTTCCCCCGATGTTTTTTCCGCAATGACAAACATATACCCCGACCCGCAGATCGTTTGAACGGAGCTCTTTGTCCGATCCTTCACTTATCTCTTTCAATTGAATCAGTTCCTCCCGGAAATCCGCTTCGGTATCCTTCGTTCAGGGAGAGCGTCAGGCCTGGGCGATCGGGCTGCGAAAGACTTTTCGCGTCGGCCGGGTCTCTACGCTTCCGCAGCACCCTGATTCAGAATGCTGTTGCCGTGCTCGTATCCCCTGTCGAAGGCCTCTATATTGAGCTTCTCGGTCCCCTTGGGGATGGATCCGAGGACCGCCTCTTTCAGCGACTCGTAGGTCACTACTCCTCCCAAGGCGCCCACAGCCCCGAGCATGACGATGTTGGCCACGATCTTTCGCCCCATCTCTTCCGCTATTCTCGTGGCCGGCACTCGATAAATCGTCACTCCGACCGGCGGGGTCTCCATGGAGACGAGATCTTCGTCCAGAATGAGAATGCCTCCCTGCCGGAGACTGCCGCCGTACGTGTTCCACGCCCCTTGGCTCATGAGGACCAGCACATCGGGTTGCCCCACTTTGGGGTAGTAGATCGTGTCCTCTGCTATTACCACGTCGGCACTGCACGAGCCGCCCCGCGCCTCTGGGCCGTAACTCTGCGTAAACACGGCATTCTTGTGCTCGAAAAGAGCCGCTGCCTTTCCCAAAATGTGGCCCGAGAGAATGATCCCTTGTCCGCCGAATCCGGCCAGTCTGATCTCCGTCTTAGCCGTCATGCGCTCTTGACCTTTTCTTTGCCTTTGCCCTTCTGCCCCACGGCCTGTATGACCCTGGTGGTGTAGTTTTCCATGAAATCGGGTTTGTCCACGTTGGTGAAGGTCCCCACAATGATCTTTTCTCTGAGTCGAATCTCTGCCGTCTCCGGCGAAACCCCGTTCCGGATCTCCGCCAGGTCGCGGTAATAGCGCATTTCGTCGAGACCCGCTCCGAGCTTGTTGGGTCGCCCGAACCCCGTGGGGCACGGTGCTATGGCTTCGATGAACGTGAACCCCTTTTTATCGAAGGTCTGGGCGATGGAATGCACGAGCTGCCGGGGATGAAAGGTGGTCCAGCGAGCTACGTACACAGCGCCCGCTGCATGCGCGAGATGAGGCAGATTGAACGCTTCCTCGGCATTTCCGGTGGGCGTGGTGGAGCTCTTCGCGCCCAAGGGCGTGGTAGGAGCCGCCTGGCCTCCCGTCATTCCATAATTGAAATTGTTCACGCAAATAACCTTCAGGTTTACGTTTCTCCTGGCCGCGTGAATGAGGTGATTGCCCCCGATTGCAAAGAGGTCTCCGTCTCCGGAAAACACCGTTACGTAAAGGTCCGGCCTGGCCAGAGCCAAACCGGTGGCAAAAGGAATGGCCCGACCGTGGGTGGTGTGATACGTGTCCATGTCCAGATACCCGGCCACCCGACCCGTGCAGCCTATTCCGGACACGACTGCGCTCCGGTCCACTGGGATCTGTTTTACCCGCATCGCTTCGATGAAGGTGGTCAATACCACGCCAAGACCGCACCCCGGACACCAAATGTGGGGTATTCTCCCGGGTTTGAGGAATTCGTCATGGGGGTGCAGACCGTGGTCCTTCGCTATTACTGTGTCGGCGGCCTCTCTATCGAACGGTTGAAGCGGCCTGAGTCGTACTTTCATGGATGCTCCGGAGCTTTCTTAGGAAATTGTTCCACCCGAGGTTCGCTCAGCGGTAAAGCGGTTATGCCCCGATTCCACGGGGTGCCGGCTCACGGCAATGCCGCCGCGGCGTTTCAATGCGCGGATTCGAATTCGTTGAGCCCTAGAGGTAATCCCCCGCTGCTTCTTCAATCTCTTCCGGCGTGTGGATCGATCCGCCCATAAGGGCCATGAGCACCACTTCGGAGCGCCCCTGCGCCGTGCGCTCCACCTCGTAGGCGATCTGTCCGTAGTTGATCTCCGGAACGACAAACGCCTTTACCGAGGGAGCCAGCTCACGAATCAAGTTTGACGGGAAGGGCCATACGGTCACGAGTCGGAGCAGTCCCACCTTGCGGCCTTGGCTCCTCAAGTTTTCCACTGCCTGTCTGGCCACCCGGGACGTGCACCCGTAGGCGACCACCACAACCTCCGCGTCATCCAGATAGATCTTTTCCACGTCGATGATCTTGTGGGCATTCTTGCGGATCTTGTCCACGATATGCCGCACGTTGCGCTCCTGCACCACATCCGTGATCACCGGGTACCCTCGTTCGTCGTGAGTGAGCCCGGTAACGTGCACGTGATAGCCCTGCCCCACCACGGCCATAGGAGGCGGTAGCTCCCCCGTGCTCTCGAACGGCAGATAATCTCCCGGGGGCTGAACCGGCTTTGCCCGCTGAACGACTTCCAGATCGGATGCCTTGGGTATGACCACCTTCTCGGTCATGTGGCCCACGACTTCGTCGGCCAAGACAAAGACCGGCTGGCGATAGACCTCGGACAGGTTGAAAGCGCGAACGGTCAGGTCGAAACACTCCTGGGGCGATGACGGAGCCAATGCTATGCACCCGTAGTCTCCGTGGGACCCCCATCTCGCCTGCATGACGTCCGCCTGCCCGACCAGCGTGGGTAACCCCGTCGAGGGCCCTCCCCGCTGAATGTTGACCACCACGCAAGGGGTCTCGGTCATCATTCCCAAGCCGATATTTTCCATCATCAGCGAGAAGCCCGGACCGGAAGTGGAGGTCATCGACTTGGCCCCACCCCATGAGGCACCCAGAATGGCGGCCATGGAACCGATCTCATCCTCCATCTGGATGTAAATGCCCCCTGTTTCCGGGAGCCTGCGGGCCATTCGCTCGGCCACTTCGGTGGCCGGTGTTATGGGGTAGCCGGCGAAGAAACGGCATCCCGCAGCAATGCCGCCTTCGGCGCACGCGGCGTCTCCGTGGATAAAGTGCTCGCCGGTTAGAATGTCCTTTTCCGCCATGTATCTATCCTGATTAAACGAGGTCCGGCCGTTATTGTTGCCTTGTCCGGGCGCATGTTCACCCGTACGGCAGTGTGCGGCGCCTCATCGGGTCGCCTTTCGGCATGACTTTGTGCGAGTGAAACGGATTATCAGAGAAGCCGAATCGGTCTCAGCGGGAGCTCAGCGCTTCATGTACCGTTTGTCCTTGCGGGAATAGCGGGTGGTAGCTCTCTGAATATCTTCTTCGGTTATCTTCTTGGCTTCCTCCAACTCGGTGAAGATAGCAAAATCAGGACAAATCAGAGAGCACAGACCGCACTCGACACAATCCTCCGCGTGGAACACGAGCTCCGGCGGGTGGTATCCCTTCTCATTGAAGCGCTTGCTCTGTTTGAGGCATCCGTTGGGGCAAAACTCGATACAGAAACCGCACCCCTTGCACCGGCTCTCGATGATCACAACCCGTCCCTGGGGGATGGAATGTGCTTCGGCATCCAGAGGTAGCCGCCAGAATTTCATCGTCCCGTATCTCCAGCGATGTCGGATCAAAAACTTTCCTAGTATAGACATTTTTCTTCACGAGTCAATGGCCGGCCCGAAAAACCGTGCCGAGAGATCGCACCACCGGGTGCATCCGGTCAACACGAGTGAATTACGAGGCTTTCCACAAAAGCTGTGGGAAACATACCGTCACATTTTTCTCCCGCTCGCGAATCATACTAGTGGAGAGCTTTGAAAATTGTTGGAAACCCGGAAATCCTTGGCGTCATCAGGAAATCTACGGCCGCCCTCCCGAGCCGATAGGGAGGCGCGGCGTTCCCTGCTGCAAAGTGCTGTGAGGCGGATGCTCAGAGAATGAACCCTGCGTGCAATCTCCATTACCGTCAACCGGAACGAACGGCACTTCCCATGGAGCCCGGCCGGAGACTGCCGGTTATCTGCGAGGACCGGCCGTTCACTTGCCGGGCGGCGTTTTTCCATCTACAAAGATGGGAAGCCAATGGGGACGCACCAGCCCCCCAATTCCACAGCCGGCCCGTCATGGGGGACACGAAGACATCTGAAGAGATGGCCCTTGTCCACCGGTGCCTCTTCGGATCGGAAGCGGCGTGGAACGAGCTCTACAACCGCTACGTGGGACTGGTCCGAAGTATTGTCAGAAGGCGGATTGCCTCGGGCGGAGATGGCGAGGACACGGTACAGAATGTCTTCACGTCGCCGATCCCCGCACTGAAGAGCTACGATCCCGTTTATTCGCTTCCCAGATTTATCTGCATTGTGGCGGAAAGAACCTGCATCCAGGAATACCGGCTCGTCAGGGCGGCCAAGAGGGACGCTGAAACGCAGCCCGTGGATCACCACGACAGCGGAGAGGAAGGCACTCGTATCCTCCGGTCTTCAGCCTCCTCCGCGGAAGATCGCCTGATCGAGAGTGACCGAGAGGAACGGTTGCGCGTTGCATTGAGGGCACTTGGGGCTGCTTGCAGCGAGCTTCACAAGCTCAGGTATTTCAAACAATTCTCTTACAAGGAGATTGCCCGGCGACTCGGCGCTTCGGAAAACACCCTTGCCGTGCGCTCCAAGAGATGTCTGGCGGAACTGGGCGGCCGGTACGGCGAACCGGGCCGAACGGAGGTCGAACAATGAGCTCACCAAGCAAGCCTCCGTACTCTGAACACCCAGAGGAGACTCTCCTCCTCTATCTGGAGGGCCGGCTCACCTCCGAGCTCAGGAACTATGTGGAACAGCACGTCCGAGAGTGCCCTCAGTGCGCATGGGAGCTGGAAAAACTCGAGCACGCCATAGCATCGCTGAAGGCGCACAAAGAAGCCTTCTGCCCTGAACCCTGGGAGCTGTACGAGTTCGTTGACAAAGGAGCGGATTCGTCCGGCAGGATTGCGCGACATCTGGAACAGTGCTCGTGGTGTAGCGATGAGATCGCCCTGTATGGATGTACCGGTGAGGCGAGACAGACGCCCGAGTCGGTCCTCAAGGCCGTCGAAGAGAACTTCTCTCAACCAAGCGTCGCCCCAAAGACGCACACAACCCAGGGTGCGGGGTCATCGCTCCTCGACATCATACTCACGGCGCTGAATCACCCTGCCGCGGCCCTGGGCTACGCAGCAGCAGTCTTCCTCGTGATGCCGGCATATCCCCGAGGGGAGCCCGCCGCGATCATGGGCTTGAGCCCCGTTACCTGGGCGGAGCTCGATGCCGGATACCCGCCCAAGAGTTCACGGGCGAAGTTGAAACTGATGGGACGCGCTCCAAAGAGGACCGAACCGGAAAGGGTGAGGCCCCGCGTGACAACCGTTCTCTTTTTCAAAGGGTTTCACGGGTACGTGAGTCAGGAATGCATAGAAAATTTGTACAGAGCATTGAAGCCCCCGCCGGCAATAGAGCGGCGCTACAGGATGATCCCTCCGGCGGACCTGTGCAATGTGGCGGCCGCAGGCACAGGAAAGCCGATCACACCGGGAGATGAGTTGATCAAGGAGATCGGATCGCGGCTCAAAGCCCCGGAGGCGCTCCTGCTGACCGTGGCGGCGGCAGGGGACGACTTTACCATCGAAGGGGAATTGGTTCGCACGTCTGATGGAAGGACGGAGGGCAAGATCGCGGCGCTGAATGTGAAGAAAAAAGATCTTCCGTCGAAGCTGAGAGAGGTCTCTCTCGGTCTCTTGACCGCGACCGAGGGACCTTCGCCCCGTCAGCCGTGATCTGATGGAAAACGGTTCCGGAAAGCAATGGATTTCAGGATGACCCCGAATAGCCCCAGATAGTCACCTCCAGCGAAAGCCGGGATCCGGAGTGTTCGGGAAAGCCTGGATTCCTGCCTCCGTAGGAATGACGGAGAGGGCGTTCGATCATGAGCACAAACCTTGGTAGCCTTACCAGGGGTGAAATGCGCGACCGAACTTGTGAAATCGGATGATATGTACCCCCGCTCTGCAGACTACTCGGTCCGCGATCGTGGGGAGAGCAGCCTGCCTGACTATCCGGAAAAGGCCCCGACAGCCGAAGGCTCGATCCTCTCGTTGACCGACTTGAACCCTCTGCTCAGCAGCAACTCCGCCCTGGTGAGATCAGCGCCCGTGAAATCCGCGCCGGTTAGGTCGGCTCGGGTGAGAAAGGCACCGATCATGTTGGCCCCTATGAGTCGGGCGTTGGCCATGTGCGCGCCGATGAGGTCGGCTTTTGCCAACAAAGCCTTGGACAGATTCGCCCCCTCCAGAATTGCGCGGTGGAGGTTCGCCGCGGTCAAATCGGCTCTCGTAAGGTCCGCGCACGAGAGATCCGCCTTTGAGATCTTCGCGTCCCTCAGATCGGCTCCCGCCAGGTTTGCCCCCGACAAGTCGGCTCCGTACAGGTACGCCCTCTGGAGTCTCGCTCGTTTCAGATTGGTTCCGGAGAGATCGGCACGCATCAGGTTGGCCTCGGCGAGATTCTCGCCGTACTTTACGGCTCGTTCCACCAATTGCGCCAGGGTCTCCGCCTCACCGCTGAAAATATGCTCGAAGGTGAATCGATTCACGATATCAAACCACATGAGTTCCTCTCGCTGTAATCCGGACTCTTCCGGTTCGGATTGCTCTCTTTTTGTTTGGGGAGTAAGCACAGAACCGGATCTGTTTTTACCCGAAGGAACCGGGCGCTATCCCCAGGAGGACAACCTTAACATAATTAGTGGTATTATTCAATAATAACTATCTTATATTATGATTTATTAATGTAATACATCGAGAAACAAAGCAGTTCGGAATGTCGAGCCGACCCGTGAACCGATCAATGCCCGCAGGAGCCGACATTCTGTTTGGCGAACGACCGGGTGCCGGGAATCTTTCCTCCGAGTCTAACCCATGAACTGGTCTTTCGAAGCCCGTTTTGATACACCACTGGAAGCGACTGCATCTCCCTCGGACTGCATCGGCGATTGAAGGGCCGGAGGGCCTCATTCTGCGGGAAAGATTCGTGTGAAACGGACGGGCAGGCTACCTCTCCGTCCATAAAGCAGTGCGAGGAGAGAGCGGACGGACTGTCTTCCACGCGAGAAGTATATCCCCTTGGATGCGTGCAGGACGCGGCAGAGTGTCAATCAATCGGCCGAAGTCCTTTAGGCGGCTCAAAGTGCAAGACCGCGTAAGGCTCCCGAGTTTGGAGGTGTTGCCGGAATGGGCACAAAGAAGCTGGTGGTCTTCGATATCGACGGGACGCTCATCGATTCCGGCGGGGCGGGAATGGCCGCTCTGAACGCAGCCATGGAGGAGTTGACGGGAGTCTCTGACGGGTTCAACGACATACACTGTGCCGGAAAGACCGATCTCCAGATTGTCCGGGAGGCCTATGTGAAGTGCGGTCTCTCTCTCAGCCAAGATATCGTCGGAGAGTTCTTCGAGCTTTACGTCGCGCACCTCGTTCGGACGGTCGCTCTGAAGAAAGGGAGCCTCAAGCCCGGCGTCAACGAATTGTTGCTGAGCCTGGTTGAAGAGCCGGACATGCACCTCGGCCTGCTTACGGGTAATGTTCAAAAGGGAGCACGTCTCAAGTTGGAGCCCTATTTCCTGAACGACTTCTTTCCGCTGGGCGCTTTCGGAGACGATTCCGAGGACAGAAACCTCTTGCTCCCTATAGCGGTTCGGCGGCTCAGCGAGACGGTGAGCATTGAGGTTTCATGGTCCGACTGTGTCGTTATCGGCGACACCCCGCGGGACGTTACGTGCGCGCACGTGCACGGGTCACGATCCATCGCTGTTGCCACGGGGCCCTATTCAGTAGAAGACTTAGAGGAGGCGGGAGCCGACCTGGTCGTGCGGGATCTGAGCGATGCGGCATTGATTGGCGGCTGGTTAAGAGAAGTGGACTGAGGTGCGCGCACGACCTGCGACACCCGGCGTCTAGCGATCCGTGTCTTCGAGGGGGGTGTCGACCAATCCGGCCGCGGTGACATCCGCTCCGTCGAGATCAGCACCGTCAAGATTGGCCGCAGTGAGGTCGGCGCCCTCCAACTCTGCCCCCACCAGTTTGGCTCCGGCGAGATTCGCCCTTGAGAGGCCGGCTCCCAGAAACCTTGCCTCCCGAAGGTCCGCACCGCTCAAATCGGCCTCACGCAAATCCGCTCCGTCGAGGTTGGCTCTCACAAGACAGGACCCCGCAAGATTCGCGTGGGAGAGGTCGGCCTTGACCATGTTTGCCTCCGACAGTTGTGCTCCTCTCAAGTCGGCCTCTCTCAGATCGGCCTCCGAAAGCTCTCCTCTGAACAGCACCGCTCCCGACAAGTCGGCTTTGTTGAGCTGAGCTCTGAAGAGAGTCGCTTCAGAGAAATCCGCACCTGCTCCTCGAAGACCTACGAGGTTCGCCTCGGCAAGATTCACTTCACAGAGGACCACTCCAGCCTTGACCGCCTTTTCCACCAGCTCTCTGAAAGTCTCCGCTTCTGCCGAGAACATGACCTCATTGGTGAATTGATTCCTCAGGTGAATGGTCTCACCCGTAATTGGGATCAGGGAGCGCATCTCGTCAAGGTCAATAAGACCCGCACCGAACATCTTTCCGACAAGGCTTGCCAGACCGGTCACGGAAAGGTTGTATTTTCTCATCAGCGCGGCACTGTCCATCCCCGATCGCATGTCGGCAAGCGCGTGTTTCGCAACGATGGTCTTTCCGGCCACTGGGATGCAACTCCTCTTACTGCGGATGTATCGGGCCGCCGCGGTTGCAGCGGTTCCGGTGTACCGTTCAGCGAACCACCTTCGCGCCTTCCACGCCTGGCGGCAAGCACGAGTTTCAATCAGTCGATCGGCGAGAAAGAGAAGAGCGCGCCGCAGGTCCCGGGCGCGCTCTTGTAGTCGGCCTTCGAGGGCCGTTACGTCAAATCGATCCTAGTGATCGGTAGGGCTGGCCGCTCCACGCGGATAGCGGATGCTCTCCACCATCTCCTGGACCTCTTTCGGCGGCTCAGCAGTCAACATGGACACAATGTACATGACGATGAAGTTGAAGAGCATACCGATGGTTCCGATGCCCTCGGCGCTTATTCCGGCGAACCAGAACGGCGCCCCGAAGAACTTGACGTGGATGATGTAGAAGGCCGTGAAGCCCATACCCACAATCATGCCCAGGATGCACCCCTCCCGGGTGGCCCGCTTCCAGAAAATCCCCATGATGATGATCGGGAAGAAGGACGAGGCGGCCAGACCGAAGGCGAAGGCCACCACCTGGGCCACAAATGCCGGAGGGTGTATGCCGAAGTACCCGGCCACACAGATAGCCACACCGATCATGATGCGGCTGATAAGGAGCCGGTTCTTCTCGGTTGCCTGCGGGTTGATCATTCTGAAGTAGAGATCGTGCGAGATGGCAGAACCAACGACGAGCAGCAACCCCGCAGCAGTTGAGAGGGCGGCGGCCAAACCTCCTGCGGCAACGAGGGCCACAACCCAGTTGGGCAACTTCGCAATTTCCGGGTTGGCCAACACCATGATGTCACGGTCTATGTAGAGCTCGTTCTTGTTGGCGGTCGGTTTGTTGGACAGCAGGGACTCTCCGAACTTCCCTTTCTTGCCTGTGAGCTTGGGTGTCCCGACGAACGGGGCGCCCGGTGCATAGGTGATTTTCCCATCCCCGTTCTTGTCCAACCAGGCGACCAATGTCGTCCTTTCCCAGTTCTGGAACCAGGACGGAGCATCCTTGTAGGCCTTGTCGGACAAGGTGTTAATCATGTTGTACCGGGCGAAAACCGCAACCGCCGGAGCGGTGGTGTAGAGCAGGGCGATGAAGAACAGAGCGTACCCTGCGCTGATACGAGCGGATTTCACATTGGGGACCGTGTAGAATCGGATGATGACGTGGGGCAGGCCCGCGGTTCCGACCATGAGGGCAAAGGTGATGCAGAGTATGTCGAGCATCGACTTCTGCCCCTTGCCGAACGCGGAGGTGTATTCGGCAAACCCCAAGTCTTTGTTAAGGACGTCCAGTACGTCGAGGAGGTGCTTGCCCGCGTCAGGTCCCGCGGCAATGGTACTTCCGTATCCCAACTGCGGTATAGGCTGACCCGTGATATGCATCGAAATGGCCACCGCCGGGATGAGGTAGGCAACGATGAGGACGCAGTACTGGGCAACCTGTGTCCATGTAATTCCCTTCATTCCGCCGAGACCGGCATAAATGAAGACGATACACATACCGATTACGACGCCGAGGTTCACCGGCACTTCCAGGAATCGGCTGAAGACGATGCCGACACCCCTCATCTGGCCGGCAACGTATGTCAGTGACACGAAGATGGCACAAATAAGGGCCACAACGCGAGCGGTGTCGGAGTAATATCGGTCTCCGACGAAGTCGGGCACGGTATACTTACCGAACTTACGCAAGTATGGAGCGAGGAGTAGTGCCAGGAGCACGTACCCTCCGGTCCAGCCCATGAGGTACATGGAGCCGGAATAGCCCATGAAGGATATGAGCCCGGCCATGGAGATGAACGATGCAGCGCTCATCCAGTCCGCAGCCGTGGCCATGCCGTTGTAGATTGCGGGCACACCCGCTCCGGCCACGTAAAAGCCCTTGGTGGTCGCCACCCTCGACCGCCAGGCTATGTAAATATAGAGGGAGAATGTCAGTCCCACCGTGATATAAGTCCAATGCAAAATCGACATAGATCCGCTCCTTTCCACTCCTTGATCCCGGAATCAGCTCATTGCAGCGTGAATCACTCCTGGACGTCGTACTCTTTGTCCAGGGAATTCATCAGGCTGCAGTACACAAAAATCATGATCACAAAGACGATCTCGGAACCCTGATTGGCAAACCAGAATCCCAGGGGAAACCCGCCAAGGTGAAAGGCATTGAGGGGTTTCACGAGGAGTATCCCGAAGACGTAAGAAACGAGAGCCCATATGCCGAGCAAAATGAGCACGTACGTGATGTTTGTCCGCCAATAGGCTTGTAGGTCTTTAGCCATTTCCACTACCTCCTTCTTTTTTTCATTTTCGTCCACCAAACGTTCAATCGGTGCAAAACACTGCGATGAGCCAAGGTCAGGCAAGCGATCGTCACCAAACCCGAAACAACGGTCCCCCTCCGCCTTACACTTGGGGAGGGGAATCGAGGCAAGAGATCCCCGGTTCATCGTTTGTCGATTGATGTTCTGTCCGCCGGGCGCACCCCCTTTCATCAGACGGTTTCCCGAATGGGCATTACATGCCTATCCTCGTCGTCGAACAAACGTTACCCACGGAACGTCGGCCACGCCTGAGTCAGGAAGCGCCCAATCCCATTTGTGGGCCACGTCGTTGTACTGAAACTAATCGCTTTGGAAAATGAGGGTTTTTACAGGTTATTGGTTGCCGGAACATGACGACCCTTCCAAGGTCGCCGCGATCACACAGCGCGGACCGGCGGCGCCCGGCCCACCGCCAGCACAAAATAGAAAATTCGACCGGGGACTTCCGTAAGGTTAGAACATGAACGGCTGCCACCCCCAGCGGTAGCGGCACCGTACAGGTCCCGCCCGGTCTGTTGATCGGAAACCGTTTGATCCGGCGACCATTGTCGTGTGTGGCATTCGGGGAATCTCGACAAGCTACGAGAATACGTGGGAGGCTGATCCCCGAGTGCGAGATAGACAATCCTGCGTCTTGAGGAGAATGGAGCGGTGATACCCCTCAGTGCTCCATGGGCGAACCGGGGGCTGAAAGAGGTCTGTTTGGTGAGATATCGGCTTAGTCCGGGAAAAAACCTGTATAGTCCGGCAAGAATAATGTGGAAGACATTCGACTGGATACGTCGTGTGGTGGGATACGATCGACTTGTAACTCTCCCGGACCCGCGTGCCCTTTTAGAAAACGGGCGACCGCCGGACCGGTGGGTAAGTCTCATTACTTTTCGATGAAGAACGTCTCTCATCCGCATTCCCGCAGTGCTCAACCCAGTCTCTCCTCCCCCCGCAAGGGCGATGCCGGGACTGAGATCTGCATGTCTGGTTCCTAACGGACAGGGATCCGCACGGAAGACCTTGTTCTTCTTACACCTATGCAACCTCCATGGTCGCTCTCGGCGCTTGATTCAACGTTACCTGCTACACGCGGACGTAGCGGAATAGGTATAAAGTCTCCGGAGCCCTCTTGTCAATGCTAAAGTAATAGTGAACTCTCCCGCCTGCTAGGGGAGCGGGCTATCGTGCTTTTGTCCCCGATGGGCGCGCATAGGGCAAGAGCATTTGTGCGGGGGGCCAAAGATGACTTGCGGTCGGATCCGAAAGCCGGTATTATCGTGGTCTCCGCCAGGGTGGCATGGTTCATGAGAACGTCTCGTGAGCAGATGGGTTGTCACCGTTACTTCAGAGGGGATGTCCTTGAGAAGCGCGGAGCGGATGTCACATCCGCCCCCTCCCCGCCAAGCCGGAAGACGCGGATATCTATTGCCGATTCTCATTTCTTACATGGGAGTCCCCGTGGGATTCGTCAATCGTTCAAAGATTCAGGGAACACAGATCTCAGTGAGCTGTTTTTCGCTGCCTTTTCGGGCAGCGTCCGGTAATTAGCTCGGCCTAAGGGGGGCGATTCCGCGAGGATCCGTCCCAAGCCGTGATAGACTTCAAATATGGGCAAATCCCATCATAGACAGGTCTGGGGGTCAGAATGAAGTATCAGGAAGCTTTCAAAGAGTCTCTGGAGAGTCCGGAAACCTTCTGGGGGCGGGCAGCGGAAGAGATCGTCTGGGACAAGAAATGGGACAAAGTGGTGGACACGTCGAATCTCCCCTTTGTGAAATGGTTCCCGGGGGGAATGCTCAACTCGTGTTACAACGCAGTGGATCATCACGTCCAACAGGGTCGCGGCGGCCAAACCGCCATCGTTTATGACAGCCCTGTTACCGACACCGTCCTCAAATACACCTATTCGGAGCTGAAGGAGCGCGTGTCCAGAATTGCAGGCTTCCTCAAGAGCCTCGGAGTTTCCAAAGGTGATACGGTCCTCATCTACATGCCCATGATCCCCGAGGCCGTCATGTCAATGCTCGCCTGTGCGCGCATCGGTGCCGTACACTCAGTGGTTTTCGGGGGATTTGCCCCTCGTGAGCTGGCGGTCAGAATCGACGATGCGCGGCCCAAAGTGGTACTCTCGGCCTCCTGCGGTATTGAGGTCAAGCGAGTGATTCCGTACAAACCACTCCTCGACGAAGCCATCGAACTTTCCGAACATGCCCCGGAAAAGTGCGTGATCCTTCAGAGGCCCCAAGCCGCAGCGGAATGCAAACCGGGTCGGGATCTTGATTGGACCGAAATGGAAACCGGTGCAGAGCCTGCCGACTGCGTTTCCGTGGCAGCGACCGATCCTCTCTACATCCTGTATACGTCGGGCACGACAGGCAAGCCCAAAGGAGTGGTCCGCGATAACGGCGGGCACGCCGTAGCCCTGAAGTGGACGATGAAGCATATCTATAATATCGGCCCGGGCGAAGTCTATTGGGCAGCCTCGGATGTCGGCTGGGTCGTGGGACACTCGTACATCGTGTACGCGCCGCTCTTCATTGGCGCCACTACCATTGTTTTCGAAGGCAAACCGGTGGGCACGCCCGATCCCGGGGCATTCTGGCGAGTCATCTCCCAGCACAAGGTCAAAGCGCTCTTTACCGCGCCGACGGCAATTCGAGCAATCAAGCGTGAAGATCCCAACGGGGAATATCTCAAGGCATACGACATCTCCCATTTTGAGACCCTCTTCCTGGCAGGCGAGCGCCTCGACCCGGACACCTATTTCTGGGGCACCAAGCTGCTTCAGCGTCCGGTGATCGATCACTGGTGGCAGACCGAGACTGCATGGGCTATTTGCGGTAATTTCAGTGGTTTAGAGGAATTTCCCGCCAAACCAGGTTCGGCTACCATGCCAATGCCCGGATATGATGTCAAAATACTTGATCCGTCCACCGGAGCGGAGCTCGGCCCCAACGAGAACGGCGTCATCGTCGTCAAGCTTCCTCTTCCTCCGGCGAATCTTCCCACACTCTGGAACGACGACAAAAGGTTCGTGGAATCGTACATGGCGCCCTTCCCCGGGTACTACCTCACCGGTGACGGCGGGTACATTGACGAAGACGGATACGTGTTCGTCATGGGCCGTGTGGACGACGTGATCAACGTCGCGGGCCATCGGCTCTCCACGGGCGGCATGGAAGAAGTGCTCGCCAGACATCCCGACGTAGCGGAATGCGCAGTGGTCGGAGCTGCCGACGATCTCAAAGGTCAGGTTCCGTTGGGCTTCGTGGTGCTGAAGGCCGGGGTCACCCGGTCCGGAGAAGAGATCGTTGCCGACGTGATTCAGATGGTTCGCCAGGACATCGGCGCGGTCGCGTCCTTCAAGAAGGCCGTTGTGGTCAACCGGTTGCCCAAGACCAGATCCGGAAAGGTGTTGCGAGGAACGATGCGCAGGATCGCCGACGGAGAGACCTACTCAGTCCCCTCCACCATCGACGATCCCACCACCCTTGACGAGATCGGCACTGCGGTCAAGCTGATAGGCTACGGCAAGGAATAGCGAGACGCGCGTGGGGCGGTTCGGCGGTGCCGGCCGCCCCCGGCACGGCAGAGGACCGACAGGTGCATGGCCGGACGGTCTTCGGTCGGTTGAGCGGCAATCCCGCCACGTGAGGGACGCGTGGAGAGATTGCCGAGGAGGTCTTCATGGACGACACCCCCCGCCGCAATGGCGCCCGTTGCTCAACGCCCCGGCCGTCGGTGCTGAAACCACACGATTACAAGGAGATGTACGGGCGATCTATTGAAGATCCGGAAGCATTTTGGGCGGAACGGGCTCGAGAATACCTTGCATGGGACAAGCAATGGGATTTTGTTCTTCGCCATGACGTTGAAAAGGCCAAGGTGGAATGGTTTGGAGGGGGCATTCTCAATGCTTCCTCGAACTGCCTGGATCGACATCTCGAGCTGTTGCGGGACAAACCGGCCTTCTATTGGGAGGGCGACGACCCGACCGATTCTCTCACCATCACCTACAAGGATCTGTACTCTTCAGTTAATGCGGCAGCGGCGGTTCTGAAATCTCGCGGCATTGGGAAAGGGGACCGTGTGGTCCTTTGCCTGCCTTCTCTGCCCGAACTGCCCATCGCAATGTTGGCATGCGCACGCATAGGCGCCGTTCACGCTGCCGTGTCGGTTGAGTTGGGCATCGACTCGCTCGCCTACCGGATGCGGGAATGCGGAGCAAAGGCCATCGTCATTGCTGACGGATACCGGCGATCCGGCCGCACCGTCCCCCTCAGGGCGGCAGTTGCCGAAGCGCTCCGGAGCTGTCCGGACCTTGAGACCGTGCTGGTGGTCAACCGATGCGGTTTGGAATCCGAGTTTGCTCACGACCGGGACGTCTCCTGGGAAGAAGCCGTGAACGATATCGCCGGCGGCGGCTACGTTCCTCCCGAACCCATGGGAGCGGAAGACCCCCTCTTCATACTCTTCGCCGCACGATCCGCGGGAAGACCCAAGGGGTTGGTGCACACCCACGGCGGCTTCCTGCTGTGGGCGGCCATGACCACACGGCTTATTTTCGACCTGGGCCCGGATGAGACATTCTGGTGCACCTGTGATGTTGACGGCATCTCCGGACACTGCTTTTCAGTGTACGGCACTCTGTTGAACGGACTGTCCGGGGTCTTGTTCGAGGGGGCTCCCGAGTATCCCGATCACGGTCGGTATTGGAAGATCGTGGAAAAATACCGCGTAGATAAGCTGTGTACCGAGCCGTCGACGATTCGGGCTTTGGCACGTCATGAGGAGAATTTCCCCGAGCGTTACGACTTATCTTCGCTCAAGATCTTGGGCAGTGCGGGCAAGCCCATGCCGCCGGAGGTATGGCACTGGTACCATCGACACGTCGGCCGGGGACGCTGCCCGATCATGAATACTTGGTCACAGACTGAAACCGGGGGCCCTGCGATGACGCCTTTGCCCGGAGCGGTGCCCATGAAACCGGGCGCGGTGTCCGCCCCGTTTTTCGGGATAAGGCCCGAGATCCTGGATCTGGACACCGGCGAGAAGGCGCGATTTCCCTTTCAGGAAGGCGCCTTTTTCTTGGGCGGCCCGTGGCCGGGAATGGCCCGGACCGTCTTTGGAGATCACAGAGATTTCAAGGAATCTTATTTTGCCCCCCTTCCGGGACTGTTTATTACCGGGGAAGGCGCCAGGATAGACGACGAAGGCTACTACTGGGTGACCGGTCGCATTGACGACGTCATAGCCGTGGCGAATCACCGAGTGGGTGCTTGGGAATTGGAAACCGCCCTGATGTCGCTGGAATCGGTGAGTGAGGCGGCCGTCGTCGGCTTTCCCCACCCTGTGAAAGGCCAGGGGTTGTATGCCTTTGTAACCCTCGGCGTCGGAGTGCCCCATTCAGAGCCTCTCAAGGAGGAATTGAGAGAGTTTCTGAGAACCCGGATCGGCTCCATGGCCGTGCCCGACGCGATTCAATTCGCCGACGCTCTGCCGAAAACACGTGGCGGAAAAGTGCTCAGAAGGTTGCTGCAGAAGATTGCGGCAGGGCTGGTCAACGATCTCGGAGACATGATAACGGTTGCCAATCCGAAAGCACTGGAGAGGCTCGTCAGAGACCGGCTCGACACGGTGGTTTGATGCCCTGCCCATCTGATGGTTACCCCTCGGGCCTGCCGTTTCCTTGTAGGGGGTTACTGACCTCGGGGGCCAATTCGGCCGGCCTGGTAGATGTCGCGCAAAGTCACGAAACCGGCCTCTCTGAGCTTGTTCACGAGAAAGACAAAGAGGTAGGCCGTTTGAATGGCGTCTTCCAATGCGTCGTGCTGCTCGAAAATCGGTAGGCCGTACTGCCTCGACAGGGCAGTAAGATTGAACGATGTTTCGACGCTCAACTTGTGTTGACCGGCTCGGCGAGTCAGTTCGTGCATAGCCCGGGCGAGCCTCATGGAATCCACGCAGGGATTGGTTATCACCCCGCCCATCTCTTTTCGCAAGGCCCTATTGAGGAAGGTCACGTCAAGGGAGACGAAGTGTCCCACCAGGATGGAGCTTCCGCAGTATTCCACGAACTCGGGTAGGATCTCCGCAGGATCGGGAGCGTCTCTTATCCTGTCGGGAGTTATCCGGTGAATGAGCGTGCTGTCTTTGGGCAAATCGCGGGCAGGACGTACGTAGCTTAGAAAATTATCTCCGAGCACTATTCGCATCCCCTTAATACGCACCGCCCCGATGGAGACGATTTCATCCTTACGGGGATTTAGCCCGGTAAGCTCCGTATCAAAGGAGAGGAACTCGTAGCTCTCGATCGGCTTGTCCTGATCGAAATCCGCGAACCGCTCTTCGTTGCGAAGCAGAATCGGGTTCTTGGCACCATTGCGCCCCCGAAGCCATTCCCAGAATCGTCTCAAAACAATTCTCCCACAAGGAGATATGATACCGTTTCGCAATCAAAGATGTGACTTCACGGTAAGGACGGCTTGTCTCTGAAGCGCAGTCGGGTCTTGCCATTCGCAGCGGAAGAGACATGCCGTCCTTGTTATCGATTTAATCGCGAAATGGTATGAGAAATCCCGGCTGTTGCCGAGTGGCACCGCCGACCGCCAGGTGAGACCCGGCGACGGTTCCTCGGACAATCGTGGCAGGGCCGCACTCACCGGCAAACCTCTCAGTCCGCGGCCGTGACGCTGAATTCTTCCTTTATGTACCCCTGAAGTCTCCCGACAACGGCAAAGGCTTCCTTCAGGGTTTGTTTCTCAAGATCTGACAGATCTGCCGGATCGATATGATTGTTGGGCTGTTTGCCGGCTTCAATCATCCTCATTTGGTGGACGAGCCGCATCTGCATCTGGAATTCGTACGCCTCCGTCGTCTCGGAAATGAGATCCTTCGCAATGAAGCCTCCGTCTGCCAGGGCCTTTAATCGGCCGAGTGTATTGGTTTCTCGAATCGCGTGCTTCAGGGCGAACAGCCGGGCAAAATCCACAAACGGCACAATGCCTCTCTTCTTCATGTCCAGTTGATTCTTGTGCTCTCCATTCTTCTCGACGATAAAATTCCTGAAAAAGGAGAGAGGAGGCTTCACCTGGAGGCAATCCTTGGCCAAGTGCATGAGGAAAAGCCCCCTCTGGGGTGCGGTCACGCAGAGATGCGTCCTCAATCGCTCGCCGAGCTCCTTATGCCCGTACCCCGTGCGGAAATCGAAGAAGATGGAAGCGTGCATCACCTCTTTGGGTGTGGGCGAGCTCATCCAGCGGTCGAAATAGGCCCTCCACACGGCGTAAGGTTTGCGCCACTTGGGATTGGAGGCCATCATCTCACCCTTGCAGAGGGGATAACCGCAGGCCTCCAGGTGCTGGATGGCTCGATTTCCGAACCGACGAAAATAGAGCTTTGCGGTCTTAATCTGTTCCCAATCTTCAGCGGGGGTTTCGTAGAGAAGGGCGTTATCCTGGTCCGTCTTAAAGGTCTGCTCTTTTCTTCCCTCACTGCCCATGAGCAGCCAGCAAAAGGGTTGAGGTGCCGGTCCCATCTCCTCGTGGAGGAGAAAAAGCATTCTCTCGACGATATGATCGTTGATCACCGAGATCATGCGAGTAATGTTG
Organism: Desulfomonilaceae bacterium; assembly: GCA_041741735.1. GTDB lineage: Bacteria > Desulfobacterota > Desulfomonilia > Desulfomonilales > Desulfomonilaceae > JBGSJS01. The sequence continues at coordinate 30,770 of JBGSJS010000002.1, read as the reverse complement.
TTTGCCTTGGCACCTTCCTCAATGAGAGTCCGCACGATCCGCGGAACCTTTTCCGATAGAGAGTAGAGTCCCTCTATCTCGCGTTGGGCGTTTATCTCCTTGAAGAGATACAACGGGGAGGTTCCCTGATGAACCATGATGTCGTGTGCGGTCACGACGCCCACAATCTGATTCTGACGCTCTACACCGAGATGATGGACCTGTTTGTTCATCATAAGCAGCAGAGCGTCGAAGCAAACCGCATGGGCGGAAATCCTGTGCACCGGCGAGCTCATGATCGTGGAAACGGGAGCCCTGTAATCGAGACCGGTTGCCACTACTTTCGAGCGTAGATCCTTGTCGGTAACAATTCCTATGATCTGCTCGCTTTGATCTCGGACCAGCAACGACCCTATCTTGAGGTCTGCCATTTCGGCTGCGGCTTCCTGGATCGTTGCGTCTCCGGAAATCACGGAGAGCGTCTTTTTGATGACATCCTGCACCGCCACACTGAAAAGGTAAAAAGCCTCTTCCCGACGAGCTCTCGGTTTGTGAGCCCGCAGCTCGGTATAGGCCGTCCCCACGACTTCTTCCGAAAAACTTTTGAGGTAGTACTGGGAGATGCGAGGATGGTTTCGAACCAGATTGAGGAATGTTCCCTTTTCCATCAGATAGCAGAAGGTATCCTCAATGGTTTCAACATTCAGGGTGGCCTTTGAGCCTCTGATGAGGTTTATGGCTCCGAAGTATCCCCCTTCCCCGCGGAAATCCTTGAGGCTTGCGTTTCCATCCGCGTCGGTGAGAAAAACCTTCACGCCTCCACGGTGAATCAGATAAAGGCTGGTCACCTCAGTGACATCTTGTTGAAAGACGAGTGTGCCTCTCGGGAAAAAGTCGATGGTGCAGCTTTCCGCCACCATTTGGAGCGTTTCGTCGTCCAGCTCGTCAAAAGGAAGCGTTATTCGCAGGAATTCGACAACAGCGTTCGCGTCGACGGCATGGACATCGTTCCCTTGAGCCATGACACCTCCTCTCCACCAAACCTGCCGCTCGACGTGAGATGATCTCAACGTGGGCTAGAGCAAAGGGTCTTCTCGTAAGGTAGAGGATTCCTCTTGGGGTTCCGCATCTCGCAACCGGAGGCATTGCTTATGCTTGACCCAATGAATGCTTCGATCGTGAGATCGCCGACAATCTTCCGGCCTTTTCGAGAGGCGCAGTGGCTGCCGAGGGCTTGCGGCCGTGGAAGGCGGCGCGCTCGTTGCCGGCAGCAAGGCCTCCGCGTGATGCAAAGGTTCTCTTGTATTCTTCTCGTCTGTTCAAAGGGCTCAACTATAGCACATGCGGCACGGAATAACAAAAAAATGGCAGCCACGCTACCTCCGAGGGAACCGTTTCAGACGGTGCAGGTCCCACCGTACCCGTGGCGGGTCGGTGTCAACGCTGAATGCAAGAGGCTGCGGCAAAATTCACACCGTGATTGGGGGTATTCTGTGGCAACCGCCGACGCGCCGAATCGGCGGGACAGTTCGATCTATCCATTCATTCACGCGCGGCAGGCTGTCATTGCGAGGAGCCGGGCGATGAAGCAATCTCTCATTTTGTGCAGTCAAATCAACAAGATTGCTTCGCTTCGCTCGCAATGACAAATTGGCGGTTCAGTTCTTCCCCTGCATGAGTGAGTGGTTACGGTTCAATTACCCGCCGAGTCGGCGCAGTACGCTGCCGGTACGGCCCCCGCTTCCGGAGCGGCACGTACCCCTCAGAAGACGGCAGGAAACTCCTGCTTGATGAGAGCGAGCACGCGATTTAGGACCGCAAAGGATTCTTTGAGGGCTTTTCGCTCTATATCCGACAGATCCGCGGGATCGACGTACGTGTCCGGATTCCGTCCCGATTCGGCCATTCTCAACTGGTGTACGAGACCCAACTGAAAGCCGAATTCGTAGGCTTCCCGCGCGTCAGCGTAGAGGTCCATGGGGATCCGCCCTCTTTCAGCGAGGAGTTGCAGTCGATCCATCGTATTGGTCTCGTCGATGCCATGCTTCAACGCCATCACTCTGGCAAAATTCACAAAGGGAGCCACACAGCGCCCTTTCAGATCCAATCGGTTGCTGTACTCACCTGTTCTTTCCACAAGGAAGTCCCGAAAGAAAGAGAGCGGTGGGGCTGCGAGCATGCAATCGCCGGCGAGGTGCATGAGGAAGACGTGCTGCCGTTCGGCCAGCGCGGTGATGCGTTTTCTGAGGATCTTTCCCAGGCCGAACTCACCAAAACCCGCCCGAAGATCGAAGAAGATGGTCGCGAAGGAAGCTTCCTGCGGGTCCGGCGTGGAAACCCACTCGTCGAAATACGTGAGCCACACGGACATGGGTTTGCACCATCTCCGGTTGCTCGCCATAATTTCACTCTTGCACCGGGGATATCCGCAACCTTCAAGGTGGCTTATGGCTTGCATAGCCAGAGCCTCAAAATAGGCCTCGGCCTCCGGCAAATCCCGGGGATCCTCGGGATCCCGGTAGACGATGGCATTGTCCTGATCGGTCCTGAAGGTCTGCTCCCGTCGTCCGTCGCTGCCAAGTTTCAGCCAGCAAAAGGGTACCGGAGGAGGACCCATTTCTTCGAGAAGCATTCCGAGCACACGATCGAGGAGGCAATCGTTGAGCATAGTTATCACGCGGGCTACGCTTCCCCCTCGAGCCCCCTCTTCGATGAGCGTCCGGACGGCCATGGGCACCTTCTCGGCAAAACCGTAGAGGCCCGAAAACGTGCGCTCCGCCAGTATCCTCCGGAACAGGTAGATCGTCCACACGCCTTTGTACACGGTTATGTCGTGCGACGACAACACGCCCATGATCTCCCGTTCCTGCTCGACAACCAGATGGTTCACTCCCTTGGTCATGATCTCAAGCAGCGCGTCGAAACAGAGCGCCCCCGCCGGGATCGTGTGGACAGGAGCGGACATGATTTTCTCGACGGGCTCCCGGTAATCGAGTCCCCGGGCGACCACTTTTGTGCGCAAGTCTTTGTCGGTGACTATGCCGACCAGGCCGTTATTGGGTCCCCGGACGAGCAAAGAACCGATGCCGAGCTCGGCCATGCGCATGGCGGCTTCCTGAATGGATGCCGACGAGAGAATCATCTGCGGCTGAATTCTTATGATATCCGAAACGCCCGAGCTGAAAAGGTGCAGCGCCTCCGGGTCCCGCAGTTTCACCTTTTCGCTTCGCAATTCGGAGTAGGCGGCGCTGACGAAGTCTTCCGAAAAGCCCTGCAGGTAGAATCGGGCTACCCGACCGTCGTGCTGCACCAGTCGAAGAAAGGACTCCTTTTCCAACAGGAAGCAGAAGGTATCCTCCACTGCCTCAACGTTGAGTGCCGCCTTTTCACCGCGCACGATACTCAAAGCTCCGAATGCCGCTCCCTCGCCTCGATAATCCTTGAGGGCCGTATCGGGCTCGGAATCTTTGAAATAGACCTTTATCCCGCCTTTCTGGATGAGGCAGAGATGCGTCACCTCGGTTACGCCCTGTTGGAAGATGAGCGTACCCTTCGGGTAGTATTCTATGTCCCACTGTTGTGCCAGATCCTCCAGGGTGGAACTGTCCAGTTCGTTGAACGGCAACGTTCGGGCGAGGAACTCGACAACAACCTTGGGGGCCACTGCGTGGCGGCTTCTGGTCATGAACCCTCCTCCCGGGGATTCGCCGGTATCGGCGACCGAGGAGTTGACCTTCCAGTGCGCGAGCTACTCGGGATTCTAGCACATTCCGGAGTCCGACAGAACCGAAAGCCACATGGGGACAGGGCATGTGTTCCGGATACCGAATCCTGCAAACAATCGTACTTGACATCGGACCGTACACCGGTGTAATTTCCATTGATATCTCACTCCATCAGGAAACACGATTATTGCCCGCACAGGATGCGTCCATTTTGCAGAACCCAGCCATGGAATCACTGTAGTGAGGATGATGCGGTGCAGTTGCCCCGTGGAGAGTGGGTGGATGTCCTGCCGGGCTGCGGTTGAACACGTTGTGGGTAGGGGAAATCAGTCTGCACCTCGGCCTCGAGCTGACGCCATACCGTCAAGCAGCTCTTAGGCGCGTGGCGTTGACCGGACTGACAGACAATTCCAGGAGCGTGGAGGGTCCTTGGACGACAGAGTCAGTCAAATTTCGCACGGTAGCCCAAGATTGGTTGAATCACCTTTCATCCCGTCAAATCTCCTTTTCTTATCAAGTTCAACGCCGGAGCGGCACGGGTTGTCTCTGCACAGCCGACGGCGCTCGGCTTCACTCTCGATACTCTCGTCACGTTTTGGATCGAACGTTCAATCAACTTCCCTCTTTCACTCCATCCGATGTCGGAGGAGATATGTGCTCTCTTACGCGGGTGCTACGGATCTGTAGCTCAGGAGTCTAAGCCGTTTCGCACATTCCCGGCAACAAGGGGCGGGACGGCGAACCGTAGATGCCCACATCCGGGCCGAATGATTCGTGTAGGACGTTACGTTCGAGCCTGCTGTGACTGGACACCATCAACGCCGAGCCCGACGATGAAAGCCTCATTGTCTCCGTTTTCAACCAAACAAAAGGAGGGTTTTGTAATGGAGAATGCTCCAAAGTGGTATGATGTCCATCTGGAGGAGTATCGGAAAGTCGCGTACATCAAGAGCATGGAAGAGTATCAGGAGCTCTACCGACGATCCATCGACGATGCGGACAATTTCTGGTCCGAAATGGCTCGTGAATACATCACCTGGTACAAGGAATGGGATAGCGTACTGAAGTACGATTTCGAGGCGGGGTACATCGAGTGGTTCGGCGGAGCCGAGCTCAACGTGACGTACAATTGTCTTGACAGACACTTGCCGCTGCTTAAGAACCGGGTAGCCTTTTACTGGGAAGGCGACAATCCGGCGGAATCGAGGACGGTCACCTATCAAGAGCTGTACGAAGAGGTCAACAAGTTCGCGGCCGTGTTGAAGGCCCAGGGAGTCCAAAAGGGCGATCGAGTCATCATCTACATGCCCATGATAGTGGAGCTCCCCGTCGCCATGCTCGCCTGCGCCCGAATAGGGGCTATCCACAGCGTAATTTTCGGAGGGTTCAGCGCCGAATCCATTGCAGGACGGGTTCAAGACTCTCAAGCGAAAATGGTGGTCACGGTCGATGGGGGATACCGAGCCGGCAAGGTGCTCAACCTGAAGAAGAATGTGGATGAGGCACTCACCAGGTGTCCCGAAGTTGAGAAAGTCATAGTTTTCAAGCGCGCCAATATGGATCTGCAGCTCCAGCCGGGGCGTGAGCTCTGGTGGCACGAGCTGATGGCCGATCCCGCGCTCCCCGCTTATGTCGAGCCGGAGCACATGTCCTCGGAAGATCCTCTCTTCATTCTCTACACGAGCGGCAGCACCGGTAAGCCCAAGGGCGTCTTGCATACCCAAGGAGGCTATCTGCTGCATGTGGCCATGACAACCAAACTCGTGTTCGATTTGAAGGAGCACGAGACCTTCTGGTGCACAGCCGACATAGGATGGGTCACCGGACACAGCTATATCGTGTACGGCCCACTCTGCTGCGGTTACACGAGCGTCATGTTCGAGGGGGTTCCGAGCTATCCCGGTTTCGACAGGTTCTGGGAAATCGTTGCCAAGCGCCGCGTGGACAAGTTCTACACAGCGCCTACGGCCATTCGTGCGCTGGCAAAAGAGGGCGAAAAGTTCGTCGAGATGCACGATATTTCCAGCCTCAAACTCCTCGGAACGGTCGGGGAGCCCATCAACCCCGAGGCGTGGCGTTGGTACTTCCACCATGTGGGTCGAGATTGGTGCCCCATCGTCGATACGTGGTGGCAAACAGAGACCGGCGGTCAGCTTATGACACCGCTCCCCGGAGTTGCCCCCATCAAGCCGGGCTCCTGTTCGTTCCCCTTCTTCGGTGTGGACCCGGTTATTCTCGATCCGGACACCGCCGAGGAGGTTAAATTCCCCGGCCAAGAGGGCGCACTGTTCATTAAGAAGCCGTGGCCGGGAATGATGAGAACCGTTTACGGCGACCACGAGCGTTTCAAAGAAGTCTATTTCAGCCGTGTGCCGGGCCTGTACTTCACGGGCGACGGCGCCAAGAAGGATGAAGACGGCTATTACTGGATCATCGGCAGAATCGATGACGTTATCAACGTATCCGGTCACCGTATGGGAACAGCCGAAGTCGAATCGGCCCTCGTCCTGCATCCTCAGGTGGCGGAAGCGGCGGTGGTGGGCTTCCCGCACCCGATAAAGGGACAGGGAATCTACGCCTTCGTCACTCTCAATACCGGCGCTGAGAAATCCCCGGCGTTGATGAAGGAGCTCGTCCAACTGGTGCGGACCCAAATCGGGCCCATCGCCACTCCCGATGCCATTCAGTGGGCCGACGGCTTACCCAAGACGAGGAGCGGTAAGATCATGCGGCGCATTCTGAAGAAGATCGCAGCGGGACAAACCGAGGATCTCGGTGACACAACCACCCTGGCGGATCCCACCGTCATCGAAAACCTCGTGAAAGAGAGAGTAGGCGTCAAAGCCTAAGTGGTAACACCGAAGAGTCGGCACCCGATGTTCCGTCGGTCCAAACGGACCGCTCGGGATAGGATCGGGTGCCGGCCTTTCGTTCAAGGCGCATCATGCCTGATGAGAATCGGATAGCGTTCATTGACAAATCCGGCGGCGTATTTCACATTGGCGATGCCGACATTGAGGATTTTCCCGCCGTAGTAGAAATGTACGACAACTTCGTCCCCATGGCAGTCACCCAGGGACTCCCTCCAAGCAATCCCCAGACTCGACACGAGTGGGTCGGAAATCTCCTCAATTCCGGTGCAAATCTCATAGCGTGGCATGAGCACAAAGTCGTGGGACATTCAGCGCTCATCGTTGAATCCGAACGGCCCGACGGTGAGTACCTCATATTCGTGGAAAAATCGTTCAGGAACAGGGGTGTGGGAACCGAGCTGACCGTGGCCGCGATGAATAGGGCTAGAATTCTCGGACTCACCTGCGTGTGGCTGACGGTTGAAGCACTCAATTTCAGGGCCATCAAATTGTATCGCAAGATCGGTTTTGTCTTCTGCGATACCGGTGAACGCGAACGAACCATGAAGCTGCAGCTATGACGGGGCGATCGGAATGCCGGGGCGAAAGAAACGGAGCCTTTGAACGGCACTGAAAGCCCCTCCGGTGATTAACGGACGAGCCGGGATGCGGGCGCCACTCCGAATTGGTCGACAGTCGGTTGAACTATGGCACTGAAGGTCGGAATAGTCCGCGACGATAGATATCTCCTCCACCAATCGGGTTTGGTGCACCCGGAGAAGCCTGGCCGACTCAAGACAGTCTATCGTATGATCGATAAGGATTTCGGCGACGAGCTTCTCTCCATTGAGGCCGAGCCTGCCACCCTCGAACAATTGGAGCTTGTACATACTCCGGCTTACGTCATGAAAGTTCTGAGGACCTCCGAAAGGGAGTTCACCTATCTCGCGTCCGACACTACGCTTGGCGCCCAGTCATATCTTTCGGCATGGCTGGCCGTGGGCGGGTGCATACGAGGGCTCCGGGCAGTCATCTCCGGACGGTGTGACGTCTGCTTTTGCCTCTCAAGGCCCCCCGGGCATCACGCCCTTGCCGATCGTGGCGGAGGATTCTGCGTTTTCAACAATCTCGGCATAACGGCAAAATACGCGGTCGAGCGTCTCGGCTACACTCGCGTTCTTGTCATCGACTGGGACATTACTCACGGCAACGGTATTCAGGAGCTGTTCTACGAGCAGAAGGAAGTACTGTACATCTCCTCCCATTACACCGGATGGTATCCCAACACGGGGGAGTGGAAAGAAACGGGTCAGGGAGCCGGCCTGGGGTACACGATAAACTTACCTGTGCCGAAAGAAATAGACGACTCGGACATAGTGTACCTATACGCCAAGGTTCTTTCTTCCGTCATGAGGAGCTACCGGCCGGAATTGATCCTGGTGGCGGCCGGATTCAACGGACATCAGCGCGACCCCATAGGCAGAACGAGATTGACCGAGAAGGGGTTCCGGTTGCTGACGGAGCTGCTTCTGGAACTGCGAGACCCGGTACGCAGCCCCCCGGTGCTGCTCGCCCTCGAGGGAGGATACGATGTGGCCGCGCTGACCGCCTGCATCAAGGAAGTGCTGACTGTTCTCACATTCAAAGGACGCAGGCGCCTGGTACCCGTCTCACTGACATCGAAAGGCGCGGAGCTCCTGGAAAAGGCCCATGACATTCACCGGCACTATCGAGTCTGGACGGACTAACCTCGGTGCGGGAGCACGAAACCCGCTAATCCGTGGCCGCGACGTTCCATGCCCCGGCGAATCGGCCGCCGGAAGCGAACGTTCACTCTTGCTGCATGTGAGATTGCCGGGAGATCCTGTCGTCCCGGAAGAGAGGACCGGTGAGCGCCGCTTGCCAAGCCTGATTCTTCGATGGTTTCATGCCATGCCGTTACGGAAAGAGCCATGATCAGAACCAGACTGAATCCCGAAGCCCAGGAAGCCAATCTCAAGTCCTACGATGCGACCTATCAACTCTTCTCGTGGAAAGACGTGGAGAAGGAGCTCACCTGGAGCCGCACCGGGGAGATCAACATAGCCTACGAGGCGGTAGACCGGTGGGCGGCCAACCGAGAGACTCGCGATCGCCGGGCCCTCATCTTCGAGAAGGGGGGCACTGCAACGGAATTCTCCTATCTTCAACTGAGAGAGTCTGCCGGCCGATGGGCCAACATGTTCCTGGAAAACGGATTCTCCATAGGCGACCGCATGTTTCTCTTTCTGCCGGCCTGTCCCGAGCTCTATTTCGCTATGCTGGCTTGTGCCCGCCTCGGGATCATCTTTTCACCTCTGTATGCCGCTCACACGTTTGACGAGCTGGAGGTGCGGCTGCACAATGCAAAGCCGAAGGGGATCGTAACATCTCCCGACCTTGCAGAAAAACTTCCCCGAGGCGCCATGTCCGAAGTGGCGCGGGTCTTTCTCACGGAAGGCCCTTTGACCGGAATGCTTTCGGGAGAGGTCCTTGTCCCCGAGGTCGTTGAGGAGTATCCGCGCAAGAGTGCCGTGAAATGGCTGCGAGGGGCCGCTCCCTTGTATCTCATGTATACGTCGGGCTCCACGGGCCCGCCCAAGGGTGTCGTCCACGCTCACCGGGACATGCTGGGCCATTTCATGACCGGGAGGTACGTGCTCGACCTAACCGACAGGTCAATTCTCTGGACCGACGGCAATCCCGCGTGGATCACCGGCACGGTGTACGGCCTGTTCGCGCCCCTGCTATGCGGAGCAACTTCGCTGGTTCAGGCTGACCCTTTTTCGGCATCCACCTGGTACCGAACATTGGAAAAACACTCGGTCACCGTCTGGTACACCACACCGGGCACGATTTCAAAACTCATGGAAGCCGGCGAAGACCTCCCCGCCCGGTACGACTTGTCCAAACTGGTCCACATTGCAACCGTTGGAGACAAGCTCACTCCCGAGCAGTTCTACTGGACCCGAAAGACGCTGAACCGTGCCCCACATGACACGTGGTGGATGACCGAGACCGGCATGGTGTGCCTTGCCAACTTCCCGTCCGTGAGCATTAAGCCGGGGAGCATGGGCAAGCCCGTTCCCGGCATCGAGGCGGCCGTGTTGGATGAGAAGGGGGAGCCTCTTCCGCAGCTTACCCTGGGGGAACTGGCACTCCGACCCGGTTGGCCCGCAATGATGACCGGCATCTGGAACGATCCGCCGCGATACCAGTCGTATTTCAGGTTCCGGGAATGGTTCTTGACCGGGGACATGGTGATGAAGGATGAGGATGGTTACTACTATCACCAGGGACGCAACGACGATTTGATCAAAATCGGAGAAAAGCTCGTAGGTCCGTACGAGGTCGAGCAGGTACTCCAGCTTCACCCTGCCGTGGCCGAAGCGGCGGTGATCTGCCTGGGATCGGCAACAGGTAGTCCCATCGTGAAAGCTTTTGTCACCATTGCCAAGGAGTTCACTCCCTCGGATCGGCTCAACCACCACATACAAAGATTCGTCAGTGCAAGCTTCAACCCTGAGTTACCGCTTCGGGAGGTGATCTTCCTGGAGGAAATGCCGAGGACCAAATCAGGTAAGCTGCTCCGCCGCGTGTTGAGGGTTGTGGAACAGGGGCTGCCCGTCGGCGACTGGTCGAAGCTCAAAGAGGAATAAGCTCCGGAAATTCTCTCGCGTCTCCAATTGGCGGCCCGGCTTGAGGTCCTCCATTGATCACGGCGCAGACCGGCAGAAACGGAGCCACATATCTCATTTCTTTCCGATCTTGACCGTGGGCCGGCCGTTCTTGATCCGCACAACGATGACCTTTGACTCGCGGGAGTTGATTTTCACAACTGGAATCGACCGGTAGGAAGGATTGAGCTTCCCCACGAGCGGCAAGAGCACTCGATACGTGCCGGGAGTAAGCGGGATCTCCTCTTCGAGGGCGGCGGTCAATACGGTCTTCTCACCTCGGACTTCGATCTTTTCCATGTCCTTGGTTTTGAGTATTTGCCCGTAACGCCCCAACACCTTATCGAGATCCGCGGGTTTCTCCACGCGGAGGAATACCCCGTTGGTTCTTTTTGCCAGGCTCGCGTAACCGCGGCCGTGGCGGGGCCCCATCCCCACACCGATCACGTCCACTACGGGTTTCTTCTTTTCATTGTAGGAGTTGACGGCTTTGAGAACCCCAAGGTACGAACACTTGGTGTGGCCGTTGGTCACCACCAGAATTCTCGGTACAAGATCCCCCAGTCCTCCGAGGTCCTTCTTGACTGCGTAAGCGGCTGCAGCACAGGGATTATTCCTTCCCTCTTTCTTGAGGGTCGCCAGCTTGTCCTTGAGCTCTTTGAAAGGGGAAGGACTCCAGTCAAGAAGCGTGTGGCTGAGACAGAATCCCCCCTTCTTCGTCGAATTGCCGCACGTGAAGTCCCGAACAGCCAATTTTGATCCGGGAGTGAGAGCTTCGGGAAGTTTCTCCACGAGATTGACGGCCGTTTCAATGCGATTGGGATTCCAAACCTTGGTTTTTCGCCCCATGGAGACTGAATCGTCGAAAATGACCATGAGCCCCCATTTAATGGTGGACCCCTTGTAGTTTTTTATCCTCACCGTCAAAGACCCTGGAAGCTCGTACGGCGGCTCCTTGGCCCGAAGCGGTTCCGAAGCCAATTTCGAGAGCGGGGGGGACTCACCGGCGGTCCCGGCAACAGGCCCCCTTTGAGTGGCGGCTCCATCGCCTGTCTCCGGTTTCAGGGCCTGCGCCTTACTCTCTTCCTGGCCGGCCTTCTTCTGCGGTCCCTTTCCGTCAACCGGTCCCCTGGAGACAATGACCGGTTTCTCGGCGAGAGCGGGGCCGCCTGTGCCGGTCGGACCGCCTTCTCGTACAGGTGTTGCCCCCTCATCCGAGGGAGACTCTCCCGGAGCCGCAGCGCCGGCGTCAATGGGCGACCGCCCTCCCGAGGCGTCTTTCGATCCTGGGGGACAGACGACCGGTTTGTCTTGAGTGTCGGCTGCCAGGGGTTTGTTGAATGTGGGGAAGAGCACCTTGGAGGGGTCGATGGGACTTCTACCCACATCCTCCAACAGTCGCGCGGTCGATATCAGATTCCCCTCGACCAATTTGGTGAAGGCCGTTTTGAGATCTTTCCGGGTACCGTCCCCCCCGGCCTGCCGAATCGCCGCCGACAGCCACCCCAGTTTGTATGCTCCCAGAGCGGCCACGACAAGAAGCACGACTATAAGGAGATACTTGGCTTTGCGGGGCTTTTTCCCCGGCGCATCCGGATGAGGCTGAGGGGAATTTCCCTCTTGGGCGGGGATCTGATTATCCACTGTATTGTCAGACATACGAGCCCCCTTGGGGAGTCCGGGGAGGCGATAAGCCGAATCCTGTTCCCGGTTTCCCGGGCGGCGATCATTCCTCTAGGGCGACGGTTACCCGCCGCCTCCAGCGACCTACCCGGAAGCTTGGACGGGCCGCCCTCAAACGCTTCCCTATTCGGTCTTGCTCCGGATGGGGTTTACCTGGCTTCCCGTGTTACCACGGGAACCGGTGAGCTCTTACCTCACCCTTTCACCCTTACCATCGCCATTGCGGTGGCGGTTTGCTTTCTGTGGCACTTGCCTTGGGGTTACCCCCACCGGGCGTTACCCGGCATCCTGCCCTTCGGAGTTCGGACTTTCCTCCCGCGCCTTCGGCGCCGGCGATCGCCTTGCCCCCCCAGACATGCGCCTTATATGACAACCGCCGGAAAAAAGCAAGTCACTATGAACGATTCAGAAAATCCTTGAAATACTTGTAATTGTAGTATACCATTGAATTACTTTGTGAACTTATCTCCAGAGGAACCGGCCTATGTTCAGATATCAATTCGTTGTGGGTCTTGTCGCTCTGGTCTTGTTTCTTTCCGGGGGTACCGCCGCAGTCGGCCGCGTCCCGGAGGGGCTACAGGATCTTTTGAAAGCTCACCGTTTCAACCTGTACGCCACCCCCACTCCGGCCAACGACATGGTCCTTACGGACTTGCAAGGCCGTGTGCTGAATCTTTCCGCACTCCGCGGCAAGGTGGTCATTCTCAATTTCTGGAGAATCGACTGTCCTCCATGCGCCTCCGAAAAGCCCATTCTGGAGAAAATTTACCGGAAACTTGCCGGCCGAGGACTTGAAGTGGTGGCGGTGAACCTCTTTGACAATCCCGAACGGCTCAAATCGTATGTTCGAGACCACGGGTACAGTTACAGATTCGGATTCGATCCCGACAATCGATTCTCCCTGCAAAGGCAGACCTTGCGGCCGGGCCTCTCCACCACATTTGTGGTGAACGCAGGCTCCGAAGCCATCTACGAGGTTCCCGGCGTCCCTACCACCTACGTCATAGACCGCAAGGGAGCCGTCATCGGCAATTCCGTAGGGATGGTGGATTGGGAGAAACAGCCCTATTGGAATCTCCTTGAAGCCCTCCTGCAGGAGCCGACTCGTCCCATGGCAGAGGACCGGTCGACGCGGCCGCAGCTCCTCGCCGCTGCTCATGCCGAACCTCGATTCAGCGACGTAGCCGGGCAGGGCGCCGCGCTTCCACCGCTGGGCCCGACATGGAAACAGGCGCAATATCAGGCACCGGTGCGGAAGCCTCAGACGCCGCCCGAGACCACTTCTCAGCCCGGGCTCCCGTTCCAAGGACATCCCACCGAGGCGCCTCAGTCGTTTACCGTCCCCACTGCTCCCCAGGCTCCCACCCCGGCAGCCATAGGCGAGACTCAGCCCACGCAACCGCGCAGACCGGCTCGGCCTTCGGCACGACCTGCAGAAAGGCCACAGCAGCCCCACACGAGAGGAACAGCGCGAAGACCTCCGGCTCAGCCCCGGCCTGCTCCTCGGACACGTCCGGAAACAGCACGAGCGGTTCAGCCCCCGATCCCCGCAAATGTCGGCCAACCGGCGGGGGCTCCTCAAGGCGGATTCACCCCGCAGCCCCGCCCCTCGACTCCGAGTGTGGGCTCGTTCGGATCGGGCAACTTGCCTCCCCTCCCTCCGGCATTGCCTTACAATCCACCGGCAAGCCCCGGCCGGCGCCAGCCCGTGGGGGTAAGGAACTTCGTCCCGGACAAAGACGGCAATGTGATGGCGAGAGTCCCCTCCGCTTCGGGGCGGTACCCGAGCCCGGGTCTCGTTTCCCCGGGAACGCCGGCCGGCTCGGATCTTCCTCCGGGAGAACGGGTCCCCGCGAATACCATCGACAGATCCATTCTCGACACATTCGAAAGTCATGAGCTCTCGAAGCCCCGTGCCCCTCAAGCCATAACTCTACCCGAGCAACAGGGTCAGCCGCCTAACCAGCCCGCCCCCGCTGCCTCTGTCCTGGATCAACTGGGTCGTGATTTTCAAAATTTGGGAGCAGGTATCAAAAGGACGTTTTCCGGGATATGGCCCGGCCAACGGTAATGGGCTCTAGAGAATCTCCAACGCCGTGTCGGGATCGAGCTTGGCCAGCACGCTCTGGTTGAACATCTTCACCGATACTGCCAGCTTGCTCAGCTTATGGCGATGAACCACCACTCCCTCGGCCCCTTCGAGCGGTCCTGAGAGAATCAGCACTCTCCGCCCGGGTATCAGCCGATTCTCGACAGTCAGGTCCTGGCCGCTCTCTATGGCCTTTGCCACCGATTTGAGCTCCTGAACGAACCTCTCCTGGTCGTCGACTTTCAGTATCCGAACGAGCTTCTTGGTATCGTAGAGGAGGTTATGCCGCTCCTTGTCCAATGCGAAACAAATGTACCCGCTGAAAAGAGGGGCTTCCGTCACCCGTATCCTCTTGAGGCCCCCCACGCGTGACGTCTTCCGGGAAATGGGCAAATAGAAGCTTATTTCGCGATTGATGAGGTACGTAGCCATTTGTTTTTCGCAATTCGGCTTAACGTGCATCACCCACCATGAGCCCAAGTCATCTTCGATTGGGCGCTCTTGTGGGTATCGTGCCGGAATTACGTCGGTAAGCGCCATTAACGTGACACTCCGTCTCAGGCCGGGTTGGTCTCTGGGGGGCGATGTCCATTCGTGCACGCCACATCGGTCCCTTCGAAGTGACTATTCACCAGTAAGTCCGGCCTGTCAACCGTCTCGCCTCTACCGGAACCGTTCAATCTGCAGCGTCCCGGCACCGTCGCCGCCTTTCGTCTGCCGAATAACCGGCCCACGCTTTACCCTACCCACGAAATATGATAAACATACGACATGGTAGGATGGCTTCCGTGCAGGCTCAGCGTGTGACAGGAAGCGTGACTCACCCGGACCGACGACTCTGCCGATCTACCGTAGCCCGGGTGTGGCGGTCAGATCACGATCGGTCTCACATGCCGTAAGAAAGTCCGGAAAAGAATCTCTGGGAGGAGTGAATCATGAGGAGATTGACCGTGGTGGCGTTCGTTCTCTTTTCGGTCATTGCTGCGGCTGCCGTGGGAGGCGGGGAAAAGGTCTTTCGGATCGGAATCTCCCAGATCGTGGAGCACCCGGCCTTGGACGCCGTCAGGAAGGGCTTCACGGACGACTTGAAGGAGCACGGTTATAGTGAACCACAGCGGGTCTCTTACGACTACAAGAACGCCCAGAACAACCGAGCCGTTTCAGGGCAAATAGCGAGAAAACTGGTCGGTGACGGAGTGGATCTTATCCTTGCAATCTCCACCCCCTCGTCCCAGGATGCGGCTGCCGCTACCAAGAAGATCCCGGTCCTGTTTTCGGCGGTGACCGACCCCGTGGCAGCGGGGCTCGTCAAGGCCCTGGAATCACCCGAAGGCAATATTTCCGGAACCATGGACCGCTCTCCGACATCCCGCCAAATGGATTTGATTCGCGAAATCCTTCCCCACGCTAAGACCCTTGGGGTCGTCTATAACGCCGGTGAAGTCAACTCCGTCGCTTCCGTGAAAGAAATCGAGAAAGAAGCAGCCAAACGCGGCATGAACGTGGTGAAGGCATCTGCGGTTTCCTCCGCTGCGGTGAGACCCGCTGCGGAAAGTTTGGTGGGAAGAGTGGATGCCGTTCAGGTTCCCACGGACAACACCGTGGTGCTTGCACTGGAATCCGTGATCAAAGTCTGCCAAGACAACAAGGTACCTCTCTTTGCGGCCGACGTGGATTCGGTTTCCCGGGGGGCTGTTGCGGCCCTTGCCGTCGATTATTATCGGCTGGGACGTCAGACGGGAGCCATGGCGCGAAAAATCCTCGAAGGCAAGGCCAAGATTTCCGAGTTGCCGGTGGAATCCCAAGAAGATCTCGTGTTGTACGTGAACCCGGCCCAAGCGGACAAAATGGGGGTCAAGCTGCCGGAAACGATAAGGAAGAAAGCCTCGAAGATCGTCCGGTAACGGCCGCCTCGGCGCTGACGGTGTTTCTCTCGCGTTCGCCGGTAGCAGATTGGAGCCGGAAGATTTTGCCCAGGGGTCGTATACCGAATGAAGAGCGAGAACACCCTACCGTGCGCCATCGAACGCTCAGTCTCTGACCCGCTGCATCCACTGAGGAGTCCGGCATGAGTTGGTACACGCTGATGGGGGCGTTGGAGCAAGGATTCATCTTTGGACTGATGTCGCTGGGGGTTTATCTGACTTTTCGTGTGCTGGACTTTCCGGATTTGACCGTTGACGGTAGCCTTCCACTCGGGGCCGCTGTCTGTGCATCGATCGTCACGTCGGGCGGCAATCCGTGCGTGGGGGTGTGCGCGGCCTTTGGGGCCGGGATGCTTGCGGGAGCATTCACCGGCATTATCAGTACCAAGCTGCGCATCCTGAATCTCCTGGCGGGGATTCTGACGATGATCGCTTTGTACTCCGTGAACATCCGGATAATGGGCTCGCCCAACCTGAGTCTGCTGAACAAGCCCTCGGTCTTCGACCTGTTTCGAGACCTCGGCATAGCCTCCATAGCCGTTCCCATGGCGGTCTCGCTCCTCATCTTGATTCTGGTCAAGGTCGCTCTGGATCTCTTTCTGCACACGAATCTCGGTCTGTCTCTCCGCGCGACGGGAGACAATCCCGGCATGGTGACCGCGCAGGGAGTGAACACGCACAACACGATCATTTTGGGTGTAGCCCTTTCAAACGGGATGGTAGCCATGTCGGGGGCATTGCTGGCTCAGAGCTTGGGAAGCGCGGACGTGGGGATGGGAGTCGGCACCATTGTTGCGGGTCTTGCTTCGGTAATCATCGGTGAGGCCTTCGTGGGTGAACGCTCGGTGTTTGCGGCCACCCTCGGCGTGATTCTCGGTTCGGTAGTCTATCGGGTTGTCATCGCCGCGGCCTTGAGTTTTCGCTTTGGGTCTTTAAGTTTGACGCCCAGCGATCTCAACCTGATCACGGCGATCCTGGTCCTCGCCGCGCTGACGTTTCCCCAGGTGAGGCACCGGCTGAGAAGCAAAGCCATCGATTGACGTAAGAATTCATCAGAGGGCCGGGATGCGGTGGAGCGGATCTAGCCCCATGGCGAGGTAAGCTAAAGACATTCGAAGAAAATTGCAGGTCCCGGTCGGTTCAAAGGCTCTGAGCGAGAGGGGGCCATCAGGCTTTCTTCAGAATACTGTTATGCAATCATAGAAGACGAGATCGCGCAGCCCCTGCCAGCCGCCGGACCCCACAGATTCATCCCTCAGGACTCCTCCCCTCGGCCCATCTCCAGCCCTTTGCGATTGGGGATATCGGGAAAGCTGAGCGTCACCGTGGTTCCCTGCTGATGTCTCTCGAACTTGATTGTTCCGCACAGATCCTGGACCAGGGTCTCTACGAGATCCAACCCGAACGACCTGGGCGATGTTCCCTCTTCCGGGGCTGCGATTCCGATACCGTCATCTCGGACCACCAGGACGAAATTTCCGTCGCCGGTAGATCGAAAGCTCAATCCCACTTCCCCTGTCTCTCTTCCGATGAAAGCATGTTTCAGACAGTTCGCTATCAGTTCGTTTACCACGAGACCGCAACTGACCGCGGCATCAATGTTCAGCGGCACGTCTTCAATGTCGGTGGTGAGTTGTATCCGGGCTCCTGCCGGCGCAAGGGCCGTAAAAAGGTCCTTTGCAAGTTTTCCCAGGTAGTCTCGAGCACCGATCCTGCCGAAATCGCCGGACCTATAAAGCGTTTCGTGGGCAACGGCCATGGACCAGATGCGGCTCTGGGCATCTTTGAGCACGCCCGATGCTTTGCCCTCACCGGAATAGACGGACTGAAGGGCAAGAAGACTGGACATTATCTGGAGGTTGTTCTTGACCCGGTGATGGATCTCGCGGAGCAGGATCTCCTTCTCCTTCAAGTTGGCCTTCAACCTCTCCTCGGTCTGTTTCCTCTCCGTCACGTCCAAGGCGATTACCATGATGGAGGGTTGCCCTTTGTACATAATGGGAGCGGAACATATCTCGGCCCAGCCTGTGGCACCGTCCGCTCGAAGAACCGGCACCTCTATGCTCGGAGCCGGTACCCATCGCTCCAACATCTCCGCAATTCGCCTTTTGGCCGTCTCCCACACTTTCGGCTCCACGAGATCCTTTACATGTTTGCCGATGAGCTCGTCGGGTTTCTTCGCCCTTAAGGCGCTCACCGCCGCGGAGTTGACAAATACGATGATCCCGTCAGTGTAGATAGAAATAGGCAGCGGAGCCAGGTCGACCAGTCGGCGATACCGCTCCTCACTCTCCCTTAGTCGGATCTCCGTCCTCACACGCTCCCGGACCTCGGCCTCCAACAATTCGTTTGCTTGCATGAGATCCGCAGTGCGGGCATTTACCCGGCTCTCCAGCTCTTGGTGCATCTTCCGGAGCTCGTCCTCCATGCGAGCTCGTTCGCTTATTTCCGCGAGAAGATTTTCATTCAATCGTTCGGCCTGTGACTTCTGTTCGGAGAGGGATTCAATCAACGCCCTCCTCTCCTCCTGGGCCGAGAGAGATTCAACGATCGTTGCATTGATGCGATCCGCCACCTTGAACAGACCCAAGAAGGAAACAAGCAGTGCCGTTCCTATCACCAGGTCCGCAGTGGTTCCCTGGAAGTAGTACCTCGCCGCAAAAGATACGAGCACGGTGAGTATAAAGGTAACTTGCGCTTGTTTGAGAGGAGCGTACGTATAGGTAGCCGCCACGCAAATGGTTACGATAACCAATGCGAGAATGGACTGGTGAAAATAGGAATCCCGGGCAAAGAGAAGGACGGCGGCCGATCCCCATGTCACACCGGCCATAAGGCTCGTGGCGGTAATCGCCGTGCCCCACCATCGCATTCGCTCCCCGGAAGGGCGCATCCTCGAATAAACCAGCACCAGGACAATTCGAACCAGCGAGACAAGTCCGTAGAGCGCCATCCATGTCGCCAGTCCGGCAGCCGAGACGTGATGGGCCAAAAGGAGGCACACAAGCAACGCCGCTATGACGCCGCCAATGATCTTGAGCCATTCTTGACTGAGGAAATAGTCTATCTTGAGGTACTGCATGCTCGCAGAGTCGATTCGGCAACCGGAAGGCGAATCGGTCCCTACCTTCCCGTCTTCACGGTAAGCGTCGCCGACCTCCACCACCGTCGCCTCAGCGGCCTCTTCGGGCATGATTCAGTTGTCCATGAAATCTCCCCCGCGGCATCACAGCAGGCTTCCTCCCGGCCTCAGGGGTTTTCGTAGCCTTGATACACTATTTCCTGATTGGTGCCAGGTTGGTGCCAAGCATCAGCAGCTTGCGGAAAACCTCATATTGCTCGTCTGCGCTTCCCGGGAAGGGAAGTCGGCGGATCTCCGATCACACTGTTGAAATGGAGATCGGAGCTTGAGGTGTTGCGGAACGATCCGACGACACAGCTCTCTTGGGACCGTCAAACAGAGGACCGCCCGCTAGGCTCATCCCCGTCTCTTCGTGCGGTCTTCTCCACGAGATCTTGGATCACGTGAATCAACTTGAAGGCATCGACGGGTTTCCCCACAACAGCGTCCACTCCCGATTCGGCGATCTTCTCCGTCTCTTCGAGAAGGCCCGTCCAACCCGACAACATGATGAAGGGGGGTTTGATTACACCCTTTTCACGTGACATCTCTTTGACTTTCTTGCCAACCTCCCAGCCGTTCAGACCCGGCATGCCGAGATCGCTGATCACGACATCAACGCTCTGCTCACGGAGCAGATCGAGGCCTTCCTGTCCCGATCGACAGGCGAACACCTCTTGTCCCATGTCGGTGAGAGCCTCGCCGAGCATGAGGAGGATAGGCTCCACATCGTCTATCACCAGGATCTTCAAGTTGGCCGCGGTGACCTCCGGCAGTCCGTGAGCCGGAACACGCACCGCTTCGGTGCCGGCCGGAGGAAGCCGGACCGTGAACGTAGTCCCTTTTCCCGGTTCGCTCTCACAGGAGATGGTCCCCTTATGCCGGTTGACGATGCCGTAACTGCCGGCAAGCCCCATGCCGCTGGCCTCTATTCCCTTGGTGGTGAAAAACGGCTCGAAAATCTTCGGGAGATCTTCCTTGCCGATTCCCATTCCTTCATCCGTAACCCGGAGCACGACCCGGCCACCGGACCGGCAGGTCTCAACCCGAATCGTTCCCCCTTTGGGCATCGACTCCACAGCGTTCTTGATCAAGTTGGTGGTAACTTCGAAAAGTTCCGTCTTGCTCCCGCGGACCATGCACCCGTCTTGCAGGATCGGTGCCATGACGATCTCGATTCCGTTCCGCTCGGACTCGCTCTTTCGAAAGAATCCTGCAATATCCAGTGCCTGCCGGACCGCATCCGACAAATCAAAGACTTCCGGCGTTCCCGGCTCTTCCGACCCCAACCGCACAAATTCCAACAAATGTCGTACCGTCTGAGCGCCCCACTGGGCGCTCACAAGTATCTTGTTCAACCATGATTGGGTGTCTGCCAACTCGCCGGACTCCATCTTCATCAGCGCAACGGAAGCCCCTCCTATGACGACTTGAAGCATGTTGGTAAAATGATGGGCAATTCCGGTGGCCAGATCCCCAACGGCTTTGAGGCGCTCGGATCGGAGAAGAAGGTCGCGAGCTCGTCGTTCTTCGGTGACGTCTCGGTCAATGGCAAGGATGTAACGGTGGCCGGAGAGCTCGACCGGGCCCGCGTTCGACTCAACGAAGAAAACTCTTCCGTCTTTCTTGCGTCTGGTGACGACCTCCCCGATCCACTCTCCCGACGCGATTCTCAGCAGCCGTTCAGGCAGCTTTTCTGCTTCTTCGGGAGTGTCAAGGTCCGAGATGTGAAGATTCGGCAGCTCCCCTGACGGATACCCGTGCATTGCCGCGGCCGCAGGATTAGCCGACACGATCTTGCCCAAACCGCTCCCCTCGCCCTCCAAGAGCAGAACGGCGTCCCGGGACTTTTCAAAAAGGATGCGGTACCTTGCCTCGCTTTCTCGCAACCGCCTTTCCATCCTATGTTTGTACAGGGACGTTTCGATGGTCGTCTGCAGTTCTTCTTCCCTGAATGGCTTGATTAGATATCCGGAGGGCTCTGAGCTCCGGGCACGCTCCACCATTGCCGCGTCGGAATGGGCAGTGAGAAATACGATGGGTACGTCGAGAAAACCCCTTATGCACTTGGCCGCCTCAGTTCCGTCCGTTCCCCCAGCGAGCATCACGTCCATCAATATGAGGTCGGGAAGCGTTTCCCGCGCTTTTTCCACCGCCTCACCTCCACTCGCCGCCACACCGCACGTCGCGTACCCCAGGTGAGTCAAACAGAGTTGCAGGTGCTTCACCGTAAGGCTCCTGTCTTCGACGATCAGAATCCTTGCATCGGTCATGCGACTGCCCCTGTTGTCACGGTCCCTCTCCTGAAACGGCCATGAATCGGGGTACCGTTCCGATTGTCAAGTATGTTTTTCGGGCCGACCTGTGCGATAGGAAGCTCCAGGAATTCAGTTTTCTGGGCCTCCCGGTTTTCAATCGCTCTTTTCTTGAGAATGACCACTCTGTTATCCCCGCCGGCCGTTCAAAGTCTACGGGTGCCGACCCAAGACAAGGGGTGACACTGGTGAGCGCTCCAACAAGCAAGATGACGGGAACGTTTCCTCCCTGGTATCGGCTCGGCCTGACTACCCGCCACCTTCCCCTGCCAACATGTTCAAACGCTTCGGGTGTGGGCTCTCATTCCCCTCTCTACCTGTGACGTGCGCCTCCGTACCGGCTCTTCCCCAAGCGCGCGTAGGATCATAGGGTGCCGCATTCTCGAGGGAGCCCGGCCCTCAACCTCTTCTTCTTACGCGCTTGTGCCGGCAAAGGAGTGTCCGCCTCCGATCACGAGACAAACGAAATGAGAAACATAGCTGCTCTTGATATATCAGCACGATAAGGTGCTTTTGCCACAGAAGATCTGTCGTCACCCATATGAGCTTAGTATGGCACAAACGGAAATTCCTTTCCAGTACGAGGTTGCATAAACACCCGGTCGAGTACCGGATCGAACCCTCTCTCCGTCATTCCTTCGGAGGAAGGAATCCAGGCTCTTCCCAACACTCCGGACTCCGGCTTTCGCTCGGGGTGACGACTTGGGATCATTCGGAGTCATCCTGAAATCGAGTGCCTTCCGGCACCGTAATTTAGAAATTACGAAGTACTAAGATGACAGGCAACGTAACAGAGTTTATCCCCGTTCAGGATGGCAGGTCCTTGATTCCCGCTCCCGAACGCCCTATAGTCTCAGGTAGGATGCCTCGTTTTCGGGAGCATTATCGGTAATGGTCCCCACGTGGGAGACCGTTTCACGGAGGGGTCCCACGGGCGAGCAGGCGGGTGGTGCAGATGGCGCGAAACGACCTTTTCCTCTGCGAGCTCTGCCCCAAAAGCTGCAAAATACGCGAGGGGCACAGCGGCGATTGCAAGGCCCGAATAGCGATCGACGGCGAGGTGCGGGCGGTTACGTACGGCAAGCCCTGTGCCGTTCACATAGATCCTGTGGAGAAGAAGCCGCTCTTTCATTTCCTGCCCGGAACCCCGATTTTTTCTCTTGCCGCAGCCGGATGCAATCTCCACTGCAAATTCTGCCAGAACTGGACGATTTCCCAGGCCGCCCCCGAGGAGATCAGAACTATCGATCTTCCCCCGGAAAAGGTTGTTGCAGCGGCACTGCAACAGCAATGCAGGTCGATTGCGTACACGTACACCGACCCGGTGATCTTTTTCGAGTACGTTACGGACACAGCGGCTCTGGCCAGGCGTCACGGGTTGCGCAACGTGACGGTGACTGCGGGTTACATCAACCGAAAACCCATGGAGATGCTCTGCGAGGTCACCGATGCCTCCAACACCGACCTGAAGGCTTTCAGCGAGCCTTTCTACAGAGACATGTGCGACGCCGGCCTCAAACCGGTTCTCGACGGGATGGTCCTGATGAAGGAACGCGGGGTGTGGTTGGAAGTAACGAATTTGGTGATTCCCACCTTCAACGACGACCTCACCATGATTCGTAAGATGTGCCGGTGGATGTTAAGCAACCTCGGTCCGGACACCCCTTTGCATTTCAGCAGGTTTCACCCGATGTACATGATCCGTAACCTTCCCCCCACTCCGGAGGAGACCCTGGTCAACGCTCGACAGGAAGCCTTGGATATAGGACTTCACTATGTATATGTCGGCAACGTGTTCGGCTCGGACTCGGATCATACCTACTGTCCTCATTGTGGAACAATACTGGTAAAGAGATGGGGCTTCTCCATCAGGGAGAACAATCTCGTGAACGGCAAGTGTCCCAAATGCGGCAGTACCATTGCCGGAGTTTGGAGTTAACCCATGGAATCCCAGGACATCAGTCCGCATTCGATTGCAGACCGAACCGGCAACGTATTTCGATTCGGGCCCCATACCCCGTCGTACGAATGCCGAAATGTTACCAAACCGGTGTTAAGCAGGAGAAGCTTCGTCATGGTTCTCTGGCTTGCACCCCTGACCCTTCTCATCCACGGCAACGGGTGGCTGAATTCGGGATATTCCTGTCGGCCGGCCCTGTTCTGCCGGAAAGTGTGAGGCAAGGTACCACTGAGAGGCCGACATGAAAAGGAATGTCGTGCTAGCGACCGCGGCGGCGGTCGTCATTGCGGGAGCCGGTTGGTTCTGGTTTGGTGGGTCCGACTGGAAGAAGCCGGCTGAAACCGGGGGCAAAGTCGAGGCCTCGGAACCGGTGAAAGTGAGGAAGGCCGCAGTTGCCGGAATGTTTTATCCGGACGATCGGGAAAAATTGGAACGAACCGTGGCCGACACCTTGAAGCAGGCCGTCAAGCAGCAGCTCTCCCACCCTGTAAAGGCAATTATGGCTCCCCATGCCGGCTACGTCTACTGCGGAGAGACCATGGGGGCCGCCTTCAAGCAGATCGAGGGGGATGCCTTTCACTATGACACGGTCGTGATGTTGGGACCCAGTCATCACGTCCCCACGAAAGCCGCGGCGGTAAGCTCCGCGGATTTCTGGGACACTCCGCTGGGGAGAGTTCCCGTCGACACGGAACTGGCGAAGAGGTTTGTTGAAAAGAGCAATCGCATCGAGCTCGACGACCGGGCACACGCTCGGGAGCATTCATTGGAAGTCCAACTGCCGTACCTCCTCGCCGTTGCCAAAGGCAAACCGTTCAAGATAGTGCCGCTCGTAACGAACAGCGACGATCCCCAGGATTGGGAGATCGTGGCCCGCGCATTGGGCGATCTGGCGTCGAAGCCGAGCACGCTCGTACTGATTTCCTCGGATCTGTCCCATTTCCCGAACGCGGCGACCGCGGACAAGGTGGACAAGGCAATCCTCGATGCGGTAGCATCCCTCAAACCGAAGACTCTCACCGCCGAGAATAAGAGGTTGCTTGCAGAGCGGTATCCGGGAGTGGTGGTAACCATGTGCGGACTTCAGGCGGCTATGTGCGTTGAAGACGCCGTGGGACGCCTCGGCATCGATGAGGCCCGCATCGTGAGCTGCACCAATTCCGCCAAAGCCTCGGGCGATACCAAACGGGTGGTGGGCTACGGAGCGGTGATATTCACCGGTTCGGGAAAGACCGCGATGGAGAGGGAGCAAGCGCCGCCAAAAATAGTCGTGGGCGAGGAGGCGAGGAGAGAGTTGATCGCTCGCGCCAGAGAAGGGGCCCGGGCGGCGATCGAAGGAACGTGGAGGGATGGACGGCCCTGCGACAATCCGGAGCTCCAGGTGAAGGCGGGTTGTTTCGTTACGCTCAAGAACCATGGGAAGCTGCGAGGTTGCATCGGCTGCTTCCAATCGGACCGGCCCCTCTGGAAAACTGTTGCCGACATTGCGGGCCAATCCGCGGTCTTCGATCCGAGGTTCATCACCGACCGGATCACCCCGGCCGAGGTGCCTCAGCTCGACGTGGAAATCTCCATCCTTTCGCCATTGTACCGTATTTCCCGCCCCTTGGAGCAAATCAAGCTCGGACGAGACGGAATAGTGATAAGAGACAAAGGGAGAAGTGGCACTTTTCTTCCCCAGGTGGCCACGGAAACCGGGTGGAGCCTTGAGGAGCTCCTCGGACACTGCTCCAGGGACAAGGCAGGGTTAGGCTGGGACGGGTGGAAGAGCCCCACGGCGCAGATTTTTACGTACACCTGTACTATTGTGAAGGAAGAGGATGTGCGAAAAGCACATTGAGAACCTTCGGTTCGGTACCCTCGAACCGAAGGCGGATTCTGACTGAACTTTCTGCGTTCCTGTCGCGCCGAAGCAGCCGGTTGGGCCGGCGGCCGATCGGCCCGACCAAGCGCTGTAAAGGCGGACGGCACAAGGCCATGTATCCTGAACGAAGGCTGAATATTCCCATTGACATTCCCGAGGACTTCGCACAGGCGGTAGCGACGATACTGATCCTGGGTGCTGCGGCGAGGGACGTTTGGGATCTCATATACAACCACTCGCCGCAGAACTCCCTTACCTGGATCGAAGCCATCCTGGAGGCTAACGATACGTGGGGTCTGGTTCATCCGGACCTTTCCTGGTGGGAGCATCAACTGAGGGGGCATTAAGCCCGTTGGACTACGGCGCGACCCCGGATCTCACAATTTATTTCGTCTCGACCCCTAGTGGTGCTATACTCTTCACAGCAGCGTGCGGGTTCAGCCTCGGGAACAAAGAGAAAAACGACCGAATAGTCAGCGGCTTGTCAAACAGCGCCGGGCATGCTGATGAGGCAAGTCGGGGGAAATCTGGTCCGGTGACGTCGAAGGATTGATGAAAACAGCCGAGCCGGAGGGCTTCCTCCCCGCCTTTTGGGCCGCTATGCCAGCACGTTCCCCGGGGATTGGGGGTATGGCCCCCTTTAGGAGCCAGGCCCGGCCGCGGACAGATTGCACCGTCGGAGCGTGTGGATCTCCGAAAACAATTTTGCGTCGGATGGGTCGAGGCACAACCGGTCCCCCAATTAGACAGACCGGAGTGCAGGTCGTGAGGGTAGTTGATGGCCGCCACACTTGATGTAGACGAATTCGTGCAAGACTACTGCGAAGGTGTCAAAGACAGGGATCTTCTGGCCAAGCACAAGGTGACCGCCAGGGAAATGATAGCGCTCGTCAAGAAACTCATTGGCGAAGGAGTGCTCTCGAAGGAAGACTATTTCAGCCGTAACCGTAAGATAGAGGAATACGAGGCTCGACAGGAAAAGGCATTTCTCCGATCGTTGCATCACTGTCCGGTGTGCGGCCACATTCATCCCGTGCCGTTTGACGTGTGTCCCGCCTGCGGTACTGCGATATCGAAATACACCGGAGAAGAGGCAGTCCCCCAGGAAGGCGACGTCGTATACGAAGAAACCCATGCGGAGGACGACCACGCCGTCTCTCCGGAGGTCCCCGCCGATGCGACGGAACAGACCCGTCACCATCCGGAAACGGCTCAACAGGTTCCCGGAACCGCTGCATCACCTGCCACGGCCGCACCGAAATCCACGGCGCGGGGCGAGTTGTCGGACGAAGGTGCCGAAGCTCTGATGGAGATGGTCGGTACGGCGCTTGAGGACATCTCTTTGCTCCCCGGTAGGGACGGCTCTCTCCCTGACGAAGAATACGTGATCACCAAATTGATATACGCCGGAACACGCTCGGCCACATTCAAGGCGGAACCGGCTACAGGAACCGGCAGTCCTGCGGCCGTAAAGCTTTTCAACCCGGAACTGGTACCGGACGGGACCATCGACGAGCTGCTCAAGGAGATCACGGTCTACCAGTCCAACATGGATGACCGGAACATCCTGCGAATCCTCGGTTCCGGGAGCGTGGCCGGGTGGACCACTCTGGTCTATGAGTACGTCCCCGTGAGCTTCGCCGATCTTCTTGACAGGGAACCGGACGGAGTCTCCCTTGATTTCGTGGTAAAGATTCTGCCGCAGATATGCAACGCAGTAGGCTACGCCCACATGCATCGAGGGCTCGACGGCAATATCCGCCGGGTACCCCATTTGGGCTTGGCACTCTCCTCCTTTCTGTTTGAAGAGGACCAACGAGTGGTCAAGCTTGACGGGTGCGGCGTATGGCGCTCTTTTGTGGCGGTGCGGGGATACAAGAAACGGCTGTGGGAGGAACCGGGGGTAGATCTCTGCTCCATGCCGCCTGAAGCCTTTGTCCTTGGCAGCAGGTCGGTGAATGCCTTCCTCGCCGACATATACTCTTTGGGCGTCATGCTCTACAGGTTGGTCACGGGGAAAGATCCGTTCACGGGTTCCGACGTGGAGCAATACGGATTCCTGCATCTCAAGACCTATCCCATTCCGCCGAGGGTGCACAAGTACACGATACCCGGTTGGTTGGATGCGATGATTCTCAGGTGCCTGGAAAAGGAGCCGGACAAGAGGTGGAGAAGTGCCACCCAGATGGAGCTCTCCATCGGGAAAGCCCTAGCCGAGTGAGACGGACCCGGGGCAGGTTCCGGAGTCTCTGTTCGTCCTCACGAGGGCCCGACAGGAGGTTGGAGGAATACCGCATGATCGTTCAGACCGAAACTACGAGTGAAATCAGACCGGATCAGGTTCGTGCCATAGCGCACGGTCTCTACCATTTGGCAGGCATCGACGGTGTAGACGACCGCGAGAAAGCGCTCATTCAGTCGTTTCTGAAAGACGGGAACGTGGATCTCGACTTGGAGAGCCTGGGCAAGATACCCTTTTCCGTTGAGGGGCTTTCTCACAGCCTTGATACCGTCTTTTTGAGGAAGACGTTCCTGAGAATAGGCCTTCTTTTGGCCAAGGCGGACGGAGAGATCTCTCAGCAGGAAATGGCCGAGCTGAGAAGGCTTGCGGTTGCCATGGGGATAGACGAGCCGCTGGAATCCATGATCGCGGACCTCGACGTCAAGTCTCTGGAATAGCACTCGGAATCACTCATATGGAGACCAACCTCCAGAGCGGGTGTGCTCGATGCAAGTCGGGACCGCCCCAACACGATCCTTTTTGTCCCCTTTGCGGACGGCTTTCTCCGTCGGTGGTGAAGAGAGGTTCGTTTGCAGTCGAGATAGGCGAGATCCCCTCGGCCGAGGTGCGGAGTGAGGTTCAGGCAGCCCTGAGAAACTGGTTTCCCCAACTTGACTTCTTAGAAACCGAAAAACGGCTCTCGTCATCCTCTTCTGTGCTTGTTAGCGGAATCGATGAAGAATCCGGGCGACGGATACTCGATGCCATGAAAGCCTGGAAGGTGAACGGCCGCCTCGTTCCGGAAGCCCCTTCCGGTCGAGGGTTGGACTGGAAGCGATTGATCCTCAATCCCGGTCTTGCCGTCTCCGCACTTGCCTTGCTTGCGGCCTTGCTCATCGGCGGAGTGTCGGGGATACTCTTGCTCCTTGTGGCGCTGGCCGCACCGCCGGTAGCCGGCCTCCTGCTCCATAAGGACAGGCAGCCGTTGGTGCCCTCCTGGAGCCTTTTCTCCGCGGATCACCATTGGATTGTCATTGCCGGGGAATACGCGAAGGTCGTTCAAGAGCTGGAGCCGTTAGATAGAGAGATGCTTCGATCGGTCACGGCAGAAGTATTCGACCTCGTAGCGGAGCTCAAATCGGGATCAATGGCCGCGGTCTCCGCGGGGGGCGAGGAAGGGGAGCTCTATCACAGTATGCGCGATGCCGTGCGAAGGGCCGTCACCTTGGCCGGTGCATCCACCACGGGGAGTGAAGAGGAAAGATCTTTAGCCCGAGAAGAGCTCGCCACGCTTTCGGATCTCATCAAGAAAACCGCTGATTGGTTCCGGACTCTTCGACATGGGGCAACCAAGCCCACTCCCGAGCTCTCCGAGCAGCTCAGGGAGGTCACCGAAAGCATCGACCGCATCGTGCAGGATGTGCGCTCCCCGCGGGAAGATCGAATCGTATCGAGGGACAAGACGACGTCTTGACGCTTGTAGACAACCCCGCCCGCCAAATGCAGTGAAAAGCCGTTACCGCAAGGATATCAAGAGGGTATGAAATGAGCACGCACGCCCTGACACGGCTCCGATTGAACAATTTCACGGCGTTCAAAGAACTGGATATCGACTTCTCGCCCGGCCTGAACGTCTTCATCGGCGGAAACAGTACGGGGAAGACGCATCTTCTCAAGGTACTACATGCGTATTGCGACTTCACGGTGCCCCCAAAGTTTACGGGTATCACAGTACCTCCGAAGCGTATGGGCCAAAAACTACTCACAGTGTTCTTGCCGTCCCGCGGGGGGTTCAGCAATTTAGTGCATCGTGGGACCTTGGATGCTGACGTGGAAATACTCCGAGGCGACACCGGTCACAAGATGTACATCACCGCTAGACCCGACCTTGCCTCAGTCGTAGAAGACGGGCACTCGCTGCAAGAAACCCCCATGGAGTGGGCGTTCATTCCGACAAAAGAAATGCTGGCAAACGCTGCGGGGTTTCTCGCTCTCTATGAAAAACGCGAAGTGGCGTACGAAGAGATTTACCCCGATATTCTTCGAAAGGCTTTGCTTCCTTCTCTGCGTGAAGAGAAGATCGCTGAGGCATTCCGGAAATTGCTCGCTCGCATTGAGCAACTCATCGGCGGAAAAGTAGAAGTCGAGGGTGAGGAATTCTTCCGCCGAAAAGGTGAGTGGAAACTGGAGTTCACGCTGCTCGCCGAGGGATATCGAAAACTCGGACTGCTCTGGCTGCTGATTAGAAACGGCACCATTGCCAAGGATTCCATCCTCTTTTGGGACGAGCCCGAGACAAACCTTAACCCTTCCATGATGCGTGCGCTCGTGGGCATTCTTCTGGAGCTTCAGCGCCTCGGGGTGCAGATCTTTCTGGCAACGCACAGCTATGTGGTGCTGAAGGAATTCGACCTCCAGAAAGAAGAATCCGATCGGGTCCGTTTCTTCTCGTTGTTTAGAGAAAATGAAGAGGACGGTGTGTCGTGCACCATGACCGAGGATGTGGATCTGATAGACCCCAACGTCATCCTCGATACTTTTGTGGATCTGTACGATCGCGACGTCGAGCGTGCCCTCGACCAAGGGGGAGAGTTGTGATCCTCCAGGAAGGTCAACTGAGGTTCGATTTCTCGGGAGCACTGAGGGCAATGAAGATGGACGGGCAGAATTCCCCCATGCCTAACCTCATGAAAAAGGTTGATTTCCTTGTGGAAGAGACCGACCGCATTCTGCTTGTCGAGGTGAAAGATCCATCGGACAGCCAGGTCACCGCAACAAACAGGGATGACTTCATGAGAAGACTGAAGTCGAACGAGCTTGTCACGAACAACCTGGTTCCCAAGTGTCGGGACACGTACACGTATCTTCATTTGATGTGTCAGGATGACAAGCCGTTGATATACGTGGTCGTCCTCAGCATGTACGAGCACACGCAGAAGCCGGAGCGCTTCGGGCCCCTTCAGGATAGTCTTCGTCGGGGGGTGAAGAAGGAAGGGCCTGCCCGGTGGGAGAGACAGTATGTCCGTGACTGCGTTGTCCTGAACGTAGCGGGCTGGAACAAGAGGTTTGCCTATACGGCAACGAAGACTTACGAAAGGTAGGGTCTGTCACGAAATAAGCCCGTCATCTTGCCGTGTTCCAGTCCATGGGTTGAAACCCATGGCTACTCGGAGTGCGCCCCTGTAGGGCGCGGGAAATCCTTGCCCTGAAAGGGCAGACTGTGAAATAGGGGTAGGAACGCTCGGTTACCCGGCGCTCCCCCCTCCGAACCGTGCAGGCGGATCTCCCGCACACGGCTCTCCGGTCGGTGGGTCACCGCCGAGCGGATTGACAGGCCGCTG
>JBGSJS010000001.1:0-12449 GCA_041741735.1 Desulfomonilaceae bacterium | reverse complement strand
CAATAGAAGTCCTTCAGGATTTGGAACGACGACCCGCAGGATCACGGACCCAGTTGCCGGGTCCACCGTGACGTCACGGAACTGAAGCGTCCCTTCCTGGGGATACGCTGCACCGTCTGCCAGGATGAGCTTAACTTTATTCTGGTTTGTCCCGTTTTGATTGAGCCGACCGTCAGCCAGCCGGCGCCTCAATCGGAGAAGTTCGGTCGTGGATTGGGGCACATCCACGTAAATGGGGTCCAGTTGCTGAATGGTTGACAAGGCGAGGGCCTGATACGCAGTCACCAGAGCACCATCCGTGACGCTGGACTTGCCGATGCGGCCGGAAATGGGAGCGTTGACACGGGTGTATTCGAGATTGATGCGGGCCGTCTCAACCGCGGCCTTCCCGTACTCAATGTCGGCTTCGGCTTGTTTCAGAGCGGCCTCCCTGTCGTCATAGTCCTGCTGACTGACGGCCTGTTCGGCAAGCAATCCCTTGTATCGCTCGAACCGCAAGCGGGTTGCCACCAGATTAGCCTCTGATTTAGCAAGGTTGGCCTTCGCACTGTCGAGCGTTGCCTGGAAGGGCGCGGGATCGATCCGATAGAGCACTTGGCCGGCCTTGACATCGGAACCTTCCTTAAACAGGCGTTTCTGTATGATTCCATTGACCTGTGGTCGGATTTCCGCAACAAGATATGGAGAGGTGCGACCCGGCAATTCAGTAGTCAATACGATCTTTTCCGGCTGGACCGTCACCGTAGCCACTTCCGCTAGGGGCGGGGGCGGGGGAGCCTTCTTGCCTCGGTCGCAGCCGAAAATCATGAGCACTGCAACCGTGAGGATCAATAATTTGACGGTTCCCGTCGATGTGCGCATGGGGCAACCTCGGATACTATGTGTGCCGGCTATGCTCGTGTTCAAATTGCTCTCGCCTTTGTTGGAAAAAATGTTCTTGGACTTTTCGGCTTTGTCCGGTAATTTTATCGATGAATGAGCTCTTCGATTTTCCTCTCGATTTCGCGCATGCATGCAGACAGCTCGCGTTTGATCGAGCGTGCGGTGAGCTCATTCCGATTTTGGAAGACTCCTTTGGCATCAGCTTGACTCGACGTCGATGGAGCGTGCAAATTCTCGAAGCCCGCCATAATTGCGATTTCTTTTTCATCGGCAAACCGCTTGGCCTTGGCAACCTCGGACCCGAACTGAATGAGAGATTCGTTCAATCGTAGCTTCCGGGCTGCACATTCCTCGGAGGATCGGTCTTCGGTTTGTTGTTGTCGGGTCTCGATTGGCGTCGGTGACGTTTCGCCTTCGCTCACTTTCGCGTCTCCGGCGTCTTTGATTTCCCTCATCTTCGCCATAGGGTTAACTCCTCTCGTCCTGAATTGCGCAACGATCTTCTCCGCCACGCACCTCGATCACTTGTTTCGGGCACCATCGAGGTGCCGGAGGCTCCATCCGGCCACGATCCGCCATGTTGAGGCAGTAGAGGTACGGAGCGCCGGCTCCATTCCCGTTCACGAGTCCGAGCCCGTTCGATGCGGGATCGTAAAGAAGAATGTAGAGCCTTTTCCTGGCTTTGATTCTATCCAGATTCGTCCTCCGTGATGCTCCACAATCCTCTTGCAACCGGCTAATCCAATGCCGGTTCCGGGACGATCCGGGCTTGTATCAATCTGCTGAAAAATACGAAAAATTCTGTCGAAATGGGGTGGCTCGATCCCGATGCCGTTGTCCCTGACAAAGAATCTCCACTCCCTCTCTTCCCGTTGTGCACCGATACGAATCTTGAGGGGCTCATCGCCGGCAAATCTGATTGCGTTGCTCAGCAGGTTTTGAAAAACCTGGACGAGCAGCGACGCATTGGCCATCACCGTGGGAAGCGGGTCGCCTTCCACCTTGGCTCCACGTTCCTCCATCGCCGACCTCAATCCCGACAGAGCTTCTTCCAGAGCGACATTGCAATCAGTGGGCTGCAGATGCTCTGTTTTGCCTGCAAGCTGTGAATTCAACAAAAGGCTCTGGACGAGACGGTCCATGCGAGCAATCGTAGCAAAGGCGCGTGAGATGAATCTTTGCGCCTGCACGTCGAGCTTCAGTTTGAGATGCCGCTCCAAGAGTTTTATGTGAGCAGCAACTCCGATAAGCGGCTCTCTCAGGTCGTGGGCGGCCACGTAAGCGAGCTCCTCAAGATCCTTGTTACTGCGTCCCAGCTCCTGCGTTTGAGCTCGCAGCATCTCTTCCGTGTGCCTGATATTGCTCAAGTCTTTCGTGATGGATGCAATGCCCATCGATTCGCCTTCGTCGTCGGTCAAGAGTGAGAGGCTGAGCAAGACCGGCACGGTCGTCCCAGTCCTTGTCACTTGAGCAGCTTCGACATTTTCGACATTTTCGCCGCGTTTGCAGCGCTCGTGAAACTCTTCTCCCTGCGCCTGAAGGTCGGGAGGCACGATTGTTTTAATGCTGTTGCCGATCAATTCGGCCTTGCTCCAACCAAAGGTCTCTTCGGCCGCTCGGTTCAGGTCAATCAGCCTGCCTTCCAGATCCGTGATGACGATCGGATCTGTCGCATCGGCAAATACTCTGGACTGAAGCAGCAGATCCTCGGCACGCTTGCGGCCCGTGACGTCGAGGACGACGCCTGAAACTCTCAGCGGCTTGCCGTCCGACGTGTGCTCCACTGCTTTGCCGCGGGCAAGCAGCCACTTCCATTCTCCGAACTTGTTTCTGATGCGATGCTCGGCCTCAAAGCGCTCGCTGGATCCTTCAAGATGGTCATTCCACACCTTGAGCACCCGGAGTCGGTCGTTGGGATGAATGAGACTCTGCCAAAAAGTCGCGCTTGGCTGATCTGCGTCGAGAGGAAGACCGAAGATGTCGGCCCACGTTTGATCGATAGACACCGTGTCCTTCTGAAGATCCACGTCCCACAGCGCCAACTCGGCCCCTCTCAACGAAAACTCAAGTCTCCGTCGATTGTCCAACAATGATTTTTCCACACGCCCACGCTCCGCAATTTCCTTCTGGAATTCATACTGGTAACGCCGGCCCGACAAGAGTCGGTCTCGTTCGTGCCCCAGGTCTTCCTGCTGGACATCTGCCTTCTCTTCCTTCGTACCGGCCCCCTTTCCGCAGTCGGGCTTGCCTCAAAGTCAGGTCGCCGGTTCGCTGTTACCCGTGTTTTCTCACTTCTTCAACACCCCGTCGAGAAAGATGTCCATGGCAATCGAGAGGTTATCTTCCTCTCGGAATCGGTCGGGATCTTCGATGATCCGGAAGAGAAACGTATTGATGATTCCGTCAAGTGCCAGTGCCATGCAATAGGGATCGAGGGGACGGAAGAGATCCTCTTTGATGCCTCTCTCAAAGACTGAAGCCAAATTCTCTATAAATGCATCATGCTTCTTGCGGAGCTCCCTATCGAAACCTGCCCTTACGCTGAAGCCCGCTCCTCTGGTTACGCCAAAATAGAGGCGCACAAGGGGCAGATCGTCCAAGAAGAGTTTCCGGCGGACGGCAATGTGCTTCTTGATGGCTCGAACCGGATTTTGTTCCTCTTCCAAGGCTCTTAGAATCGCTTGGTGAAATTTTTCAGACCCCCCATAGATAAGGGCTTTGTATAATTCTTCTTTGTTACCGAAATATTTGTATAATGTTCCTATCCCAAACTCGGCTCCTTTGGCGACGTCGTGCATGGAGACGTTGTGATATCCCTTTTCCGAGAAGAGCTTCAGCGCTGCCTGGAGTATCTCCCCCCGTTGCTGAAGATTCTTTCGTTCCCGACGGGGGAGGTTTTCGACATCGGTGCTAATCTCCGGGATTAGGGAATAGGGCATTAATCTCTCCTCTGACTCCTTGTTCTGAATCTGACGTCAGATTCTTATCCAACGTTCGGTGGTAGTCAAGAGGAAATTGGCAGCGGGAAAACATAGACGTGCCGGCTGCGCCGGATTCAAGGCGTGCTTGAAGCAGATTCGTTCCTGATGTCAACGCGCTTATAGAGGTCGCAGCCTCTCCCCCCACGCCCCTTGAGACTGTTTGACGACTTCTCCCTCCCTACGCTACGCGGCCTAGACCGAATTCGTCCGTTTCTTATTCATACTTTCCGACAAATCTTTTATGCGTGCATCCGGGCCCGAAAACCTGCCGCGTCCCTGAGAGCACTCTTCGCTCGCCACTCCCGCGAGGATGTCCGGTCGATCCGACTGAAAAACCGGCACTCCCAATCCGTCATATCGGAGCATTTTGGCTTATCTCGAGCAAATATCCTCCCTTGCCTAAGCCCATACCGTAACGATATACGTGCAAGTGTCAGCCCCGTTCCTCCTACAGGGGAGCTTTTCATCGTGTGTTACCAGAACGTCCTTGGCATCCGCCGGTCTAAACCGCTGAGCAAAAGATTCCAGATACCCTCTCGTCAATGAACATGGAAATGGAGTGGAAGCGGCCACTCGATACCGAATGAAGCCTTCTCCTTTCTCTTCCTCTACCTTATACCCCCCTGGAGAACCACCCCGATGCATTCTTCCAATAGTAACATTCAGTGCGGCCATACATTGTGCAAAAGTCTTGATTTCCGGTGGAACGGGTGCTCTCAAAGCCGCCTGCGCTCCCACTTGTGACAGTATGTGATGGCCGAACTTCTCCTCGATTTCCTTCAATGCATCCAGAGTTGGTTGGAGCAAATACCAATGTTCCGGGCTTACGTCCGCCACCCCGTGTTTCAGCAAAACCTCTCTGAGGGACTTCTGAAAACTTTCCGGAAAAGCTGCCCAAACGGAAACGATCATGCCTCCAAGGATTTCTAACTGTGGAGTTGACGCTTTGTACTCAGCCATGACGATCCTCCGTGAAAGAGTCAAATAAGCGGTGAAAGGTAATTCAGACAACCCATCACCGCCGGCGATAAAGAACAATGTCAATTGTCGCTCAAATATTGTACTTTCACCGGAAGTCGCTGTCAACAGCAAAAAAAATTGCTATATTAATACCTTGTGGGTTCCGATGCGGTAATTCCTGAATTCATTCAAGGGGGCTTTGTTCCGATCCTAATCGGTCTGTCCGCAAAATAGCGGGAAGCCTGTCGGACAACAGGCTCTAGGCGTTGATGTTGGTGCCGGTGACTATAACACGCCCGGAACCGCGTCAATGTTTCTTCAAAAAATCCTCATTTGGTGGACTTCCCGCAGGCGTACGAAAGACTCGGCCGGTAAATAGACTCGGTTTGCCTGCCGCCCGCAGAAAAGGAATCAAATCCTTCCGGATCGGTACACCTTTCGGTCTTCTCTTCCTCCTCTGACAGGCTCCGAATCGTTGAGCACGGCCATGACAACCGCCATACGTAATGAGCCAAGAGCCGACTCCAGCCCTTGAGACCCGTTCTACTGCAAGGCCCGCTCCCCTATCGCTCTCTTTGGAAGTGCGACTCTATCTTTGCCGCGTTCCGGTCCCCCTAAGTCCCGAGGATGTCGGTAACTACATCTCGCACCCAGTACGTGGTTTGCCCGTGGCGCGAGAGTCGTCGGATGCCGTCGAGATGATTCCCCAGGGTGACGATCGCAGGCTCCTCAGCCGTTTCTCCGTTATGTTTGACAACTTGCGCAAACCCCACGCACGAGAGGAGGCCGTTACAAAGGCAACGCCGATCTTCCGTGTTGCGCTGCAAACCACGTTTACCGACAAAGTCCGAGATCGGTCCGGCCTGGCAGCGGTGGAAAAGCCGTCGCGTTCCATCTGCGGTCGTTTTGCTGAGCCCTCGTTGCTGCAAAAGGCCAACATCGCAAACCCGACGCCGAGCGGAATAGACCGTATCGTCCGCAACGGTGTCGTTCAATTGCACTACTTTGAACGGGTACCCCGTGGGAGAGAACAGCGTCGTCCGGACCAGCGTAGCGTCATCTGTTCCGTTTCTAAGCGCAGCGAGAATCGCAGTGCGGAAGGTCGGTTTCATGCCGGATTCCTCGGCCAGGGCAAAGACTGAGCCCACCTGGGCACCGGTGGCACCGGCGTCCAAAGCTTGCTGCAATTTCTCCCGAGTCCCATAGCCGCCGGCCAACCAGAAAGGAAGTCCCACTTCTCGGATAGCCTGCAGGTCAGGCTCGTCGATTTCGCTATAGATGGGCTGTCCCTTGCTATCCTGCCTCATCGGCCCTTGCGGACCGGCGTTGTGGCCTCCCGCGGTGTGGTGCTCGACGATAAAGCCGTCGGGCGCTTCACTTTGGCTTTGAGCCAGGGCCTTGGCTAGATTGACCTGCGACACAATCGCTAGAAAAGCCGGTCGGCGCAGGGGGGATTGTGCCAATTTGCCGTCAGCCGCCAGTTGGGGATCGAAAGGCAGGTGGAAGGCGTCACCCGCCTCACGATACAACGGGAACAATTCGGTGGTAACGGCTTCATGGCGAGCCAAACGGGAACAGATCGCGGGTAAGCCCTCGGGGTTGCCCGCCCCTACTATTACCCCGTCCACACCGGCGAGCATAGCGCCGTACATCACGTAGATCAGGGGCACATCGATCTTTTTCAAGAAGTTGATGAATATGTTGCCTTCGTGCCCTTCCTTGGCCAGCCAGACTTCGGCAAAACCGGTGGCGATCAAGAGCTCGACGATGTCGTCGTCCAGGGTGAGTGCGACAGGCACCTCCAGCTGAACCGGTGGCGGAATAGCATCGCTTCTATTCTGTGCATGCACTATTTGCATGGGAGCACTCTTGTAACGAGTGGTCGGCGCTTTGCCGCCGTCAATGAAGTAGCGGTCACATATCTTTCGGCCGATAGCGATCCCGAACTGCGCATCAAGAGCGGCCAAAGCGCGGCGAACATGACCTCCGGGATCGCCAAGCTGGAGCAGTCGCACGTAAACCACATCCAGGGCAGTACCGGAGACAGTTCCGGCCGTTATGCCGGGCTTCTCCATAGCGACGGCTTTGGCCAGCCGCCAGTTGGATACATAAATACCCATACCGCCTTGTATGAGTTTCACTTCTTGCAGAAAGTTCATGATCCGACACCTCATGTCATATGCTTTGTACAAGTCTGCAGGCACGGTCGTAAACACTGGGAGTGAACGGCGGACGTGCATATGGATAAGCGCAAACGCCTCTTCTAAAGGGTTTCAGCCGTTCATCCCGACATTCGCATCGAACGTCTTAGCCGCCACGCGTAACGCTTCCTCCGAGGCAGGTACCGCCGATTCATTCAACCGATCACGTTTACTCTAACACGACCGGGGATTTCTCTGCAATGGGGCCGCAAAGCCGGAATCCACTGTCCCGTTTACCGCTGCAGTCGTGTGGACTTTCCGAGGTCCTTAATTTGAAAACGGCCTTCAGCTATGCCATGGCAAGAGATTTGCGGAAACCGGGGTTCATTTCAATCAGGTTCCGGAGCAGAATCAGGCCGATTTGGCAGCCCAAATCTATCAAAACGCCGGCCGAATACATGGTGAACGGTGTCCCACCGGAATGGACGGGGGTGGTGACGCTTCTCGAAAGATAGGGAACATTTTTTTGAGATGAATCCGGAAAGAACACGAGCAATGGAGGCAAAAGAGCTTGTCTGAGGACACTTCAAGGAAGATAGCTGGTTTTTCTCCATGGCATTATCAGTTTGACCTGATGGGGCACCTGACTCTCGTTTTTTCGCATGAGCTCGTCAATCGCCATGCTCGGAGGAAAAAATTTTTTCTGGATCCCTTGGTCTCGTGGTGCGGCGGCTCGCTTAAGAGAAAACGGGTATTAGACTTGGCTTGCAACGCGGGATTCCGGTCTCCGGGAGCCTGTCGTGCAACAGGCTCCCAGGGATTCCCACCCAAAAAAGCGAAGAGCTAAATTCTTCTTTTCAGCCTACGATTACGAGCATTGCCGGGAAACGGGTATTTCCACCGGAATATAGGACTATCAATAGACATCTACGCCGAGCCGACCGTTCGCTCACAGGGAATATCGTGACACAGGGCTTGTCCGCTTAAAGAGGGAAGGCATGGAAAGCCTTGATCTGCATGTCTTGGCCTTGGCCATGGGGAAATCGTTTCCGATCACTGATCGGACCTCGTGGAGATCTCCTGACCGTTCACCGAGATCGCCCAGTCGTGCGGGAAAACCAGGAAACCGAGCCGTGTAGTCATGTGCACACCGGATCCATAAACATCCTTGCCCTGCACCTTTATGGTAGCAGCGTATTCGACCGTATGAACAAAACCTTCTCCGTGACCTGCCAATCCGAGATCGATGAAGTACTTACCCGACGTGAACGGAAAGAAGTCAATGAGCAAGTCTGCGTGGCCGGTCCCAACGGGAAGGATAGGTACGTGAACTCCTGAAATGTACGCAGATGCAACACGGAACAGCTCGGTGCGATCTTCAGAGAAAATCTGTAATCGGAAATTGGGCTTTCGCAGCTCATCCCTCATTTCGTATTTGATGCGAAACACCACGGGGTCCCCGGTGCACAGATACTCCAACGGTTGCCCTTCCCTGTTTCTGATCTCCAGCCCAGCCAAACGGTACTTCGAATCGGTGTGAAAGGAATCGGCATTGACCGTTATGAGATCGTTGCCTTCCGTTGTCTCCGCATACTGTTTTGTGTAGGTCGCAATACCTTCCTCGGTCCCGCCCAGATAAGCAGTCTCCCCACGGAGAAGAACGGCCACCCGGGAGCACAGCTTACCTACCGCACCCAGGTTATGGCTCACGAACAGGACCGTTCGGCCTTGTCGGGTGACTTCACTCATTTTGCCCAGGCATTTCTCCTGGAAGCCCATGTCCCCCACTGCCAGCACCTCATCCACAAGGAGTATCTCGGTATCGAGGTGAGCGGCAACGGAAAAAGCGAGCCTTACGTACATCCCGGTGGAATAGCGTTTCACGGGTGTATCGAGAAATTGCTCGATCCCGGCGAAATCGACAATGCTGTCGAAGTGGCGGTCGATTTCAGTCTTTCTCATTCCGAGGACCGCACCGTTCAGGTAGACATTCTCCCGGCCCGTCAACTCGGGATGAAATCCTGTTCCCACTTCGAGGAGGCTCCCGACGCGGCCGAATATTTCTGCGCGTCCCGATGTCGGTCTGGTGATGCGGGACAGGATTCTCAGCAACGTACTTTTCCCTGCTCCGTTTCCGCCGATAATCCCGAGCACCTCTCCTTCGTTGACTTCGAGAGAGACGTCTTTGAGCGCCCAGAGAATGTCCCGGTCTCTCTCACGGCCTCCCAGCAACCCGCTGAGACTTCTGAACGGGGCCTTTACCGTGGCCATGATGGTTTCTCGGAGCGTAGGGTACTGTTCTCGCCTTGCGCCCAGACGGTACCGTTTGCTCAAATTCTGTACTCTTATTGCCGTGCGGCTCATGTGCGTGGTCGGAGCTCCCGTGTCAAATGAGGTCGGCGAAATACTCTTCCGAACGGCTGAAGTAGATCAGTGCCACGACAAGGAGTGCCGTTGCCGAAAGCCAACTCGAAGCGAGAAGCGGCCATGGATCGGTGCCGGTGCCGAGCAGGGCCCATCGGAAGCCTTCCACGGCTCCGGCCAAGGGATTCACGGCAAGCAGAATGCGCCATTTTTCCGGGATGAGCGTTGCGGGAAACACCACGGGGCTCGCAAAGAACCAGACCTGGATGAGAAACGACAGCACATACCTGAAATCCCGGTACTTCACATTGAGCGCTGAGATGAGCATTCCGGCCCCGGCCGCGGTTACTGCGGTGAGGAGAATCATGATGGGAGCGGCCCAGATGTTCCCGGACAAGCCCAACCCATAAAACGGCAAGAGAACCGCCAGGAGACAGCATCCGATTGCGAGATCCAGCAACCCGGCAACTATGGGAGCTGTCGGCAAGAGCACCCGAGGGAAGTAGATCTTGGTGACGAGCCTTTCGTTGAGGATCAGGCTGTTTGCGGACTGGTTCAGCGCCTGGGAGAAATAGGTCCACAAGACCAGAGCCG
Source organism: Desulfomonilaceae bacterium (assembly GCA_041741735.1). Classification (GTDB taxonomy): domain Bacteria; phylum Desulfobacterota; class Desulfomonilia; order Desulfomonilales; family Desulfomonilaceae; genus JBGSJS01. Next base: position 2,527 of record JBGSJS010000001.1, on the reverse strand, counting down.
AATAGGCAAAAATCGGGTATGGGAGGCCGTCGGACGGCATCCGGGCAAATCGTCCGAACACCACCGTGAAGATGACCATGGCGGTCAGTGGCTGCAGTATCGCCCACGCGGCGCCAAGCAATGTCTGTTTGTACCGAACGAGAATGTCACGCCAGACGAGAATCACAAACAAATCCCGATACATCCAGAGCTCACTCCAGGACGGCAGTCCGAGGCCCTTGAGCGGATCGATCACCAGATGAGGAGCCCGTTGACAAGATTCGAGACTATTGTGAGCCTTCTCGCGCGAGACGGCGTCGATCGAATACGAACCGTCCGTTCTTTCTCGGGGTTGAGTCGGGCGAGTCAAGTCTGTTTTCCGTCAGGCGGGATCGCATCTGCGCATCCCGTCCCTGCCGACCGGCTACTTTCGGTAACCGGCCATTCTTCCGGGCAGTTTATTTTGCTGTACGTTCCGTAAATGTCGAAAAGTTTCACGACTTCCCCATCATCTATGGCGCATCGAATGAGGTCTGGAAGCTCCTTTTCATGCGTGCCGGTGTTGACGGAGGCGAACGGGATGTAGTCTAAGAGCTTCCCAAAACAGCACATTTCCCGTTCCCATAATTGGATTGAACGGTTTGCAGGGCTTTTCGATGAGTCGGAAGATACGATCGTCGGGACCGTGTATCGCCGCGTATGTTCGTTTGATCATCTCCAGGTTCGGCCGGCGGTAAACTCCTCACACGCAGAAGAATTTTTCGTGCCGAAACAGATCGTACATCGCCCGGTGACGGCTCCCCAAGAGCACTTCGTCGGCAAGGAAGAGGAGCCACCCCAGAGTCGCCTGGGGGAGTTTGCCATCGCTCCCGTCGATAGAGCTTATTGTGTGGCTCCACCACCAGACCTTGAACGTGCTTCCCTTTGGAACATCGTGCACTCAGAGAACTACCGTCTCGTGAATTGTAATGGCTTCCAGCGCTAGGCGTAGCCGGAAGGGTTGAGCCGCTGTGTGCACGATGAGTATCCGGAAGAGTGACCGAATACCGTTTCGGCGTCTCTCACAACTTCCAGGGCCATCCTTGCGCCCATGTCCCGGACAAGATTCCGGTTATAATCCCTTGCGGTGGCGGTGGCCTAACCTGCTCGCTTCAGCTCATATTCGGTCATATTGTCGAAACAAACGACTTCGTCTCCGTCCCTCAGCGCGCCTGGAAACAGAATTCCACTACGAATTCAACTGGTTAAAAGGACACGCACTCATAGCTTAAGGGATTGGATGCCGGTTCTCTTCAGCAAGCTGTTCCTGTTCTGCCGTCCTGCCAAGCATTCTCGTGATATTCTACTCCCAGCCTCCAACGCTTGTCAACGAGATCCCACGGTTCCGTCAAGGTCTCTTCACTTGCTGAGGGGCCCGGGTGTCGTGCCCGGTCCGGTCGCTGTTGCCGCCAGGCGTGAGCTCATGCGAAGAGCCCATCATCCCCACCTCAATGTTTCTCAATTGGCCGAGATGGACGAAAACCGGAGACCCACTTAATCCACCGATGGATCCGGACTCCAAGAGGGACGTTTCCATCATTCCCATGCTCGTTCTCACCGGCTCTTCCGGCATTGCTGCGATGTTTCCAACCCGCACTATTGGAATGTTCCTCTTCTGTCCCATCTGGTGAATAAACATCCCGACCAAAAACACCTCGTCGCCGACACCAATTCTCTCCCTCTCCATCACCGTACTCGTGGCAAGGAGCTCTGTGGTATATGCTCTGCGATCGACGTCTCCGAGAGAGATCGGTACAACAGCGACGTCAACCGTCGGATCGGTATGAAAATACCAGTCAGCCACCCTGGTCTGAAAGAGAATTGCCGGGGCTGCCCCGACATTGAGCCTCACACCAGACCGCTATAAAGCGATCGCTTCTCAATCTCCTGAATGACGTGCCTCGCCGTCACAAAATAAACGCTGAAGTCTTCAGGACGTCCCGGACATAGGTATACCAACAAGAAGACCAGTTGCAACCCTCTGAAATTCATTGTTTTCTCGATATCCGATAGAGGCTGTGCATTCTCTGACTTCATTCGGCATTCTCACAAGTTGTGTCCTTTCGTTTCCGGAATAACGCCGTGGGGCACTCAGATTCAGGCGTCATTTTCTTACCCGGGAGGCCGTCCCCTGTCACAAGTAATTTGAACGGCAAGCATCGCGCCGGCCCGCTACCGTCAATCCGGTTTTTTAACCATGGTGATTAATTGGGCTGATACGTTGACATTAATGGTTAATATCCGGGCCTATTGGTGGGACAAAAGATCGGGAAGGGGATTGTCACGACAGGCTTTTCAGGGTAGACTTCTTGGGCCTATTGGTGGGACAAGGAGTTGTGTCCTGTTGGTAACTTTTTGTACTTATTGGTACTTGAAAAACGGTGGGAGAAAAGAAAGGCTTAGATCTTTTCGACCTAAGTCAGTGTTCTTTTTGGTGCCCCCAGCAGGAATCGAACCTGCGACCTGCGGATTAGGAATCCGTCGCTCTATCCACTGAGCTACGGGGGCG